>JBCLQO010000001.1:0-275653 GCA_041223665.1 Lachnospiraceae bacterium 46-15
TCCTGAAAAAACGCAAGAAAGAGGATGAAGAATCCTAAGAAGTGAAAATGTCCCTGGCGGAATGCCAGGGACGTTTTCGCGTGTGAGCCTGTTTCTGGATTGGTATTTTATAGCTTTAACGGAAAAATACAATAGATGTTTCTGTTCTTATATGAACAGATTCTTTGTTATGTGGTTTCGCTCTTCCAGAAGCAGGCGAAGGTGAAGAAAATGTAACCTTTGGTGATAACGGATTGACAAAAACGGCTGGTTCTGCTAAGTTATATTAGCAGAAGGGGTAAGACAAATATTTAAAGAAAGGCATAAGAATGAAATTTTTAAATAAGATGGAACGAAAATTCGGCAGATACGCAATTCGTAATCTGACCTGGTACATTATCATTACTTATATTATTGGTTTTTCACTGGAGCTTTTTGCGCCTCAGATTCTGACTTATCTGAATTTGGAACCGGCGCTGATTATGCGGGGACAGATATGGCGGCTTGTGAGCTGGATATTGATTCCGCCGGAGGACTTAGGATTTTTTACGATTATTATGTTGCTTTTGTATTTCTCATTGGGCAGTGCGCTGGAATATACCTGGGGGGCATTCCGATATAATCTGTACATTTTTATGGGAGTAGTTGCGTCCATTATCGGTGCGTTTGTTCTGTATTTTTGCGGAGTACCGATAATGGGGTTTGCATTTAGTACATTTTACCTGAATATGTCGATTTTTCTGGCATATGCGGCAACTTATCCAGAGCAGCAGTTGTATGTATATTTTTTGATTCCTATTCGGGTAAAGTGGCTGGGAGCTGTTCAGGCGTTGTTCTTATTATACAACATGGTTCAAGGAGGCTGGGCAACCAGGGTGGTGATTTTAGCTTCACTGGCAAACTTTATTTTTTTCTTTTTGATGACACGGAATATGAGCCGTGTATCACCGCGGGAAATCCGCAGGAGACAGAATTTTCAACGGCAGGTCAGAAGCAATGTACCGCCTGTCGGGGTAACGAAGCACAAATGTGCCATATGCGGGCGCACGGAGTTGGACGGTGAACATTTGGAGTTCCGTTTTTGTTCAAAGTGTGACGGGAATTATGAGTATTGCCAGGATCATTTATTTACACACGAGCATGTGCATAAATAACGTTTAAGAAGATAGAAGGTAGATAAGATGAAAAATATCATAAGTAAATCAAAGGCAAGGCGCGCTGTGGCGGTTGGAACGGCGGCAGCCTTGTCAGCATTGAGTATCAGTGCAGTGTGGGGCGATGGCTTACAGGGCGGTAAGCTGGCCTTGGCACTGTTTTTGTCTGTATTTGCGGGCGTACTTGTAGCGCTGGATATACGGATAGAGAAGAAAGCGGGGTTGGCAGTCTGCCTGTTTCTGCCTTTTGCCGCGCTGTGCTGTATGGAGTTCTATACGCATGTGCCGTGGGATCTTTCTTTTTTGATTGTTATATTAAATTATCTGTTTTATTTGATTTTGTATGGGATTTTTACGGCTCTTTTTGGAAGCAGCCGGATAGGATACGCTGTTGCGCCTGCTTTTCCTATGCTTGCAGGACTAGTGAATTATTTTGTGGTCAGTTTCCGTTCTTCGCCTATTGTGCCTTGGGATATCTTTTCTATAGGGACAGCGACGAGCATTACGGATAATTATTCCTTTACGTTGAATTACCGGGTAGTGTTTGTGCTGATAGGATTTGTATATCTGATAATCCTGGGAGAGAAAACACGTCTTGAAATAAAAAAACTGCGGGTGCGGCTTGCGGCTATCTGCCTTTCCGTTGTACTGATGGCAGGGTATGTGACGGCAATCCAGGTGGAAGCGGTGGAAGATGCCTTTGGAATGGACGATATTCTGTTTACGCCAAACGTGCTGTACCGGAATAACGGATTTATGGCGGCATTTTTGGCGAACCTCCGTTATTTGGATGTGGAAAAGCCTGCGGGGTATTCGGCGGCGGCGGCAGAGGAAATCGCACATCCCTGGGAGGATACAGGGACGAAGGATATTTCCGATAGCCCGAATATTATCGTCATTATGAATGAAGCCTTTTCTGATTTGTCTGTGTATGGAGATTTTGGTACAAGTGAGGATGCGATGCCCTTTATACGTTCTTTGAATAAAAATACGGTGAAAGCGAACCTGTATGTTTCTGTGAAAGGAGGCAATACTGCGAATACAGAATTTGAATTTTTGACAGGGAACAGCATGGCGTTTATGCCTGCGGGAAGCGTTCCTTATCAGCAGTTTATTAAGAGCAAAATGCCAAGCCTTGCTTCTCACATGAAAAGTCTGGGATATCGGACAGCGGCTCTCCATCCTTATTATGCGACGGGGTGGAACAGGGATCAGGTTTACCCGGATCTTGGGTTTGAACATACATATTTTAGGGAAGACTTTATCAATGCGTCTACACTGAGAGGGTATGTAGATGATGCGTCTGCATTTCAGAAGCTGATACAGCTCTATGAGGAAAAGGAAGAAGGGGAAAAGCTTTTCGCATTTGAAGTGACAATGCAGAATCATGGAGGATACAGCAAGGAATATCCAGATTTACAACCAGAGATTTTTCTTACAGAAGCAGAGTATAAGAGCACACAGGTAGAGTCCACGGAAAAATACCTTACGCTGATTCGCAGAACAGACGAGGCATTTGAGGAATTGCTTAGCTATTTTGCAGGGGAAGAAGAAAAGACGGTTGTAGTCATGTTCGGTGACCATCAGCCCTCGGACTATATTTGCAATCCAGTGCCGCGTGAGCTGGGAATTAGTGAGGATTCCAGGGAAAAATCCCCGGAGGAATTTTCTAAAGGATATGTGGTTCCGATGGTAATGTGGGCAAATTATGATATAGAGGAGGAAGAGATTGATGCAATCAGCGTGAACTATTTGAGTTCACTGCTGATGGATAAAACAGGGCTTCCAAAAACAGGATACCAGAATTATCTGTCAGAACTGCGGGAGGATTACCCGGTGGTGACTGCCAATTTCTTTCAAACCGCAGACAGAGTGTTTCATGATTATACTGATTCAGAAGAAAAATCTGGACTGTACCCATATGCGGTTCTTCAATACAATGATGTAGTGGATAAGAAGAATCGTCTGGCGGGATTTTTTGGAGATTAAGCATCATAAGGAGGAGTACAAAAATGAAAAAAGAGCCATTTGTAACAAAGGAACAGCTTGAGAAGATTGCACAGGAGTACCCGACGCCTTTTTATCTGTATGATGAGAAGGGGATTCGGGCAAATGTAAAAGCGTTGAAAGAAGCGTTTGCCTGGAATAAAGGATATAAAGAATATTTTGCAGTAAAGGCTACCCCAAATCCGTTTTTGATAAAGATTTTAAAAGAATATGACTGTGGGTGCGACTGTTCCTCTATGACAGAGCTGATGCTTTCCCGTGCAATCGGGGTAGTAGGAAGTGATATCATGTTTTCGTCTAATGATACGCCAATGGAAGAGTACCAGTATGCAGAGCAAATCGGCGCGACGATTAACCTGGATGATATCACTCATATTGAGGTGCTGGAAAAGGCGGTGGGGAAACTGCCAAAGCGTCTGAGCTGCCGTTACAATCCGGGAGGGTTGTTTAAAATCAGCAATGATATCATGGACAATCCTGGGGATGCAAAGTATGGCATGACTACAGAGCAGCTTTTTGAGGCGTTCCGTATTCTGAAAGAAAAAGGTGTGGAGGAATTTGGTATTCATGCATTTCTTGCGAGCAATACGGTGACAAATGATTATTATCCGATGCTGGCTAAGATTTTATTCGATGTGGCAGTACGGCTGAAGAAAGAAACAGGGGCACATATTACGTTTATTAACTTGTCTGGCGGAATCGGAATTCCATATCGTCCGGAACAGGAACCGAATGATATTTTTGTGATTGGGGAAGGCGTGAAAAAAGCATATGAGGAGGTACTGGTTCCGGAAGGAATGGGCGATGTGGCAATCTATACGGAACTGGGAAGATATATGATGGGTCCCTACGGTGCGTTAGTGACCAGGGCGATTAACGAGAAGCATACTCATAAAGAATATGTCGGCGTAGATGCGTGTGCGGTAAACCTGATGCGTCCTGCCATGTATGGCGCATACCATCATATTACAGTGATGGGGAAAGAGGATGCGCCTTGTGATCATAAATATGATGTGACAGGTTCTCTTTGTGAAAATAATGACAAGTTTGCCATTGACCGTATGCTGCCGGAGATTGAAAAAGGCGATTTGCTGTTTATCCATGATGCGGGGGCACATGGCTTTGCTATGGGATATAACTATAACGGCAAATTGAAATCAGCGGAAATACTGCTCAGAGAAGATGGGAATACGCAGCTGATCCGGCGTGCGGAGACGCCGGCAGATTACTTTGCTACGTTTGACTGCTTTGATTTTTATCAAGAAGTGATGAAAAAATAAAAAAGTGCTTGCATAGTGTCGGATAGTGTGTTACAATAGTTCTCGGTCAGGTCGAAAGAGGACAGGCCGCTGTGGCGGAATTGGCAGACGCACTTGACTCAAAATCAAGCGGTGAACAACCGTGCCGGTTCGAGTCCGGCCAGCGGCATAAGAGCAGGGGTGATACGTTGTGTTGCCCTTGCTTTTAACGTTTATGACAGAAGCGGAATATGAGAGCAGTGGCTTTCAGTGAAAGCGGGAGCATATGCAGAAAAAATGTATATGCTCCCGCTTTTTGTATGCACAATCCTATATATCGGCTGGCAGTATGGAAGTGGGATGTGTGAAAATGTAAAATTTGTGAAATCTGCAAAAAAGCAGAGACAAAATGAAACAGTTATGGTAAAATTCCCTTGATTACATGGCGAAAGTAATAACAAAAATTGTTGTTTTTGCTGAGAATGGAGGAAACTATGAAGAAAAGGGGATTGCAGAGTTTTGCGGGAAGAGGACTTGCATTTGTGCTGTCTTTTGCAATGGGCATATCGGGAATCAGTTACGTGCCTGCTGCGAAGATGATGGTAGAAGCGGCAGATGGCGTGATTACAATCAACAGTGCAGATGAATTGGGGAAAATCGGAAAGGATTCCAATTACCCGATGAATGGAGACTATGTACTTGGAGCAGATATTGATTTGGATGGGGTGAATTGGGTACCGATTGGAGGAAACAGTGGTCCCCAGTATGGTCTTGTAGAAGGAGACAGGGTATTCAGCGGCACGTTTGACGGGCAGGGCCATGTGATTTCAAACCTGACGATAGAGTTTAACGGACAGCAGTCCACAGATGACACAAACCAGACAGGGCTGTTTGCCATGATTGGGAGCGATGACGCTTCAGATTACGCAGAAGTAAAGAATCTTGTATTTTCAGAAGTAGCCATCACGCATACGCTGGGGCACGGTGATTCTATCGGAACTCTGGCAGGCGATGCGAATGGCTATGCGAGAGTAGATAATATTGCTGTGGTCAGCGGAAGTATCCAGGTTACAGCTTCTTCCAGCGGAAAGTCAGACTTGATTGGACTAGGCGGTGTTGTGGGGCAGGTGCGGACAAATTGTGAGGCCGTGCAGCTCAGCAACCTGTATAATGGGGCGGATGTGACGCTTAGCGGCAGTTTTAATACGATATCCGGTTCCCTGCGGTGTGGAGGGATTCTTGGAAGAGTGCATCAAACGGCAAGGATTGGAGAATTGTCTTCCTGCGTAAATGTGGGGACAGTTACTTATCAGAATGGTCAGGGATATGCAATTAACGGAGTCGATAGGGCAGGTGCTGCTGATTATACAGACAAGATTAAAAACTGCTATTACCTGAATGGTACAGGCCAGGGAAATGCGGCCGTGACTGGGCTGACAGAGGCGGAGCTGGCGGGAGAAGCAGTGATTTCTGCATTAGGTTCTGACTACTGGATGGTATCTAACGGCAAACTTGTACCGAAGGTTACGGATGGAGTCGTACTTACGCCGATTCCTTCCCCTGTATTTGCAGAGGGCGACAGGGCATCTGCGGTTACGAAGAATTTTACAGTGCCTACGTCTTATGAGGTTGGCGGCAGCACTGAGACGATTCAGTGGGTGAGCAGCAACACGGATGTTATTTCCATTGACGGAAGTACGGGTGTGGCAACGGTGCACCCGGTTATGAAAGCAACTTCCGTTATTCTGACAGCTACGACAGGGGACGGCAGGACAAAGGAAGTTTCTGTCACCGTGCTTTCGAATCTGTCCTTGAAGCTGGATGGAGAGTACGCAAAGCCAGGGACGGCGCTTCGGGCTTCTGTACAGAACGATGCAGGGGAAGCTCCCGCAGGAGTTACTTTTACATACCGATGGACACTTGATGGAGCGGAAGTGTCAACAAATGCGTCCTATACGCCGACAGAAAACGCTCTGAACAAATTTATTGAAGTAACGGCGATGACGGACGGAGCTGTCGTAGATACTTACCGGCTCTACTGCAGTAAGCTTCCGGTAGTGTATATTGATACGGCAGACGGATACGGAATTACCAGCAAAACAGTTTATAAAGATGCGTCTATGCGTGTTCAGGGAAATGATACATATAACAGTACGACTACGACTTTATATGATGGCGCTACAGAAATCCGCGGACGTGGGAACAGTACCTGGAATACCAGTTACAATAAGCTTCCGTATAAACTCAAGCTCGGCAAAAAGACAAATCTGTTTGGTTTTGGTGAGAGCAAGCATTGGGCGCTCTTGGCAAATTATATGGATGAATCCCTGATGCGGAATACGATTTCCTATGATTTGGCGAAAGAAATGGGAATGGAAACTTATCTGCCTTCTGCACATGTAGAAGTGGTGCTGAACGGAAATTATGCCGGGAACTATCAGTTGGTAGGAAATGTGCGCGTAGAGGAGAGCCGCGTCAACATTTTTGATTGGGAAGATGCGGCGGGAGATGCAGCAAAGGCCATTGCGAAAAAGCATGGGTTAGCAAAGAAAGAACAGGATGCTCTTGAGGATTATCTGGTAGAAAATATGGAATGGATTACCAGTGAGCAAGGGATCAGTTATAATGGCAGCACTTATCCCAGGGAGGACTACGAGAGCGTAATCCCAACAGATGCTTCGGGAAATGTGGATCTTTCGGGAGGATTTCTGTTTGAATTAGATGCTTATTATGATGAGGTGTCAAAGTTCAGAACTACTTATGAGCAGCCATTTATGTTTAAAAGACCAGAATTCGTAGTTACAAATCAAGAATTGTTTGCTTCGGCGCAGAACTATATTCAGGCGTTGGAGAACAGCATTCATGCTTCTGATTTCTATACGACATATCAGAATGAATCCGTACATTATACAGATTTGGTGGATATGGATTCTCTGGTACGCTATTTTGTGCTTAATGAGTTTTTCTGGAATACAGAAACCATGAAGAAGAGTACCTATATGTACAAAGACTTGGGTAAAAAGGTGTATGTGGGTCCTGTTTGGGATATGGACTGGACGTCGAACAGTTTGGTGAGCAAGAACGAGACATGGAATTATCAGGTCTGGGTGACAAATGACCGCAACGACGGAGCCCAGAGTCAGCAGTGGTATAAGTATTTGATTAGTGATCCTTATTTTGCAGTAAAAGTGTATGAGTGTTATCAGGCAAATAAAGGAAAATTTGAGGATATCATTAAATCAGGCGGAATTATCGACAAGAATATTGAGTATCTGACGGAATCTGCCAACAGCAATTATAATGCGGGATTTCTAAGGAACGATTTGCTCTGGCAGGACGACGCGAGGTTTGACGCGGCAGTTACGCGTCTCCGCACGTTCCTGTCGAACAGAAAAAACTGGATGGAACAACAGTGTACGTCCGCAGATGCGCTTCTTACTTCTTTTGGAAGATTCAAGGCATCAGGAAGCATAACGGCGGCAGTTGATACATCAGGTGAAAAGACAACGCTTTACACGGCGAACGTGACAGACAGCACAGTGGCAAAGGTTGGCTTTTATGTTAATGGTATTCTGGCCGGGACAGCGGATGTGACAGAAGGGACGGCAACGTTTACGGCAAGCGATGCTTATCTGGAGAAAGACAGCACAAAACTGAATGTGATTCAGGTTCGCGGCATGGATGCGTCGGGCAAGCTGCTTTCAAACGGAAGTGTGACAAATTATAAGACTTTCTCAAAGGAAGTTCAGGTGGATACGCTGACAGGGACAGTAACAGTCTCAGGCGAAGCGAAGACAGGGAAAGTCCTGGCGGCGGCAGTAGAAGGAAGCAATAATACCGGAGAATTTACGTATCAGTGGATGGCAGATGGCGTGGCAATTACGGGAGCTACAGGTAATGAGCTGCAGCTCACCGCAGGACTGGCAGGAAAAAAGATTAAGGTCAGAGTGGGAAGCACTATGGAAGCCGATTATATCTACAGTGCAGAGACTGCAGCAGTAGAGCTTGTAGAGGTGAAGAATGACCATGTAATTATCAATCAGGTATATGGCGGCGGGGCAAATGATGGAACGCCGGTATCCCACAGCTTTATCGAATTGTATAATCCTACGGAAGCCGAGATAGACATCAGCAGTTATTCATTAGGATATTTGTCAAACGGAAAGAACGGCCCAGCGGCAGAGGAAGTGAAGCTGTCTCTGGAAGGAAAGATTCCGGCACATACTTCTTATCTTATTCGATGCGAGGCGCAGGATGCGTCCACGCCAGAGCTGATTAAATGTACGATTGATACATTTGATAAAGAGTGGAACCAGGCGATTGATAATAAACGGTATCGTCTTATCCTTTACAAAGGGGAAGCTGTTGAAGATGCGGTATCAGTGAATGAAGGGCATGTCGAAGGGTTTGCACTGGCAGACGGTGCAATCAGCAAGCAGAAGTCCATCCGCAGGACAGATTTCCAGGATACCAATATCAATCAGAATGACTTTGAAACTGTAGATTACCGTGAAGCGACAGCTGTATCAAAGTATCCCAGGAGCCTGGCAGACGGTGAATGGGGGCAGGAACCGGATGTACAAACGCTGAGCGGCGAAGTGTCTATCCGTGGAAATGCCATTGTGGGAGCTATTCTGTATGCAGACCAGAATACAAATGGAGATGAGGCCTCACTGAGCTATCAGTGGAAAGCGGACGGAACAGAGATATCCGGCGCTTCCGGCACATTCCTGCCGCTGGAGAAAACGCTCGAAGGTAAGAAGATTTCTGTAAGCGTTACAAGCAGCGTGATGGAAGGAAAGGTTGACAGCGGAGAGACAGCGGCAGTGAAGGCAGTAAAAGCACAGACAGAGCATCTGATTATTAACCAGGTGTATGGAACGGGAGGCAAGAAAACCCCAGCTATGTCCCACAGCTTTATTGAGCTGTACAACCCGACAGCGGGCAAAGTTAATCTGGAAGGATACAGTATTTCCTATCAGTCAGGAGAGGAAACGGCATCTCTGAAGCTTACAGGGGAAATTCCTGCAAATACGTCTTATCTGATTCGTTGTGTAGAAAATGCAGGATATCTGTATGAAGTAAAGGATTCGGATATTGACTGGGCACAGGAAATCAGCAATAAACAGTACCGCGTGCTGTTAATGAAAGGAAGCGAACAGATAGACGGCGTGTCTGTCAATGAAGAGGCGGCAGAGGGAACTCCGCTTACAAATCCTGTGGGAGATGAAATTATTTCAAAAAATAAATCTATCCGCCGAATCAGTTTTATTGACACAGATCAGAATGCAGAGGACTTTGAAGTATTGAATTACAGTAAGCTTCCGGAAGCAATCAGGACAGCAGTAGTTCCGAGAAGCCTGAAAGACGGCGCATGGGGAACCACATCAGAAGCGCCGAATCCGCCGGAACCGGAAACACCGGGCACAGAGACACCGGGTACAGAGAAACCGACGCCCGTGCCTACACCTGTGGTACTGGAAGCTCCGGCAGTCAAATCAGTGAAGAGCGTTATCCGCAGCGGCAGTTCGGCAGTGGAAGTAAAAATTGGTAAAGTACAGGGGGCGTCCAGCTACCGTATTTACCGCAAGACAGGCAGTAAAACAGCTCTTCTGGGCACTGTAGCGGGTGAGACTTTCTATGATATGAAGCCGGTAAGCGGAAAGGCGACGTATCTGGCAGAGGCAGCTGCCGGAACCAATGTCAGCAGCAAGGGAACAGGAAAAGACATTACGCTTCCGAAGGCTACGAAGAAAGTGACTGCAAAAGCAGCAAAATCCGGCAGCAAGAGGATTGTCAAAGTGAGCTGGAAACGTGTAAAAGATGCAAAGAAATACATGATTTTCCGCTCGAATAAGTCTGGGAGCGGATTTAAACGGATTGCTGTCATTAAGAAAGCCAAGATTGTTAAGTACACAGATAAGAAGGTGAAAAAGGGCAAGAAATATTTCTACCGCGTGGTAGCAGTGAAAGGAAAAACCTATAGCCCGGCAAAAGCTTCGAAAGCAGTGAAAGTAAAATAGCAGGTTTCCCGAAAGGGAATCCGCAGGGAACCAGAGTATCCTTTGGGATGCTCTGGTTTTGCTTGTTTCAGTTTGTGAAATATGGTATACTCGTAGAAGATTTTGGAAATACAAAGAGCAGAAGGGCGGTGTCAGGGAAACGATGGACTGTAGGGAAGCACAGAGTTTGGTAAGGGCTTACATAAAGCGGCAGTTAGATGAAAAGAAAACAGAGGAGTTCATCGGGCACATCACCCACTGCGAAGAGTGCTACGAGGAACTGGAAATTTATTTCACGATTCATTTTGCGCTGAAAAAGCTGGATGAAGAACAGAATGTTTCATATACTATGCCATATCAGCAGGGAGTGAAGCATCCTGGAAAGCAGAAGAATCGAAAAAACTCAGGCACATACCATGTGCGGGATAAGAATTCAGACAGTATTGTGGATATGCTGCTGGACGATTTAGAGAGTACAGAGAGGAAACTGCACAGGAGAAAGATATTCCGGGTGTGCAGCTACGGTATTATGCTGATGGCGGAAATTATGCTGGTGTTGATGCTGATTACCCAGGCGCAGGCATGGGCAGGAGGAGGCGTCAGAGAGACGTTTGCATATCAGGCGCTTTACGGGCAGGAAGAAGCCGTATCAAAGAAATAGTAATGGATGGAGAGGGCAATGGGCGAAAAAATAGTATTGATTGACGGGCATAGCATATTAAACCGTGCATTCTATGGAGTGCCGGATTTGACGAACTCAGACGGGCTTCACACAAATGCGGTATATGGCTTTTTAAATATTATGTTTAAAATCCTGGATGAAGAAAAGCCGGATTATCTGGCAGTGGCATTTGACTTGAAAGCTCCCACGTTCCGGCATAAAATGTACGCAGAATATAAGGGCACAAGGAAACCCATGCCTCAGGAGCTTCACCAGCAGGTGCCTGTGATACAGGACATGCTGCGTGCGATGGAGATTCCCCTGCTGATGCTGGAGGGGTATGAGGCGGACGACCTGTTGGGGACGGTGTCAAAGCGGATGGAGAGGAAAGGGCTGGAGGTCTGTGTGGTCTCCGGCGACAGAGATTTGCTGCAGCTTGCCACGGAGCACATTATGATTCGGATTCCGAAAACAAAACGGACGGGCACGGAGATTGAGAATTACCATACGGCAGATGTGCTTGAGAAATACCAGGTAACGCCGCTTCAGATTATTGATTTAAAGGCATTGATGGGAGATGCATCTGATAATATTCCGGGCATTCCGGGAGTGGGTGAGAAAACTGCCGCGAAAATCATAGCGGCATACGGTTCCATTGAGAATGCATATGCCCATGTGGAAGAGATTAAGCCGAATAAGGCAAAAGAATCTTTAAGAGAGCATTATGATTTGGCACAACTGTCAAAAGAACTGGCAACTATCAATATAGAAGCCCCTCTGGAGTTTGAATTGGAGGAAGCCAGGGTGGGAGTCCTTTATACAGAGACGGCATTTGAGTTGTGCAAACGGCTGGAGTTCAAAAACATGCTGTCTAGATTTCAGTGCCAGGGACCGGCAAATCAGGTGTCAGAGAATTTTCGGAAGGTTTCGGATTTGGCAGAGGCGGAGGAAATTTTTGGGAAAGCGGCAGAGGCGGCCCATGTAGGATTTAGACTGATTCTTGCAGCAAAGCAGGTCTGCGGGTGCGCGTTGTGTTTTGGTGAGAAGGATATTTATTTCATTCCGGCTGAAGGTTTTATCAGCGGAGCTTATCTGTGTGGGAAGCTGGATATGCTGCTGGATAAGGCAGCAGCGGCGTCTACCCTGGATTTGAAAGCGCAGCTTCCGTTTTTGGCAGGGCATCAGAGAGAAAAGCTGAATGATTTGGCGCTTGCGGCATATCTGCTGAATCCTTTGAAAGATAAATATACCTATGAAGATGTGGCGAAGGAACATCTAGGCATGATGGTTCCTTCACAGGAGGAGCTGCTGGGCAAGAAAGGATTTGAGGGCGCAGAGGATGAGAAAGCGGTGGCGGATTGTGCCTGCTATATGGGATATGTGGCATGGGCAGCGCTCGGACCGATGCAGAAAAAGCTGCTGAATGAGGGAATGGATACTTTATTCAGGGAAATCGAGATGCCTTTAGTGTACACATTATATGATATGGAACGTGAAGGAATCCGGGTGGAGGCAGCTGCATTGAAGCAGTATGGAGAGCAGCTTATCGGACGTATTGGAGAGCTGGAAACGGAAGTTTATGCAATGGCAGGCGAAACGTTTAATATCAATTCTCCGAAACAGCTGGGTATAATCCTATTTGAAAAGCTAAAACTGCCTTATGGGAAAAAGACAAAAACAGGGTATTCTACAGCGGCGGACGTGCTGGAAAAGCTGGCAGATGAAGCGCCCATTGTGTCCCGGATTCTGGAATACCGTCAGCTTACGAAACTGAAATCTACCTATGCGGACGGGCTGGCAAGCTATATCGGGGAAGACGGAAGAATCCACAGCACTTTTAATCAGACGATTACTGCTACCGGAAGAATCAGCAGTACAGAGCCAAATCTTCAAAATATCCCCATCCGTATGGAGCTGGGCCGGCTGATACGGAAGGTGTTTATTCCAAAAGAGGGCTATGTATTTGTGGACGCGGATTACTCACAGATTGAGCTGCGTGTGCTTGCCGCGATTTCGGGTGATGAGACGCTGATAAATGCGTACCGCGAGGCTCAGGACATCCACAGAATTACAGCGTCCCAGGTATTTCATATTCCATTTGATGAAGTAACAGATTTGCAGCGTAGAAATGCCAAGGCAGTGAACTTTGGAATTGTGTACGGTATTAGTTCTTTTGGTCTGAGCCAGGATTTGAGTATTACCCGGAAAGAGGCAGCACAGTATATTGAGAAATATTTTGAAACTTATCCAGGAATTAAGAAATTCCTGGATGATACGGTGGAACATGCCAAGAAAGAGGGATATGTTACAACTCTGTTCGGACGCAGGCGTCCTATGCCGGAACTGAAAGCGGGAAATTTCATGCAGCGTTCTTTTGGGGAGCGGGTGGCTATGAACGCGCCAATTCAGGGCACAGCGGCAGATATTATAAAAATTGCCATGATACGGGTGAATGACAGGCTGAAAGCAGAAAGCCTGAAATCCCGTCTGATTCTCCAGGTTCATGATGAACTGCTGATAGAAGCAGAAGAGTCGGAGACAGACGAGGTAAAGCGGATTCTGCTGGAAGAGATGCAGGGAGCGGCGAAACTTTCCGTAAAGCTGGAAATTGATATGCATACAGGAAAGAGCTGGTACGAGGCAAAATAGATGAAGGTTTTAGGGATTACAGGGGGCGTGGGAGCCGGGAAAAGCACGGTTCTTGCGTATCTTTCGGAAAGATACCAGGCAAAGGTGATTCAGGCGGATAAGACAGCCCATATACTGGAACAGCCAGGGCAGGAGTGTTATCATAGGATTGTGGAGGAATTTGGAAAAGAAATACTGGGTGCGGACGGCGCGATAGACCGCCGTCTGCTGGGAAGCATTGTGTTTTCGGATAAGAAGAGCCTGGAACGGCTCAATGGTATCGTCCATCCGGCAGTGCGGGAATATATTATACAGGAAATCCGGCAGGAGCAGTTGACGGGAATGACGCCGTTTGTGGTGCTTGAGGCAGCGCTTTTGATTGAAGAACATTATGATGAAATCTGTGATGAAATATGGTATGTGCGCGCCGGGGAAGAGACACGGCAGAAACGGCTCATGGCGTCTCGGGGCTATACGGCGGAAAAAGTGAGGGAAATTATGCAGAACCAGCTTTCGGATGCACTGTTTTTGAAACATTGCCAGTTTGTGGTTGACAACAGCAGCGATTTTATAGAAAATACTTATGGACAAATAGATAGAGGATTGGTGGAACATGGATTTTTGTAGTATTGCCAGCGGAAGCAGCGGAAACTGCATTTATGCAGGCTCAGAACATGCAGCTGTCCTGATTGATGTGGGACTGAGCGGGAAGCGCATTGAGGCAGGTCTAAATTCTATAGACAGGAAGACCGCGGAGATTGACGGGATTTTGATTACCCATGAGCATTCTGACCATATCAAAGGACTTGGTGTGGTGGCCAGAAAACATCATATTCCTATTTATGCCACAGGCGGTACGCTGCAGGCGATTCGGGGAATGGGAAATCTGGGGAAAATTGACGAGGGACTGTTTCACGAAATTGTGCCGGACGAGAGCTTTATGATAAAAGATTTGGAAATTCGGCCTTTTTCTATTTCGCACGATGCTGCTGAACCGGTGGCGTACCGGGTAAATCATGGACAGCAGTCAGTGGGAGTCATCACAGATTTGGGAGAGTATACAGATTATACGGTGGAACATTTGAAGAATCTGGATGCGGTGCTGATGGAGGCGAATCATGACATACATATGCTCCAGGTGGGGAGCTATCCGTATTATCTGAAACAGAGGATTCTGGGAGAGCGCGGACACCTTTCCAATGAAAATGCGGGGCGGCTGCTGTGTGAGATTCTCCACGATGGCATGAAATCCGTGTTTCTGGGGCATTTAAGCCAGGAAAATAATTTTGCAGAGCTGGCATTCGAAACCGTATGCCAGGAAGTGACCATGGGAGACAACCCATACCGGGCGAAGGATTTTTTTATCAGCGTGGCGAAGCGCAATGAAGCGTCCGCGTTCGTACAAATAGGGTAGAAATGCAAAGTTTGGGAGTGAGCTTCCAAATCTGCAGAACAGTGCATCAGAAAGGGGAAAATATGAAAAGAACAATTATAACTGTAGTGGGAAAAGATACAGTAGGCATTATTGCAAAGGTCTGCACATATCTGGCGGATAAAAATGTGAATATCCTGGATATTTCGCAGACGATTGTGCAGGGATTTTTTAATATGATGATGATAACAGACGCAAACAAAGCGTCAAAGGATTTCGGGGAGCTGGCGAAAGATTTGGCACAGCTCGGCGAGGAAATCGGCGTAACCATCCGGTGCCAGCATGAGGACATTTTCAATAAGATGCACAGGATATAAAGCTGTGTGCAGGAGGTTTTGGATGGCTGGTAGTTACGATAAATGGGAGGAAATGTCATCATGATAAATATATTTGAAGTAAATGAAACGAATAAGATGATTACCCAGGAGAATCTGGATGTACGTACGATTACTTTAGGCATTAGTTTACTGGACTGCGTGGATTCTGACTTGGAAAGGGTGAATCAGAATATTTACCGAAAGATTACGACAGTAGCGAAGGATTTAGTTTCGACTGGGAAGTATATTGAACAGGAATATGGAATCCCTATCGTAAATAAGAGGATTTCTGTCACCCCGGTTTCCCTGGTGGGCGGCAATGCGTGTAAATGCCCGGAAGATTTCGTGTCGATTGCCAGGACTCTGGACAAAGCCGCCCACGAAGTAGGGGTGAACTTTATCGGCGGCTATTCGGCGCTGGTATCTAAAGGCATGACGAAAAGCGATGAATACTTGATACGCTCGATTCCCCAGGCTTTGGCACAGACGGAGCGCGTGTGCAGTTCGGTAAACGTAGGCTCCACGAAATGCGGCATCAATATGGATGCGGTACGCCTGATGGGAGAGATTATCAAAGAGACGGCCGAGCTGACGAAGGAAGAGGATTCTCTGGGATGTGCGAAACTGGTGGTGTTTTGTAATGCGCCGGATGATAACCCATTTATGGCAGGGGCATTCCATGGAGTGACGGAAGCTGATGCTATCATCAATGTAGGCGTCAGCGGTCCAGGCGTCGTAAAAACCGCGCTGGAACAGGTGCGGGGCGAAAGCTTTGAGGTGCTCTGCGAGACGATTAAGAAAACGGCGTTTAAAGTTACACGCGTAGGGCAGTTGGTAGCGCAGGAGGCATCAAAGATGCTGAATATTCCGTTTGGAATCATAGACTTGTCCCTGGCTCCGACTCCGGCTATCGGGGACAGTGTTGCGGACATTCTCTGTGAGATTGGATTGGAGCACGCGGGCGCGCCCGGAACTACAGCGGCGCTGGCGCTTTTAAATGACCAGGTAAAAAAGGGCGGTGTGATGGCTTCCTCTTATGTGGGCGGTTTGAGCGGCGCATTTATTCCGGTCAGCGAGGACCAGGGGATGATTGACGCGGTGCAGGCTGGAGCGCTTACTCTGGAAAAACTGGAGGCTATGACCTGTGTATGTTCTGTGGGATTGGATATGATAGCAATACCAGGAGACACAAAGGATACTACGATTTCCGGTATTATTGCGGACGAGATGGCTATCGGGATGGTAAACCAGAAAACCACGGCTGTGCGCTTGATTCCTGTTATCGGAAAAGGCGTGGGTGAAATTGTGGAATTCGGAGGGCTGCTGGGATATGCGCCTATCATGCCGGTGAATTCCTTTAGCTGTGATGCATTTGTGAACCGGGCAGGAAGGATTCCCGCACCTATCCACAGCTTTAAAAATTAAGCGGGAGCAGAGAAGGAAATTGTATGGCGCTTCAAAATAAGCTTGGTATTACAAACCCGGCCGAATTAGCCCGGGAAGAAGAGAAAATCAGCAAGAGAAAGGCTCTGGAACTGTTTGAAATGGGACTGCTTGAGAGATTGGAAGCCGGAACTTATGCGGCTCTTGCAGAGATTCACAAATATTTATTTGGTGAGATATATGATTTTGCTGGGAAGATGAGAACTGTCAATATTGCGAAAGGGAATTTTCGTTTTGCTCCGTTGATGTATTTACAGGCGGCTCTTGAAAACATTGATAAGATGCCCCAGTCAACGTTTGATGAAATTATTGAAAAATATGTGGAGATGAATATTGCGCATCCGTTCCGGGAAGGCAATGGTCGAAGTACCCGCATTTGGCTGGATTTGATTTTGAAAAAGGAACTCCGGCAGGTCATTGACTGGAGCAGGGTTGACAAAGAGGATTATCTGCTGGCTATGGAGCGCAGCCCGATTAGGGATATTGAAATCAAGCATATACTAAAAGTAGCGCTGACAGATGAAATCCATAATCGGGACGTCTATATGAAAGGAATTGATACCAGCTATTATTATGAAGGGTATACAGCTTTTCATACAGAGGATTTGCAGTAATTTTGCGAACAGATTTAACTTTTGTCCCATGTAATGATTTGACGCCGGTATTCACTGTAAGCATCCTGTTTAAATTTTCCGGTCGTTACGCATTGAAAGACCTCTGATGCGTAGATGTCTTTTTGAAGGAACGCCATCTGTTTCGGGGTGAGCAGTTTTTTGGCGTCAGCCAGTTTTGTAATCAGAGGTACACGGCTCCTCTCTTTGATTTCGTGCAGAAGAGAGGAGCTTTTTTTGCGCAGTCCCAGCACTCTGGCGTAACTGTTCCAGCCGCTGTCTTTCTGTGCCTGAACTGTTTCCATACGGATGTCCAGAAGGATATGGAACAGGCAGCGGGAGATGCGGCTTTCCGTATACTGCTTCGTTTTTACCAGGGCGGTGAACTGTTCAAAATCCTCAAATCTGGGGATAAGGCGGAAAATCCTGTCTGCCAATTCTGCGGAAACATCCTGGAAACCCGCCAATTCTTCCGGGGAGGATACGGAAAGAAGTCTGTAATGGAGCAAGGCAGAAAAGTCCTGGGCGCTTACAGGACAGGATTTGCCCAGATATCCCTGCAGGATTTTATATGCGGAACGAGGCATTTTATGCTCTAAGACTTCGGGAAGCGGGGGGATTGGGGATTCCGGTGATACAAAGCCGCCGCACGAAATCTCCACAGAGCCGAGAAGCTTCCGCAAAGCTGTGGCAGAGCTGAATGTTTCATGCAGTGTGTCGGAGTGATAAGCGCTTCCGGCACGGGGGATGGTAAGAGCCTGCATTTTGCTGTCAAGGCGGAGCAGGGCTTTCAGGTACTCGATGCCCAGTGTGTTGTTCGGCTCTCTCAGGAGTGAAGAAACAGGAAGCTGTGTGCGCGGGAGATACTGATTCAGCGCGTCGGCGCGCGCCAGTGGAAAGGACTTTCCGCTTTTCAGGTTCTTTTTTAAAAGTATGCGGTATTCTTCTGGTTCGTTGTTTAAGATTCTGGCAGTTTCATAGAGAGGGGCAAGTTCGCCGCACTCACTCCCGAAGCACAGAGAATCCACTACACCAAGGGACTCCAGCAGGGAGACAGCGCCGGAAGCGAAATATTCAGCGCTGCCCAGAGCCCAGGAAACAGGAAGTTCCAGCACCAGATCTGCACCGCAGGCGAGAGCCATTTTTGCCCGTGCGTATTTATCAAGAATAGCGGGAGCTCCCCGCTGTACGAAATTCCCACTCATGACAACGACACAGAAGTCTGCGCCGGAAACTCTTTTCGCTTCCTGCATATGCCAGGCATGTCCATTATGGAAAGGATTATATTCAGCAATCAGGCCGACAGTTCTCATAAATATACCCCCTGAAGTTTTAAAGTAAGTATATCTGCAAAAAATGGTTTTGTATACCTAAATCGGGAAGAAAATAGACTTTGCGGGGAGGAAATGTTATAATTCTGGAAGAAAAAGAGAAAATGGAGGGAAGGAATTATGTACATAGAGGGGGCTGGCAATGTACTTGTATGGCTGTACCTGCTTATCAATGCCGTGGTTTTTGTTTTGTATGGCGTGGACAAATGGAAAGCAGAGCACCATAAATGGAGAATATCAGAGGCAGCTCTTTTGGGAGCGGCGCTTTTTGGGGTGTTTGGCGCCTTGCTGGGTATGTATTTTTTTCGGCATAAGATTCGGAAACCGAAATTTTTTATCGGCGTTCCACTGGTTATGTTACTGGAAATTGCGGCAGGATATCTGATTTGGGGATAGATGAGAGAAAATCATTTGAAGAATCTTAAAAATTTAAACCAGGAGCCTTGTATACCAAAATATACATATTCAGCAGTTGAAATTCCAGCCCGGCAGAGATATAATAAAACTATTAAAATATACGAAAGGAGTCAAAAATCATGGGATTTATTGACGTAATCAAAGCCAGGGCAAAAGCAAATAAAAAGACTATCGTACTGCCGGAGACGGAAGATCGCCGGACATATGAAGCTACCGCACAGATTCTGAAGGAGGGCATTGCAGATGTTGTCCTGGTAGGAAGCGAAGAAGCGATTAAAAAAGGAAGCGAAGGACTTGATATTTCAGGTGCAAAGATTGTAGACCCGGCTACAGATGAGAGAACAGCCGCCTATATTGATAAACTGGTAGAGCTGAGACAGAAAAAGGGCATGACACCGGAGCAGGCAAAGGAAATCCTGCTGAACCAGTATCTGTACTACGGTGTTATGATGGTAAAGATGGGCGATGCGGACGGTATGGTTTCCGGCGCATGTCATTCTACTGCTGACACACTTCGCCCGTGCCTTCAGATTCTGAAAACGAAACCGGGAACGAAGCTGGTATCCGCGTTCTTCCTGATGGTTGTCCCGAACTGCGAGTACGGTGCAGACGGCACTTTCATCTTTGCAGATTCCGGCCTGAACCAGAATCCGACGCCGGAAGAGCTGGCTGCCATCGCAAAATCTTCTGCAGAGTCTTTCGAACTTCTGGTTGAGAAGGAGCCTGTTGTGGCAATGCTTTCACACTCTACGATGGGCAGTGCAAAACATGCAGATGTTGATAAAGTGGTAGAAGCAACAAGAATTGCAAAAGAAGAAAATCCGGAGCTGAAACTGGACGGCGAATTCCAGCTGGATGCAGCTATCGTTCCAAGCGTAGGCGCTTCCAAAGCTCCGAACAGTCCGGTTGCAGGTAAGGCAAACGTGCTGGTATTCCCGGACCTGGATGCCGGAAATATTGGGTACAAGCTGGTACAGAGACTGGCAAAGGCAGAAGCTTACGGTCCGGTTACCCAGGGTATTGCAAAGCCGGTCAACGATTTGTCACGAGGATGTTCCTCTGAGGACATCGTGGGTGTAGTTGCTATCACGGCTGTACAGTGCCAGGCTGAATAAGAAGTGTAAATTTAGGAGGAAAATAAAATGAACGTGTTAGTTATTAACTGCGGAAGTTCTTCCCTGAAATATCAGTTAATTAATTCTGATTCAGAGGAAGTGCTGGCAAAGGGGCTTTGCGAGAGAATCGGAATCGACGGAAGGCTGGTATACCAGAAAGCAGGCTGTGATAAGGAAATCACAGAAGCGCCGATGCCAACGCACAAAGAAGCTATTCAGATGGTGCTGGATGCGCTCGTAAATGAAAAGACAGGTGCGATTGCAAGCCTGGCAGAAGTAAATGCGGTAGGACACCGCATCGTACATGGCGGTGAGAAGTTTGCTTCCTCCGCAGTTATCACAGATGAGATGATGGCGGCAGTTGCTGAGTGCAACGATTTGGCGCCGCTTCACAATCCGGCAAACCTGATTGGTATCAATGCCTGCAAGGAACTGATGCCGAATGTTCCGATGGTAGGCGTATTTGATACCGCATTCCATCAGACTATGCCTGCAAAAGCATATCTGTACGGACTTCCGTATGAGTATTATGAGAAATACAAAGTAAGAAGATACGGTTTCCATGGAACTTCCCACAGCTTTGTTTCCAAACATGCAGCAGAGTTCCTGGGACTGGACATCAATCATTCCAAAATTATCGTATGCCATTTGGGTAATGGCGCTTCTATCAGTGCAGTAAAGGATGGAAAATGTGTGGATACATCCATGGGCCTTACACCATTGGAAGGGCTGGTAATGGGAACACGTTCCGGCGATATTGACCCGGCTATCATGGAATTCCTGGCAAAGAAAGAAAACCTGGATATCGCAGGCGTAATGAATGTGTTGAATAAAAAATCCGGCGTGTTTGGGCTTTCTAAAGAGCTTTCCAGCGACTTCCGCGATTTGGAAGAAGGAATGAATAATGGAAATGAGTATGCGGCAAACGCATTGGAAGTATTCTGCTACCGGGTAGCAAAATATGTCGGCTCTTATGTCGCTGCTTTGAACGGCGTGGATGCAATCGCATTTACCGCAGGCATCGGTGAGAATGCTGGGATTGTACGTGAGAAGGTTTGTGAGCATTTCGGATACCTGGGAATCAAACTGGATGCCGAGGCGAACAGCAAGAGAGGAGAGGACATGGTTATCTCTACACCGGATTCCAAGGTGAAAGTTGCCGTGATTCCGACAAATGAAGAGCTGGCTATCTGCCGTGAAACGGTGGCTCTGGTATAAGATAGATAGCAAATAGATAATAGGTGTTGTTTTATATAGATGAAAGTGGCGGGAAACCGCCACTTTTGCTGTATGTATCCAGAGTTCTGCATTTGTGGAAAGTACTAAGGCGGGCATATGCTTTTCCTGTATCTTTTGGGAATTTACTTGTGATATTTTTGGTTAGATGATAGAATTGAAATAAGGATTGGAGGAACTTAATTATGTATGAATTGATGCAGCTCAGCGACAAGTGTCACTACATAAATTGTCCGGCGAAGATAGGTGTTTATCTCGCGGAAGAAAATAATGTTTACCTGATTGACAGTGGGAATGATAAGGATGCTGGCAGGAAGGTGAGGCAGATTCTGGATAAGAATGACTGGCAGCTGAAAGGGATTTTAAATACCCATTCTAACGCGGATCATATCGGCGGCAACCGTTATCTGCAGGGACAGACGGGGTGTAAGGTTTATTCAGGCGGTATCGAAGCGGCGTTTACGGAATACCCTATCCTGGAGCCGTCTTTTCTGTATGGAGGATATCCCTGTAAGGATTTGAGACACAAATTTCTTCTGGCTCAGGAGAGCGGGGTAACAGATTTTTCAGACGAAGGATTTCCCAAAGAACTTGAGATTCTTCCCCTGCCAGGACATTTCTTTCATATGGTGGGATTTCGGGCGCCGGATGGAACGGTATTTCTGGCAGACTGTATAAGCAGTAAAGCAACATTGGATAAATATGCGGTTTCGTTTATTTATGATGTAGGTGCATATCTGGATACGTTGGACAAGGTAGAAAAAATGGATGCATCTGTGTTTGTTCCCGCCCATGCAGAAGTGACAGATGATATCAAACCGCTTGTTCGCTATAATAGGGATAAGGTGCTGGAAATTGCAGGGCGTCTTTTGGATATCTGCAAAGAGCCTGTGAATTTTGAGAAAATCCTGCAGAAAATTTTCCGGGAGTATGGCCTTATGATGAATTTCGAGCAGTATGTACTGGTGGGCAGTACCATCCGTTCTTATCTTTCTTGGCTGAAAGATGGAGGGAGGCTGGACACTGTATTTGAGGATAATTTTCTGCTCTGGAAAACTGTGTAAAAGGGCAGTTCTTTTTTGGGATTTTTGACATAGGATGGGGTTTAATATGAAAGACAATATGAAGATATGCATCAAACGGGCGGCGGGTTTCATCCGTTGGATAGTTCTGTCAGGAGGAATCGGGCTGGTGGTAGGACTGCTGGTGGGAGTGTTTGGGCGCTGTGTTGCAGAGGTGACAGCATTTCGGGTCAGTCATCCGTGGATGCTGTATTTTCTTCCGGCAGCGGGGCTGGTGATTGTTGCTCTGTATCGGCTGGATTCATACAAGGCGGGAACCGATTGTCTGCTGGAAGGTATTCAGTCGGAGGCAGTGATACCTCTGCGCATGGCGCCGCTGGTTATTATATCAACAGTTCTGACCCATGCATTCGGCGGTTCGGCTGGAAGGGCAGGAGCAGTCCTGCAGCTTGGAGGCAGCCTTGGTAATGCGTTCGGAAAATGGCTGAAACTCGACGGATATGATCATAAAATCATGCTTATGTGTGGAATGAGTGCGGGCTTTTCGGCTCTTTTCGGAGTACCCCTGACGGCAACGGTATTTTCAATGGAGGTTGCAAGCGTGGGAGTAATGCAGTATGCGGCACTGGTGCCCTGCGCCGTGGCAGCACTTGCGGCAAAATCCATGGCAGGATTTGCAGGTGCCCGTGCCGAAAGTTTTCCGATTTCCGCCGTAGCAGTTTTGGACTGGAAAAGCTGCCTGCTGGTGGCGGTACTGGCAGTTTTATGTGCGCTCGTTAGTATTTTATTCTGCACAGTGATACAAGGAGCCGGACGGCTGTACAAGAAATATATTCCGAATGAATGGCTGCGGATTATTGCAGGAGCTGTGCTCATCATACTGATGGCAAAGCTGCTGAATACGGCAGATTATCTGGGAGCAGGTATGGGGATCGTAGAGCTTGCGATTGCGGGAAAAGTGACAGCGGCAGCATTTATTTTGAAAATTATATTTACGGCAGTGACATTGGGAAGTGGTTTCCGCGGAGGTGAGATTGCCCCGGCATTGTTTGTGGGCGCGACTTTCGGCTGCCTTTTTGGTCAGATTACCGGTTTCCCGGCATCGCTCGCTGCTGCATGTGGAATGGCGGCTGTGTTCTGCGGCGTGACAAATTGTCCGATTGCTTCACTATTTTTGTGTGTTGAGTTTTTCGGAGCTGACTGTATGCCCTTTTTCCTGCTTGCTGTAGGTATCAGTTATCTGGAATCAGGAAATTATGGGCTGTACCGCAGCCAGAAGATTTTATATTCTAAGACGAAGTTACAGGATATTGTTACAGATACCAGGGAGATTTCGAAAGACAGTTGAAGATTTAAAGGATGAGCGGTTGAGAATTTTTCAAGAAAGCGAGTAATTTCTTGAAAATTCTAGGAATAGACGGTGTGATAAAATAAATTGAAATAGAGAGAAGAAATCAGTCCTTATGTTTATGTAATCGTGGATTTGGCATCACAGTCTCCGCTATTTGCAGGCGCTGTGGAGGAACCCCAACATGGCAGATAAAGAACAGGGCTTGTCAAGAAAAATCTCTTGACAAAAGATTTCAGTGTGAGTATAATAGCTAAAGTGTGAATAGGAGAGAGCTTATGCTAATTGACTTAACCAATATTGCGAATAGCGAGGAAAAGATAATACATGCAGAAGTACCTTATGAGCCGGAAGTGTTTTTATCGGCTTTAGGGGAGTTTCCTATCATGAGCAAGACGCCGGTTTCGCTGGAAATCAGAAATAAGGGAGACCGGAAATTGCAGATTGCAGGGAAGATGTCATTCGAGGCGGTCATCCCATGTAGCCGCTGTCTTGAAGATGTGCCGGTGCAGATTGATATGGATTTTGAGAAATCTGTGGACATGAAGCTTAGTGCATCGGAAAAGATAGAGGAGCTGGACGAACAGAACTTCATAGATGGATATAATCTGGATGTGGATAAGCTTGTCTATGGCGAAATTTTGATAAATTGGCCAACAAAAGTCCTGTGCAAAGCGGATTGCAAAGGAATCTGCAGCACTTGCGGCGTTAATTTAAATCTACAGACCTGCGACTGTGATAGCACAGATTTAGATCCAAGAATGGCACAAATCCGTGATATCTTTAGCAAATTTAAGGAGGTGTAAACCATGTCAATCTGTCCAAAGAATAAAACTTCCAAAGGAAGAAGAGACAAGAGAAGAGCAAACTGGAAAATGACTGCTCCGAACTTGGTGAAATGCAGCAAGTGCGGCGAACTGATGATGTCCCACAGAGTCTGCAAAAACTGCGGAACATACAACAAAAAAGAAATCGTTTCTGTTGACTAATTCAGGACATGGAACCTTTCGGGAAATCCGAAAGGTTTTTTTCTTGTGATAATAAGAAACTTTGTACCCTATATCACAAAACCCTCCGGGGGATGTGCACTCGCTTTATTTTGTTTTCCTACTAGGATTTTGACGCGGTAAGTGGTATAATCAAAGTGCAGTTTAGTCACCGCAACCAAAGACATCAGGGAGGGATTCATATGAATTTAGTAATTACCGTCAGCCGCCGCTTTGGAACGGGCGCGAGTATCATTGCCCGGGAATTGTCCGGCAAACTGGGAATACCCGTATATGATAAAGCATTCATCGAGGAACGCCTTCATGAGCATTCTTATGAGACGGAAGCAGAGGCTATCCGTATGCTGGCAAAGAACCCTTGTATTATCCTGGGGCGCTGTGCTTCGGAAATCCTCAAGGAGCAGAGGAATGCGTTTAATATATATGTGTGTGCCGATAAGGAGGACAGGATTCACCGGATTATGGATTTGGAGTCTATTCCGTTTGAAGAAGCCAGTGAAAAAGTGGAGCAGACAGATAGAGCCAGGGCAGATTATTATCACGAGCATACGGGGAAAGCGTGGGGCGACGTGAATAACTACCATATGATTCTGGATACTTCGCGCTTGGGGGTTGAGAATTGTGCGGATATCCTGATGCGCTATTTTGAAAAAAAAGAATACATATAAGAACAAGACCTCTGCGTTGGCAGAGGTTTTTTCATAGCAAAGGCATATTGAAAAAACATGTTGACCTTTAGTTTGATGTTTAGTATATTATCTATAGCAAACAGGAGGAAGGATTATGCAGGATTTAGTGAAGGTGGTTGTGGACGCCATGGGTGGGGACAACGCACCGGAAGAAATCGTAAAGGGCGCTGTGGAGGCTGTGAATCAGCGGGAGGATATTTTTATCTATCTCACTGGAAGAAAAGCTGACATAGAAAGAGAATTACAGAAATACACTTTTCCGAGGGAACGTGTGGAAATTGTACATGCGGAGGAAGTTATCGAGACAGCAGAGCCGCCCGTAATGGCAATCAGGAAGAAAAAAGATTCATCGATTGTAGTCGGCATGAATATGGTAAAGCGTGGAGAGGCGGATGCGTTTGTCTCTTCTGGAAGCAGCGGTGCGATTCTTGTTGGCGGACAGTTAATTGTCGGCCGAATTAAGGGAATAGAAAGACCGCCGCTGGCGCCGTTGATTCCTACGAAAGACGGAGCTGCGCTTTTGATTGACTGTGGGGCGAATGTGGATGCGAGGCCGTCCCATTTGGTGCAGTTTGCAAAGATGGGTTCCGTCTATATGGAAAATGTAGTAGGAGTGAAAAATCCCCGTGTCGGCATCGTGAACATTGGCGCTGAGGAGGAGAAAGGGAATGCACTTGTAAAAGAGACGTTCCCGCTGCTGAAAGAATGCGGGGATATCAACTTTATCGGAAGTGTGGAGGCACGCGATATCCCGGCAGGTGTCTGTGATGTAATCGTGTGTGAGGCCTTTGTGGGAAATGTAATCCTGAAGCTGTATGAAGGCGTGGGAGCCACGCTCATCCATAAAGTGAAAGAAGGCATGATGGGCAGCCTCAGATCTAAAATAGGGGCACTGCTTGTGAAGCCGGCATTAAAAGAAACCCTGAAAAGCTTCGACTCCAGCCAGTACGGCGGCGCGCCGCTGCTGGGTCTAAACGGTCTGGTGGTGAAATCCCACGGCAGTTCCAAAGCACTGGAAATCAAAAATTCCATTGTCCAGTGCGTACAGTTTAAACAGCAGAAAATCAATGAAAAAATCAAGGAAAAAATGTAATCAAGAAGTGAGAGAGGAAGGATATTATGGAATTTGAGAAATTACAGAAAATTATTGCAGAAGTATTGAACGTGGATGCAGATGAGATTACCATGGACACAACCTTTGTCGATGACCTGGGAGCAGATTCCCTGGATGTATTTCAGATTATTATGGGAATTGAAGAGGAATTTGACATTGAGATTCCGAATGAAGAGGCAGAAAAGATTGTTTCTGTCGGTGATGCCGTAGAACAGATAAAGGGATTGGCTTAAAGCAGTTATGCAAAGTCGAAAGGGTGCTGCGGCGCAGCACCCTTTCCATATGTCTGTGCCGCAAAGGGGTACAGAGCCACAGGTGGAGAAGTTTGGAAGTCAGCTTCCATCTCCACCATGACGCAGCAAGTGCGTCAGAAAGGGGAAAATATGCTGTACATGAAGGAATTAAGGGAACTGGAAAAAAAGACAGGCTATACATTTCGGGATTTTTCGCTGTTCCGTCAGGCATTGACACACAGCTCTTATGCCAATGAACATAAACAGGAGCATTTTCGTGATAATGAAAGATTGGAGTTTTTAGGAGATGCCGTACTGGAGATTATCAGCAGCGAATTCCTGTTTTTCCGGTATCCAGGGATGCCAGAGGGCGATTTGACGAAGTTCCGTGCGAGCATCGTGTGCGAGCCGACGCTGGCATTGTGCACGAAAGAGCTGGAACTTGGAAAATACCTGCTGCTCGGAAAAGGAGAGGAACGCACCGGGGGACGGCACCGGGATTCGATTGTGTCGGACGCTATGGAAGCTTTGATTGGGGCGATTTATCTGGATGGTGGTTTTGCTAGTGCAAAAGAGTTTATACACAGGTTTATCTTGACGGATATTGAACATAAGAAGCTCTTTTATGATAGCAAGACTATTTTGCAGGAAATTGTGCAGAGCGATTATAAGGGTGAGGAAGTTATTTATTGCCTGACAGGAGAGACCGGCCCGGATCATGACAAGCAGTTTCAGGTAGATGTACGGATTGGCGGCCGGGCATGGGGGCAGGGGACTGGAAGGACGAAAAAGGCGGCAGAGCAGGAGGCAGCTTACCAGGCAATCATGAAGCTGAAAGGAAAGTCGGAAAATGTATTTAAAAAAGATTGAAGTGCAGGGATTTAAATCCTTTGCCAATAAAATCGTTTTTCAGTTTCACAATGGAATTACAGGAATCGTGGGGCCAAATGGGAGCGGCAAAAGCAACGTGGCGGATGCAGTCCGCTGGGTGCTTGGCGAGCAGAGCGCAAAGCAGCTTCGTGGCGCCAGTATGCAGGATGTGATTTTTGCCGGGACGGAGAACAGAAAGCCTCTGGGATATGCTTACGTAGCGATTACGTTGGATAATTCCGATAAAAAGCTTCCAGTGGACTATGAGGAAGTGACAGTGGCGCGGCGCGTGTACCGCTCCGGTGAGAGTGAGTACCTTCTGAACGGGACGTCATGCCGTCTGAAGGATGTAAATGAACTGTTCTATGATACTGGTATCGGAAAAGAAGGATATTCGATTATCGGGCAGGGGCAGATTGATAAAATCCTGAGCGGGAAACCAGAGGACAGGCGAGAGCTGTTCGATGAGGCAGTGGGAATTGTCAAATTCAAGCGCAGAAAGCATACGGCACAGAAGAAGCTGGAGGATGAAAGGCAGAACCTTCTCCGTGTAAATGATATTTTAAGTGAACTGACGAAGCAGTTAGAGCCGATGGAGCGCCAGGCAGAGACAGCGAAAATCTATCTCAAGAAAAAGGAAGAGCTGAAGCTTTATGATGTGAATATGTTCCTGATGGAAATGGAACGTATTCGCGGCGAGCTGAAAGAAACGGACGGAAAACTGGCGATTTCCGAACATGATATGGAAGATACCCGGAAGGCATACGGGGATGCGAAGCTGGAATATGAGAAGCTGGAGGCAGAGCTGGAGACACTGGACGGGCATATCAGCGAAGAGAAGGATAAGGCTGCAAAGAATCAGCTTTTGAAGCAGCAGATGGAGGGGCAGGTAAATGTCCTGCGGGAACAGATTAAAGCTGCAGAGCTGAACGATGAGCATTTGCAGAACCGTATCCGGGCGATTAACCGGGATATGGATGCGAAGCAGGAACAGCGGCAGTCGGAAGAAGCAGCTTTGGCAAAGTTAAAAGAGGAACTTCGGGAAGCGGAGGAAGCGGAAGAGGATTCCAGGCTGGAGGCCGATGCGATTCTGGCAAGCCTTTCTCATCTGGAAACGGAAATTGAGAAAGGGAAAAATGCAATTATTTCCCTGTTGAACCAGAGGGCGTCTACGAAAGGAGAGCTGCAGCGTTATGGTACGATGCTGGAGCAGCTTCAGATTCGGAAAGCGGAAGTGAACCAGAAACTTCTCTATCTGAAAAGCCAGGAATCGGAACAGACAGATTCGCTGGATGGGCAGCGGCAGAAATATGAAGCAGTTACGACAGAAATCGAGACGCTGCTGGAAGAGAGCAGGCAGTATGAAGAGAAAGCAGACGCTGTCCAGAAAGAGCTGATTGCCCAGAACAAGAAGGTAGAGACGGGACAAACGGCGTACCATAGGGAGGCTTCCAGGCTGGAGACGCTGAAAAATATCACGGAGAGGTATGACGGCTACGGGAACAGCATACGGAAGGTGATGAGCCGGAAATCAGAGGAAAAAGGGCTGCTCGGGGTGGTGGCGGATCTTATTAAAGTGGAAAAGTCCTACGAAACGGCCATTGAAACAGCGCTCGGAGGCAGCATTCAGAATATTGTCACAGAGGATGAAGATACGGCGAAGCGTATGATTGAGTTCCTGAAACGGAATAAATTTGGACGGGCAACCTTCCTGCCGCTGACTAGTATCGGAAACAGGAACTCCTTTAATCAGGAAAAAGCCCTGCATGAACAGGGGGTTATCGGTCTGGCAAGCAGTCTGGTGCAGGCAGACAGGAAGTATGAAGGGCTTGTAAAATATCTTTTGGGACGGACGGTGGTAGCGGATAATATTGAACATGCTATTGCACTGAACCGGAAATATCAGTACAGCCTGCGCATCGTTACCCTGGAAGGGGAATCTTTAAGCCCCGGAGGTTCGATGACAGGAGGAGCGTTTAAAAATACCAGCAATTTGCTGGGACGCCGGCGTGAAATGGAGGAGCTAGAGGTAAGCGTGGCTCTTTTGAAAAAGGATTTGGAATCCATACGGGAGGAAATTGATGAAAACCGCCGCGTCCGAGGCGATTACAGAGCCAGGATTGTCCAGTTGAATGAAAAGCTTCAGCAGCAGTATCTAATTCAGAATACGGTAAAAATGGAAATTTCCCAGATGGAGGCAAAGCAGAGCGAGACACAGAATGATTTCGCACGGTTGAGGACAGAATCGGTGGAAATTGAAGAGCAGGCAGCACAAATTAGAGAAGCGCAGGCAAAAATTGAACAGGAGATGGAAGCCTCTGTGCAGAGCGAAAAGCTTTTGGATGAGGATATCCGGAAGCTCCAGCAGCAGCAGGAAACCGAGAGGAAAGAACAGGAGAGCCAGAGCGCGCATTCTGAAAATATCCATTTAAAGCTTCAGGAGGTTCGGCAGAAGGGGGCATTTATCCGGCAGAACCTGGAGCGCATCAGCAGTGAGCTGACTGTTCTTTTGGAAGAAAAGACCCAGGTAGAGACGGGCATAAACGCCAGCGCTAGGGATATTGAGAAAAAGAACGAAGACATTGGAGAAATACAGCAGAAAATAGCAGAGGCCGGGACAGAAGAAGCCGCGTCCGCAGAGAGACAGGAGAGCCTGATGTCCCGCCGCGAGCAGTTGAATACAAGGCATAAATCGTTTTTTACACGCCGGGAGGAACTCTCAGAAAAAATCCGCCTCCTAGATAAAGAGAATTTCCGTCTGACAGCCCAGAAAGAAAAGCTGGAAGAAGCGAAAGATTCCCAGGCAAACTACATGTGGGAGGAATACGGGCTGGGGGTTGGCACTGCGGCGGAACTTAGGAATGAGGCATACTCGGATTTGGCGCAGCTCAAAAAAGATATCCAGACGCTGAAAAATGAAATTAAAGCATTGGGCAACGTAAATGTAAATGCCATTGAGGATTATAAAGAGCTGTCGGAAAGGCATACTTTCCTGAGTGAACAGCACGAGGACCTTGTGAAATCAGAGAATGCGCTTCTGGGCATTATTGACGAATTGGATGCAGGAATGCGGGCTCAGTTTAAAGAGCGGTTTGCGCTGATTCAGATTGAATTTGACAAAGCGTTTAAGCAGCTGTTTGGCGGTGGGAAAGGCAGTCTGGAACTGGTGGAAGATGAGGACATCCTGGAGGCGGGCATCCGCGTTATTTCCCAGCCGCCGGGAAAGAAACTGCAGAATATGATGCAGATGTCAGGCGGTGAAAAAGCATTAACGGCGATTGCGCTGCTGTTTGCGATACAGAACTTGAAACCGTCGCCCTTCTGCCTGCTGGATGAGATTGAGGCGGCTCTTGACGAGTCTAACGTGGCACGTTACGCGAACTATCTGAAAAAGTTGACAAAGAATACACAGTTTATTATTATTACACATAGGCGGGGCACGATGGCAGCCTCAGACCGTCTTTACGGAATCACAATGCAGGAAAAGGGCATATCAGCCCTTGTATCTGTTAATCTGCTGGAAGATGAGCTTGATGACTGACGGCAGGAAAGGAATATTCAGGAAAAGGGCATCCGGCTGATTTACTATTTCAGGCGGTGTACAAAGACAGGAGGCAGGGTATGGAGGAGAAAAAAGGTTTTTTCAGGCGTCTTGTGGCAGGGCTGACTAAGACGAGAGATAATATCGTGTCAGGAATCGACAGCATTTTCAGCGGATTTTCCAGTATCGACGAGGATTTTTATGAAGAAATTGAAGAAATCCTGGTGATGGGGGATTTGGGAATCAATGCAACCACTGCGATTATTGAGGATTTGAAGCGAAAGGTTAAGGAAGAAAAGATTAAAGAGCCGTCAGAGTGCAAGCAGCTTTTGATTGACAGCATCAAGCAGCAGATGGATGTGGGTGAAACGGCTTATGAATTTGAAAACCGGAAATCGGTCGTGCTGGTTATTGGTGTGAACGGCGTGGGGAAAACTACCAGCGTAGGAAAGCTGGCAGGAAAGCTGAAAGACCAGGGAAAGAAAGTCGTGCTGGCGGCGGCAGATACCTTCCGCGCGGCGGCTGGGGAACAGCTTACCGAGTGGGCGAACCGAGCCGGAGTGGATATCATTTCCGCCCAGGAGGGTTCCGATCCGGCTTCCGTTGTGTACGATGCGGTGCAGGCGGCAAAGGCGCGCCGGGCGGACGTGCTTCTGTGCGATACTGCAGGCAGGCTGCATAATAAGAAAAACCTGATGGCAGAGCTGGGGAAGATTAACCGGGTCATTGAGAGAGAGTATCCGGAGGCATTTCGGGAAACACTGGTCGTGCTGGACGGCACTACCGGGCAGAATGCACTGGCCCAGGCAAAGGAATTCAGCGAAGTGACGGAGATTACAGGGATTATTCTGACAAAGCTGGACGGTACGGCGAAAGGCGGGATTGCCGTGGCTATCCATTCGGAGCTGGGCGTTCCCGTAAAATACATTGGCGTAGGAGAGAGCATTGATGATCTGCAGAAATTTGACGCGGATCAGTTTGTGGATGCGCTCTTTAACATAACAGACTGAAAAAAAGGATGGGAGAAGAATGCTTACATTAGAGAAGTTTGAGGAAGCATCAGAAATCGTAAAACAGGTAACGCAGGAAACCAAGCTGATACACAGCAAATATTTTAGCGAGCAGACAGGAAACAAAGTATATTTGAAACCGGAAAATATGCAACTTACCGGAGCGTACAAGGTTCGCGGAGCGTACTATAAAATCAGTACCCTTTCTGCAGAAGAGCGTGCGAAAGGGCTGATTACCGCATCTGCCGGGAACCATGCCCAGGGAGTCGCTTATGCGGCGCAGGTGTATGGGGTAAAAGCAGTAATCGTGATGCCGACGACTACGCCTCTGATTAAGGTGGAACGCACGAAAAGCTATGGCGCGGAGGTAGTGCTGTACGGAAATGTTTATGACGAGGCATGTGCATATGCATATGAGCTGGCAGAAAAGGAAGGATATACCTTTATTCATCCCTTTGACGATCCGGCTGTGGCAACCGGACAGGGAACGATTGCCATGGAAATTGTAAAGGAGCTTCCGCTGGTAGATTATATCCTGGCGCCGGTAGGCGGCGGCGGACTGGCGACGGGAGTATCCACGCTGGCAAAGCTGCTGAATCCGAATATCAAGGTCATCGGTGTAGAGCCGGCGGGGGCGAACTGCCTGCAGGCTTCCATACGGGAAGGAAAGGTGGCCACTTTAGAACAGATAAATACGATAGCGGACGGCACTGCCGTGAAAACGCCGGGAGAAAAGATTTTCCCATATCTCCAGGAAAACCTGGATGATATCATTACAGTGGAAGATGATGAGCTGATTGTGGCATTTCTGGACATGGTCGAAAACCATAAGATGATTGTGGAAAATTCAGGACTTTTGACTGTGGCTGCATTGAAACATATGGATGTCAGAGGAAAGAAAATTGTTTCTATCCTGAGCGGCGGAAACATGGATGTGATTACCATGTCCTCCGTGGTTCAGCTTGGCCTGATTCAGCGGGACCGTATCTTTACGGTGTCCGTGCTGCTGCCTGACCGTCCAGGTGAGCTGGTGCGTGTTGCCGCGGTGGTAGCAAACGAACAGGGAAATATTATTAAGCTTGACCACAACCAGTTTGTGAGCACGAACAGGAACGCGGCCGTGGAACTGAAAATTACTCTGGAGGCATTCGGTACAGAGCACAAGAAACGCATCGTGGACGCGCTGACGAAAAACGGATATACGCCGAGACTTATCCGTGCGAATCTGTAGTAAAAATCTTGTCAAGAAAAAATACTTGACAAGAATCCTTCTTTCGTATATTATAGCAAAGGTGAGTCGTAATGGAGAAAATTGTGGAGCAGACACTTCTGTTTGATTTTTACGGAGAACTTTTGACAGAACACCAGAAAATCATTTACGAAGACGTTGTTTTCGGCGATTTATCATTTACAGAGGCGGCAGAGGCGAGAAACATCAGCCGGCAGGGCGTCCATGATATGATAAAGCGGTGCAATAAGATATTGGCTGAGTATGAGGACAAGCTTCATCTGGTAGAGAAATTTCAGGTGATAAAGAGAAAAGTAGAAGAGATACGCGCATCAGCAGATGACCCGGAGAGGATTAAGCAGATTTCAGACGAGATATTAGAGGAGTTGTAGGCCATGGCATTTGAGAGTTTGTCAGATAAATTGCAGAATGTATTTAAGAGCCTGCGGAGCAAAGGCCGCCTGACGGAAGCTGATGTAAAGACGGCTCTCAGGGAAGTTAAGCTGGCGCTTCTCGAAGCGGACGTAAGCTTTAAGGTAGTCAAGCAGTTTATCAAGTCTGTACAGGAACGGGCGGTAGGCCAGGATGTGATGAATGGCCTGAACCCCGGACAGATGGTCATCAAAATCGTGAATGAAGAATTGGTTTCCCTGATGGGTTCCGAAACGACGGAGATTGCGCTCCGTCCCGGCAGTGAAATTACTGTTATTATGATGGCAGGGCTTCAAGGTGCGGGCAAGACCACCACGACTGCAAAGATTGCAGGGAAATTAAAGTCTAAAGGCAGAAAGCCGCTTTTGGCAGCTTGCGACGTTTACCGTCCGGCAGCGATAAAGCAGCTTCAGATAAACGGCGAGAAGCAGGGTGTGGAAGTATTTTCCATGGGAGACAAGCAGAACCCTGTAGATATTGCGAAAGGCGCAGTCGAATACGCGAAAAGCCACGGCTTTAATGTGGTTATCCTGGATACGGCGGGACGTCTGCACGTGGATGAAGATATGATGCAGGAGCTGCAGAATATTAAGGCTGCTCTGGATGTGGATCAGACGCTTTTGGTGGTAGATGCCATGACAGGACAGGATGCCGTGAACGTATCTGATATGTTCAACCAGAAAATAGGAATTGATGGAGTAATCCTGACGAAGCTGGACGGCGATACCAGGGGCGGTGCGGCGCTTTCTATTAAAGCGACCTGCGGAAAGCCGATTTTGTTTGTGGGAATGGGTGAGAAGCTTTCGGATTTGGAGCAGTTCTATCCGGATCGCATGGCTTCCAGAATCCTGGGCATGGGCGATGTGATGAGTCTGATTGAGAAAGCTCAGGCGAACATTGATGAAGAAAAAGCCAGGGATATGGAGCAGAAACTCAAAAAAGCCCAGTTTGGTTTTGACGATTACCTGGAAAGTATGAGCCAGGTGAAAAAGATGGGGGGCATATCCAGTATCCTGAGCATGATGCCGGGGATGGGAGCTAAGATGCCAGATATTGAGTCAGCTATAGATGAGAAGAAAATGGGGCGCATCGAAGCTATTATTTTATCCATGACGCCGCAGGAACGTTCGAATCCGGATGTCCTGAACCCGTCCCGTAAGAAACGGATTGCGAAAGGCGCGGGAGTGGATATCAGTGAAGTGAACAGGCTGGTAAAACAGTTTGAACAGATGCGTAAGATGATGAAACAGCTCCCGGGCATGATGGGAGGCAAAGGTGGGAAAAGAGGTAAGTTCAGGCTTCCTTTTTGACATAAAATGCAATATATAAACAAGAGCCAAGGAGGTGAAAGAAAATGGCAGTAAAGATTAGATTAAGAAGAATGGGACAGAAAAAAGCTCCTTTCTATAGAATCGTTGTAGCTGATTCCAGATCCCCAAGAGACGGAAAGTGCATCGAAGAAATCGGTACTTACAATCCGAATACGGATCCGAGCGAATTTAAAGTAAATGAGGAATTGGCAAAGAAATGGCTTGCAAACGGAGCACAGCCTACAGAAGTGGTAAGCAAGCTTTTCAAATTAGCCGGAATTGAAAAATAGGACGAAAGGTGAGCGTAATGAAAGAATTAGTTGAAGTAATTGCAAAAGCTCTCGTTGACAGTCCTGATGAAGTTGTGGTGACAGAAAAGGATACCGGAAAGGCTATAGTGCTTGAACTGAAAGTCGCAGCCTCAGATATGGGCAAGGTGATTGGCAAGCAGGGAAGGATAGCAAAAGCGATTCGTTCCGTTATCAAAGCCGCAGCATCAAAGGAAGATAAGAAGATTATTGTGGATATTTTACAATAATTGAAAGAAATATGTAGTTTAGAAAAAAATCTCGTGCATAACGGGATTTTTTTTGTTATAATGTGAAAAGGAGGTGTAACAAAAGTGGGAAAGAGGAAAAAAATAACAGTTTTTCTGCTTGCAGTGCTGTGTGTTCTGGCAATAATGCCTATGACGGCGAATGCTACAAAGCTGAAAAAAGTAAATGTGGACAAGTATTTGAAAAAGGGACGGGATTATACGATTCTTGCATACAATCCCAGCAACAGATGGGTGAAGGTGCGAAAGAAAAAGTCTGTACATGCCAGCAGCTGGCGTATGATGCTGAATTACGGCGGGGCGCTTACTGTAGACAGGAGCAAGTTGAAAAAGGGTGTCAAGACTTCATGGATTCCGGTGTTTATGTATGAGGGAAGAAAACGGACTACCGGATATATCCAGGCTGCTCAGGTGAAGCTGGCGGTTGTGTATAATAAGAAATATTCAGGGAACAGGATTATTGATACTGCGATTAAGACAGGCTTCCGTTATCTGGGGACTCCGTTTTTGATACCGGGGGCATCACTTGACCATGGCATTGACTGTGCGCAGTTCGTGGCGGCAGTATACCGGGCGGCCGGAAGAAATCTGGTATCCTGGGCGCATACAGATAACCTTCAGGCTGCGTGTTATGAAATTTTTTACCAGAGGGCGCACAGAACCTTGACAAAAAGCCAGATAAGCAGGCTGAAGCCAGGGGATCTGCTGTTTTATTTAAAGAATGATACCAGCGGGCCTATCGACCATGTTGGGATTTATATAGGCAATGGATTTATGATTAACTCTTCCGGGCATTACGGAATGGTTTATCCCAATGGCGGCGTCTGCCTTAAACGGGTACAGTACGGCAGCCGTAAGATTGTGCGAGCGATGCGCATCCGGGGATTTTAAGAGACAGGAGTGTTATATTATGGAAGAATATCTGCAGGTTGGCGTGATTGCGAACACCCACGGCATCCGTGGGGAAGTGAAGGTTTTTCCCACGACGGATGATGCCGCACGGTTTAAAAAGCTGAAACAGGTTTTTCTGGACACCGGAAACGGTTATCAGGAAATGGAGATTGAACAGGTAAAGTTTTTCAAGCAGTTTGTTATCCTGAAATTTAAAGGATATGACAGCATTAATGAAATTGAGCGTTACAAACAGAAAAGCCTCCTGGTGGACAGAGCACATGCAGTAAAGCTGAAAAAGAATGAGTATTTTATTGCAGATTTGATAGGGCTTTCCGTGGATACAGAAGACGGCGGGCACTTAGGGCTGCTGAAAGATGTACTGCAGACAGGGGCAAACGATGTATATGTAGTAGAGATGGAGGACAAAAAGGAAGTCTTGATTCCGGCAATCCGTGAATGTATCCTTGAGGTAAACATGGATGAGAGGAAAATGCAGGTTCACCTTTTAAAAGGGCTTCTTTAAGCAGAGGATTATGAATTTTTATGTTTTGACACTGTTTCCGGAAATGATTCAGCAGGGGCTTGCTACCAGCATTACCGGGCGGGCGCTGGAGAAGGGAACGATTTCTTTAGAAGCGGTAAATATTCGGGATTATGCAGAAAATAAGCACCATAAAGTGGATGATTATCCCTATGGAGGCGGCGCGGGTATGGTGATGCAGGCAGCGCCTGTGTATGGGGCTTATGAGGCAGTAAAAGAGAAAATGGCATCTCGTCCCAGAGTTATCTATCTCACCCCTCAGGGGCAGGTGTTCCATCAGAAGATGGCAGAGGAGCTGGCCATGGAAGAGAACCTGGTGTTCCTGTGCGGACACTATGAAGGAATCGACGAGCGTGTACTGGAGGAGATTGTCACAGATTATGTTTCGATTGGGGATTATGTGCTGACGGGAGGGGAGCTTCCTGCTATGGTGATGATTGACGCTATTTCCCGGATGGTTCCTGGCGTATTGAGTAATGAGGAGTCCGCACGCACAGAATCATTTAGTGACAATCTTCTGGAACATCCCCAGTACAGCCGTCCGGAAGTGTGGCGGGGGAAGAATGTCCCTCAGGTGCTCCTATCAGGGCACCATGCAAATATAGAAAGATGGCGAAGAGAGCAGTCACTTCTCCGAACAGCCGTCCGGAGGCCTGACTTGCTGGAAACAGCGGTACTGAGTGAAAAAGATAAAAAGTATCTACATGAAATGTGGAGGAAGGATTAGGAGGAAAACATGCAGAAAAAGTGCAGAGGGCTGATAGCAGTCCTTTTCCTGCTGTTCGGAATATGCTTTTCAATGGATGCTGTTGCGGCGTATCCGCCTATATCAGATGCAAGCCCCCTGAAAGCATATGGATGGCAGTCGAAAAAATACACGGTCTACACAGATGAAACATTAACAGAGCAAGTGTGCGTCCTGCCTTATGGGGAGTGCGAGGCTGTGGCAATTGGAAAAAATGCAGTGCAGATTCGGTATAAAGAGGACGGCGCCATGAAAAAGGGCTGGATTCCTTTGACGAAGCTGGTATATAATCCCGCTTATACGCATCAGGTGTCTTACGCAAATGCAGATTTGACGCTGTACAGGCGTCCTACAGTAAAGGCACCATACATAATGATACCCCAGTTCTCGGGCGGCGTGACAGTCAGTGAGCGCGGCGGCTGGACGGAGGTTCTTTTCCGTTCCGGTTCGGCATATTATCTGGGATGGATAAAAACGAGCACTCATCAAAGCATGGTAAGGCTTTCTATGGAGACAACTACCCAGCCGCTGGCGAATGGTGTTTATACGATTTCTCCAAGAAATGCTGTGACGAAGGCATTAACCTGTGAGACAGGGGGCAGAAAGTTTAAACTTGCGGCAAACAGGAAAGCAGGGACGCAGAGGTTCCGCCTGCGCCATATAGCGAACGGCTATTATCTGGTTACCCCCTTGAAAGAGAAAGGAAATTTGACAGATGCAGGAAGACGGCTGAGGGCAAGGGAGGATGGCTGCCTGTGGAAGCTGTCGCGGAGCGGCGGATGTTTCTATATCCAGTCAAAGGACAGCAAAAGAGGGTTGCGGTATGCATCGGGAAAAGTTTCTGCCTCAGTTTTTCAAAAAGATAACGCACAGCAATGGAAATTTGTAAAGATTGCCAAAAAGCCGACAAAGGAAAGCAGTGTCGTGTTTTCCCAATATGATCCGAAATGGGGAGGCTCTACTTATTATGCCGGACCTACCAGACGTACGATTTCCACGTCGGGATGCGGAGTTGTGGCATTGACAAACGCAGTGTACGCGCTGAATGGGGAATTTATTAATCCAACAAAGATAGCCAGGTTTTCGGTATCACGGGGGCATTACTTCTATAATCAGGGCACGGCGGACACACTGTATCCGGATTTTGCAAAAAAATACGGAAAGATGTATCATTTTAAACATAGTGGGAAAACCTATTCTCTTAGTAAACTAAAACAACATCTGCAGAAAGGCAGGGTAGCAGTCGCGCTGGTTCCCGGACACTATATCGCAATTGTAGGCTACCGCAGCTCAGATGGATGTTTTCTGGTGCTGGATTCTGCAATCTACGGCAAACGGCCGACAACGATTTACGGAGACTGGGTATCTGCTGCCACCCTGGGGCAGGGGACACTTCGGTGCGAGTATTTCCATATTTTGTCGAGACAGTGAAAAGTTCCTTGCATTTTTCGGAAAGTCATGGTAAAATAAACAGCGTTGTGAGAAGGAGATGGTCCTCTGTTACAGAAGCTGTATTAAGAACATCCGAAAATATAAGGAGGAACACAATGAACGAGATTATCAAAAACATTGAAGCTGCCCAGATGAAAGCAGAAGTACCGCAGTTCCGTGTAGGTGATACGGTAAAGGTATATGCAAAGATTAAAGAGGGAAACCGCGAGCGTGTGCAGATTTTTGAAGGAACTGTACTGAAAAAGCAGGGCGGAAGCAGCGTGAGGGCAACCTTTACAGTAAGGAAGAATTCAAACGGTATCGGTGTAGAGAAGACTTGGCCGATTCACTCTCCCAATGTAGAGAAAGTGGAAGTTGTCAGAAGAGGTAAGGTAAGACGAGCAAAACTGACTTATCTGAGAGGACGCGTTGGTAAGAGAGCCAAGGTTAAAGAGTTAGTAAAATAGAAATGGACCAGGGACAAGTACTTTCGCAGTAGTTGTCCCTGTTTTCTACTAAGGTGACATTGAGGTAGAAGATATGCGCAGAGTACGGAGAAGGCGGGAACGCAGGGAAAGAGAGAAAAAGAGTGCAATCAAAGCGGTGCTGGGATGGATTTTCCAGATTTTTGTCGTGGTCCTGATTGCTTATGTGGTTGTGTTTTTCTTTGGACAGACCAGGACGAATGTGGGACAGTCTATGAATACCACGCTGTCGGGCGGTGATACTGTGCTTTTAAATGAGCTTTCGTATAAATTAAAAAGCCCCGCAAGAGGAGATGTGGTAGCATTTAAGGTGAATGGCAGTAACGGTTCTTATATCCGGCGGGTGATTGGTCTGCCTGGGGAAACCGTGCAGATAAAAGACGGAAGCATTTATATCAATGGTGAAAAGTATACGGAAGATGAGGACATGATGCCTGTCAGGAATGCTGGCCTGGCAGAGAAAGCGATTACCTTAGGGACTTCCGAGTATTTTGTTTTGAGTGATAATCGGGACAGCAGTGAGGACAGCCGTTTTGTAGATGTGGGGAATGTGAATTTATCAGACATTGAAGGGAAAGTCTGGTGTGTTATTTCTCCTATTTCGCATTTTGGATTGGTGGATTAGTTTCCGGAAAGGATTTATAGAATGAATTATCAATGGTACCCCGGACATATGACAAAGGCAAAACGCATGATGCAGGAGGACATCAAGCTAATTGATTTGGTGATTGAGCTGGTGGATGCCAGGGTGCCGTTATCCAGCAGAAATCCTGACATTGATGAGCTGGGAAAAAATAAGGCAAGGCTGATCCTGCTGAATAAGGCGGATTTGGCCTCTGATGAGTATAATGCGGCATGGATGGCTTATTTTAAAACAAAAGGATATTTTGCCGTTAAAGTCAATTCCAGAAACGGGGCGGGAATCAAAGCGGTAGACAGCGCCATACAGGAAGCATGTAAAGAGAAGATCGAGCGGGACAGGCGCAGAGGGATAAAAAACCGGCCTGTCCGGGCGATGGTTGTAGGCATACCGAATGTGGGAAAATCCACGTTTATCAATACCTTTGCAGGGAAAGCTTGCGCGAAAACAGGTAATAAGCCTGGAGTCACAAAAGGAAAGCAGTGGATTCGTCTGAATAAGAATACAGAACTGCTGGACACGCCAGGAATCTTATGGCCCAAATTTGAGGATCAGACAGTAGGACTGCATCTTGCGATGATAGGCTCCATCAGGGATGAAATTTTGAATGTGGATGAATTAGCCCTGGAACTGATAAAGTTTTTGAAGGAACATTATCAGGGGTGTTTGGAAGAGAGATACGGCTGCAGTGAATCAGGGGATGCCGTTTCTGTCTTGGGAGAGATTGCAGAGAGCAGGGCTGGACGTTTAAAGGGAAACGAACTGGACTATACGAAAGCGGCTGCAATCCTGATAGATGATTTTCGGAGCGGGCGGCTTGGAAGAATTACGCTTGAGTTTCCGTAACAGTTCAGCTTAGGGCTAAGCAATGAGAAAATTCGGGGAAAATGAGTATAAATGATAAAGTAAAAGAAAGGATGGACTATGGGCACAGGGGAGAAAGAAGAAAAAACAGGAGAGCGGACGGCAAAGAATATGGTGAAAGAAGTATTGAGCATGGCGCTGTATATTGCCGTCGTATTGTGCATTACCTTTTTGGTAGTGAGATATGTAGGACAGAGGACACAGGTGGACGGCCATTCCATGGAGAATACGCTCTTTGACGGGGATAATTTAATTGTAGATAAGATTTCCTACCGCTTTACAGATCCCAAACGGTTCGATATTATTGTGTTTCCTTATCATTATAAAGAGGATACATACTATATAAAAAGGATTATCGGACTGCCAGGAGAAACTGTCCAGATTCGTGACGGAGAAATTTATATTGACGGAACACTTTTGGAAGAAGATTATGGGAAAGAAACGATGCTGACTAGCGGACGGGCGGCAGATAAGATACAGCTAGGTGAAGATGAATATTTTGTTTTAGGAGATAACCGGAACCACAGTGAGGACAGCCGTTTTGATGATGTGGGAAACATTGAGCGTTCAGAAATCATTGGTCGGGCATTTATACGAATCTGGCCGTTTGAACGTTTTGGTCTGCTGAAACATCAATAAGGAGATACATGGAAAAAAAGATTTCGGAAATTAAACACGAATTTGCATCAGCCGGAACAGAAGAGCTTTTGGGATTGTTCGCACTTTATGCGGAGGATTCCAGAGCCGGAGTTTCCGGCTTGATTAAACAATACCAAAAAAAGCTAGAAAAACTGGAAAAAGAAAGAGCGCGTCTCTGGAAGATGAAAGAATATGAGCGTCAGTACGGCCATATGGGATATGTGTGCGGCATTGATGAGGCAGGCCGCGGGCCGCTGGCAGGCCCGGTGGCGGCAGGGGCGGTAATCCTGCCGGAAGATTGCGAGATTCTGTGGCTTAACGATTCCAAGCAGCTCAGTGAAAAAAAGAGAGAGGCTCTTTATGATGAAATTATGGAAAAAGCGGTTGCCGCAGAGGTGGGCATCGTAGAGCCAGGAAGGATTGATGAGATAAATATTCTCCAGGCTACCTATGAAGCGATGCGTCAGGCAGTGGAAAAACTTCCTGTCCGGCCGCAGGTTTTGCTGAATGATGCGGTAACGATTCCGAGGCTGGATATCCATCAGGTGCCCATCATAAAAGGCGATGCAAAAAGCCTGTCCATAGCGGCGGCTAGTGTGATTGCGAAAGTCACCAGGGACAGGCTGATGAAAGAATACGATGCAGCTATGCCGGAATATGGGTTTGCAGGACATAAAGGTTACGGTTCTGCCGCCCACATCGAAGCGATAAAAAAATATGGACCATCTCCTATTCATAGACGGTCATTTATCTCAAATTTTTTATGACAGGCCAGGGAAGATTGTATGAACAGAAGGAAAGTCGGGGCAGAATATGAAAGCTATGCGGCGCATTTCCTGGAAGAGCAGGGATATCGGATTGTAGAATGCAATTACCGCTGCCGGATGGGAGAAATCGATATCATTGCCAGAGAGGGCAGATACCTGGTGTTTGTAGAAGTAAAATACCGTTCAGACAGTACCCAGGGCTATGCGCTGGAGGCAGTGGATACCCGGAAACAGGCGGTTATCCGTAAGGTGGCGCAGCATTATTTGCTGGCTCACCATCTGCCGCCGGAAACGCCCTGCAGATTTGACGCGGTAGGAATTACAGGAGAAGATACTGTGCTGGTGAAGGATGGATTTTAGGGAATCGGCGTAAAGCAAAAGGAGCGCTAGAGAGCAGGAGGGAAAACATGGAGCTGAAAAGAAAAGGAAAGCAGGAAGTAATTCAGATGCGGAATGCGGGAAGCGTGCCGTTTCTGGCATATCCCATGCTGGACGCGCCGGGAGTGGCAGTCCATGGGTTTTCTACCCGTCTGGGAGGTGTGAGCCGGGGGCATTTATCCAGTATGAACCTGGGATTCGGAAGAGGGGACGCTGAGGAAAACGTATATGAAAATTTCAGGAGAATTGCCGCATCTATTGGTGTTTCGGAAGAGGACATGGTGCTTTCCCAGCAAACGCATACCACAAACGTACAGATTGTAAAAGAGGCAGACCGGGGGAGAGGAATCACAAAGCCTCTGGGGTGGACGGATGTGGATGGACTGGTAACAGATGTGCCGGGTTTGGTGCTGGTGACTTTTTATGCAGACTGTGTTCCTTTGTTTTTCCTTGACCCGGTAAAACGTGTTGTGGGTCTGTCACATTCGGGTTGGAGAGGAACCGTAGGGAAAATCGGAAAGGTGACTGTCGAGACAATGGTTCGGGAGTATGGGAGCCGCCCAGAGGATATCCTGGCGGCAGTAGGGCCGTCCATCTGCCAGGACTGCTATGAGGTCAGCGGGGATGTGATAGAAGAGTTTCAGATGCAGTACGTAAAAAAGCAGTGGGACTCCCTATTTTATAAAAAGGAGAATGGAAAATACCAGTTGAATCTCTGGCGTGCAAATGAGCTGGTGTTTCTGGAATCAGGCATTCTGCCAGAGCATATCAGCGTTACGGATATATGCACCTGCTGCAATCCGGAAATACTGTATTCTCACAGGGCATCAAAGGGGATGCGGGGGAATCTGGCGGCGTTTCTGGGACTGCGGAGGGAATAGCAAAGGCTGGCGTGTGTGCCAGCCTTTTTGTTATACATTTTGATTGTATTTATGCAGCAGTTTGTGTATCTTTGCGGTGGTGTCCTGTACCTGCCCGATGGAAATATCGTGATTCAGCGAATCGATGATGCTGGCGAGATATTTTGTCATGTCGGCCTCCTGGTAATAAGGACGCTCCAGCAGTTCCGGGCGGCGGTAATGGAGATTGGTAGTTACTACCTTGGTGATATAGCCTTTTTCATAATATTCATCAAATTTCTCCATGCCATCCGTAAACAGGCCGAATGTTGTGCACACAAAGACGCGTTTTGCTTTGCGGTCTTTGAGCTGTTTTGCTACATCTAACATACTTTCACCGGAGGAAATCATATCATCAATGATAATCACATCTTTACCCTCCACGGAAGAACCCAGGAACTCATGCGCTACGATTGGATTTTTGCCGTTTACGATCGTGGAGTAGTCCCTTCGTTTATAGAACATGCCCATATCCACGCCAAGGATATTAGCGAAATATACGGCGCGCCCCATAGCGCCCTCGTCAGGGCTTATCATCATCAGATGGTCATTGTCTATCCGGAAGTCCGGCACAGAGTCAATCAGCGCTTTCAGGAACTGATACGTGGGCATGAACGAATCGAAGCCCTGAATAGGAATTGCATTCTGTACCCGGGGATCATGGGCATCAAAGGTGATGATGTTGGAGACTCCCATCTCCACCAGCTCTTGAAGGGCAAGCGCGCAGTCTAAAGACTCCCGTTTGCTCCGCTTATGCTGGCGTCCCTCATACATGAAAGGCATGATGACATTGATGCGGTGCGCTTTTCCGTTTGCAGCAGAAATGATGCGCTTCAAATCCTGATAATGATTGTCCGGGGACATGTGATTGAGATGGCCGCTCACCGTATAGGTCAGGCTGTAATTGCATACATCCACAAGGATAAACAAATCGCATCCTCGGACAGAATCCCGGATGACGCCCTTTGCCTCGCCGCTTCCGAAACGGGGACAGGAGCAGTCCAGCAGGTAATTATCTTCTAAATATCCTTTAAAAGCAATATCCTGAATATCGTGGGTCGGGGTTTTGTGGCGGTACTCCAGAAGATGCTGGTGTACCTGTCTGGCAAAAGGAAGGCTGCTCTCTAATGCAGCAATTTTTAAAGGTGCGACGGGAATTGCCTTATATAAGGACTCTAAGTTTGGCATAATAACCTCCAAAATAATATATGTTTCGACAAGATTTTTCAAATCTAGTTATATCATTTTGATAAAGGAGAGTCAAGATGTTATTGCTCACTCCGTTCACAGTAACTTGCAAAAATCCATTGAAAATTGCCTTTGGCAATGGGATTTTTGCACTCCTGAATCATTTTCTTACGGACTTTGCAGCCCTGTGTGAACAGTAACGTCAAGATTTCATTGCAATTTTGCGGGTGATTTAGTATGATAGGTGGGAATAGGAGGCTGATATAGATTATGAGTAAACCGATTGTGGCCATTGTAGGAAGGCCGAACGTAGGAAAGTCCACGCTGTTTAATGCGCTGGCAGGGGAAAATATCTCCATTGTAAAAGATACGCCCGGAGTTACCAGGGACCGCATTTATGCGGATGTGGAATGGCTGAATATGACTTTTACGCTGATTGATACCGGAGGAATTGAGCCGGATACCAGCGATGTGATTCTGGCGCAGATGCGGGAGCAGGCGCAGATAGCCATAGATACTGCAGATGTGATTATATTCATGACGGATGTCAGGCAGGGGCTGGTAGATTCCGATTCAAAAGTGGCAGATATGCTGCGGCGTTCCGGGAAGCCTGTCGTACTGGTGGTAAATAAGGTGGACAGTTTCACAAAGATGATGGCCGACGTATATGAATTCTATAACCTTGGCATCGGCGATCCAGTTCCGGTCTCGGCAAACGCGAAGCTTGGCATCGGCGATATGCTAGACATCGTGACAGCGCATTTCAACCAGGAAGAGTTCGAGGACGAAGAGGACGACAGACCGAAGGTTGCAGTGGTGGGAAAACCGAATGTAGGAAAATCTTCTATAATAAACAAGTTGATGGGAGAACAGAGGGTGATTGTCTCTGATATAGCCGGAACCACTAGGGATGCCATTGATACGGATATTGTGTGGGATGGCAAAGAATACGTATTTATTGACACGGCAGGTCTGAGACGGAAGAGCAAGATAAAGGAAGAACTGGAGCGTTACAGCATTATCCGCACGGTGACGGCAGTAGACAGGGCGGATGTAGTAGTTGTGGTGATAGACGCTACGGAGGGCGTGACGGAACAGGACGCCAAGATTGCAGGAATTGCCCATGAGAGGGGAAAAGGCATTATCGTTGCGGTAAATAAATGGGATGCGGTTGAAAAGGACGATAAGGCGATTTACAGATATACGGAGAAAATCCGGTTGACGCTGTCTTTCATACCGTATGCAGAAATCATGTTTATTTCGGCAGAAACAGGAAAAAGGCTGCCAAAGCTGTTTGAAAAGATAGATATGGTTCTGGCGAACCAGGCTATGCGGATTCAGACAGGCGTGCTGAACGAAATCCTGACAGAAGCCGTGGCGCTGCAGCAGCCGCCTTCCGATAAAGGAAAACGACTGAAGCTTTACTACATTACTCAGGTATCAGTAAAGCCGCCGACTTTTGTGATTTTTGTCAATGACAAGCAGTTGACACATTTTTCTTATACCAGATATCTGGAAAATAAGCTTCGGGACACGTTTGGGTTCCAAGGTACACCCCTGCGGTTTATTTACAGGGAGAGAAAAGAAAAGGAGTGAGCCGGCTATGGTAAGATTGGTATGTCTGGCGATAGGATATGTATTTGGGCTGTTCCAGACCAGCTATATTTATGGAAGGCTGCACGGAATCGATATCCGGGAGCACGGGAGCGGGAACGCAGGGAGTACGAATATGCTGCGGACCCTGGGGCTGAAAGCAGGACTGCTTACGTTTGCGGGAGACTGTATCAAATGTATCCTGGCGGTAGCCCTGGTTCGGCTGCTGTTTGCGGGAAGCCATGGGGACATGCTTCCGCTGCTGGCTTTTTATGCGGCTGCTGGAACGATTCTTGGGCACAATTTTCCGTTTTATCTGGGCTTTCGGGGAGGGAAAGGAATCGCGGCTACGGCTGGGCTGGTGCTTTCTTTTAACTGGATTATGGCTGTTTTAGGAATCATTACATTTTTTACTACGTTTTTTGTGACGCATCTGGTATCTCTGGGCTCCCTGCTGGTGTATGTAGGTATCATGATTGAACTGGTGGCGCTGGGGCAGAGCGGATATTTCGGCATGAGTCAGATGCATCTGAATGAGCTTTACGTGGTGGGGCTGGTGCTGGCAGTTATGGCTTTCTGGAAGCACCGCGAAAATATCAAGAGGCTGCTGAGCGGGACGGAGAGGAAAACGTATCTGTCCTCAAAACAGAAAGAAGCGGAGGGGAAATAATTATGGCAAAAATCGGAGTCATTGGGGCAGGAAGCTGGGGGACAGCCTTGGCTCTTCTGATGCACAACAATGGGCATCAGGTAACCATCTGGTCTATTATTGACGCAGAAGTGGAAATGCTGCGGACAAAACGGCAGCATGAGACAAAGCTTCCCGGAGTCATCCTGCCGGAAGCGATTGAGATAACCGGAAATCTGGAAGAAGCGATGTCTGGCAAGGATGTGCTGATTCTGGCAGTTCCGTCCCCATTTACGAGAAGCACGGCACATATGATGAAAGAATTCTTAGAAGATAACCAGAAAGTCGTGAACGTGGCGAAAGGAATTGAAGAAAATACCCTTTATACGCTTTCTGATATCATAGAAGAGGAACTGCCAGGCGCAGATGTTGCTGTACTTTCCGGACCGAGCCACGCAGAGGAGGTAGGGAAGGGGCTGCCGACTACCTGCGTAGTGGGCGCACATACGAAGGAGACGGCAGAATATCTTCAGAATCTTTTCATGAGCCCTGTATTCCGGGTATATACCAGTCCGGACATGCTTGGCATTGAGCTTGGAGGGGCGCTGAAAAACGTGATTGCCCTCGCTGCAGGAACTGCCGATGGGCTGGGGTACGGAGACAACACAAAAGCAGCGCTGATTACCCGGGGAATTGCAGAAATCGGGCGTCTGGGCATTAAGATGGGTGCAAAGCTGGAAACTTTCTGCGGCCTGACAGGTATCGGAGATCTTATCGTTACCTGTGCCAGTGTCCACAGCCGGAACCGCAAGGCAGGATGGCTGATTGGGCAGGGATATACGATGCAGGAAGCTATGGACGAGGTGAAAATGGTTGTGGAGGGCGTGTATTCCGCGAAAGCTGCCATGGGGCTTGCCAAAAAGTATCAGGTGGAGCTGCCTATCATCAGCCAGGTAAACCAAGTACTTTTCGAAGGAAAGAGTGCAGCAGAGGCAGTAAATGAGCTGATGCTCCGGGACAAAAAAATAGAACATTCTGAACTTCCTTGGGGTTGACCTTTTCTACAAAATGGTGTATATTAAGACACATGAGTCGTACTTTAACGATTAAAAGCGTTAAACCGGCAAAGAAATAAAGGAAAAGAGGATAAGTTTATGAAGAAAGTATTGGCAACATTGATGGCAATGGGACTGGCAGTATCTGCACTGGCTGGCTGTGGTTCTTCAGAGAAACCGGCGGCAACAGAGGCAGCGTCAGGAGCTGAGACAAATGCAGGCGAGACATCCGCGGATAATGCGGGCGATGGCGAGAGCTATAATGTAGGCATCTGCCAGCTGGTTCAGCATCCGGCTCTGGATGAAGCGACAGAGGGCTTCAAAGCAGCATTAACTGAGAAACTGGGAGATAAAGTTTCCTTTGGCGAGCAGAATGCGTCCGGTGATTCTGCGACTTGTGCAACGATTGTAAACCAGTTCGTAGCAAACGACTGTGATTTGATTCTGGCAAATGCGACTGCTTCTCTTCAGGCAGCAGCAGCGGCGACGGACACGATTCCGATTCTCGGAACTTCCATCACGGACTATGCGACAGCTTTGGAGCTTGATAACTGGACAGGTACGACAGGTAAGAATATTTCCGGTACTTCCGACTTGGCTCCGCTGGATGAACAGGCAGCTATGCTCAATGAGATGTTCCCGGATGCGAAAAACGTAGGTCTGGTATACTGTTCCGCAGAAGCAAACTCCGCTTACCAGGTAGGCGTAGTGAAAGAAGCGCTGGAAGGACTGGGCTATACGTGCACAGAGTACAGCTTTGCAGATTCCAACGATATCTCTTCTGTAGCAACGAACGCGGCTTCTTCCAGTGATGTTATTTATATTCCTACAGATAACACCGCAGCCTCTAACGCAGAAGTTGTAAACAACGTATGTGTTCCGGCAGGTGTTCCGGTAATCGCAGGCGAGGAAGGCATCTGCAAAGGATGCGGAGTTGCCACACTGTCTATCAGCTACTATGATATCGGATACAAGGCAGGCGAGATGGCATATGATATTCTGGTAAATGGCGCAGATGTAAGTCAGATGCCGATTGAATTTGCTCCTCAGGTAACGAAGAAATATGTTGCTTCCAGATGCGAAGAGCTGAAAGTGACTGTTCCTGACGGGTATGAAGCAATTGATGAGTCCGCAGAGTAAAGAGTGAAACAGATAACAGGGAGCTGTGAAAAGTCCCTTGAAAAAGAGAACGCTTCCAGGAATAAAACCTGGAAGCGTCTTTGCTTTATTATCTAGTCTAGTTAGCCTATGGCAGCTCTTTTTCGGCATGTAAGCTGTTTTGAAGGAGTTTCTTTCTGTAACTCGCCCTTCTGCGTCAGATTTTTTACCCAGCTATATTTTTTATAGTGCTTATATACTACCGGAAGTTTTACGATTTCATCCAGGTTTAGTACGAAATATACTGCCAGCACCGGCCATTTTAAGACAAACGCTGCGATGAAGCCCAGGGGAACCGTTACGCACCACAGTGTCACGGTATCGCATATCAGACCAAAACGTGTATCGCCTCCGGCGCTGAAAATTCCTCCGATGGTGGTAGTGTTAATGGATTTTCCCACTAGATAGTAAGCGCATACGATGAACATCCATTTCAGGTATCCTTCTGCCTGGCTGCTCAGGGAGGAAAAACGAAGTATGAGTGGGGAAACTGCCAGCAAGAGAAGTCCTGTGATGACTCCGCTGATGACTGCCAGACGGCAAAGCTTCCTTCCGGATTCCCGCGCTTGTTCGAGCCGGCCTGCGCCCAGTTCATGTCCTACGAGAATGCTGCCGCCATTTCCTACGCCGATGCAGAAGCACACCATTAGGTTCTTTACGATATTGGCGATGGAATTTGCTGCTACGGCATCACTTCCCATATGCCCCATCACGACGGAATACATCGTAAACCCGCATCCCCAGGCTAACTGGTTTCCGAGGATTGGCAGCGAATATCTCCAGTAAGTTTTCTGGAGAGCTCTGTCTGCATGTATAAAATAGTGCATTTTTAGCCGGATTCTTCCGGGCTTCCGGGAGTCCAGGACTGCCCATACCATCTCTGTGCCGCGGGCGATGACAGTTGCCAGTGCAGCTCCGGCAATTCCCATGACCGGGGCGCCGTACAAGCCGAAAATTAGGACAGCGTTCAATCCGAGGTTTAATACTACTGCTGTAGAGCTAATGAGTGTGCTCTTTGCCGCGTGTCCGCTGTTTTTCATAATACAGAGGTAAATCTGTGAAACACCGCACATCAGATAGGAGACTGCAGAAACCTGCAGATATGTGATTCCGCCGTCAATCAGGTTCTGCTCCGATGTGAAAAAGCGCATCACCTGACGGGGAAACAGCAGAGTACCGAGACAGAATACTAGGGAAACTGCCAATGATGTACGGAGTACAAAGGCAAGTATTTTTTCTACGGATTCTGAATCGCCTTTTCCCCAGTACTGTGCAGCCAGCATACTTGTTCCCATGGCAAATGCCGTAAGGAACAGATTGAATACAAACATCATCTGTCCGGCAAGCGAGACTGCCGACAGGGCTTCCTGGCTAATCATGCCCAGCATAATGGCATCTGAGGCTCCTACCAGTGACAGCATGAACTGCTGGAATGCAATCGGCAGCACCAGGGACAACAGTTTTTTGTGAAATTCGTGATTTTTCATAATGTCCTCCTACTCCCGGCACTTGTTTCCGGGTTTTGAATGTGATAAGATTATACCATCAGAATAATAAGAAAATTAGGACTATTTCATCACATAATAGTATAAAACATTCATAGTTGGAGGAAAGATGATTTCTTTATGTGAATCTATATTTGACGGGCAGAGAAGGGAATTGAAAGAGCACGGCTCCTTTTCTTTTCCGGTAGCATGTTATTCAAATACACAGCAGAACCACTCGGTTCCCTGGCACTGGCATGACGAGCTGGAGGTACTTGTCCTGGAAAAAGGAAGCGCATTAATACAAATTTCTTCAGTGAAGAAGGAAGTAAAAGAGGGGGATGGATGTTTCATTAATGCGGGTGTCCTTCATTCCATGGAAAAGATTCCGGGAATGGATTTTGATGAACATTCGCTTGTTTTTCATCCACGGCTGATAGGCGGCAGTATGGACAGTATTTTCTGGCAGAAATATGTCCTGCCGCTCGTGTCTGACCGCTCTCTGCCCGGAATTTTCCTGGAACAATCGGTTCCCTGGCAGAAGGAGATGCTTTCTCTTATCCGGACAGCCTGGAATGCCTGTTCTTCAGAAGAGGGAAATTATGAGATTGTAACACGCAGCTCCCTGTCACAGTGTGCCGGTATCCTGCGCCAGCAGCAGCCGGGACAGCAGGGAGTACAGTCGGAAAAAGCGCTGCGCCAGGGAGAACGTATGAAAGTTATGCTGGCATTCATCCAGCAGCATTTTGGTGAAACCGTAACCATCCGACAGATTGCCGCCAGCGCGGCAGTCAGTGAAAGCGAGTGTATGCGCTGTTTCCATCATACCATCGGCATAACACCTATCGCCTATCTGAAAAACTACCGTCTGCAGTGTGCCGCTGAGCTGCTGGAAACTACGTCGCAGCCGATCTCGCTCATCGGTGAACAGTGCGGTTTCCAGGAGATGAGTTACTTCGCCAGGGCGTTCAGGCAGAATTACGGATGTACGCCGTCGCAGTATCGGAAAGCGTCTGCGACGGCGTAAAGATTGGATGTCTGCTATTTAATTGCTGACTCTCGAAAGATTTATGATACTTGAGTCTGATTCTGTATGGATTGTTACCTTGAAAGTTTCGGTATCAGCTGCAGGCTTTGCACACATGAAAGAAAATTCGGTATCACTTTGAAGAACTTTCAGTTCATCAAAATTCTCTTGAATATTTGTTTTGGTCAGCCCTTGCTCAATGCATACTTCTATTTGTTCGGTTATGCGGCTTTCGCTTCCTTTGTAATGGATGGTTAATTTCGCACTGGCGTTAGAATCTGCCCGGCATGTAACCGTCCAAAGTTCATTTTCACCAGAATACACAATCACTGTGTCGGGGGAAATGAAATAAATGAACCCCAATATCAGCAAGATGCAAAATGTTAAGAAGGTAAATAATACTTTTTTGTCCACTTATGCGTCTCCATTCACATGATTTACCAGCATTGCTTGATATGTATATCCATTGGGACGTTTAAGAGTCATAAAGTATGTACATCCAATATCGCCCCCGGTACCAGTATGCACAGCAACCCATGTAGAGGGTGGGGTAATTGACCATGTTTTCTTGCTTGCTGCATATTTTGCCGTTTCTTTTGTTTGAGTTACGAGGGTACCTGTTTTTTCTGACATGCCTGTTTGTGAATATCGTATATAATGGCTTGAGATGGTTGTACCGTTCGAACCACTGACAGTATATCCACCATCCATAGATTTTATATATGTAAAGGTTGCGTTCTGTATTCCTTTGCGTCTTCCGTAGTATATGGTTGAATAGAGTTTTACAGTAATGCTACTATCCCAACCTTCTTCATAGACGCTTCCACTTTGAAGAGAATTGGCTAATCTTTCGGCTGATTCTTTGCTGTTCATTACTAGGCTTAGTGTATCTTTTCGAATAATTTCTTCCTTTTGAATTAATGATTTATTAGCTGTGCTAATCAGAGTTTCTTTTGCAAATGATAAGGTATTGTCGTCGATTGATACAATATTATCGCAATTGATTAATTCCTTTACATTTAAATATTTGTTGTTGAAGTAATTATTACTGTTCTCTGTATCCTTCAATATAGGAATAGAAAATGTTTTCGTTGAAGCAGTAGTATAGTTTTTTTCAGCAGCAAAAACGTTTTGGGGGTTAAATATAAAGACTACCATAATTGCAATAATTAGTATGGATGCGTTTTTTAATAAGGATTTTTTCTTCATATTTTTTCCTTTCTGTGATAATTTTCTTGAGTTTCCAGACATGCACTATAAATATTGATTTTCAATCTCCTTTCTTAAATAATTTTAATATACAATTATTATATATAATAATTGTATATATGTCAATAAAAACATAAAATATAATAATATACTAATTTTCTGAAGAAAATTGATATGATGATACCGTTTGTTTTTTTCGTTGCTTATGTTATAATTGCTATCATATAATCTAGAAAAGACAAGGCGTTGATAGGAGGAGAGTGATGACGGATATTATTTCGTTGATAAGACGCTGCTGATAAAGGAAATATTGGATAAAAAGGGCGAGGTAAATCTGTTTACCCGTCCCAGAAGATTCGGAAAGACTTTGAATATAAATATGCTCCCATACTTTTTTGAAGATGTCCGTAAAAGTGACGGGAGCAAAAGGGATAACCACAGTTTGTTTGAGGGATTGCGTATCATGGGCTAGATTGGGAAAATACCCGGTGATCAGTCTTTCGTTAAAATCTGCGAAGCAGTCAAATTTTAGGGGAGTTTATATGGCGCTGCAGCGGATAGAAGAGAAGCGGTATACGGACGAATTGCATGACAACAGGTATCAGGAGCTTGTTAGGTATAGAATTGCGTTTTTTAGTAAGGACTGCGTGGTGAGAAAGGAAAGATGTGATGAGAATGTCAAATGAAAATTTTTATGAGGCGGCAGTTCGACATTGGGTTGATGGACGTGTATTAGAACAAGAGGAAGAATATGATAATGCGGTATGCATGCAAGGGTTTGCGGCTGAGTGTGCATTAAAAACAATATTGAGAAAGGGACGCTCTATTAAAGAAATCAGAAACTATAGCCATTTTGGAGAAGAGTTATTTCAGGATATAGAAATGATGCTATTGGCAGATTTGGGACTAGCTGCTATAATTGACCCTGCAAGCGGTTTACGGCTATCTCAAAATTCGCTGCCTGCAATTTTATTTCAAAATCATCCTGCAAGGAGATATTATAAGGATGAAATATATTCAAAAGAAGATGCTGTAAACTGTAGAAGGGCGGCAGATAGTTTAATACGTGAGATATCGCGTTTGTATCTGGACGGTTATATAGGAGAGGATGAGGGATGATTACATTTAATAATACTCTGGATATAGCAATACAAAGTATTTGTTCATGGGATAAAAAAATGATATTGTCAAACGTCACATTGGTAAGGGATGTATATGGAACTGTTTCTTTTGCTATGGACAATATGGAAACGGTTGCCGATTTTGATGAGCAGAAATTAAAGACAATTTTAACCAAAAATATGGGGAAATATTTTAGTGGAAGAATATATTGGAAAAAGCTTTCCGGAAATTTCAAAAACATTTCAAGAAGAATTAAACCTATTATAGATTTGATAGAGGCAGAACGCGTGCAAAAGGAAATGTGTGATAATATTATGTTTTTTGTATCAGAACGCCCGATTGCCAAAAAAGCCTGGATATGTAGAACGCAGAATATAGAATCTGTATGGCCTTATGAAGAAGCAGTGAAAGAAAATGGTACAAAAGTAGTCACTTTCTATTCATTCAAAGGAGGAATGGGGAGAACGACTGCTTTGGCTGGAGTGGTTCTGACACTGGTAAAGCAAGGGAAAAATGTAGTGATGATAGATACAGATATCGAAGCTCCAGGTCTTGCGACTCTTTTTTTCGAGGAGGAAATAATTACAAAAGGAGTGTTGGATTATTTGATTGAACATGAGATAGACGGCGGGATACAGGTGGAAGATTATGTGTTTGATGTGACGGATCCTGTCTTATTGGATGAAGAAGATGGGCGACTATTTTTGATGCCAGCAGGAAAAGTAGATGATAATTACCTTCAGAAACTTGCACGTATTGATTATCAAGATAATAGGGAAAACCATTTAAGAGATTCCTTAACAGGGCTCCTTACAGATATAAAAAGTAGATATTCACCGGATTACATTTTTGTAGATGCACGCGCTGGATTTCATGATATGGGAGGGGTAGCTGTGACGCAGCTTCCACATGGGGTTGTATTATTTGGAAATGACAGCAGGCAGTCATGGGATGGCATTGCACAGGTACTGCGAACAATTGCAGAAAGGCATACGGAAGACTTTCCCATAATGATTATAGACACGATGTGCCCAAAGCCTATCTCGTCTGATTTTGCTATCTCCCGTAAACGATTCCTTCAGAAATCCTATACGGTTTGTCAGGAGAATTATTATGATGCAGGCAGTAAGCTTCCAGGCATAGAAGCGCCAGGTGAGATTCATTTTCCGGAATTAATTCCATTTGATGACGACCTTTTGAGGGGAATTGAGCTATTTTCAGATGGAAGCCAGGAACAAAATAGACAAGTTGGAGTATATAAGGACAAATTAACAGGGGAAATTTATGAGAAAGTTGCAAACCGGATTGCAGGATGGTTTGGTGAGGCTTGAATTATGAAAATTGAAGAAAAATATGAAATTTTAAGAGGAATTTCTGAATGTGTGTCAGAGAATGGTGCGGGAGAAGATGAATTGAAAGACACTATTTTGCAAAATTTTCTTCCGTTGCGTAGTTACAGCAAATTGGCAGATAAGAGAGTCTTTTTGATTACAGGAGGACGGGGGGCAGGGAAAACAGCATTGTTTCGGGTGCTGACATCTTGCAGCGGATTGGATTATGTAATTGGGGAAAAAGATAGAAAGAGGTATACAGGATTAAAAAATGGTGAATTCCTGACTGGATATATTGCAAATGGAGATGGAGCAAAGTCTTTTCCAACATCCGGGACGTGTGATGATTTACTGAAAACTCAAAATCCGGATAATTTGAGTTCTTTCTGGGGCGGACTGGTTTGTTCAGTGATTTTGCGCAGATTTGCCGCTGATAGTGCAGTGAATGAGTTAGCAGAGTCGTATTTAGGCAAGCAGGTTAAAAACGTTTTACTTGAAAACAGCAATGAGGTATCTAAGTGGTGGAAAGCTTTAGATTCTGATAAAGAAAAGTGGGAAAGTTTTCTGGATAAAGCGGATGACATTCTTGTAGAAAAAGAAAAACAGATTTTCATTGTGTATGATGAACTGGATCGTATCTGCAGCAATTACATGGAACTTTTTGTATATATAAGAGGGCTGTTGGATTTCTGGTATCGGCATAACAACAGATTTGTAAGTATTAAAGCTAAGATTTTTTTGCGCAACGATTTGTACAATTCCAAAGCCCTTCAATTCGTGGATGCTTCCAAAATGAAAGCATATCAACTCGAATTGAGCTGGGACGTACTTTCTTTATACCGTTTACTGGTAAAAAGAATGGCAAACGCAGGGATAGATGCTATGGTATCTTATCTGGAAAGCGTGCCAGGGCTGCTTAAATCTGAGCGGAGCAGGGAACTAGGATATCTGCCAGGAGATTCAGAAGAAGCCTATCAATTGCTGATTGATAAAATGATTGGAAGATATATGGGAAAAACACCCAAGCGGGGGAAAAGTTATGCATGGGTGCCAAATCATGTTCAGGATGCAAATGGGGAGATGACTCCAAGAGCATTCCTGAAATGCTTTGCATTTGCGGCAAAAGAGATGCTCAGCCATAAAGATGATTTAGAAAAGCTGGAGGCAGAGAGAGTATTAGAGCCTGTCAGATTGCAGGGGGCGCTTGGGGAAGTATCTGCTGATCGTGTGCAGGAGCTGGTAAACGAAGAATATCAGTGGTTACAGGGGTTAATTAAACGTCTGAAAGGTAAAACAATGCTGATGGAACAAACAGAATTCCTACGAGAGCTGTCACCGAAATGCTGGACGGAAGCAGAGAGAGAACGGCTACCTGGAAAGACAAAAGAAGAAATTCTAGAGATATTGCTGGAACTGGGGATTGTAATGAAGGCAGCAGATGGCAGGATTAATGTGCCTGAAATATATTTGCATGGTTTTGGGCTGAAAAGAAAAGGCGGCATAAAACGTCCCAAAAAAGCAGGGCAAGAGAAATGAGAACGCACTGTCCATATAGAGCTGTACATTCAGTGCACAGCTCTATATGGACAGTAATATATGAACAAAATTGACAAAAAAACTAGTGCTTGCATGTTGATTTTGTTTTTAATATAATAAAGAACTAGAGAAATACATATATACTATTGAGGAGGAGACGAAAGTGAACATTACGACACTGTTAAACGCGATGCCGGGAGCCTGTGCCCAGGGACTGATTTGGGGAATCATGGCAATCGGGGTGTACATTACCTACAAGATTCTGGATCTGGCAGACCTGACGGTAGACGGGACGATGTGTACAGGCGGCGCAGTCTGTATCATGATGATGCTGAATGGGCAGTCTGTAGGAGTTTCTCTGCTGTGCGCATTTCTGGCGGGAATGCTGGCGGGGCTGGTGACGGGGATTTTCCACACGGCGATGGGGATTCCGGCGATTCTGGCGGGAATTCTGACGCAGCTGGGACTATATTCCGTAAACTTAAGGATTATGATGGGAAAATCAAACCAGGCGCTCAGTGTGGACAAGTATAATCTGCTGGTATCCCTGAGATACGTAAAAGGGGTGCCGTTTTATCAGAACAGCATCTTCGTGGTGATGATTTTTATTATTGTAATTATTGCTGCGCTTTACTGGTTTTTTGGGACGGAGCTGGGATGCTCTATCCGTGCGACAGGTTCCAACCAGAACATGTCCAGGGCGCAGGGTATCAATACAAACACACGCAAAATCATCGGACTGATGCTTTCCAACGGCATCGTGGCTCTTGCAAGCGGTCTTTACGCCCAGTACCAGGGGTTTGCAGATGTGAATATGGGGCGTGGCGCAATTGTTATCGGGCTGGCTGCGGTTATTATCGGACAGGTTGTGTTTGGGAAAATCCGAGGAAACTTTGCATTTAAGCTGTTTGCCGTGGCGCTTGGAGCGATTATTTATTATCTGGTTATCCAGGTTGTGCTCTGGATGGGACTGAATTCTAACGATTTGAAGCTGCTGTCGGCGCTTGTGGTGGCAGTATTCCTGGCAATCCCTTACATGAAAGGAAAATATTTTGCGAAGGGTATAAGAAAAGGAGGTTCTGCCAATGCTTAAGATAACAGGTGTAAAAAAGACATTCAATGCGGGCACAATCAATGAAAAAGCTGCTTTGAGAGGGCTGGACCTTACTTTAAACGAGGGGGATTTCGTAACGGTTATCGGGGGAAACGGAGCCGGAAAATCCACGATGCTGAATGCGATTGCCGGTGTCTGGCCGGTGGATGAAGGAAGCATTTTTATCGATGATATCAATGTGACGAAGCTGCCGGAGCATAAACGTGCAAGTTACCTGGGGCGTGTGTTCCAGGATCCCATGACAGGAACTGCCGCCAGCATGATGATAGAAGAGAACCTGGCGCTTGCAGCAAGAAGAGGAGCGCGCAGGGGACTCAGGCAGGGAATTACGAACAGTGAGCGGGAAGAATATAAAGAACGGTTGAAAATCCTGGATTTAGGTCTGGAAGAACGGCTTACTTCCAAGGTTGGCCTGCTTTCGGGTGGACAGAGGCAGGCGCTGACGCTGCTTATGGCGACTCTGAAAAAGCCGAAGGTGCTTTTGCTGGATGAGCATACGGCGGCGCTCGATCCCAAGACGGCGGCAAAAGTGCTGGATGCCACGGACCGTATCGTGTCAAAGGATAACCTGACGACAATCATGATTACCCACAATATGAAGGACGCGATCGTACATGGAAACCGCCTGGTGATGATGTATGAAGGCCGGATTATCTATGATGTGGCGGGCGAAGAGAAGAAAAGACTGAAAGTTTCCGATTTGCTGGCGAAGTTTGAACAGGTCAGCGGCGGAGAATTCGCAAATGACAGAATGATACTTGCGTAAGATAGGGGCAGGCAGACCGCAGATATGCTGCGGTCTGTGGACATTTCGCCAATTTTTGTTAATTTTTATCAAATTATTGAAAAAAGTACATTCGGAATTGTTGAGAATGGATATATGTTGTGTTATAATACAGGCATATAAGCAGATTTTGTTTGCTATATGTCCCTAAATGAATGATACGATGCTATGAAAGGCCATAGCGACAGATGTGAAAGCGCAGATTTATCGGCTTTCATGTTATTTTGTGTGAAAGGAGGTAGATGTCGATGCACTTGGTAAAGGATGAAAATGGAAATGTATGCGCACATGCACACAGCCACACGCATTCCCATACCCATGAAGGCGGCTTGGAGCACAGCCATCCCCACAGCCATGAACACGGACATGAGAATGAGCATGACCACACGCACTCCCACGCAGACGGCTGCAGCCAGGAAGCTTGTGGAGAATGCCAGGGCTGCGGACATGAGCATTCAGAGGCATCTGATAAGAATGCGGCACTGCTGACTTATATGTATCAGCACAACCAGAGCCATGCTGCGGAGCTCGACCAGATGGCGGAAAAGCTTTTGCAGGAAGGGAAAGATAAGGCTGCGGAGCAGATACGCAAAGCAGTGGATGAGTTTCAGAAAGGCAATATGTACCTGAACCTGGCGCTTGCCATGGTGAAAGACGGGCAGTAGGAGGAATGGCAGATGTGTTTAGCTACAGTTTACAATAAAGCCCAGGAGCCTGACAGTGTGATTTTACAGTATGTCAGCAAATTAGAGGTGGATGGTGAAAATATTACCCTTATTGATGTGATGGGGGAGCAGAAAACCATCCGAGGAAGCATCCGGTCTGTAGATTTGACCGGGGGATGTGTTGTAATTAACTGCGAAGAGTAAGCAGTTAAAATAAAAAAACATGGAGGTAGTTTAGCAATGAAAAGATTATCGGAAATGATGAAAGAAAGGCAGCTGCTTTCTTTCGAACTTTTTCCACCAAAAACAGACAAGGGAATGGAAAATCTCCCTGGAACAATCGGGAAGCTGTGTGAGTTTGAGCCAGAGTATATTTCCTGTACATATGGTGCCGGCGGTACAAACGTAGGAAAGAACCTGGATGTGTGCCAGATGATTAAAGAGGCAGGAACTACACCTGTAACACATTTCACATGCATCGGAAACACGCGTGAGGGAATCAAAGAGCAGCTTGAAAATTATCTGAAAAACGGCGTAGACCATATGCTGGCGCTTCGCGGCGACCTTCCGTTCGGATGGACAGGAACCGGCGGAGATTTCAAATATGCGACGGATTTGGTAGCTTTTGTGCGCAAAGAGTTTGGCGACAAATTTGAAATTGCAGTAGCAGGTTCCCCAGAGGGACATATCGCATGCCGCAGCCTGGATGCTGATGTGGCAGTACTGAAACAGAAACAGGACAACGGCGCAGACTACATCATGACACAGCTCTGCTGGGATATGGAGCAGTTCAAACGCTGGCAGGATAAGCTGGACAGGGCAGGTATTACAATGCCGGTTGACGTAGGTATCATGCCGATTCTTGACCAGGCAGCTACGATTAACATGGCGCTTTCACGTAATGCATGTGTAATGCCGCGTGCACTGTGCGAGCTGATTTCAAAATACTGGATTTTCCCGAATCCATTTGATAAAGAGCCGTTTGACGCAGCTGTTGACCAGAAGAAAGCTGACTTCAAGAAGGCTGGTATTGAATACACAATTAAGCAGATTGATGAGTACCGCGCACTCGGAATTAATGGTATCCATCTGTATGCACTGAACAAGTGGAAAGACGTTACCGACATCATCAATGAGTCCGGTATCAAGACAATGGTTTAATTTACTGATATTTCTTTAGAAGGAGCACGATTTTATGTCATTTACTATAGCAGTAGCGGGAAAAGGCGGGGTCGGAAAGACAACGCTGTGCGGTCTGATGATTGACTATTTAAGCAGGAAACGGAAAACACCGATTCTGGCCGTGGATGCAGATGCGAATGCGAATCTGAACGAAGTTCTCGGCGTGGACGTGGAGATGACTCTCGGTGAAATCCGCGAGGAAGTGACCCGGGCAGAGATGAGCAAGGAAAATCCGATTCCCAAGGGTATGACAAAAGCAGATTATATGGAATTCATGTTCGGACGCTGTCTTTCTGAGCAGGACGATTATGATTTGCTTGTAATGGGACGCTCGCAGGGAAAAGGATGTTATTGTTTCGTAAATGGGCTTTTACAGAGCCAGCTGCAGAAACTGGCGCCTCATTATCCATATATTGTGGTAGATAATGAGGCAGGAATGGAACATATCAGCCGTGGCATTTTGCCGAAAGTGGACACTTTTATACTAGTCAGCGACTGTTCCAGAAGAGGAGTTCAGGCGGTGGGACGCATCGCAGAACTGATAAAGGAATGTGATATGAAGCCGGATTCCATCGGGCTGATTGTAAACCGTGCTCCAAACGGTGAATTAAATGAAGGCACCAGAGAAGAAATTGAAAAACAGGGGCTGCAGCTTTTAGGCATTGTGCCGCAGGATACGGATGTCTATGAATATGACTGCGACGGAAAGCCTACGGTGGAGCTGCCGGAGGAATCCCCTGTCAGGAAAGCTTTGTTTGAGATTTTAGATAAGCTTTTTGTATGATGCTATCCCCTTGTTTCAAACAGGGGGATTAAAAAGAAGTAAAAATATCCCGTGGGGGTGGATGCAGTAAGTCATCATGCACCCGAAATAAAAAGGAGGTTTATAATGGGAAATTTTAAATTGACAACGGTAGAAGAATTCGAGGCGGCTACCGAGAGATTGCTGGAGACTGGCAAGAAGGTTGGGGCAGATGGATGGCAGTACAGGGTTGCCAATCAGACTCCGCATTGTAAATTCGGCGAGCAGGGTGTCTGCTGTAGAATCTGTTCTATGGGGCCGTGCCGTATCACGCCGAAGGCTCCGAGAGGAATCTGCGGATGTGACGTACATGGCATCGTTGCCAGAAACTACCTGAAATTCACAGCCGGCGGTTCTGCTACACATTCTGACCACGGACGTGAAATCTGCCATACACTGTACAATGCAAAGCCGGAAGGACCATATAAAGTAAAAGATCCTGAGAAGCTGATCCGCATTGCAAAAGAGTGGGGCGTGGAGACAGAAGGAAAAGATATCTATGACTTGGCTCATGAGATGGCTGTACGCGGTCTGGAGGAATACGGAAAAGTATTCGGACATCAGAATTTCTTAAAGAGAGCGCCGCAGCATACCCAGGAGATTTGGGAGAGAGAAGAAATCGCTCCGCGCGCAATTGACCGCGAGGTATCCTGTTCCTTACATATGGCTCATATGGGATGTTCTTCCAAACCGGAAGCATTAATCAGGCAGTCCCTGCGTTCAGGTCTTTCTGATGGATGGGGAGGTTCCATGGCAGGAACAGAGTTCTCTGACGTCCTGTTCGGTACGCCGAAGCCCATTGAGACAGAAGCAAACCTTGGCGTTATGGAAAAAGATAATGTAAATATCGTTGTCCATGGACATGATCCGTCATTGTCCGAGATGATTTGTGAATATGCAGATGACCCTGAGATGATTGCATATGCGAAATCTAAGGGAGCAAAAGGAATCACTGTTTCCGGTGTATGCTGTACTTCAAACGAAGTGGCTATGCGCCGCGGTATCCCGATGGCAGGAAACTTCCTGCAGCAGGAGAACGTAGTGCTGACGGGCGCATGTGAGGCGATTGTCGTTGACGTGCAGTGTATTTTCCCGGCGCTTGGACCTTTGAGCAAATGTTTCCACACAAAATTTATCACAACATCACCGATTGCACAGATGCCGGATTCTGAATTCATCAGATTCAATGCAAAAACGGCGGACGAGAATGCAAAAGCTATCGTAAAGATGGCAATCGATAACTTTGAGAACAGAAATCCTGATCTCGTATATATCCCGGATCTGAAGCAGAAAGCGACTGTAGGCTATTCTGTGGAAGCTATCGTAAAGACTCTGGATGGAGTTACCAACTCACAGGTGGATGAGACAGGTACAACAAAACCGTTGATTGAATGTATCACATCCGGCGTTATCCGCGGTGCGGTGGCTATGGTTGGATGTAATAACCCGAAAATCAGACCTGACCATGCACATATCGAGCTGATGAAGAAGCTGATTGCAAATGATATCATCATTGTTGCTTCCGGATGTTCTGCACAGGCTGCTGCAAAAGCAGGGCTTATGGATAAAGCTGCAAAAGAACTCTGCGGCGCAGGCTTAAAGAGAGTATGCGAACTGGCTGACATTCCTCCGGTACTTCACATGGGTTCCTGCGTGGATATTTCCCGTATGATGGTATTGGTAGCAGAGCTGGCAAAGGATTCAGGACTGAATATCTCCCAGCTTCCGGTTGTAGGATGTGCGCCTGAGTGGATGTCTGAGAAGGCAGTATCTATCGGTAACTACGTAGTGGCTACAGGTCTTGACACATTCCTTGGCGTAGACCCATATGTATCAGGTTCTACAGAAGTAGCTGAGCTGCTGACAGGCGGTATCAGGGAGTGGGTAGAGGCAGCCTACACCGTAGAGAAGGATATCGACAAGTTAGGAGATGCCATGATTGCAAGAATCGAAGAGAAGAGAGAGGCTATCGGCATCTAAGACAGAAAACATGGTAAAGGATGAATCACTATGAAGATTGCAGTAACCGGAAAGGGCGGCGTGGGTAAAACCACTTTTGCCGCTACACTGGCAAGATTATACGCAGAAGAAGGCAAGAACGTGCTTGCTGCTGACGTAGACCCGGACGCAAATCTGGGACTGGCACTAGGATTCCCGGAAGATTTGCTGGATTCTATCGTGCCGATTACGAAAATGCGCAAGCTGGTGCAGGAACGTACAGGTGCGAATGACGACAACAAATTTTACAAAATCAACCCGAAAGTATCCGACATTCCGGATACATATTCCAAGACATACAACGGTGTAAAACTGTTGGTGCTTGGAACCGTGGATACGGCGGGAAGCGGCTGTGTGTGTCCGGAACATGTGATGCTGAAACGCATTATCAATCATCTGGTGCTGCGGAGCAGCGACGTGGTTATTCTTGATATGGAAGCCGGACTGGAACATCTGGGACGTGGGACAACAGACGGAATGGATCAGTTTGTGGTAGTCATAGAACCGGGAGCCAGAAGCATCCAGACATACAAGAACGTGAAGCGGCTGGCAGAAGGGCTGGGCGTAAAGCAGGTGCGTGTCGTAGCGAATAAAGTACGGAATGAGGCGGATGAGGAATTCATCAGGTCCAGGATTCCGGCAGAGGATTTACTGGGATTCATTCATTATAATGAAGAGGTCATTGACGCGGACCGCCAGGGCAAATCACCGTTTGACTTCAGCGAGAGAGCCGTCAGTGAAATTATAAAAATAAAAGAAAAAATCGATAAATCAAATAGCTGATTGGAGGTATTTAACAGTGACATTATTTGATGTTGTATTTAGTGGAAATGATACCGTATACGGTTTGACAGAGGGCGCAATCAATGACGCAATTGAAAAACATGGCGCGGACAAAGCGATTGCTTTCCCGAATACCGCATACAGCCTGCCCTGCTATTATGGCGTAACGGGCACAAAGGTTGCAACGCTTGGCGAGCTGAAAGATGCCCTGGGCGTAGTGAAGAGCCTGATGACAAGAGAAAAGCGCCTGAATGACGCGTTTATGTCAGGTGTGGCTACCGCTCTGTGTGCGGAGTTCATTGAAGTGCTGAAGTATATGGACGGTGCAGTACCTTACGAGGAGCCGTGTTACGGACATCTGGCAGATGCAGTTATCCGTGAGCTGGGCGTACCCCTTGTAACAGGAGATATCCCAGGCGTGGCAGTTATCCTCGGCTCTGCGCCTACCGCACAGGAAGGTGTTGATCTGGTAAAGAGCTATCAGGCACAGGGTATCCTGGTAACACTGGTTGGCGGTATCATTGACCAGTGTGAAGAGATGGGATACAAGACAGGCGCAAATGTACGTGTTATCCCTCTTGGAAAAGATGTTACCAGCGTTATCCATGTTGTATCTGTTGCAGTCAGGGCAGCGCTGATTTTCGGCAACATCCAGCCGGGAGACGCAGCCGGTCTGATGAAATATACTTTCGAGCGTGTTCCGGCATTTGTTAATGCATTCGCACCGCTTGACCCGGTTATCGTTGCATGTGGAGCAGGCGCTATCGCACTTGGATTCCCGGTTATCACAAATGAAGAAACTTTCCGTGTGCCAAAGAGCCTGATTGTACAGAAAGACGTTTCCAAATTTAATGCAACTTCTCTTGAAGCAAGAGATATTAAAATTAAGATTACGAATATTGATATCCCGGTAGCATTCGCTTCCGCATTTGAGGGCGAGATTATCCGCCGCGGCGACATGCAGGTAGAGTTTGACGGTTCCAGGGTAGACTGCTGTGAGCTGGTACATGCAAAAGAAGCCAGCGAGATTGAGGATCATAAGATTGAAGTTATCGGACCGGACATCGATGAGATGGAAGTAGGAAGCAAGAACAGCATCGCATACGTAGTAGAAGTGGCAGGAAAGAACATGCAGGCAGATTTCGAGCCGGTATTTGAGCGTAAGTTCCATTCCTATCTGAACTGCATCGAGGGCGTGATGCATACCGGACAGCGTGATATGATCCGTATCCGTATCAGCAAAGATGCGTTTGCAGCAGGATTCCGCGCAAAACACATCGGCGAAGTGCTCTATGCAAAGGTTAAGAGCGAGTTTGCAGCAGTAGTAGATAAGTGCCAGGTTAAGATTTATACAGACCCGGCTGAGTGTACAAAGATTCGTCATGAAGTTGCAACACCGATGTTTGACAAGCGTGACGAGAGACTTATGACTCTGACAGATGAAGGCGTAGAAGTATACTACAGCTGTATCATGTGCCAGGCATTCTCACCGAGCCACGTATGTGTGGTTACACCGGAAAGACTTGGACTCTGCGGTGCTGTTTCATGGCTGGATGCAAAAGCAACCCATCAGCTTGATCCGGAAGGACCGTGCCAGGTAATCACAAAAGAGCGCATTATTGATGAGAGAATCGGAGAGTACGAGGACGTTAATGAAGCAGTACGCAAATTCTCCCAGGGTGCTCTGGAAGATGTATCTCTGTATTCCATTATTGAAAAACCAATGACTTCCTGTGGATGTTTTGAGTGTATCTGCGGTATCGAGCCTCTTTCAAACGGCGTATGTATCGCTAACCGTGAGTATGCCGGCATGACACCGATTGGTATGACCTTCCCGGAACTGGCTTCTATGACAGGCGGCGGCGTTCAGACACCAGGATTTATGGGACATGGAAAACATTTCATCGCTTCCAAGAAGTTCATGAAGGCAGAGGGCGGTGTTGCCAGAATCGTATGGATGCCGAAAGATTTGAAAGATCAGGTAGCTGAGAGATTAAACGAGACAGCAAAAGAAATGTACGGCATTGAGAACTTTGTAGACATGATCGGCGATGAGACGGTAGCAGAAGATCCCGAAACATTGCTGGCATTCTTAGAGGAAAAAGGACATCCGGCTTTAAGCATGGAACCGATGATGTAATCCATCGGCAGGAAACCAAGCGCCGTCACAGGCGGCATTTGGTTTCACCCGATGGATGAATGAGAGAGTTCCCAGGCGGTGTAAGCCGCCGTGGATGCGGAGCAGACGCAATAATGGGAACTCTCGAATCTATCTTCCGGGAAACCACAGAAAACTTTAAACTTTTTCTATGTACTTTTTTTAATACACATTTGAAAAAGCCCCATACCCAAGGCTTTTTCATTGATTTTTGACTAAGACTGTTGTAAAATCATGGTAACAGCTTAGAACATGAAGGAGGATAATTTAAAATGCCATTTACAGCTAAATCAGGAAAGTTCAACGCCAGCATCAATACTGTTGAAATTGGCAGCGGAGACAAAGCAGTCAAAATTGGCGGTGAGAATGTATTACCCTTATATTCTTTTGACGCACCAATCGAGAATGCACCGAAGGTTGGTATCGAAATCACAGATTTTGGTATGGACAATGAACCGGACTGCGTGAAAAAGTATTATGAAGGCTGCAAGAGTATCGCAGATATCGCAAAGAAAGCCGCTTCCTTTGAGGGGGTTGACTTTTTATGTTTCCGTATGGAAGGCGGAGATCCAAACGGAGAAAACAAATCCACAGAAGAATTAATCAGCGCATTAAAAGAGGTCGCTGCAGCAGTCGATCTTCCAATCGTGGCAGCCGGATGCAAGAATGCTGAGAAGGATGCAGAGCTTCTTTCGAAAGCAGCAGAGGTATTGGACGGCAGGAATGCGATGTTCCTGGCGGCAAAGGAAGAGAACTACAAGACAGTGGGCGCAGCAGCCGGACTTGCTTACAAGCAGATTGTAGGTGCGGAGTCAGCCGTTGATATCAACCTTGCAAAGCAGCTGAACGTGCTTATCGGACAGCTCGGCGTAAACAGCAAGAGCATTGTTATGAACGTAGGTACTGCGGCAGCCGGATATGGATTCGAGTATGTGGTTTCTACTATGGACCGTATTAAAGCAGCAGCATTGTCACAGAATGATGCAAACCTGCAGATGCCAATTGTAACTCCTGTAGCATCAGAGACCTGGGCTGTGAAAGAAGCTATGGCTTCTGAAGCAGATGTTCCTGAGTGGGGCGACCAGGAAGCGCGTGGAATTGATATGGAAGTTGAAACTGCCATGGCAGTTATCGCATCCGGCTCCAACGCAGTTATCCTGAAACACCCGACGTCAATTGCAACCATCGCAAACCTGGTTAAAGAATTAGTATAACTGCTATCGAAGGAGGATTATAAATTATGGCACTTAAAGGTCTTGATATTTTTAAATTGTCACCAAAGAAAAACTGTAAAGAGTGTGGATGTCCTACCTGTATGGCATTTTCTATGAAAGTGGCACAGGGTGCGATTGATGTCAGCGCATGTCCGTATTTTGCACCGGAAGCTCTTGCAAAACTGTCAGCAGCTACAGAGCCTCCAATGAAAACCATCAAAGTTGGTGCAGGGGATGCTGAGATGACACTCGGCGGCGAGACAGTATTGTTCCGTCATGAGAAAACTTTTGTCAGCAAAACGCGTTATGCATCGGCCGTATGCGACTGCATGGACGCTGCAGCAGTAGATGCGAGATTAGCTGATATTGCAAAGGTTGATTATGAGCGTATCGGTGAGCGGATGTTCGTGGAAATGATTTATGTAAATCATTCTTCCGAGGCTGTTTCCGATTATGTTGAGATTGTAAAGAAAGCCGCAGCTACCGGACGTGTCCTGGTACTGGGATGTACAGACGTTGAGCTGGCAAAGGCTGCACTTGCAGTATGCAAAGACAGCAAACCAATCTTAAACGGCGCAGACGCTTCCAACTATGAAGCAATGAATGCTGCAGCTGCAGAGGCAGGCGTTGTTCTCGGCGTAAGAGGCGCAAACCTTTCGGAAATCCATGATACTGTTGAAAAGCTGGAAGGGCTCGGAAACAAAAATCTGGTAATCGATGTAACCGGAGAGAATGTAAAAGATACATTTGCAAATGCAGTTCAGGTGCGTAAAGCAGCTTTGAAAGACGGAGACAGGACATTCGGGTATCCGTCAATTGTTAACACAGCAAAGATTGCAATGGGTGACGCCCATAAGCAGGCAGCTCTGCTTTCACTGTTTACCATGAAATATGGTTCTATCGTAATAGCAGAGAACATCTCTTATGCAGAGGCGCTTCCGCTGTATGGCCTGCGTCAGAACCTGTTTACAGACCCGCAGAAGCCAATGAAAGTTGAGCCGGGCATTTATCCGCTGAATGGTGCAGATGAGAATTCTGTATGTTTGACAACGGTAGACTTCGCTCTTACATACTTCCTGGTTTCCGGAGAGCTGGAGCGTTCAGGCGTACCTGTAAACCTGATTATCAGCGATGCAGGCGGACTTTCCGTATTGACATCCTGGGCAGCAGGTAAATTCTCAGCAAGTACAATCGCTAAATTCTTCGAAGAAGCAAAGATTGAAGAAAAGGTAAAGAGCAGAAAGCTGGTTATCCCAGGAAAAGTAGCTGTATTAAAGGGAGAAATCGAAGCAAAATTACCGAACTGGGAGGTAATTATTGCACCAAACGAAGCAGTACAGCTTGTTAAATTTATGAAAGATTTCGCATAGGCGATATACGGATTATTTAAAAGAAAAGGAGAACAGACAATGGCAAAATTTGTTACAATTGGTGAAAGACTTTCCACCACTGCTCCGGCAGTCAACAGAGCTTTTACAAGCCGCGATCCTGAACCAATCCTGAAAAGGGCAAAAGAGCAGCTGGATGCAGGCGCTGTGTATCTGGATGTAAATATCGGACCGGCAGAGAGTGACGGAGAGGACTTGATGAAGTGGGCAGTTCAGTTGCTTCAGAGCGAGTTTGACAACGTACCTTTGGCACTGGATACTTCCAATACCAAGGCAATCGAAGCAGGTATTTCCGTATACAACCGTTCCAAAGGAAAACCGATTGTAAACTCTGCAGATGCAGCCGGAAGGATTGAGAACATCGATTTGGCAGCAGCTAATGATGCAATCGTTATCGCGCTCTGCAACGGCGAAGGTATCGCAAAAGACAATGACGAGCGTATGGGATACTGCCAGCTCCTTCTTGAGAGAGGACTTGAGCACGGCATGGAGGCTGAGGATCTGTGGTTCGACCCGTTATTCCTGGTTGTAAAAGGAATGCAGGACAAGCAGATGGATATCCTGGAATGTATTAAGATGTTCTCTGATATGGGGCTGAACTCTACAGGCGGTCTGTCCAATAACTCCAACGGTATGCCGAAACACATCCGTCCGATTATGGATTCAGCAATGGTTGCAATGGCTATGATGCAGGGTCTTACTTCTGCAATCGTAAATCCATGCGATTTGCGTCTGATGGAGACAATCAAGTCCTGTGACGTATTTAAGAACAATACTTTGTACGCAGATTCCTATCTGGAGATTTAATAAATGTATAAGGTTACTTTTAAGTTTGAAAACAGCGAAGATGTCAGCGTCTTCGCTGCTTTCGGTGAAAGCCTTCTTGAGGTAGCGAGAAAAACAAATGTAGCTATCGATGCGCCGTGTTCTGGAAATGCATCTTGCGGAAAATGCAGAGTGAAGCTCATTGGTGGAGAACTGGAATCAAAAAAGACCCGTCATATCAGTGATGAAGAATATGCAGATGGCTGGAGACTGGCCTGCGTCAGCACGATTTGCGCAGATGTAGAAGTGCTGGTGCCGGATATCGCCTCTGCGTACAGAAGCCGTATGAAAGTGGCTGATTTGTCATCACCGGACGAGATAAAGATTTTTGACGATATCAAATCGTCAATCGCTGATGCAGGAATTGAACTGAAAAATAATCTTGAAATCATAGAATTAAATATGGAAGTCCCGACTTTGGATGATACGATGCCGGATAATGAGCGTCTTACCCGCGCAGTAAAAGCAGAAGCAGGTTTGGAGAGGGTGAAGCTGCCGTACTCCGTACTGAAAAAACTGCCGGATATATTGCGTGAATCAGACTTCAAAGTAAAAGCCGTAATACGGAAAACCGCGTCAGATATTTTTGTGTACGACATTTTCCCTGCATCGGAAGAGGTAGTCGTTGCAGGAGCGGCAATTGATATCGGTACGACTACAGTGTCCGGTATCCTGATTAACATGCTGGATGGCTCGATTCTGGCGAAGGGTTCTGCCGGAAACGGGCAGATTCGTTATGGGGCGGATGTTATTAACCGGATTATCGAATCAGATAAGCCAGGCGGGAAGGAGCGGCTTCAGAAAGCCGTGATTGATGAAACGCTCAATCCTCTTTTGCATGGCATGTGCCGCCAGGCAAAGATTACAAAGCGTAATATTTATCGGATGTGCGTGGCAGGGAACTCTACCATGAACCATCTGCTGATGGGAATTAATGCAAACCCGTTGCGTATGGAGCCGTATATTCCGGCATTTTTTAAGACAAATTCCCTGTTTGCGCAGGATATTGGCATTGATGTGAATCCAGATGCCCATATTATCGTAGCGCCGAATATAGGCAGTTATGTGGGCGGCGATATCAGCTGCGGTATGCGTGCTACGGATGGCGCGATTGAGGCATGTACCATTGACGCAGACACGATGGAGCCTGCATTCCAAATCGTAGGAGAGGAAGGAACAAAGCCCATCGGACTGTGCGGTTCCGGTATCATTGATGTAATCAGTGAGCTGTTCCGCTGCGGCATCATTGACCCCAAAGGGAAATTTGTGCGTGACGGAAAGCGGATAAAACGCGACGCGTACGGAATGGGAAGCTATGTGCTCGCCTTTGAAGCCGACGCAGGTTCTGTAAAAGATGTAGAGATTACAGAAGTAGACATCGACAATTTCATCCGGGCCAAAGGCGCTATTTTCTCGGCAATCCGCACGATGCTGGCATACTGTGACTTTGACATTTCCATGATTGAAAATGTGTATGTAGCGGGCGGTATCGGAAGCGGCATCAATATGGAAAATGCAATAAATATCGGTATGTTCCCGGATGTACCGCTGGAAATGTACCACTACATCGGAAATTCTTCCCTGGCGGGTGCTTACGCTATGCTGTACTCTACGGAGTCAGAGCGGAAGGTTTATGAAGTGGCACAAAATATGACTTATATAGAATTGAGCGCGATTCCTCAGTATATGGATGAGTTTGTAGGCGCATGTTTCCTGCCCCATACAGACACGTCCCTGTTCCCCAATAGATAAAAATAGTGTTCTGGCCTTTAAGAAGTGACAGACAGAAGCTAGAGGATCGGCGTGAAGCAGCAGGAGAAGGAGTAACCCATGAATATTGAGTACGGAAAAGACAACAAAGAGCGTATCCCTTATGAGCACTATCTGGCAGAATTCCAGAAACTTGATCCGCAGGAGGCAGCACAACGAACAGGTATTCCCTGGCATGAAGAAACGCAGGAATTTGAAATGCACATGATGCAGAAGCGCTTTCTAATTAAATGGCCGGAATGTACTATACGGAAAGCAGATACGGAAGATAATGGGTATGGGGCGATGGAGGACGGCATTCCGCCGAAAATCATGGTGATGCGGTATTTGACCAGAGGCGTAGCATCCATGGGAAGCGGAAATTTCCTGACCTATCGGGAAGTTCCCCACGGAGAAGTATATTTCCGTCAGTTTCAGGGACGCTGCATGATGCGCCTGGCATTTGGATATGGCTCGAAACTCCCTCTTTTCGAAGCGCAGATGGAAAAAATCGGGGCAAAAAAGCTTGATATGGGAGATGCCGCTTATGAGTTTGAGTTCCTGGACGGCTATTTTGTACGCTTTATCCTGTGGGCTGGAGATGAAGAGTTTCCACCGTCCTCTCAAATACTCTTTTCCGATAACTTTCCTCTGTCTTTTGAGACAGAAGATTTGGCAGTTGTGGGGGACATATCTATTAACACATTAAAGAAAATCTAACAGTTTAGCCAGGGGCTTTGTATTACAGCGCCCGGCAGCAGGAACTGAAAACAGGAGGTAGAAAAATGGGGTTTTCAACAGTACCATGTAATGAATTTGTAGAAGTGCTGGCATCCAAAGCGCCCGTACCGGGCGGCGGCGGCGCATCTGCCCTGGTAGGCGCTATCGGGACAGCTCTGGGAAATATGGTGGGAAGCCTGACCGTAGGCAAGAAAAAGTATGCAGACGTGGAAGCAGAAATGTATGAGCTGAAAGCAAAATGCGATAAGCTTCAGGCCGATTTACTGACTCTGATTGAGAGGGATGCGGAAGTATTTGAGCCGCTCTCAAAAGCATATGGAATGCCGCGGGAGACAGAAGAGGAAAAGGCCGAGAAAGCCAGAGTCATGGAAATCGTGCTGAAAGACGCCTGCTCTGTTCCTATGGAGATTATGGAGAAATGCTGCGAAGCCATCGACATTATTGCCGAGTTTGCGGCAAAGGGTTCCGCACTGGCAATCAGTGACGCCGGAGTTGGGGCAGCATTCTGCAAGGCAGCGCTTGAGGGCGCTTCCCTGAACGTATACATCAACACAAAATCCATGAAAAACAGAGAATATGCAGAAGAACTGAATAAAAAGGCGGATGCTATGCTTGCGGAATATCCGAAGAAAGCAGAAGAAATCTTTAACAGCGTACTTGGCAGATTGAAATAAAAGGAGAGGGATCATGGCAAAACAATTATTAGGAAAAGAAGTTGTAGCGGCTCTGAATGAGCGTATTATCGCAAAAGCACAAAAGCTGAATGAAAAAGGAATCAAACCGACGCTCGGAATCGTGCGTGTAGGAGAGAATGAGAGTGATTTGTCCTATGAAAGAGGCGCTACAAAGCGCTGCGAGAAGCTGGGTGTAGAATATAAGAAATACCTGCTTCCGGCAGACGCAACACAGGAGCAGGTGCTTGCAGTGATTGATGAAGTCAATAAGGATGATTCTGTACATGGAGTGCTTTTATTCCGTCCTCTTCCGAAACATTTAAATCAGAATGAGATTGAACAGGCTCTTGATCCGGCAAAAGACGTAGACTGTATGACAGACGGTTCCATGGCTGGCGTATTTACAGGAAAAGACCTGGGTTATCCTCCATGTACACCGCAGGCATGCATGGAAATCCTGGATCACTATGAGATTGACTGCACAGGGAAAAAGGCAGTAGTCGTAGGACGTTCCCTGGTTGTCGGAAAACCTGCCGCTATGATGCTAATTAAGAAAAATGCTACTGTGACTGTATGCCACACCAGGACTGTGGATATGCCGTCTGTGGTAAAAGAGGCTGACATTGTAATCGTGGCTGCCGGACGCGCAGGAGTAGTTGATGATTCTTATGTAAGGCCGGGACAGATTATTATTGATGTAGGTATTAATGTAAATGAAGAAGGCAAACTCTGCGGTGATGTAGATTATGCAAAGGTAGAGCCAATCGTAGAAGCCATCACTCCGGTACCGGGCGGCGTGGGAAGCGTGACCACCTCCGTGCTGGTAGGACATGTGGTAGAAGCGGCTGAGAAGGCAAACAAATAGCAGCATCGCGGGCTGACTGGGACGCTATAACGGAAAATCCCCCATGCATGTAAAAGCTATGGGGGATTTTTTTCTATTTATTATTGACAAATCATCACCAGACTAGTAGGATATAAATGTGTAATTTAATATTGCCGTATAAAGTGCAGGGGTGTTTACCCCTGAAGAGGGAATCAGGTGAGAATCCTGAGCGATCCGGTCACTGTATTCAGGGAATTCTGTCTCATAAGTCCATTGCATACCCATTTGTGAGAAGGCGGGACAGCGTTATGATCTGTAAGTCAGGAAACCTGCTTTATATGTGAGATGGGCTTCCGTGTAAAGTTTAACATCCATTCGGAGTATGCGATATGCTCCGCGTTGAATGTCTGCAGGGGTAAGCAGGCATGTTTTTACTTAGTGAATGATTCTCATTGCATTTTTATTAAATACACAAAAAGCTGTGGTTTCTGTAAAACTGCAGCCTAAACTACCTCCTTCAGGAACAGGAATTCCGCAGACTGTTCCTAAGCAGTGCACACAGCACATTGGAAGCTTTCTGATTCGCGCTAAAATCGAAAGTGGAGATGGGCTGTGTGTTTTTTTGTTAAATGATTCACATATCTTGATAAAAATTTGACAAAATTCCAAAAAATACCAAGAAATTCGAAAATAATATTGTGAAATTTCAAAATATAAATTATAATAGACTACATAAGGTGTAACGAAAATTTATAAAAGGAGGCAAGACAATGCTGGATCAAACTTATTATGAAAAGGCAGATGAGATTATCGCTTTTTATGGAAAAAAGCCGGCTTCGCTGATTCCAATTATGCAGGACATCCAGGGCGTATACCGTTATCTGCCGGGAGAATTACTCACCTATGTCGCCGGACAGATTGGAATCACAGAAGCCAAAGCTTACAGCGTTGCCACATTTTATGAGAATTTTTCTTTTGAAGCGAAAGGGAAATATATCATAAAGGTCTGCGATGGTACAGCCTGTCATGTGAGAAAATCGATTCCTATCCTGGAGGCATTTCAGAAAGAGCTTGGGCTGAGTGCAAAGAAACATACGACGGATGACATGATGTTTACAGTAGAAACGGTTTCCTGCCTCGGGGCGTGCGGGCTGGCGCCTACGGTTATGGTAAATGAGGACGTCCATCCCCGCATGACGCCGGAAAAAGTACTGGAGCTGATTCGAGAATTGAGAGGTGATGCAGATGATTGAAAACAGGGAAGATTTAAGAAAGAGCCGTAAAGCAGCGGAGCAGGAAATGGCTTCCTATGCCTGCAGAATCCTTGTCTGCTCAGGAACAGGCTGTATTGCAACTGGTTCTCAGAAGATTTATGAAGAGTTTCTGAAAATCGCAAAAGATACTCCAGAAGTAACCGTGGATTTCCGGCCGCATGACGACAAAACTCACCTGGGAGTGAAGAAAACAGGATGCCAGGGCGTATGTGAACTGGGGCCCCTGGTGCGCATCCAAAAAGGAGACAAACTTGTACAGTATACGAAAGTTCAGATAAGCAACTGTAAAGAAATTTTTGAACGTTCTGTAGAAGGGGATGATGTGATAGAAAGCCTTTTATATGAACAGAAAGGCATTCGCTACAAAAGCCCGGAGGAGATTCCGTTTATATCAAAACAGACAAGAGCCGTATTGGAAAACTGCGGAAAGTTTGACGCAGAATCCTTTGATGAATATCTGGCTGGCGGCGGTTTTCAGGCATTACAGAAAGCGCTGTTTGAAATGACGCCAAAGGAAGTTATAGACGCTGTAGACCAGTCAGGGCTGCGGGGACGGGGCGGCGGCGGTTTCCCGGCAGGACGGAAATGGAAACAGGCAGCCAGACAGCAGGAGAAGGAGCGCTATGTGGTCTGCAACGGTGACGAGGGCGATCCGGGGGCATTTATGGATGGTTCTGTGATGGAGGGAGATCCTTATAAACTTATAGAAGGAATGATGATTGCAGGGTATGCGGTAGGCTCTGCAAACGGATACATATACGTGCGCGCGGAATATCCTATGTCCGTATCAAGACTAAAGCATGCCATCGCAGAGCTTGAAAAACGCCATATGCTGGGCGATAATATTTTGGGTACGGATTTCAGTTTTCATATGCATATCAACCGGGGAGCGGGGGCGTTTGTGTGCGGTGAGGGAAGTGCGCTGACAGCTTCTATTGAAGGGAACCGGGGAATGCCCCGTGTAAAGCCTCCCCGTACTGTAGAGAAAGGTCTGTGGGCAAAACCGACCGTTTTAAACAATGTGGAGACCTATGCAAATGTGCCGAAGATTGTGCAAAATGGCGCGGACTGGTACCGCAGCATCGGCACGGAGGGCACGCCAGGGACAAAGACATTTTCCCTGACAGGATCTATCCAGAATACAGGGCTAATTGAAGTGCCCATGGGAACCACGCTCAGGGAAATCATTTTTGATATCGGCGGCGGAATGAAAGACGGAGGAAAATTTAAGGCTGTGCAGATTGGCGGGCCTTCTGGCGGCTGCCTGACAGAACAGCATCTCGATGTCCCATTAGATTTTGAATCCATCAAAAAATTCGGTGCGATTATCGGTTCCGGCGGTCTGGTGGTTATGGATGAACACACCTGCATGGTGGAAGTTGCGAGGTTCTTCATGAGCTTTACCCAGCGGGAATCCTGCGGAAAATGCGTCCCCTGCCGTGAGGGAACAAAACGTATGCTGGAAATTCTGGAAAAAATCGTGGACGGAAAAGGAGCGATGGAGGATTTAGACAGGCTGGAAGAGCTGGCTGAGATGGTTAAGGGCATGGCGCTGTGCGGACTGGGTAAAAGCGCGCCGCTTCCAGTACTGAGCACCCTCCGGTTGTTCCGTGATGAATATGAAGAGCACATTACGGAGAAAAAGTGTAAGGCAAAAGTGTGCACAGCGATGCGCCGCTTTGTCATCAATCCGGAGTATTGCAAGGGCTGTGGCAAATGTGCCAGAAACTGTCCCGTGGGAGCGATTACAGGCGTGCGTAAACAATGTTATCACATTCATCCGGACATCTGTATTAAGTGCGAAGCATGTAAAGATAATTGTGCATTTGATGCGATTTATATAGAAGCATAGGAGGATGAATATGGGAACGATTACAATTGACGGCAGAAAAGCAGAATTTACCGATGAAAAGAATGTACTGTCCATTATCCGAAAAGCAGGCATTGATATTCCGACGCTCTGCTATCACTCTGAGCTTTCCACGTTCGGCGCATGCCGCCTGTGTACGGTAGAGGATGACAGGGGGAGGATGTTTGCATCCTGTTCAGAGGAACCTTGGGACGGTATGGTGATTTATACAAATACCGGGAAATTAAAAAAATACAGAAAGTTAATCATTGAGCTGCTGCTCGCGGCACACTGCAGGGATTGTACCACCTGCGTAAAGAGCGGAGACTGCAACCTGCAGACCCTGGCTCACCGATTTAACGTGACAAATGTAAGATTTGAAAATTATAAAGAAAAACGGCCTTTGGACCTCAGTTCTCCGTCTATCGTGCGCGACCCAAATAAATGCATTCTGTGCGGGAACTGTGTACGTGTCTGTGAGGAACTGCAGGGAGTAGGCGTCCTTGGGTTTGCAGACCGCGGCTCTGACGCGATGGTCATGACTGCTTTTGACAGGCCGATAGCAACTACGGAATGTGTAAACTGCGGACAGTGCCGTGTATTCTGCCCGACAGGGGCTATCAGCATTAAGTCTGATAAAGATGCGGTGTGGGATGCGCTGGCAGACCCGAATGTGCGCGTGGTAGCCCAGGTGGCTCCGGCAGTCCGGGTGGCGGTAGGCGATGCTTTTGGACTGCCAAAGGGCAGGAGTGTGATGGGGAAAATTGTAAACGTGCTGCACCGCATGGGATTTGATGAAGTGTATGATACTACATTCAGCGCCGATTTGACGATTATGGAAGAATCTGCAGAATTCCTTGACCGCGTGAAGAATGGAGGGAAACTGCCGCTTCTCACTTCCTGCTGCCCGGCGTGGGTGAAATTCGTAGATGATAAATTCCCGGATTTCAAAGAAAATGTGTCAACCTGCCGTTCCCCGCAGGGAATGATGTCTGCCGTAGTCAAAGAGTATTTCCGGAAACCGGAAAACGGAAAAGGGAAAAGGACAGTGATGGTTTCTTTCATGCCATGTACGGCAAAGAAAATGGAAGCAGAGCGTCCGAACAGCTATACAAAGGGCGAGAAGGATACGGATTATGTTATCACAACGACAGAGCTGATAGAAATGATACGCACCACAGGGATTTATTTTGCGGATTTGGATTCGGAAGCATCTGATATTCCGTTTGGCTTCGGTTCTGGCGGCGGAGTTATCTTTGGAGTAACCGGTGGCGTGACAGAAGCGGTTATCCGGAGGCTGGCGCCGGATCATGATAAGGCAACCCTGGAAGAAATCGCGGAATGCGGCGTGCGGAGTGAAGGATTTATCCGGGAGTTTTCTGTTCCCTATGAGGACATGGAAATCAAAGTATGCGTAGCCAGCGGACTGGCAAATGCGAAGAAAGTCATGGAGCAGGTGCAAAGCGGGGAAAAGGAATATCACCTGATAGAAATCATGGCATGCCGCAGAGGCTGCATCATGGGTGGCGGGCAGCCGCGCCTGGCGGGAGAGCGGACGAAAAATGCTAGGACACAGGGCATCTATAATGCAGATAGCGTATCCGTAGTGAAAAAATGCGATGAGAATCCGATGATTACCTCGTTGTATGAAGGTTTCCTGAAAGGGAAGGAGCACGAGCTGCTGCATAATCATGAGTAAAGTGAAAATTGATTCGTATGTATAAACATCCCCCTCGCGTCATATATTGTATCAGTACAGCGAGGGGGAATCTTTATGGAAGAATTTAATTTATACAAGGACATACAGGCAAGGACGGGTGGGGAGATTTTTCTGGGCGTGGTGGGACCCGTAAGGACAGGAAAATCCACTTTTATCCGAAGATTCATGGAAGAGATGGTACTCCCGAACCTGGCCGAGAATGAAAAAAGAATTGCGACAGATGAAATGCCTACCAGCGGAAAAGGAAAAACCATTACAACAGTAGAGCCCAAATTTGTCCCGAAAAATGCAGCGCGGCTGATGCTGTCTGAGGAACTGGAGATGAAAGTGCGTCTGGTAGACTGCGTGGGTTACATTGTGGAGGGGGCTTCCGGGGTAGATGATGAATCAGAACAGCGGATGGTAAAAACACCGTGGTCAGACAAAGAAATCCCGTTTTCCGAGGCAGCAAAAATCGGTACAGAAAAAGTAATCCGTGACCACTCTACCGTAGGCATTGTGGTAACCTGTGATGGGAGCTTTGGGGAGCTTCCCAGGGAGAATTTCATGGAAGCGGAGCGCAGGGCGATTACCGAGCTGCAGAAAGTAGGAAAACCGTTTGTGGTTCTGGTAAATTCCCAAAAACCATACGGAGATGAGGCAAAGAGGGTGCTAAATTATCTGGAGTCAGAATTCCAGGTGAGCGCCCTGGCCGTGAACTGCGAACAGCTCCGCAAGGATGATATACACAGGATTTTGGAGCGGATACTCTATGAATTCCCTCTGGTGAAGATGGAATTTTATGTACCGAAATGGGTGGAAACGCTTCCGGCAGACCATGAAATCAAAGAATCTCTCCTTGAAGGAATCCGGGAACTGCTTAAGAACCAGCAGCATATCCGCGATATTTCCGCGGATTCTGTACAATTCGAAAATAAATTCGCGAAAAAAATGAAGCTGGACGGGGTGGAGCTTTCGAGCGGCACCGCACGGATACAAATTGAAATTGACGATACATACTATTATGAGATGCTCAGTGAGATGTCGGGTGTTCCCATTGAGGGCGAGTATCAGTTGATTTCTATGATTCGTGACCTCTCTGCCCTGAAAAAAGAATATGAGGGAGTGTCAACGGCAATCGAAGCAGTCCGGGGCAGCGGATACGGGGTCATTACACCAGGGAAAGATGAAATCGCCCTCGAAGAGCCGACGGTCATTAAACAGGGGAGCAAATTTGGCGTGAAAATTAAGGCGGCAAGCCCGTCTATCCATCTGATACGTGCGGATATCGAAACGGAAATTGCGCCGATTGTAGGCAGCGAGCAGCAGGCGGAAGACTTAATTGCCTACATCAAAGAAACCAGTAAAGGCGAGCAGGGCATCTGGGACACAAATATTTTCGGAAAGTCTATTGAGCAGTTAGTGGATGACGGTATCCGCACCAAACTTTCACGGATTGGCGAGGAAAGCCAGGTGAAATTGCAGGATACGATGAAGAAGATTGTAAATGAGACAAACGGAGGGCTTGTGTGCATTATTATCTAATGATTAAAAATTCTTATTTACAAAAATATAAAAATTTGATAAACTTTTAAGGTAGAAAAAATAAATTCTGCAGTCTGCTGCTGGCGGAAATCCGCACAGGGCATGACTGCAGCAAAGTACTTAGGAGGGAAATGAATGTTTGAGAAACTGTTTAAGCTCAAAGAGCATAACACGGATGTTAAGACGGAAATCCTTGCCGGAGTTACCACGTTCATGACTATGGCGTACATTCTGGCGGTAAACCCGAACATCCTGTCAGCAGCGGGAATGGACAGAGGCGCCGTGTTTACGGCAACGGCTGTGGCATCATTCCTGGGAACCATGCTTATGGCAATTTTTTCGAATTATCCGTTTGCACTGGCGCCGGGCATGGGACTGAATGCGTACTTCGCATATACGGTTGTGCTCCAGTATGGATATTCCTGGCAGATTGCGCTGGCCGCCGTATTTATTGAGGGCGTTATTTTTATTTTCTTATCATGCTTTAACGTGCGCGAAGCGATTTTCAATGCTATCCCAATGACTCTGAAACATGCTGTAAGCGTTGGTATCGGCCTGTTTATCGCATTTATCGGGCTTCAGAATGCAAAAGTTGTTATCGGCGGAAGCACCCTGCTGTCCCTGTTTTCATTAGAAGGTTTCCAGGGACTGAATGATGGGGCAGGCGCGTTTAGCGACGTGGGAATCACCGTTCTGCTGGCTATTATTGGCGTGATTATTACAGCTATTTTGGTAGTAAGAAATGTAAAAGGAAATATTTTGTGGGGAATCCTGATTACCTGGGCGCTGGGAATCATCTGCCAGTTTGCAGGCGCGTACGTTCCGAATCCGGACATCGGTTTTTACTCTCTGCTTCCGGATTTTAGCGGCGGCATCTCTATCCCAAGCCTTTCCCCGCTGTTTGCGAAATTCCAGTTTACAGGAATCCCGGTGCTGGAGCTGCTGGTTATTGTATTTGCATTTTTATTCGTTGATTTGTTCGATACACTGGGAACTCTGGTAGGCGTATCTACAAAGGCAGGTATGCTGGATAAAGACGGGAAGCTTCCAAAAATCAAAGGCGCGCTTCTGGCAGACGCAGTAGGAACTACGGCGGGCGCAGTACTCGGTACTTCTACAGTAACGACCTTTGTTGAGAGCGCTTCCGGCGTGGCAGAAGGAGGGCGGACAGGTCTTACCGCAGTGACCACGGCCGTTCTTTTTGCACTGTCTCTGCTGCTTTCCCCGATTTTCCTGGCAATTCCATCCTTTGCGACGGCTCCTGCCCTGATCATCGTAGGGTTCTATATGCTGGGCAATGTTATGAAGATTAACTTTGAGGATGCAAGTGAAGGAATCCCGGCATTTATCTGCATCGCAGCAATGCCGTTCTTCTACAGCATTTCCGAGGGGATTTCCATGGGAATCATCTCCTATGTGATTATCAACCTGCTTTCCGGGAAGAAAGACAAGCTGAGCATCGTAATGTATATTTTGACCGTACTGTTTATCCTGAAATATTTCCTGTTATAAAAATGTAAAATTATGGATAAGTTTTAAGCCGCGGGTATCCGGGAGGATGCCTGCGGCTTAAAAAGCTTGTTATGTTGATTTCGTTCATAACAACAAGGGATTTTCTGTGTTTTCCAGTATTTTGCTAAAAGTTTTTTCACTGTTCAAATTGACAAATCTGATACAGTGTCTTATAATGACTTCAGAATCTTAATAATTCCGTAACATTCCAAAAAAGTGATGAGGTATTATTTATGAAGAAAAAAAATGTCACACTTGTTCTGCTGGCTTTTTTTGCAGTTCTGGTAATGCTTCCGATGAAAGCAGAGGCTGGCTGGCAGTTAGAAAACGGGCAGTATTATTATTATGATTCTGCCGGAACGCTCAGCAAGAACAAAAAGATAGGACAGTATTACGTAGGAAAAGATGGTGCACGATACATAAACCGCTGGAAAGGCAAAAATTTTTATGGGGAGGACGGAAAAAGAATCCCAAACTTTAAAGGCGGCTGGCAGACAATTGAAGGAAAAAGATATTATTATACCCCGGAAGGAAAGAAAGTCACAGGCTGGCTGAAATTAAAAGGAAAGAAGTATTATCTGGATGAAAACGGCGTAATGCTGTTGAAGTGGAAAGTCATTAATGGGAATTACTATTATTTTTCCACAGGAAGAAAGCAGTACGGCGCTGCACTTAAAGGCTGGCAAAAGCTGAACAGAAAACGTTTTTATCTGTCAGAAAAAAACGGAAAACTGAAACTTGGATGGTTCAGCGTCGGAAATAAGAAATATTATGCTACAACAGGAGAAGGCGTTTATACAGGCATCCGTGATATTGACGGGCAGTCTTACTTATTCAGCAGCTCCAGCGGGGCATTGCTGAAAGGATGGCGTACGTACCAGGGAAATAAATATTATTGTACGCGGAAAACGGGCGCGCTTGCGAAGGGCTTGGGGTCCATCGGCGGACGGCTTTACTATTTTGACGAAGCAGGCGTGATGCAGAAGAGTAAAGTAGTGACCGTTGACAATGTGGCTTATTCTATCAATGCAAACGGAATTTGTACCAAGATTGCCAACAGTTCGGGAACTCCCGACGATATGCTGTTTTTTACCCTGTATGAGTCAGGAATCGAAGGTTACGGTCAGGTAGGCGGCGACAACGGCAACGCCTGCGGTAAGTATCAGTTTGACAGGCGGTACTCTCTGATTCCTTTGGTAAAATACTGTTATGGAAAAGATCCCGTAGTATTTAAGGCATTTGAGCCTTATGCAAAATGGAGCAATACATCAAAATACCAGACAAAGCTGCTGAATAACCAAAAATTCTACAAAGCATGGACATCTATCTACGAAGCTTATCCGTTTGTGTTTAAGAATTATCAGGACGCATTTGCGATGCAGGAATATTATTCTCCTGTAGAAAGGCAGCTGCAGGCGTGGGGAATTGATATTTCCGACCGCCCGTATGTCGTGCGCGGAGCTGTATTCAGCTACTCCATCCAACATGGAGCAGGAACAGCCGCCATGGCAGTGCGCGACGCGAAGATTAAGAATACAACTACAAACGAAGACTTTATTAAAAAGCTCTATAAGTACCGTATTAGTAAGTTCCCGACATACAGAAGCAGGTATACACGAGAAATGAACGATGCGCTGGGGCGTCTCTAACCATGAGACTGATAATTTCCCCGGCAAAAAAGATGAATGAAGATAAGGACACGCTGATGCCGTTGGGATTTCCGGTTTTCTTGGAAAATGCGGAAGAAATTATGCGGTGGATGCAGACGTTGTCCTTTGAAGAGTGCCGGAAGCTCTGGGGCTGTAATGAGAAGATTGCACGTCTGAATTTTCAGCGCTTTACAAAAATGGAACTTCGCCGGGGACTGACCCCGGCGATTCTGTCCTATGAAGGCATTCAGTACCAGTATATGGCTCCGGCAGTGTTTGAGGAGAGCCAATACGGATATATCCAGGAACATCTGCGAATCCTTTCCGGCTTCTATGGAATCTTGAAGCCCATGGACGGCGTGACGCCCTATCGCCTGGAAATGCAGGCAAAAGCAGAAATTGCCGGGAAAAGAAACCTGTATGATTACTGGGGGGGCAAGCTGTACCGGGAGCTTCTTGACGAAAGCCGCGTCATCGTAAACCTTGCTTCTAGGGAGTATTCCCAGTGTATCGAAAAGTACCTTGGACCGCAGGACAGATTTGTCACCTGCGTCTTTGGAGAATATATAGACGGAAAAGTGCGGCAGAAAGGCACCTATGCCAAGATGGCCAGGGGCGAGATGGTACGGTTTATGGCGGAGAAGAATATTGAGACCCCGGAGGGGATGAAAGGATTTGACAGGCTGGGGTATCGTTTCCGGAAAGAGCTTTCAAGCCGTGATGAGTATGTTTTTCTAAAAGAACTGCAAGATAACTGTTTAAAGTGAAGGAACAGCTTTTGTAGAGGACGTTGAAAGCATTTCGCAGGAAAAAGGCTGCACTTTGTATGGAAAAGGAACGGTGGAAAATATCTGAGGGATATCCGTTCCTTTTTTGTGTGGACTTCTGTTTTTATAGAAAGCAGACGGATGTGGCGAAACAGGCTATTACAAGAATCGACACCCATACTTACAGTGATTCCAGGCGAGGGGAATTGCGGCAGATTTGTTTGAATTTTCTAAAAGGGTATATTTTCGAACAAATATGTGTTAAGATAGATTTATAGTTATCGGCAGGTATTGGCTTTTTTGCAAGCTAACACCAAAGCAAAATATATTAAGAAATACAGGAAACTTTTAACGGAAAAGCAGGTGATAATTTGAGAATTAATACACTGGAATTATTTAATTTCAGAAATATAGAAACATCTCACATTTCTTTTAAGGATAAAAAATTTGTTGTTCTAATTTTGGAGATAATGGGAGCGGCAAAACCGCGCTCCTGGAATCTGTCACAAAGGTTTTTGCTCCCATTCTGCGTACAGTGAATCAGGATGCAATGAAAGAGTGTGACTTAACAAATACGGATATACGGATATTATATATGGAATGGCAGGAACGGCGATTGCTGCGGAAATAACGTTATCTAAACGCAGATGAATTATTTGATCTCGGTGGGATGAGGTATGCAGATGAAACAGGAATCTATAATGGATGGAGCATAGATGAAATACAAGAAGCGAAAATGGGGGTTGAAGCCAGGACGCCTAAGTTCTGTGATTTATTGCAGCAGTTCACAAATGCTGTAGATGAAGAAGAACCTGATAATGCCAGACGGTTTTATGAACAATTAGTCCGCATGGCACATCCTGAAAGCTATGAGAGAAAAGTATTAGATATGGATATGGAGATGATGGCTACAGATGATAAAACTGACTAGAAAGAAAAGACCTAGAGAATTGACAGATGAAAAGCCGCTAAAGGAAGCATTATTAGAAATGAGCCATGGAAAACTACAGCGAAAGTTCAGAAATTTGCTGGAAGACTGTATGGCAAATAACACATATGCAGCAATAAAAGCGACGAATATGCTAAATGATGAATGCTACCATTATATCAAGAATTTTTTTATAAGTAAAAATGAATGGACGTCTGTTTTGGATGAAATAGAAATAGAACTGAAAAAAATTGCGCTGAAGCTAGTGTCTTTTTTTGAGGCAGATGCCGACACGCAGTCACACCACAAGGAGGCAGCATCATGATTGCATACATACGCGGAAAGGTAGCACATCTGGCTGAGGCGAAGGTCATCGTGGATGTGCATGATATAGGATACCAGATATTTATTACATCAAGGGACGCATCAGCCATGCCGCCAGCGGGCAGCGAGGTGATGCTGCACACTTTTTTTAACGTTAAAGAAGATGCCATGCAGCTGTTTGGCTTTCTTTCCAGAGATGATATGGAGATATTCAAGCTGCTGCTGGGTGTAAATGGCGTGGGGCCAAAGGCTGCGCTGGGAATCCTTTCGGTGATGTCGGCGGACGATATTCGTTTTGCTGTTCTGGCGGATGACGCCAAGACGATTTCGAAGGCTCCAGGTATCGGGACCAAGACGGCCAGAAAGCTGATTCTGGATTTGAAGGATAAGGTTAGCCTAGAGGATGCATTTGAAAAGCGTCTGGAGAATCAGAACGGCGCTTCCGTGCCGGCATCTGAAAATGACGCAGCCAGCGAAGCAGTACAGGCTTTAGTGGCGCTTGGATATTCCAGCGCTGACGCGCTGAAAGCTATCAGGAAAGCTGACATAGCGGAGGGCATGTCGACGGAAGAAATCCTGAAATCGGCTCTCAAAAACATGTCGTTTTTATAAAGGGGTAAACCATGGGAAAGAGAATTATCACATCAGACGTATTGGAAGAGGATATCCGCACGGAGACGAACCTGCGCCCCCAGACACTGGATGATTATATCGGACAGAGCAAGGCAAAGGAGACGCTGAAAATATATATACAGGCGGCAAAGGAACGGGGGGACTCGCTTGACCATGTGCTGCTTTACGGGCCGCCGGGACTTGGAAAAACGACCCTGGCCGGGATTATCGCAAATGAAATGGGCGTGAATATCAAAATTACGTCCGGCCCGGCGATTGAGAAGCCGGGAGAGATGGCGGCTATCCTGAACAATCTCCAGGAAGGAGATTTATTGTTCGTAGATGAAATCCACCGGCTGAACCGCCAGGTAGAGGAAGTGCTGTATCCGGCGATGGAGGATTATTCCATTGACATTATGATTGGGAAAGGTGCCGCCGCCCGCTCGATACGGCTGGATCTGCCCAGGTTCACCCTGGTAGGGGCGACGACAAGGGCTGGGCTTTTGACCGCGCCTTTGCGCGACCGTTTCGGCGTAGTACACCGTCTGGAATTTTATACGGAAAGTGAGCTGGAAACAATTATTTCGCGCTCTGCCCAGGTACTGGGCGTTGAGATTGACAGGAAGGGTGCGGCAGAAATGGCAAAGCGTTCGCGCGGGACACCCAGGCTTGCCAACCGCCTGCTAAAACGGGTGAGGGATTTTGCTCAGGTCAAATACGATGGACATATCACAGGAGAAGTGGCTTCCCTGGCGCTGGATTTGCTGGAGGTGGATAAATTCGGGCTGGATCAGACCGACAGGAATATCCTTCTGTCCATGATAGAAAAGTTTGGCGGCGGGCCCGTGGGACTGGATACGCTGGCAGCCTCTATCGGGGAGGATTCCGGAACAATAGAGGACGTGTACGAGCCGTATCTGATAAAGACCGGATTGATTAACCGCACGCCCAGAGGCCGGGTTGTGACTGAACTGACTTACCATCATTTGGGACTGCCTTATAATTCCTAAATAAAATTCTTGTAATTCTCAGGATTTCGTTTATAATGATAAATAAGAATGGGGAAACATGACGGATTTTCCCGAATGCAGAGAAACGGAAGAAAGGGAGAACATAAGAATGTCATCCAAAAACAGAGCAGAAGTACTGATTGATGGAAAAATATATACTTTGAGCGGATATGAGAGTGAGGAATACCTGCAAAAGGTTGCTACATATATTAACAGCAAGCTGATTGAATTTAAGAAACTAGAGGGTTACAGCCGGCAGTCCCGGGAAAACAAAAGCATTCTGCTGGAGCTGAATATTGCTGACGACTATTTTAAGGCGAAAAAGCAGGCGGAAATGCTGGAAGAGGAGCTGGCGGAAAAGGACAAGGAGCTGTATGATTTAAAGCATGAGCTGATTGGCTCCCAAATCCGTCTGGAAACAGCGGAAAAGTCTGTGGCGGATTACCAGAAAGAATCTACAGAATATCAGAAGAAAATCGTCCGTTTGGAAACCGAGCTGAAAGAGAAAAATAATTAAGGATTGCGGGGCTGTCATCATCATGGCAGCCTTTTGTAACAGTGAAGGCATCTGGACGGTTACAGTTTTTGTATACGGAGGTATTTATGCGAGCAGAATTACTTGCCCCGGCAGGGACTTATGAGAGCTTAAAAGCTGCAGTAGCGGCAGGAGCGGATGCTGTCTATGTGGGCGGCGCCCGGTTCGGCGCAAGAGCCTACGCAGAAAATTTCACGGAAGACGCTCTTTTGAAAGCGATTGACTTCTGCCATCTGCACGATAGTAAGCTGTATCTGACTGTCAATACGCTGCTTAAGGATTCGGAGATAGCAGAATTGTACGATTACCTGCTGCCGTATTATCGGGAGGGACTTGACGCAGTAATTGTCCAGGATATCGGTGTGCTGCAGTATATCCGTGAAGCATTCCCTGCGCTGGATGTCCATGCCAGCACGCAGATGACGCTCTGCGGCGCAGACGGGGCAAAATTTCTGGAATCCCTGGGCGCCTCCAGGATTGTCACATCCAGGGAGCTTTCTTTAGAAGAAATCAGGGAAATCCACAAGGAAACATCTATAGAAATCGAGAGCTTTGTCCATGGGGCGTTGTGTTACTGTTACTCAGGGCAATGCCTGACCAGCAGCCTAATAGGGGGGCGCAGCGGCAACCGTGGACGGTGCGCCCAGCCCTGCCGCCTTCCTTATCAAGCAGAAGGAAGAGAGGGCTTTTTGTTGAGCCCGAAGGATATCTGTACGCTGGAGATTCTGCCGGAAATTTTGGATGCAGGCGTGTATTCCCTGAAAATTGAGGGGCGTATGAAGCGTGCGGAATATACGGCGGGAGTAGTTCGGATTTACCGCAAGTACCTGGACACTGTGCTGGCTCATGGGCGCAAGGGGTATCGGGTTTCCGAGGAAGATAAGAAAGAGCTGATGGCGCTCTACAACCGGGGGGGATTTTCAACGGGATATTACCAGATGAAGAATGGGCGTGAAATGATGTCTATGAAGCGGGCAAATCATTTTGGAACCGAAGCGGCCCGGGTAATGTCCGTCCGGCGGGGAAATCTCACTGTTCAGGCGCTGGAACCGCTTCACAAAGGCGATATGCTGGAAAGTACTGTACTTTCTAGGGACACGGCGCAGGGCGCTTCGCTGAGCCTGAAGCTGTCTGAGGCAGAGCTGCGTGGAATAAAGCCCGGCATGGTACTCCACCGCACGCGGGATGAGGCCCTGCTTGCGGAGCTGAACCGCAGATATATACAGACAGAAAGAAAAGAAAAAATTAATGGGAAATTAATGATTTTAGGAGGGCAGCCTGTTATACTTAGTGTAATTATGGGAAAAATATCCATAAGCGTAAAAGGCGAAGTTCCTCAGGCATCGCAAAACCGCCCGTTAAACGCCCAGACAGTGAAAAAGCAGATAGAAAAAACAGGAAATACGCCTTTTATCTTTGATAGTTTAGAGGTACATCTGGAAGATGGGCTGTTCCTGCCGCTGCAGTGCTTAAATGAACTGCGCAGAAGGGCGCTGGATGGACTAGAGCAGAAGCTGATTGGAGCATGGAAACGGGACGTCACAGGAACAAGGCCACAGCTGGAAACACCGCACAATGCCAGCCGCACAGCGCATCGGTTAAGTGCGTCTGTGGAAACAGCGGCACAGCTGGAGGCTCTGTGCAAGATTCCCGGTATTTCAAATATTTATATCGAATGCACGGTGCTGGAAACACCGCTCCGTGCAGAGCAAGCGAAAAAATGGGCAGATATCTGCCATACGGCGGGAAAATCCTGTTATTATGCATTGCCCCGCATTTTCAGGGCAGATGCAAAGGCACTATATAGCAGGCATGAAAGCCTAAAAGCATTAGAGATATTTGACGGCGTACTGTTCCGGAACTATGAAGAATTTTTCTTCCTGCTGGAATGCGGCTATGCAAAAGCACGGATTCCTGATTACAATATGTATACTTATAACCGATATGCGGAAGAATTTTGGAAAGAAAGAGGAATTACGCAGACGACAGCCCCGCTGGAACTAAATGACAGGGAACTGGCAGTACGGGGCTGCAAAAACAGTGAAATCCTCGTATATGGACATCTGCCTATGATGGTTTCCGCCCAGTGCGTCAGGAAAAATATAGACAAATGCCAGAAACAGAGCGGACTCCTTTATCTAAAAGACAGAAAAGGAAAGCGGTTCCCCGTGAAAAATAACTGCTGCTTCTGTTATAACGTTATTTATAATCATGTTCCCCTAGCGCTGTTCGGAAATAAGAAGGAGCTGGATGCCCTGGCGCCTGTATCGTTACGGCTTTCTTTTACGGTAGAATCACCTGAAAAAGCTGCCGGCATAGCACAGGCTTTTGCAGAAAAATTTGTAGAAGGACGGAATGCAGGATATGATTTCGGGGATTTTACCAGAGGACATTTTAAACGCGGAGTAGAGTAGGTGAAAACGTGACGAGACTGATTATTGAGATTTCAAAATATGTATTAATTGCATTGATTGTACTGTATACCCTGCAGTGTTATCTTGCTTTCGTAAAAAAAGATGAAGATTCCAGAGAATTCCTGTTCCTGCGGCAGAATGTGGTAATGTTCTGTATCCATTTTGTTGCCTTTATGGTGTTTTACTTGAAAATGGAACGGCCAATGCTTTTATATTTTTATGGAGCGCAGGTGCTTTATCTGCTGGCGGCTCTGGTATTTTTCAGGAACCTGTATCCCCGGGCTTCCAAATTAATTATTAACAATATGTGTATGCTGATTACGATAGGATTTATCATGCTCACCAGACTGTCTTATGACCAGTCTACAAAGCAGTTTACCATACTGGCTGTTGGGACGGTGATTGCCCTTATCATTCCCGTGATTATACGCAAGATGCATATACTTACGAAATGGGCATGGGTTTATGCCGTGCTGGGAATCGGGCTTTTAGGCGTGGTGGCGGTGATTGCGCGCTCCACCTATGGGGCGAAGCTCTCCTTGAGTGTGGGCGGCATCACGCTGCAGCCTTCCGAGTTTGTGAAAATCCTGTTTGTATTTTTCGCGGCGGGAATGCTGGCTAAATCCATAGAGTTTAAAAATATCGTACTGACTACCGCACTGGCCGCCCTTCATGTATTGATTCTTGTCGTTTCTACGGATTTGGGAAGTGCGCTGATTTTCTTTATCACGTACCTGATGATGCTTTATGTAGCAACAAAGGATATCCGGTATCTTCTGGCAGGATTCGCTGCCGGGGCATTGGCGGCGGTGGCGGCCTATTTCCTGTTTAGCCATGTACGGGTACGGGTAGAAATCTGGCAGGATCCATTTAAAGAATACGAAGGCGGCGGTTACCAGGTGGCGCAGGCGCTGTTTGCCATCGGCGCGGGAGGATGGTTTGGAACAGGACTGTTCCAGGGTTCCCCAGGCGCAATCCCGATCGTTGACCAGGATTTTATGTTTGCGGCAATCGTAGAAGAGCTGGGTGGAATATTTGCCATCTGCCTGATTTTAATCTGCATGAGCTGTTTTATCATGTTTGTAAATATTTCGATGAAACTGGAGGAGGATTTTTACCGGTATGTAGCGTTTGGGCTGGGATGCCTTTATGGAGTCCAGGTCTTTTTGACGGTGGGCGGAGCGATGAAAATGATTCCGATGACGGGTGTTACCCTGCCGCTCATCAGTACCGGGGGCAGTTCCCTGCTGAGCACCCTTGCATCCTTTTCCATTATCCAGGGACTTTATATTTTAAGAGAGGACGAGGAAGATAGGTTTGAAGAAGAAGAGTACTACGACAACGGAGACAGAAGATATCCAGATTCGCGATATCCCTATTGACGAAGAGCGTCCCAGAAAGAAGCGGAAGCTTTCTCCAAAGCCTAAAAAGAAGAGGGCAGCACAAGATGACATCCCGCCGGAAGTCAGTGAGCGGAAACGTAGAAACCGGAACTTGGTACAGGTCAGCTATATCTTTGTATTTATGCTCCTGTCCTTAGCTGGGTATCTGGTACATTTTAATCTGAAAAAAGCGGATGAAATCAATTCTCATGTCAATAATACAAAACAGGAGAGTAAGCAGGAATTGATTATCCGCGGCTCCATTCTCTCGGCTGACGGTGAAATCCTGGCTGGGACAAATGTGGACGAAGCCGGGAATGAGACAAGGCTCTATCCATTTGACAATGTGTTTTCCCATGTGGTGGGCTACGCATCCAATGGAAAGGCAGGAATCGAATCGACATCAAATTTTGACTTGATGTCAAGCCATGCTTCGATACTTGACCAGATTCGGGAACAAAATCTGGATACAAAAGTACGGGGGGACAGCGTGGTTCTGACTTTGGATTCCAGGCTCCAGAAAGCATGTTATGATGCGCTGGGTTCTTACAATGGAGCGGTAGTGGTGGTGGAGCCGGATACCGGAAAAATCCTGGCGATGGTTTCGAAACCGGATTTTAACCCGAACACCATTGCAGGCGACTGGGATTCCCTTATCAGTGATTCTTCAAACAGCTCCCTGTTCAACCGTGCGGCACAGGGGCAGTACCCGCCGGGCTCTACGTTTAAAATCATGACTACACTGGCATACCTGCGGGAACACCCGGACGACTATCAGAGTTACAGCTATGACTGCGGCGGCAGCATTTCCAAGGATGATGTGAGGATTACCTGCTACGGAGGAGAAGTCCACGGCCACGTAAACCTGGAAGAGTCTTTTGTACATTCCTGCAACGGCGCCTATGCGAATATTGGGATGGAGCTGGACGACGGCGATTTCCGGAAACTGTGTGAGGAATTCCAGTTCAATACGTCCCTGCCTATAGAGCTTCCTTCTGCCAAGAGTTTGTTTACATTGGACAAAGGAGCTTCTTATGGCGAAGAGATGATGACTGCCATCGGACAGGGCAATACTGTCGCTTCTCCTCTGCAGATGGCACTGATTACCGCCACCGTAGCTAACGGCGGAAATATGATGCGGCCATATTTTATTGACCATATCGAGACTTATGACGGAAATATGGTAAAGCAGAATAAGCCTGCGGTATACAAGGAACTGATGAATGCGGATGAAGCAGAAATTCTCAGAGGATTTATGAAAAAGACCGTAGAAGAAGGAACTGCATCAGCGCTTTCCGGACAAAGCTACAGTGCGGCGGGAAAAACGGGTTCTGCAGAGTACGAAACAGGCAGCGGAAAAGAAACCCATTCCTGGTTTGTGGGATATACGAATGTAAATGACCCCGAACTGGCAATTGCCGTTATTGCAGAAAACGGCGGTTCAGGCAGCTCTGCGGCAGTGCCTGTCGCAAAGCAGATTTTCGACGCATATTACAATAACTACTATAGCGGCTACTAGTCTCCTCTAAGGAGTTTTTACAAACGGGTTGCATGATTATGGAAAACGAGTTATACTAAAACCAGTCAAAATGACACAACGCATAACAGGAGGAATTGCAATGATTGAGGCAACGAGCTGTGGCGGTGTGGTGATATTTCGTGGTAAAATCCTGGTTTTGTACAAGAGTTATAAGAATAAGTACGAGGGCTGGGTTCTGCCTAAGGGAACTGTAGAGGCTGGTGAGGAATTTAAGGAAACTGCTGCGCGAGAAGTCCTGGAGGAGACAGGGGTACAGGCCTCCATAATTAAATATATCGGGAAAAGCCGATATACCTTTAATGTACCGGAAGACACCGTGGAGAAAGATGTCCACTGGTATCTGATGATGTCAGACAGCTATTACAGCAAACCACAGCGTGAGGAATATTTTGTAGATTCGGGATATTATAAGTTTCACGAAGCGTATCATCTGTTAAAATTCTCTAATGAAAAAATGATTCTGGAGAACGCATACAATGAATATCTGGATTTGAAGAAACGAAATCTCTGGGGAAGCCGCAAGTATTTTTAATGCAGGAAATAGAAACCGTCCAAACGGGCGGTCAGGGCAAATGCGGTATCTGCTTTGGTAAGAGAAGGGTTGCCGCAGAACATAAGAACATTCTGCCGCAGCCCATTTTTTCAAAGAAAGGAGGGAATTATATGCTTGAAAAAATCAATCTTTCGAAGAAAATAGACAAGAAGGAATTTAAAGAAACTATGGATGTGCTGACCGTTCGGCTGGGAATGCTGCAGCGGGAATGCCGGGAGCTTGGCATCCCTGTCATTATCGTATTTGAAGGCTTCGGAGCTGCTGGAAAAGGGATACTGATTAACCAGCTGATTCAGCCCCTGGACCCCCGCGGGTTCAAAGTGTACAGCATTGGAGCGGAATCAAAGGAAGAGAAGATGCACCCGTTCCTGTGGCGTTTTTGGACAAAAACCCCTGCGGACGGCCGAATTGCCATCTTCGACAGGAGCTGGTACCGCAGGGTACTGTTGGAGCGGTTTGAGGGACTGACGGCAGAAGGACAGGTTGGGTACGCATATCAGGAAATCGTATCCTTTGAGAAGATGCTGTCTGATGGCGGAGCTATGATTATCAAACTGTTTTTAGACATTACGCAGGAAGAACAGAAGAAAAGATTCCATAAGCTCTTAGCAAATGAGGAAACCGCATGGAGGGTTTCAAAAGAAGATTTAAGAAGAAATAAGCATTTTGAAGAATACAAAGTGATGAATGAGGAAATGCTTCAAAAGACAGATACGGATTTCGCCCCCTGGACCGTAGTGGAGGCGATGGATAAGGAGTATGCGGCGGTAAAGGTACTGCGCACCGTTGTATGCCGTCTGGAAAAGCAGATTGAGGAGGTGAGGGCTTCTGTGAAAGCACCGGAGCCTGCCAGGGGACGCCAGACAGAGGGAAATCTGTTTAAAGCTTCTGTTTTGGATAGCGTTGACCTGAGCCTGTCTTATACACGGGAAGAATATAAGGTGCATCTGAAGAAACTCCAGAAAAAGCTTTCCCTCCTCCACAGCGAGCTTTACCGCAGGCGGATTCCAGTGGTGCTTGGATTCGAGGGATGGGACGCGGGCGGAAAGGGCGGAGCGATTAAACGTTTGACAAAATGCCTGGATCCCCGGGGCTATGCAGTAAATCCCACCGCCGCGCCAAATGATATTGAAAAAGCACACCATTATCTGTGGAGATTCTGGCAGAATATGCCGAAGGCCGGGCACGTGGCCATTTTCGACAGAACCTGGTATGGCCGAGTTATGGTGGAGCGTATTGAAGGCTTCTGCACCCAGGAGGAATGGCAGCGGGCTTACAAAGAAATTAATGATATGGAAGAACATATCGCAAATGCAGGAGCAATCGTTATCAAATTCTGGATGCACATTGATAAGGATGAGCAGGAACGCCGTTTCCAGGAGCGCATGTCCATACCCGAAAAGCAATGGAAAATCACGGACGAGGACTGGCGGAACCGGGAGAAATGGGATGCCTATGAGGAGGCGGTAGATGAGATGCTTATCCGTACTTCCACAACTTATGCGCCATGGGTGATTGTGGAAGGGAACGACAAATACTATGCCAGGATTAAAGTATTGAAAACCGTGGTGGACGCCATTGAGGAAAGGTTGAAACAGACGTAAATATGGAATGGTATTCGAAACTCTATATCGGCGAAAGGGCAAAGCCCAAGGCCGGGAAAATCATCCGGAAACTGAAAAGAAATACGGGACAGATTGACATTTACCTGATTACACTCGCCGCTAACGGGCAGGATATGCTGGATATCATCAATTCAGCATATCTAAAACTGCCTGCCGTGCGGCGGAACCTTCCCATGATTGTGGGGATAGCAAAAGGGTATGATGAGGCGGTGGATATCGTTCAGGAGATGCTGGTCGAAACCTGCGAGCAGACAGGCAATACTAGTATCCCCGAATATCTGAAACAAAAAGAAGGAAGCGTAAGCAAAGAAAAAGAGCGGCAGGAGTGAGAATATGCTACATATTATCTTGGCAATACTAAAAATACTGGGAATCCTTCTGGCAGTGCTTTTGCTTTTGCTCTTGCTGGCAGTGTTTTCTGTACTTTTTGTGCCGCTGCGTTACCATCTGACTGCCCAAAAAGATACTGCAGGTGTCCGGGTTAAAGGAAAACTCACCTGGCTGCTTCGGCTTATTGCAGTTTCCGGTGGATATCAGAACGCGAAGCCTTATCTGGAATTCCGAATATTATTTTTGAAAAAGAAACTGCTTCCGGCAGAAACAGAGGACTCTGAAAAGCTGCTGAAAACAAAGCCCGATAAACCAAAACGGCAAAAAAAAATGGAACTGGCAGATTCCGGACGACAGGATTCGAAAAAAACAGCATTGGCCGTAAGAGAGAGCTTGCCTGAAACTGACGGAAAAAAACCTCCCGAACAGGAAAGGCAGACAATCTGCTCCGAAAAAACTGGGGACACATACAATACAAAAAGACAGACGGAACAAAAACAGCCAGATGATTCAAAAATAAGCGGACAAAAATCGTGGTTTGAACGCATACTGGAAAAGCTGTCCGATTTATGGAGAAACGTTTTTAGAACAGCGCAGAAAGTCCTGGAAATTTTGAAAAACATTCCGCAGAAAATAAGGGAGTTTTGGGAAAAACTAAAAAAGATGCTTCAGAAAACCGAAGATTTTATCAGGCTGCTGCGCTCTGAATTGACGAAAACGGTATTCTTGCATTTTAGGCAGCATTTGAAATATTTGTGGAAGCATTTACAACCAGACAAAATACAGGGGGAACTGCGGTATGGTTTTTCTGACCCTGCGGTTACAGGGCAGCTCACCGGAGTTTTGTATCTGCTGCTCCCTGGAAACTGTTATAAAGTCCGGCTGGAACCGGATTTTGAAAATGTTATATATGAAGGACAGATTTATATCCGTGGACATATCCGTTTCTGGCATCTTGTAAGAGTGGCATGGAAAGTGTTCCGGGACAAAGAATTTAGAACGTTATACAGAAAGTTTGCTTCTGGCAGCCTTTCTGCATAGGAAACCAAATATAAGGAGGAATTATCATGGCTTCAGAGAATAATTTTCAGACAACCGTAGACTCCCTGTTTAAAGGGATGAACAGCTTTATCACTACGAAAACGGTCGTTGGCGAGGCAGTCCATATCGGAGATACCATCATCCTGCCTCTTGTAGATGTGTCTTTTGGCGTAGGCGCTTCTGCAAAATCCGAGGATAAGAAAAACGGCGGCGGCGGTGGAATGGGCGGTAAGATGACGCCTAGTGCAATCCTAGTTATCCAGAACGGAACCACCAAGCTGGTAAATGTCAGGAATCAGGACGGGCTGACAAAGATTTTGGATATGGTGCCTGATTTCGTAAGCAGATTTACAGACAGCAAAAGCACGCCGGCAAAAGAAGAGAAAGAATCGGCACAGGCAGCCGTAGATGACATTTTCACGGACATCGAGGGATAGAATAGCACCAGGCGCATATAATGGTAAAAAGTGCTTCAGGAGCGTGCATGAAACGCATTATAGGGTACACACTGTTCTGGATGGGCATTGGAATGCTTCTGGCAGTCATCATCCCGTATAAATTTTTCACCATTCTTATATGCGCCATCGTATTATTGATTGGATATAACCTGTTCTGCTGTTGATGCAGAATATGCAAAAGGCCTCTCATTCCGCTGACGGATGAGAGGCCTGAATTGTTTTCTGCTGTTTAAGCTCTTTCGACTTTGCCGGACTTTAAGCAAGAAGTACATACATACATCTTCTTAGCGGCACCGTTTACTTTCACTCTTACGGACTTTATGTTGGATTTCCACATCTTGTTTGACCTTCTATGGGAATGACTCACATTATTTCCGAAATGAGCACCTTTATCACAAATAGCACATCTAGCCATGACTGCACCTCCTTGAAAATAAATTACCTGTCTGTATACAGGCTCGCAACACTGACCATTCTAGCAGATACAAATGCATTTTGCAAGCGAATTTTCGAAATTTGCCAAACATTTCTAAAAAGCTAAAATAAATATTTCATTTTTGGGGAAAACAGGGTATAATAGGGAAAAGTACATGATAGAATATCAGCTTAACAGGATATTAGGAGGTTACAAGTATGAAAGGACGTATGGATACAGAGCTTGGAACGGTCATGATAGATACCGACGTGATTTCCACTTATGCCGGAAGCGTTGCCGTTGAATGTTTTGGCATCGTAGGAATGGCGGCAGTGAATATGAAAGACGGTTTGGTGAAATTACTAAAACGGGAAAGCCTCAGGCATGGTATCAATGTAACGATTGCCGACAATAAGATTTCTTTAAATTTCCACGTAATCGTGGCGTATGGCGTGAGCATTTCTGCCGTAGCACAGAATCTGTATGAAAATGTGAAATACCGGGTGGAAGAATTTACCGGATTAGAGATAGAAAAAATCAATATTTATGTAGAAGGCGTAAGAGCCATAGATTAAGGAGGAGTTTGCGGTGGAGACAAATACGATAAACGCCAGCCTGTGTGCCAAAATGTTTCTGGCCGGCGCCAAAAATCTGGAGTCAAAAAAAGAATGGATTAATGAGCTGAATGTATTTCCCGTTCCGGACGGCGATACGGGTACGAACATGACGCTGACAATTATGTCGGCAGCGAAAGAAGTCGCTGCCCTGGACAGCCTCACGATGGAGACGCTGGCAAAAGCAATATCTTCCGGTTCACTGCGCGGAGCCAGGGGAAACTCCGGCGTTATCCTTTCACAGCTTTTCCGCGGGTTCACCAAAGGCATCAAACATTATGACGAAATTGACACGGCCATCCTTGCCTCTGCAATGCAGAAAGCAGTAGAAACAGCCTATAAAGCAGTTATGAAACCGAAAGAAGGCACGATTCTGACCGTGGCCAGGGGAGCGGCAGATAAAGCAGCAGAGCTTGCTGAGACGGATATTGACATGAAGAGCTTTATCGGCCAGGTCATTGATTATGCAGACGGCGTGCTCGCACAGACGCCGGAAATGCTTCCGGTCCTGAAAGAAGCCGGCGTCGTGGATTCCGGCGGGCAGGGGCTTATGCAGGTACTGAGGGGTGCATATGACGCATTTCTGGGAAAAGAGATTGATTATTCCATCGAGAATGCAGGAAGCGTTTCTATGGCTCAGGTAAAAGCGGAGCCGCAGGCTCAGGCTGATATTAAGTTCGGATACTGTACAGAGTTTATTATTATGCTTGAACAGAACTATACCGAAGCTACAGAGCAGGAATTCAAGGGCTTTCTTTCTTCTATCGGGGATTCTATTGTAGTTGTTTCAGATGATGATATTGTAAAGGTTCATGTACATACAAATGATCCTGGAAAAGCAATATCAAAAGCACTGACCTACGGCTCCCTTACAAAAATGAAGATTGACAATATGCGCGAAGAGCATCAGGAAAAGCTAATAAAGGACGCAGAGAAACTTGCCGCACAGCAGGCCGCCTCAGCAGCAGCGATACCTGATGAGCCAAAGAAAGATGTCGGTTTCATATCTGTATCCATTGGAGAAGGCATCGGACAGATTTTCAGAGAGCTGGGTGTGGATTACCTGGTTGAAGGCGGACAGACCATGAACCCCAGCACAGAAGATATGCTGCTGGCTGTTGACAAGGTCAATGCGGATACGATTTTCATCCTGCCGAATAACAAAAATATCATTCTGGCAGCGAACCAGGCGAAAGCGATGACAAAAGAAAAGAATATCATCGTCATTCCCACAAAGACAGTTCCCCAGGGAATCAGCGCCATGATCAGCTACAATGCAGAACTTTCTGCCGAAGAAAATGAAGAAGCCATGAAAGAGGGCAGCCAGGCAGTGAGCACAGGGCAGGTTACTTATGCTGTGCGCAATACCCATATCGGTGATAAGGAAATCCATGAAGGAGATATCATGGGAATCGGCGACAGCTCTATTCTTGCCGTGGGGCAGGAAATCCAGGCTGTAACAGAAGAGACCGTAGCTGCTATGATGGATGAAGATTCTGAGCTGATAAGTGTTTACTATGGTTCTGACATTGAAGAGGATACGGCAAATGCCCTCGCTGATGCGCTTACTGAAAAGTATCCTTCTTGCGAGGTGGAAGTATATTCCGGCGGCCAGCCGATATATTACTATGTGATATCCGTCGAATAGATTTGGAGGCAGGACATGGATATGTGCTCCGGTCTGGATGCCCTGAAGGGCATCGGGGAAAAGACAAAGAAAATATTTGAACGCGCGGGGGTTTTTCAGCTGGGCGATTTGCTTCACTATTATCCCCGGGCGTATGATACTTATGAGAATATTAAGGCAATTTCCGAGATAAGGGAGGGGGAGACAGCAGCAGTCTGCGCCTCCCTTTCCTGTGAAATCACGGTTCGTTATGTAAAACGGCTGAATCTGTCGACCGTCATGCTGCGAGATACCACAGGCTCCCTGCAGGCTTTCTGGTATAATATGCCGTATCTGAAAAATACACTAAAACCTGGAAAACGGTATGTATTTCGCGGGAAAGCCGTAGGAAGAGGACGGCAGACTGTGCTTGAACAGCCCGCTGTTTTTGAGCTAGAAGCCTACGTAAACCTCCAGGGACAGATGCAGCCTCTCTATCCGTTGGTTGACGGTCTGACAAATAAAATGGTGAAAAAGGCAGTCCGCCAGGTACTGGACGAACCAGAAGGCCCAGAGGATGTGCTGCCAAACGCCATACGTGAAAAATGGAAGCTGGATGAATATCGTCATGCGCTCTCTCAGATACATTTTCCGGACAATGAAACCAGTATGCGCCAGGCAAGGCAGCGATTGGTATTTGATGAATTTTTTCTGTTCATTCTTGCACTGCGCAGCCTGAGAAATGACCGGATGGTTGTCCGCCCTTCTTTTTGCCTGGAAACAAAACCTGTAACTGCACAGGTAATACAGAATTTGCCGTTCTCCCTGACTGCAGCGCAGCAGAAAGTCTGGCGCGAGCTGGAACGGGATTTGACTGGAAATCAGGTAATGGCGCGGCTTATCCAGGGTGATGTAGGCTCTGGCAAAACAATTCTTGCCGTGCTTGCTCTTATCCTGACGGCAGCAAACGGGCTGCAGGGCGCTTTGATGGTTCCCACAGAAGTACTAGCCAGACAGCATTACGAATCTGTCACGGAATTAATTCAGAAACAGGAACTTGATTTTAAGGCTGTACTGCTGACTGGCTCTATGACTGCAAAGGAAAAACGGGAAGCTTACCAGAAGATTTCTTCCGGTTTTGCAGACATTATCATCGGAACCCATGCGCTTATCCAGGAAAAAGCAGATTATTTGAATCTTGCACTGGTCATTACAGACGAACAGCACCGGTTTGGGGTGCGTCAGCGGGAAGCCTTTGCAGCAAAGGGCATTACCCCCCATATGATTGTGATGAGCGCCACACCCATTCCGCGGACATTGGCAGTAATTATTTATGGAGATTTAGATATTTCCATAGTAGACGAACTTCCTGCCAACCGCCTCCCCATCAAAAACTGTGTGGTAGACACTTCTTACCGAAACAAAGCATACGCTTTTATCAGGCGTGAAGTAGAGAATGGACGGCAGGCTTATGTAATCTGTCCTATGGTGGAAGAAAGCGAAAGCATTGAAGCAGAGAATGTTATTGCATATACCCGGCAGCTGTGCGAAGCTCTTCCGGATACCATAACTGTGGAATATCTTCATGGGAAAATGAAGCCCGCGCTGAAAAATGAAATTATGGAGCGCTTCCTGAAAAATGAGATTCAGGTGCTGGTGTCCACAACTGTAGTAGAAGTAGGCGTAAATGTCCCGAATGCTGCCGTAATGATGATAGAAAATGCGGAACGCTTCGGACTGGCACAGCTCCATCAGCTCCGCGGTCGGGTAGGGCGGGGAAAAGAACAGTCTTATTGTATTATGGTGCACAGCTCTGACAGTAAAAAAACAAGACAGCGCCTGGAAATCCTAAATCAATCAAATGACGGTTTTTTCATTGCCAGCGAAGATTTAAAACTTCGGGGTCCTGGAGATCTGTTTGGTATCCGTCAGAGCGGATTAATGGAATTTCGCCTGGGAGATGTGTTTCAAGATTCAGCCATCCTGCAGTGGGCAAGCGAAGCAGCCGGCAGACTTTTGGAAACAGATGAGGAATTGCTGCTTCCTGAACATCAGTTATTGAAAAAAAGATTATCTCTCTATATACATGGCGGCACAGAACGTTTAAATTTATAGTTGCTATTTTTCGGGTTTTGTTATATGATAGTGTACGTTGAGTCTAGAGGAGGAATTAATTCATATGAAAAAAACAAAAAAAGTAGCCATGAATGAGACAGCAAAGGTTACGGCTCCGAAGGTTGAAAAAGCACCTGAAAAGAAACCAACGGCTAAGGCTAAGGAAGCTGTTGCAGCTCCGGCAAAGAAAGAAGAAGTAAAAGAGGCAGCGAAAAAAGAGACAGTAAAAGCAGAAGAAAAGGCAGCAGAAAAGGCAGCAGCGAAAAAGCCCGCAGCAAAAAAGACTCCAATCAAAGAAACCGTATATGTACAGTATCTTGGAAAAGAAATTAGTCATCAGGATATTGTAAAGCAGGTAAAAGAAGTTTGGACAAAACAGCTCAAGAAAAAAGTCGGAGATATGAAATCAATCACCATTTATTTTAAACCAGAAGAGAATACGGCATATTATGTGATAAATGATGATGTGAAAGGCAGCATCAGCCTGTAAGTGCTGCATGATACGCCTGGAACCAGCAAAAACCGCCCGGATGTTTTGAAGTTCAAGATATCCAGGCGGTTTTTGCATAGGGAATCATATTTTTTGTATTTTTACCAAAAAAGGCTTGTAATTTAGTGGATAGATTCGTTATAATTAATACATAAGAAATTGAAAAGGAGAAGAATATGAAGAAAGGATTAAAAAAGACATTCGCGCTTCTGTTAAGTTTGTGCATGATGCTTGGCAGCGCGCAGATTCCAGGACTTTCTGTACATGCAGCAGAAGACGGAACAATTGATACTACTGAAGAAGGGTGGGAAACCGTACGGTATTACACAAATACAGATACGGCAATTACTTCTGTCCAAACAAAAAGTGAGAGAGTAGCAGATTTCTTTCAGGGCACAGGTTCTATGGAGTGGTCTGTAGAATTCAAGACGACCTCCTCATCTCTCCAGGCATTGGCGGTGCTGGAATACAGCACTACAAAATATATGGCGTTTTTTGTGAGGGACGGAAATAAGATTGGATTTGAGACAAAAGACGGTACAAATGCCGGTACCCCGACCGCATCAAAGAACTATAATGACGGAAACTGGCATACGGCGAAGCTGAAACTGACTTGGGACAGGGGTGTAACGCTTTCCCTAGATGATGAGACGGTGATTCAAACAACGACTGCACCCGTCTGCATTGAAGACCTTTCATGGACGCCGGATACTTTCAGCCTTGGCGGTATGACCAATTACAGCGGTAAGAATGGATGGACGTTCAATGGAACTATGCGTAATGTGGTTTTGAAAAAGAAAGTTTCTCCAGTTCCAATTCTCAACGCAAAGCTCCCACAAAGCGGGCTGAACGGAGTGGGAACGACACTGGATCTTTCTAGTGGCAGCGTAAACTTCACATATCGGCTGAAAACAGCGTCAAAAAGTAAAGTAAATCTTTTGGAAATGGGTAATTCTTTAGAAATTTATACAGAAGGAAACAAAGTCGGCATCCAGTCTGGAGATGAAAAGCAAGAGATAGCCGTCACAAATACAAAGCTGGATACGGAAAAATGGCATAACCTGACGGTTGCCTGGGATGAGGGACAGTTCACTGTTTATGTGGATGCTGTCAAGGCTGGCAGCGCCAGTCTTTCCGGTACGGTGAGCGCTGCGTCTATCAAATATGGTGAAAATGCATATTTCACAGAACTGAAGTTGTATAACGAAGCTATGGCCGATGAATATATCGCAAAACTCCACGCGAATACTTCTTCTGAAACCTACCCGGACGGCACGGAAAAGATGGACGGGTACGTAAAGACTCCGAATAGGGAACTTTTCAATTCAGGATTTGATGGTTCTGTGGCTTATCGAATCCCGGCTCTTGTTACTTCTAAAAAAACGGGAACCGTATTTGCAGCCATTGATAAACGCTGGGACGGTTCCGGTGATGTGGGAGTTATTGACAATGTAATACGAAGAAGTGAGGACAATGGCCAGACATGGGGACCTGTGATTCCTGTCATTGATTTAGCCGATAATTACGGCTATACCATGGACGCAGAAATGGTCGTAGATAATAATGAGAACAGCCCGCATTATGGCAGGGTATATATGCTTGTAGATATGTTCCGTGACGGGGTGAGTCTCTGGGGAGCCCAGCCTGGAACAGGGTATACGGAGATTAACGGAAAATACTACCAGATATTGACAGATAGCGATGGAAATACATATACAGTCCGTGAGAATGGCATTGTATATGACAGCAATAACGAAGTGACGGCATACCAGGTGGAGACAGAATCAGCAGCACCTTATAGAGATCAGGGCACTCTGTATAGAGATGGCATGAAAATCGGCAATATTTATAAAAACTCTGAACTTACCATGTACAATACCTGCTATCTTTGGATGACATACAGCGATGACGACGGATTGACATGGGAGCTTCCCAAAGACCTGACTCCGTATGTAAAAGCAGACTGGATGACGTTCTTTGGACTGGGGCCGGGCGCCGGCGCACAGCTTCAGAGCGGGCGTCTAATATTTACCACATATTGTATGGATTCTAATAATAGGAATAACCGTTTTTCATCCTACAACGTATATACGGATGACCATGGAAAAACCTGGCACAGAGGCGCTTCGCCCAACGATATTTCCGAAACACAGAATTCTACGAACAGTACAAGGGAATTGAATGAGAGCTGCATTGTAGAGTTAAATAACGGACATTTAATCCAGTTTATGAAAAATGCTACCAGTGAAGTTGCCATGGCAGTCAGCACGACGCAGGGCGAAAGCTGGGAAGAGGTAACTTACGCCCCTGGTATCAAAGAGCCTTATTGTGAGATGTCAGCGCTGCATTATCCGAAAAAAATTCTTGACCCCCGGGACGGACAGGAGAAGGAAGCGATTATTTTCTCAAATCCGACTGGTGGAAGGGATCATGGTATGGTGCGCATTGCTTTCGTAAACGAAGATGATACGCTGGATTGGGCATATTCAAAGCTGATTGAAGATATGAGATACTTATATTCTTCTCTGACATATATGAATAATGGATTAATCGGTTTAATATATGAGCATGAGAGCTATGCTATGGTTGGCGCAGCGTTTACATCTTTCAGCCCTGAATACATTATGGATGGCAACACTTTTGAAAATACACCAGTTCCTACCGGACTGACAACGACTATTCTGAATGCCGCCGACATGGAAACAGACAGGCTGACTGCTGGAGGACGGATAAAAGTTAAAGTAGCTTTCTCTCAAAAGGTATTTGCAGCGGGAAATGTTACCCTGGAAATGCAGGTAGGCAATGAGTTGAAAGAAGCATCTCTCGTCGGCAACGATGGCGCAAACGCACTGGAGTTTGTCTATGACATACAAGATTCCGATACCGGAATCATAAAAGCAACCGGAAATGTCCGTGTCAAAGAGGGTGGGGCCGCCGAGACAATTTATAACGTAAGTCTGACGAACAAACCACATGTGACGCAGGAAACCGTTGTTGGTGAAATAGGAAATGAGATTTTTACAGAACTGCCTGTTGACGGAATGAGCGCGACTGCTGGAAGCGCCCAGTCAGGCGCAGGAGCAGAACTGGTATTGGACGGTGATACCACCACGCTCTGGCATTCTAAATATCCTGATGATAATGGTGTCCGCGAAAAGCATTATGTTACAATTGATTTGGGCGGTTCCTACCTTGTATCTGGATTAAAATATACACCGCGTTCAGATGCAGGAAACGGAAATGTTAAAAAGTATCAAATCGAAGTGAGCAAAAACGGCACCGATTTTGTTCCGGTCACAGTTGGAACCTGCGCAAAATCTGCGGATGTGAAAACAATAAAACTGGATGGCGCGGCGCTTGCCACTCATGTACGTTTCCGCATACTGGACAGCGGAGATAATTTCGGAAGCGCGGCAGAAATCCGCATCATAGGTACAGAAGATACAAACGCATCATCCGATAAGACGGATATTTTGAATGTTATTGCCGGCTTAGAGTCCAATGGAGGCGGCAGAACAGGCATAACGGGCAATGCTGCAGCATTGCTGGCTAATTTAAAAGAGACTGCCGGGAACCATTCTGCATCAGAGGAAGACATCCTTGCATTTATGGATGAAATGTCCAACATGGCAAGACAGAATCTTGCGGCTGCTATAAAAAAGAGCGAAGAGAAAATAAAAGAGAATTATAATATTACCTCTTGGTCCGCTTATGCAGAAGCCCTTGACAACGCGAAAGCAATTTCAGAAACCTCTGCGCCCAAAGATATAATTCTTGCATACACTTATCTGCAGGATGCCGAAAACAATCTTGCTTTCACAGTAGAAGGGATAAATTCTATTTTTGAGGAGATGAAGCCCGGAACGCCGGAAGAAAAGGAGAAATATACGGCTGAATCCTGGAACGCGTATGAGACGGCATACACCAAGCTTCAGGACGCGTTGAAAAAGGGTGAAAGTACTGTTGCTCTGAGAAAATATATGAAAGAATTAGAAGCGGCAAAAGATGCACTCAAAGAAAAAACGGACGAGCCGGAACCCAAACCGGTTACGCCTCCCGATACCGGAAAGAAGCCGACGCCCCAGCCATCCCAGCCATCTCAGCCGCCTAAACCTTCCGTTCCGTCTCTTGTAAAAGGAAAGGTATACCAGACTTCGGATGGGCTGAAATACAAGGTTACGGATGTGGATAAAAAAACAGTTTCCCTTGTCGGCGTAGACACGAAGAAAAAGAAAAAGCTCACATCCTTAAATGTAAAAAATAGCATAACCCTGGAAAAAGTAAGCTGCCAAATCACTGAAATCGGTGCAAAAGCATTTTCCGGGTGCAAAAAGCTGAAGAAGGTTACAATCGGAAAAAATGTAACGAGTATCGGTAAACAGGCATTTTCCGGATGCGGCAAGCTTAAGACTGTTGTCATCAAAGGAAAAATGCTGAAAAAGGTCGGTGCTAAGGCATTTAAAGGAATTTACAAAAAAGCCACAATTAAAGTGCCAAAGGCACAGAAAAAGAAATACAAGAAACTGCTTGCCAAAAAAGGACAGGCAAAAACTGTAAAAATTAAATAACTTATGTAAAATCCCCCTCCCTCAGACTAGAGAGAAGGGGATTTTCCTGCTAAGCTGCTTAGAACTGAGAAGTTCCGTTTGTCATCTGACGCTCCTGCGCCTCAATCATCTTTTTCACCATATATCCACCAACAGAACCATTCTGCTTAGAAGTCAGGTCGCCATTGTAACCCTCTTTAAGAGGTACTCCGATTTCCTGTGCTACTTCCATTTTAAAACGGTCTAAAGCACTCTTTGCTTCCGGTACTGCTGCTGTGTTTGAAGATCTGTTTGACATAATTAACGCCTCCTTTTAAATTGAAACATTTTTTCTTTGGATTTTCATTTTCTTTTTCATTTGCAATTGTTAGTTGCAATTCTAGTATGCGGGGAATTCAAGATTTTAAACTGGCAATTCCTGCACGTTTTTGAAGAAAAATGAAAAAAAAGAGAAAAAGCCTATTCCCTTCTATAGAAATCATGATATAATCCTCTTGGTTAGAGAAAACAAATATCAGGTAAGGAAGTATGGAAGTAAACTTCCAAATTTACCAGGATGACGCAGTAAGTGCGTCAGAAAGAGGAAAGAATGAACGTAGGCTTAATCGCACACAACGAAAAGAAAAATCTTATGGAAGATTTTTGCGTAGCGTATAAGAAGATTCTTGAAAAGCATCAGCTATACGCAACTGGGACAACAGCGAGACATATCGACGAGGCCGCGAATCTGAAAGTACACAGATTCCTTCCGGGAGCATTGGGCGGCGATAAGCAGCTGATGGAAATGATTTGCCGCAACGGTCTGGATATGGTTCTGTTTTTTTACAATCCCGTGACCGGCGGAAAAGAACCCGGCATTGATGAAATTTCAAAATGCTGTGACCGTTACAATATACCGATTGCGACCAATATCGCCACAGCAGAATCACTGATTCTTGGACTGGCAAACGGCGATTTGGAATGGAGGGAGCAGATATGTCCATAAATGATGTAGAGAATCTATTTCTGTTTGCCGGGGGGCTGGGAATGTTCCTCTATGGCATGCATAGTATGTCTGACGGCATACAGAAATCAACCGGGCAGAAGATGCAGGAGCTTTTAGGTATCCTGACAAACAACCGTTTCATGGCAGTTATTGTCGGTATGCTGGTTACGGCAATCATACAGAGCAGCGGGGCAACCACCGTCATGGTGGTGGGATTTGTAAATGCCGGAATTATGAGTCTCGGACAGGCTGTGGGCGTTATCATGGGTGCAAATATCGGTACGTGTATCACATCATGGATTGTATCCCTAGGACAGCTCGGCGATACTTTCAAGGCGATATCCCCATCGTTGTATGCACCGCTCCTGGTAGGGCTTGGAGCATTCTGTATCATGTTTTCGAAAAAACAGAAAAAGCAGATTATTGGTGAAATCGTTATCGGTCTGGGACTTTTGTTTATCGGCCTTGATTTTATGAAAGGCGCCGCCGCAGATTATATGGAACTTCCTATTTTTTCTCAGGCGTTCCAGTTGTTTGGCAGCAATCCGTTCCTGGGAATTGCAATCGGTATTCTCGTAACGGCTATCATGCAGAGTTCCTCCGCGTCCGTGGGTGTCCTGCAGACTTTAGCGGCCACGGGAGGCGTAGTGACTACCAGTGCCGCCGTTTATATCAGCCTTGGTTCCAATATCGGTTCCTGTGTAACGGCCTTGCTTTCCAGTATCGGCGCGTCACGGAACGCCAAGCGTGCAGCGGCCATTCACCTGACCTATAATGTCATCGGTGTTATGATATTTGGGACAATGTTATACTTTTTCTTCCGGTTCATGCCCCAGTATGGGGAAGCAGGAATTAACAGCGTAGGGATTTCCATGTTCCATACAGGTTTCAGCATTGCCCGCATGATTCTGATGTTCCCATTTGCAGACAAGCTGGTTTCGCTTTCCGGCCTGCTTGTAAAAGAGCACAGCGGTTCTGTGGAAGGTGCGGACAGCGAAGAAAGCCTGACACTGCGCCATCTGGATAAACGTATTCTGGAGACACCTTCCTTTGCAGTAGAAAATGCGATTCTTGAAGTAGTACATATGGGTAAGATTGCCTTTGAAAATTTGCGCAATGCATCGGAAGCAGTGCTTAATTATGACAAAGAAAAAATTGAAAGCGTTTATAAGACAGAAAAGACCATCAACACGATGGAAAAACTCATTACGGAATACCTGGTGCAGATAAGTAATCTCTCGCTGAATGAAGAACAGCACAATGTTATTAATAACCTGTTTTATTCTGTGAGTGATATTGAACGGGTGGGCGACCATACTGAGAACATAGCGGAACTGCTTGACACAAAAGATGGAAGGATGATTCAGTTTACAGAGGAAGCTACGGGCGAGATGTCAGAAATCATGGGACTGGTAATCAATGCTTTTGATTTCGCGATTAAAGCAAGAGAAGAAAAAAGCATCAACGCTGCAACCAAGGTTGGAAAATATGAAGATATGGTAGACAGCATGGAAGAAGAGCTTCGTGAAAAACATATTGAGCGCCTTTCTAAGCAGCTTTGCAAACCGGAAAACGGTGTAGTTTTCCTGGATATCATCAGTAATCTGGAAAGGATTTCCGACCATGCGTACAATCTGGCAGGCTATGTAATATCAGAACATTGACAAACATCTGCAGAACATCTATAATAACTATAAATTTTAGGAAACTGTTGACCGTTTTTTACGGTGTTCGACAGTTTTCTTATTGGAAATTGAAAAGAACAGGACGTTTTTCATGAGAGTGATTGCCGGAACAGCCAAACGGCTGCCTTTAAAAACTGTTCCCGGCGACGGGACAAGGCCCACTACGGACCGCATCAAAGAAACATTATTCAATATGATTCAGCACGAATTGTGTGAAATCCGCTTCTTAGATTTATTTGCCGGAAGCGGAGGGATTGGGATTGAAGCACTCAGCCGTGGGGCGGCAAAAGCCGTGTTTGTGGAGAATAGCAGGAAAGCCGCAGAGTGCATCCGCGAAAACCTGTCTTTTACCAGGCTGGCGGACAGGGGAGAGCTTCTGCAGATGGACGTGCTTACAGCGCTGCGCAGGCTTTCCGGAGCGGAACCCTTTGATTTTGTATTTATGGATCCGCCTTACCGCGAAGGCTGGGAAGAGCGGGTACTTGTAGCCCTGTCTGCTTCCAAACTGCTTACAGAGGATTCTATCGTTATTGTAGAAGCAGCAAAGGACACTTCGTTTGATTTCCTGGAAAAAACCGGATTTGTCCTGCTGCAGCGCAAGGAATATAAGACAAATGCCCACTTATTTTTGCAGTCAGCTGGGAAAGGGGGAAAGGAACGATGAGGAAGGCAGTTTATCCCGGAAGCTTTGACCCGGTAACCTTTGGACACCTGGACGTGATACGACGTTCCTCATCCCTGGTAGATGAGCTGATTGTCGGAGTTTTGAACAATAATACGAAAACACCGTTGTTTTCTGTAGAAGAACGTGTTAAGATACTATTGGAAGTCACGAAAGATATCAGAAATGTGCGAGTAGAATCTTTTTCTGGCCTATCTGTAGATTTTGTAAAAAATTGTAATGCGGGTTTTCTTGTCCGGGGACTCCGGGCAATCACGGATTTTGAATATGAACTGCAGATGGCACAGACAAACCGAATCATGAATCCTGAAATCGATACAATTTTCCTGACAACCAGTCTGGAGTATGCATATCTCAGCTCCAGTACAGTAAAAGAAGTGGCGGCTTATGGAGGGGATATTTCAAAATTTGTTCCCCAGGTTGTCGTAGAACACATGCATGAAAAGTATGGGAAACATATAATTAAGTAAGGAGAGATTAGAATGAGCAGCAGAATTGAACAAATTATCGAAGACATTGAGGAATATGTAGACAGTTGCAAATTCCAGCCTTTGTCCTCTACGAAAATCGTTGTAAACAAAGAAGAACTGGAGGAGCTGCTGCGGGAGCTCCGTATGAAAACGCCTGACGAAATTAAGCGTTACCAGAAAATCATCAGCAATAAAGACGCTATCCTGGCTGACGCGCAGACGAAAGCAGCTTCCCTGATTGCCGACGCACAGGCACAGCAGAAGCAGCTTGTAGAAGAGAGTGAGGTTATGCAGCAGGCTTACCTGCAGTCAAATGAGCTTCTGGAAAAGACAAACGCGCAGGCACAGGAAATCCTGGACAATGCTACGAATGACGCAAACAGCATCCGTATGGGCGCATTACAGTACACTGATGAGATGCTGGAGAATCTTGAGAAGATCATGAGCCACACGATTGAGACGGCTGGCTCCAGATACAATAATTTTATCAATTCGCTGCAGTCCTGCTATGATATCGTAAATAAAAACCGCCGTGAACTGTCACCTCAGGCAGCCCCGGCAAGCTACAGCACAGGTTCCGCCGGAACGGAAGATTTCCAGGATGATTCTTTAGCTTAAAAAGCAAAGAGCCAGGAGCAAAGCTATCAGGCTGGTAATAAGTTTTGAACGCACATATTTCCCTATGGAAAGATGTGCGTTTTTTGCTGCACTGTCTGTCTGGGCAAGCGCAGACAGTCCTCCGCAGGAAACCATAACCATCAAAAACAGAAACCTTGAAGGAAAAGAAAAACCTTCAATAATAGCCGGAATGCCATTCGTAATCTCTGAGAAGGCAGTCAACAGAGCTTTCCCCTGAACAGGAAGAGGAAGTGTCTGGATGATACCTGCCAGAATAGCAAACAACATCACATAACACCCAAGCTTTACGATGGTAGTTACACCATCCAGGATGCAGCTATCTACCATGCCGAAGCAGAGCGGCTCTTTGGGTGCACTGGAAAGACTGCATAACACTGCATCTGACGAAAGCTGTTCCCGGCAGGTACGGCGGTATGACGGATTTGTCAGTATCCCATAGAGCAGCGGCGAACCGTAGATAATGATGAGTGAGGGAACCAGAAGCTCCGGCGCTTTCAACTGTTCCATCACCAGGAAATTCATGACAAAAGAAGGGCTGATGTTATTACAGAATCCCAACAGATACTGTGCTTCTTCCAGTGCGATTTGTCCCCGTGAGCGCAAATCTGCAAGCGTCTTTGCACCCATGGGACAACCGCAGAGAAATCCCATCAGCAGGGCGTAAGTCCCTCCAGGACTTAGCCGCAGCAAGCCGTGAAAAACCGGAGACAGCACAGATACCAGCGGACGCACCAGATCGGCACGGATTAATATGTTTGAAAAAATCATAAATGGCAGAAGCGTAGGCAAAAGCGTATCAAACCAAAGATGCAGCCCCCGCCGGGACGCCGCCAGCGCCTGGGCGGGGCACAGAAATAAAAATAAAAGGATTGCCGCAGCCGATATTTCATAGCCGATTTTCTTCATGTAACCCCTCCTCTGCGTTCTGCGTGTTACAGTATATGTAAAGATTTTCAATCAAGAACAGGAAAACAGGGGTACTATTATCAAAAAGCAGCGCATATACTGTTACCGTTCAGCTTTTATTAAAGGGGATACTGCATGAACCCTCGAACCTTGAAACAGATTCTGCAAATGCTTATCTGCCTGATTTTAATGGTAGGCTTATGTACCGATTTATTACATACCTGCACAACCTTCGGACGCGTCATGAACCTGAAACCAGACACCGCCCCCACCGCACATTTCCGCAGGCAGCAGCTCTCACAGGCAGCTCTGGAAAAGCTGGAAGAAACCGCCCGGGAAACGAATCTGTCAAAAGGCACCGTCCTTTCGGTATGGATGCCCATGGCGCAGTTTGAACTAGTAGACGGAACATCGCTGACATCCGAAAACTGCAAAAAATGGGGAGCGTACTTTTTAAAGCATCGAAGAAAAGAATTTGAGGAACTGCAGAAGCTGTATGCAGCGATTTGGGATGACCTTGTTTACTTTCCTACAGGGAAAGGAATCAGCTACGAAGACTCCTGGATGTTTGAGCGCAGCTATGGTGGGAAACGAAAGCATGAGGGCTGCGATTTGATGCCGCCGGAAAATGAAAGCGGCGTTTACCCAATATTCAGCATGACAGATGGGGTTGTAGAAAACATCGGCTGGCTTGACAAAGGCGGCTGGCGCATCGGAATCCGAAGCCCCCATGGAGGATATTTTTACTATGCCCATCTGTCAGACTATGCGTCCGGTTTTCAGGTGGGACAGAAAATACGCGCGGGGGACCTCATCGGTTATATGGGTGACACCGGATACGGCCCGGAAGGAACCCGGGGGAAATTTGACGTCCATCTCCATTTGGGAATCTACGTACAGACAAAAGAACATCCTGAAATCAGTGTCAATCCTTACTGGATACTCAAAAGCCTGGAGGGGAGGCGGCTGACATACCATCTTTCAAAACCTTGAGTACGTAACTTGCTGACCTCCAAATTACGGTTTGTCTGCGAATGAAAGAACCGAACTGCAACAGAATCTGTGAAAAACCGCACCCCTTTCTTGAAAAAGGGTATCTGGTTATGCTATACTAAATTTTAAACGAAATAAGGAGATGTACGGATCTATGGAAATACAATTATGGAAAGAAATCCTGGACCCCTACGAGCTTGCTGTGAAAGAGCTGACGGTTAAATTTAACCATTTGATTCACGAGCATCGGTCCAGGGGACTTTATTCTCCCATCGAACAGGTCAATGGGCGGGTGAAAACGATTTCCAGCATTCTGGACAAAGCCCAGAAGAAGAAAATCCGGATCGAAGATATTGAAGAGAAGCTGGGTGATATCGCGGGAATCCGCATCATCTGCCAGTTTGTAGAGGATATCGAAAAGGTAGTGGAAATCATTCATAACCGCACGGACATGACCGTGAAAAGTGAGAAAGATTACATTAAAAATACAAAGAAAAGCGGCTACCGAAGCTATCATATTATTATTTATTATGAGGTTCAGACTTTAAAGGGGAGCCGGCGTATTCCGGTGGAAATCCAGATACGCACCCTGGCGATGAATTTCTGGTCGACGATTGAGCATTCCTTACAGTATAAATATAAGGGAAGCATCCCAGAACATATCCGCGCGAAACTGACCAGTGCTTCGGATGCCATTCTGCTGCTGGACAATGAAATGTCCTCTGTGCGCAGCGAAATTATGGATGCCCAGAATTCTTTTCAGATTCAGGCGAATCTGGTGGGTAATATCCTGAATAATATCCAGAACCTGTACAACATGGCAAATAAGCGGGAAATCGTGCGGATACAGGATGAGTTTTACCGCGTGTACGGAACAAACGATATTGAACAGTTAAAACGCTTCCACCGTCAGCTTGACATTATCTCGGAAGGTTACCGCGCACAGTCCAATGACAAGCGCTATGAGGAGAACCAATGAAATTACCACAATCTTTTACCTCTTCTATGAGGGAACTGCTTGGAAATGAATATGAAGAATACCTGACATGCTTTGATGAACCGTCAGCGCGGGGGCTGAGGGTAAACACTGCTAAAATATCCGTAGAAGATTTTTTGAAGCTTACACCGTTTACCTTGGAGCCGGTTCCCTGGACAAAAAACGGTTTTTATTATAGCGAAGCGGAACCTGTCACAAAACATCCCCATTATTATGCGGGACTTTACTACATACAGGAGCCAAGCGCCATGATTCCTGCATCCAGGCTGCCCGTGGAGCCAGGGGATTGGGTGCTTGATTTATGTGCTGCGCCGGGAGGAAAGGCTACGGAACTGGCGGCCAGGCTCGGGGAAAACGGGCTTTTGGCTGCAAACGATATCAGTAATTCCAGGGCAAAAGGACTTCTGAAAAACCTGGAGCTTTTTGGCTGCGGAAATATGCTGGTGCTCAGCGAGGCACCGGAGAAACTGCTGGAATATTTTGAAGCGTGCTTTGATAAAATCCTGATTGACGCCCCCTGTTCCGGGGAGGGGATGTTCCGCAGGGAGCCGGCCATGGTGAAGAGCTGGGAGAACCGGGGACCGGAATATTACGCCGGAATCCAAAGGGAAATCCTTCGCTGTGCCGTAAAGCTTCTGCGTCCCGGCGGAAAACTGCTGTACTCTACCTGCACATTTTCTGAGACGGAAAATGAACAGACGATTCTCCGTCTTTTAGACAGCAGCCCGGATATGATGCTGATTCCTATGGAGGGGTATGAAAGCTTTGCGAAAAGCCGCCTGCCTCACTGTATCCGGGTATATCCGCACAAAGTACGGGGAGAAGGACATTTCGCCGCGCTTCTGCAGAAAGAAGGAGCGGCAGATACGAAAGAGACTGCGTGCCAAAGAGCGGATAAAGCCGAAAAGCGGAAGGCAGAAATACAGGAGTTTCCAACGGATTTTCTAGAATTTCTCGCACAGATTCCACGGCTTACAAATCGTCTGGCACAGATGGAAATCCGCAGGAACCGGATTTATCTTATGCCGGATCGTCTGCCTGATATGGGCGGACTGCGTTTCCTTCGGACAGGTCTGCTTCTCGGAGAGTGCGTCAGAAACCGCTTTGAGCCAAGCCAGGCTCTGGCTATGTGGCTGACAAAGGAGGATTTTCCCCAGACGCTTTCCTTGGCTTCAGACGATGATAGAACCATGCGGTACTTGAAGGGAGAGTCCGTGGTGCTGACGGAAGATGAATCGCATCTAAAAAAGGGCTGGGTACTTGTATGTACGGATGGCTATCCCTTAGGATGGGCAAAAGCGGCTGGCGGGACGCTGAAAAATAAATATTATCCAGGATGGAGAGTGCAGTAGATGGGAAAGATGCGGCTAGATAAATTGCTGGCAAATGCAGGCGTAGGAACACGCAGCCAGGTGAAGCAGCTGATTCGGAAAGGCTGTATATCAGTCAATGGAGAAATTGTAAAAACGCCGGAAGCAAAAGCCGACAGTGCCACAGATAACATCCTGGCAAACGGAAAAAATGTATTCTATACGGAATATGAATATTACATGTTTCACAAGCCTGCGGGATATGTAACAGCTACCCAGGACAGGCAGGATGCGACAGTTATGGATTTGCTGGAGGTTCCACAGAAAGAAAAGCTTTTTCCGGTGGGAAGGCTGGACAAAGATACAGAAGGACTGCTGCTAATTACGGATGACGGCGCCCTGGCACATGAACTGCTTTCCCCGAAAAAGCATGTAGATAAGACTTATTTCGTGCGCGTGTCCGGAACGCTGCTTTCTGAGCATCTGGAAGCGTTCACGTCTGGCATAGATATCGGAGATAAGAAACCTACCCTTCCCGCACGGCTGAATATTCTTTCCTTTGGCGAAATTTCAGAAGCGGAAGTTACGATCCGGGAAGGAAGATTCCATCAGATAAAGAGGATGTTTGCGGCGCTGGGATTCCAGGTACTATACCTGAAACGTCTGTCTATGGGAAGCCTGCGGCTGGATGCGGCGCTGGAAAAAGGCAGATACCGGAAGCTTACAGAAGAAGAGCTGGAACAATTGAAAGACGGAAAGAACAGAGGTAAATTATGTTAAAGGATATACAGGCAGTCATTTTTGATTTGGACGGGACGCTGGTAGATTCCATGTGGATGTGGCGGGAAATTGATATCCAGTATCTGGGAAGGTACGGTATCCGGCTGCCTGAAACGCTGCAGGCGGAAATCGAAGGTATGAGCTTCACGGAAACTGCCGTTTATTTTAAAGAAACTTTTCAGATTCCCCAGACGATAGAGGAAATCAAACAGGACTGGTATGAAATGGCTTATGAGAAATATGCCCATGAGGTTCCGCTGAAAGCGGGAGCGCTGGAATTTCTAAAATTCCTGTACGACAGAGGGATTCGGACGGGAATCGCTACCAGCAACGGAATCCGCCTGGTGGAAGCCGTAATGGAATCCAATGGCCTCGGCGGATATATTCAAGTGGTGCGTACCGCATGTGATGTGGCAAAAGGAAAGCCCGCCCCTGATATTTATCTGAAGGTTGCAGAGGATTTGGGTGTGGACAGCGAGAACTGCCTGGTATTTGAGGATGTGCCTATGGGTATCCTTGCCGGGAAAAACGCCGGGATGCTGGTATGTGCGGTAGAGGATTCCCATTCCCGAAACCAGATAGAAGAGAAACGGCGGTTTGCCGATTATTATATTAACAGTTTTCATGATATTTTTAACGGCACCTATGAAATTCTGAATGCCAGGAAAGATATTTTTGCCGGCAGGAAGGAGTTGACATGACAATAGATTTTCTTCCTCTCTCCCAGGAGGATATGGAAAAGCGGGGCGTCCGCCAGTTTGATTTTGTCTATGTAATCGGAGATGCCTACGTCGACCATCCTTCTTTTGGACATGCTGTCATCAGTCGTCTGCTGGAGTCACGCGGATATACCGTGGGTATCATTTCCCAGCCTGACTGGAAAGATGCAGAGAGCATCAGCATTTATGGAGAACCGCGTCTGGCTTTTTTAGTATCAGCCGGAAATATGGATTCCATGGTAAACCATTACAGTGTATCGAAAAAACGGCGGAACACGGATGCCTATACTCCTGGCGGGATCATGGGAAAACGCCCGGATCACGCTACAGTCGTTTACTGTAACCTGATTCGCCGGAAATACAGAAACACACCCCTGGTGATCGGAGGAATTGAGGCGAGCCTGCGCCGCCTTGCGCACTATGATTACTGGACGGATTCGCTGAAACGCTCCATCCTCCTGGATTCCGGCGCGGATTTGATTTCTTACGGCATGGGAGAGCGCTCTATCGTGGAAATCGCCGATGCTTTAAACAGCGGGATTGCCGTGAGGGATATTACTTTTGTAGACGGGACAGTATTTAAGACCAGGGATACATCCCTGCTTTACGACTATATTGAACTTCCGTCCTATGAAGAATTGAAAACGGACAGGATAACCTATGCGAAGAGTTTTTATACCCAGTACTGTAATACCGATCCGTTTTCCGGGAAACGGCTGGCAGAGCTGTATGACAGACAGCTCTATGTAGTGCAGAACCCACCGTCGAAGCCTCTAAGCCGGCAGGAAATGGATGAAATATATGGACTGCCTTACATGCGCACCTATCATCCCAGCTATGAACCGCTCGGAGGCGTACCCGCTATCCAGGAAGTAAAGTTTTCCCTGGTAAGCAGCCGGGGCTGCTTCGGCGGCTGCAGTTTCTGTGCACTGACCTTCCATCAAGGGCGGATTATCCAGACAAGGAGCCATGAATCCATCCTTCAGGAAGCACAGATGATGACGGAAGATAAAGACTTTAAGGGCTATATCCATGATGTGGGAGGGCCTACGGCGAATTTCCGGCATCCTGCCTGTGAGAAACAGCTCACGAAAGGCGTGTGCCCGAAGAAACAATGTCTGTTTCCAACGCCCTGCCAGAACCTGAAAGTTGATCACATGGATTACCTGTCATTGCTCCGAAAACTGCGGGAGATTCCGAAAGTGAAAAAAGTATTTATCCGTTCAGGAATACGGTTTGACTATCTGGTCTATGATAAGAATGAAGAATTCTTCCGGGAGCTGGTCCAGCACCATGTGAGCGGACAGTTGAAGGTAGCGCCTGAACATGTGGCAGATAAGGTGCTGGTGCGTATGGGAAAGCCGGAAAACTCCGTTTACCGGACGTTCTCTGACAGATACTGGGATTTAAACAGGAAGTGCGGGAAAAATCAGTTCCTTGTGCCTTACTTGATGTCCTCCCATCCTGGCTCAACCATGAAAGAGGCAGTACAGCTGGCAGAATACCTTCGGGATTTAAAATATATGCCGGAACAGGTGCAGGACTTTTATCCCACTCCTTCGACAATCTCCACCTGTATGTATTATACCGGAGTGGATCCGCGTACAAATGAAAAGGTTTATGTACCCGTCAATCCTCATGAAAAGGCGATGCAGCGGGCGTTAATCCAATACAGGAACCCAAAAAACTACGAGCTTGTAGAAGAGGCATTGAAAATTGCCGGACGCACAGATTTAATCGGATATGATAAAAAGTGCCTGATCCGCCCCAGAAAAAGCGCATCTCAACAGAGTAAGCCGCAAAAAGACAGACCTGTGAAAAAGAAAAAGACCATACGGAATGTTCATAAAAAAAAGCGGTAGCACAGATGCAGGAGGGAATATGAAAATAGCAATCGTAACGGGAGCGTCCTCCGGAATGGGACGGGAATTTGTAAAACAGATTTCAGACAAATATAAATGTCTTGATGAGATATGGGTAATTGGAAGGAACGCGGACAAACTCTGTGATGTCCAAAAGGATGTCCGTACAAAGCTCCGCATCCTGCCGATGAACCTGCGGAAAAAAGAGGCGATGGAACGGCTGCGCCATGTATTGGACACCAGGCAGCCACGCATTAAACTTTTGGTAAACTGTGCAGGAATAGGCGTCATCGGGGACTTTTCCCAGCTTTCTTTGAATGCCCAGCGAGAAACCGTGCGGTTAAACTGTGAGGCGCTCACGGCAGTCACCTACGTATGCCTGCCCTATATGCACCGGAGGACGCGGATTATCCAGATGTCTTCGGCATCCGCGTTCGTGCCGCAGCCGGGCTTTGCTATCTATGCCGCGTCAAAATCCTATGTGATGAGCTTTTCTAGGGCGCTGCGCGCAGAGCTGAAAGACAAGGGGATTACCGTCACCTGCGTATGTCCGGGACCCGTGGATACCCCATTTTATAAACGGGCGGAAAAAATCGAAGTGATGCCTTCCTACAAAAAGTGGACCATGGCGGCTCCGGCGGATGTAGTGGCAAAGGCAGTCCGCGACGGAGCGGCAGGACGCAGCCTGTCCATATACGGATGGAGCATGAAGCTGTTTTTTATATTGTGCAAAATCGTCCCCCATCCATTGCTCATAGCTGCCGCTGCCCGGCTCGACACATAACAGCAAAAGAAAAGGAGTACAGATGAAAATAGAAAAAGGTGCATTTGGATATATTAAAGCACAGAAGAAAAAGAGGGGACTAATTACCTTTGGGCTGTTTGCCATTCCCATCATCATTTTCTTTACCGGACTCTGGCAGACAGGGACACGGCTGAACATGTTTACCTTTGTGGCAATCATGGGATGTCTGCCCGCTTCCCGCTCGGCAGTGGGATTTGTGATGATGCTGATGCAAAAGCCCATGGATCCGGCTGTCCATCAGCAGGTAGAAGAGAGAGCCGGGGATTTGGTGAGGGCTTATGAGCTGACGATTTCTGCTTATGAGAAGAACACCCCCATAGACAGCCTGGTAGTGTGCGGCTACCATGTGGCGGCTTATACCAGCCATCCCGAGACGGATACCGTATTTGCAGAAAAACATATCAAGGAAATTCTAAAAGGCAACGGATACCGGGCAGATGTGAAGATTTTCAAGGATTTAAAGCCTTATCTGGAGCGTGTATCATCCCTTGCAAAGCAGCGGGAAGCGGTTGAGAAGGATATCGCCTACACGCCGAACGAGTCTTACCCGGAACTTTCGCGGAGCGAGCTGGTTAAACATACGATTCTGGCAATTTCCCTTTAGGAGAAGTACATGAAAAGCATTACGATTACAAAAAACGAAGCGGGACAACGCCTGGATAAATTTCTGGCAAAGTATTTAAACCTTGCGCCAAAGAGCTTTCTCTATAAGATGCTGCGCAAAAAAAATATTACATTAAACGGAAAAAAAGCAGACGGCAGTGAGAAAACAGTCTTTGGCGATGAGGTAAAGCTGTTTTTGTCAGATGAAACAATTGAAAAATTTTCTTCTGTAAAAATCACTCCTGCCCATGGAAATTTGGACATTGTGTATGAAGACAACAATATTATACTAATAAATAAGCCCTGTGGGATGCTTTCACAAAAAGCCAAAAGTACAGACGTATCACTGGTAGACCACCTGATTTCATATCTGATGCAAAAAGGCAGCGTGACTGAGGAATCTCTGCAGGTATTCCGGCCTTCCGTTTGCAACCGCCTGGACAGAAATACCAGCGGTATCGCAGCAGCAGGGAAATCACTGGCTGGACTCCAGGGAATGGGCGAGGTTTTCAAAAACAGGAGCTTACATAAATATTATCTTTGTCTGGTTTATGGAGAAATCTCAGAAGAATGCCTAGTCAAAGGTTCTCTTACCAAAGACAGGAAAACAAATACCGTGCATATCACGGCCGAAAAGCAGGACGGAGAATCACGGCCCATCTGCACAAAGTACCGCCCGGTATCCTCTGGCAGCGGAGTTACGCTCCTGGAGGTGGAACTGGTTACAGGACGCTCCCACCAGATACGCGCGCATCTGGCCAGCATCGGACATCCGATTCTGGGCGATGGGAAATATGGGCTTGCGGCAGTCAACGAGCGGCTCCGGCAGCGTTTCGGACTGAAACACCAGCTTCTGCATTCCTGGCGGCTGGAGCTTCCCGAACTTTCCGGCGCGCTTTCGGAATTATCCCACAAAAGCTTTACTGCCGCGCCGCCAAAACAATTTGACAGGATTCGAAAGGAGATGGGACTTACTTATGGCGACCTGGAATTCCAGAGGGCTTCGCGGCTCCACGCTGGAAGATTTGATTAACCGCTCCAATGAGCAGTATCTTGAGAAGGGGCTGGCGCTGATACAGAAAATCCCCACCCCTATCACACCGATTAAAATTGATAAGGAGCACCGTCATATTACCCTTGCCTATTTTGACCAGAAGAGCACTGTGGACTACATCGGGGCAGTACAGGGAATTCCTGTATGCTTTGACGCAAAAGAATGTACCTCAAATACTTTCGCCCTGCAAAATATCCATGAACACCAGGTTCGGTTCATGGAACAGTTTGAAAAACAGGGCGGGATTTCTTTTTTGATTATTTTTTATACGTCAAGGAACGAATTATTTTATCTGCCTTATACAGATATGCGCAGATTTTGGGAGAGGGCGAAGAATGGGGGAAGAAAAAGCTTCCGCTACGAGGAATTAAACCAGGATTTCCGGCTTCATTCTACAGGCGGAATACTCGTACCTTACCTGGAAGCCATTCAGAAGGATTTGGATGCCAGGGATTGACATTTTAGCCCCTGTGACTTATAATGAATTTCGGTTCGTTTTAATATGATATCAAATTAACACTGTGAAGCATTAAAGTGGGAGGGGAGACAGTATGGAACAGAGACTACTGCATACACCGGAAGGTGTACGGGATATTTACGACGGAGAATGCGAAAGGAAGCTTACCTTACAGAACCATCTCCATGAAATTATGAAAAGATATGGTTACCGCGACATTGAAACGCCTACCTTTGAATTTTTTGACGTATTCAGCAGGGAGGTAGGAACTACCCCGTCGCGGGATTTATATAAATTTTTTGACAGGGAGGGAAACACACTGGTGCTGCGTCCAGATATTACTCCCTCCATCGCAAGGGCGGCCGCCAAATATTTTAACGGCGAAACAGCCCCCTGCCGTTTCTGCTATGTAGGAAATACCTTTATTAACAATTCCAGCTATCAGGGGCATCTGAAAGAAACGACCCAGCTTGGCGCAGAACTGATAGGGGACAATTCCGTGGATTCTGACGCAGAAGTGATTGCCATGACAATTGAAAGCCTGCTGAAAGCAGGGCTGAAAGAATTTCAGGTGAGTATCGGACATGTAGAATTTTTCGGAAGCCTTTTGCGTGAAGCTGGAATCCACGCAGGAGTTGCAGAGGAACTGAGACGCCTGATTTCCAACAAAAATAATTTTGGGGTAGAAGAGCTTCTTGAAGAACAACAGATTCCGGAAACCCTGAAACAGCTTTTCATCCATCTTCCAAAGCTCTGCGGGGACATAGATGTGCTGGAAACGGCCAGAACCATGACGCACAATGCGGGGGCACTGTCGGCTCTTAACAGATTGGAAGAGATTTACAGCATTCTGTGTATTTATGGAGTGGAACGTTATGTGTCTTTTGATTTGGGAATGCTGAGCAAGTATATGTATTATACTGGAGTGATTTTCCGGGCATATACTTTCGGAACCGGAGATGCAGTGGTCAAAGGCGGACGCTATGACGGCCTTCTAGGACATTTTGGAAAAGAAGCGCCAGCCATCGGCATGGTGGTAGTCGTAAACCAGCTTTTAAATGCATTGGAGCGGCAGAAAATCGTTGTCCCATCAGCAAAAACGCCTGTTTTGCTGCATTATTCTAAAGAAAACAGAGAAGAAACACTGCGCAAAGCTGAGGCAATGAGACATGAGGGCATATATGTCGCCCTTGTACCAGAACGATAGGGAGGACTGGAAGATGAGATATCTGACATTTGCACTGGGAAAGGGACGGCTGGCAAAGACGGCCCTGGATTTGTTTGAGAAGATTGGGATTACCTGTGAAGAGATGAAAGATAAGGACTCCCGGAAACTGATTTTTGTAAACGAAGAACTGAAATTAAAGTTTTTCCTGGCAAAAGGTCCCGATGTGCCGACCTATGTGGAATATGGGGCGGCGGATATCGGGATTGTGGGAGAGGACACCATTATGGAAGAGCAGCGGAAGCTCTATGAGGTGCTGGATTTGGGATTTGGCAAATGCCGGATGTGCGTGTGCGGTCCCGCTTCAGCAAAGGAACTGCTGCTGCATCAGGAACAGATACGTGTGGCTACGAAATATCCCCGGATTGCAAAGGATTATTTTTATAATAAAAAGCATCAGACAGTGGAAATCATTAAACTGAACGGCTCCATTGAACTGGCTCCCATTGTCGGACTCTCAGAAGTTATCGTAGATATCGTAGAGACGGGAACCACACTCCGTGAAAACGGACTGGAGGTGCTGGAAGAAGTTTGCCCTCTTTCAGCGAGAGTTGTGGTAAACCAGGTGAGTATGCGGATGGAAAACGAGAGAATCACAAAAATTCTGACAGACCTAAAGTCTGTGCTGTAAAGGAGAAACTATGCGCACGATTAAATTAACAAAAGAAACAAAACAGAATTTGCTGCGTGACCTTTTAAAAAGAAGCCCCGCCAGCTATGGAGAATATGAAGGAAAGGTTGCGGATATCGTAAATGCTGTGCGGGAAAAGGGGGATGCCGCTGTATTTGAATTTACGGAGCGTTTTGACAAAGCGAAACTTACGGCTGAAAGTATCCGTGTGACAGAGGACGAACTGCAGGAAGCCTACGCACAGATTTCACCGGAACTGCTGGAAGTGATGCAAAAGGCTCTTAGGAACATCCGCAGCTACCATGAGAAGCAGAGACGCTACAGCTGGTTTGACAGCCAGCCAAACGGAACCATGCTGGGGCAGAAGATTTCACCTCTGGCCAAAGTGGGGGTGTATGTACCCGGAGGAAAGGCCGTCTATCCCTCCTCGGTACTTATGAATATTGTTCCGGCAAAAGCCGCCGGCGTGGAAAAGATTGTGATGGCAACTCCCTGCGGGAAAGACGGAAAAGTGAATCCGAACACGCTGGTAGCCGCACATGAGGCCGGAGCGGACGAAATCTATAAAGTGGGCGGCGCGCAGGCTATTGCTGCGCTGGCTTTCGGAACAGAGAGTATCCCGAAAGTCGACAAAATTGTGGGCCCAGGGAATATTTACGTAGCTCTGGCAAAAAAGGCCGTGTATGGCCACGTAAGCATTGACTCGATTGCAGGCCCCAGCGAAATCCTGGTGCTGGCAGATGAGAGCGCAGACCCCCGTTTCATAGCAGCAGACCTTTTATCCCAGGCGGAACATGACGAGATGGCGAGCGCGATTCTAATTACTACAAGCGAGAAACTTGCACGCAGGGTATCCGAGGAAATCGACAAGTTTACAGAAGTTCTTTCAAGAAGAGAAATTATCCTGAAATCCCTTGATAATTACGGCTATATCCTGCTGGCGGACAACATGGAGGAAGCCATTGACGCGGCAAACGAAATCGCATCGGAACACCTCGAAATCGTCACAAAAGAACCGTTCCAGGTGATGACGAAAATCCAGAATGCAGGAGCTATTTTCATCGGAGAATACAGCAGCGAACCCCTGGGCGACTATTTTGCCGGGCCGAACCATGTGCTGCCCACGAATGGAACTGCGAAATTTTTCTCGCCCCTGTCCGTGGATGATTTCGTCAAAAAGTCCAGCATCATTTATTATTCACAGGAGGCGTTGGAGCCTGTCCACGAAGATATCATAAAGTTTGCCGAGGCGGAACAGCTAACTGCACATGCGAATTCTATCCGTGTGCGTTTTGAAAAGTGAGGTGTATCATGGCAGAGCGCATAGCAACCATAGAGAGAATAACAAAAGAGACAAAAATCCGGCTCACCCTGAACCTTGATGGGACGGGGATATGTAAGGCTGATTCCGGCATTCCGTTTTTTGACCATATGCTTTCGGGTTTTGCACGGCATGGACTGTTTGATTTAGACGCGCAGATTCAGGGCGATACGGAAATTGATTCCCACCACACAATAGAAGACACAGGAATCGTGCTGGGCGAAGCTATCCGGAAAGCGGCAGGTGATAAGGCAGGCATCGTGCGCTACGGCAGCGCAATACTGCCCATGGACGAATCCCTGATACTCTGCGCGGTAGATTTGTCCGGCAGGCCGTACCTGTCCTTTGACTGTGGCTATACTGTGGAAAAAATCGGGACTCTGGACACGGAAATGATTCATGATTTCTTTTATGCCGTATCCTATTCCGCAGCCATGAACCTGCATATTAAAAAAATCTCAGGCTTTAACAACCACCATATCGCCGAAGGTACCTTTAAGGCATTTGCAAAAGCCCTTGATGCCGCAGTTACATATGATGCGCGCATCAGCGGCGTATTATCAACGAAAGGGACATTATAAATGATGAAAAATAAAAAACTGGCATCCTATATTTTTATCCGGGACGGAAAAGCCGTCGGTGGATTTTCTGATAACGAACCATGGGAGGGCGGCAGCGTAGCGGAACTGGCACAGCACTATAGCAACCATGGTGCAGACGAAATCGTGGTGTTTGATTTATCCGAAGATGATTCCTCCCATGAGGAGTCGCTGCTGCTGATAAAAGAAATGTCCAGATGCGTTGATATCCCTATTGTGGGGGGCGGACATGTACGGCGCATGGAAGATGTAAAGAAGCTTATTTATGCCGGATGCCGTAAGGCATTCCTGAACTTTTCCAAAACCGAAAATGTAGAACTGCTTCCGGAAGTTTCAAAGCGTTTTGGAAAAGAGAAGATTGCAGTCTGTGCCAACAGCCTGACAGAACTTTTCGCTAACAAAGAAGTTATCGAAACCTATGCAGATGAAGTGCTGCTGCTGGCAGACAGCGTGCATGTGAATGAAGCATGCAAAGCAGTAAGCGTCCCGGTTATGCCGGTGGTGGTACGTGCAGATTCTGACGGAATCCTAAATCTTTTAGGTGTCGAAAATGTCTCCGGCGTATGCGCACGAGCGCTTTCGGAGCGCAGCACGGATTTCATGGGCTTAAAGCTCCTAGCGAAAGAAAAAGGGATTCCGGTAAACACTTTTGAGAGCAGTATGCGGTGGACGGAATTTAAGACAAATGAAAACGGACTGGTTCCCGTGGTCGTACAGGACTATAAAACCATGGAAGTACTGATGGTGGCATATATGAACCGGGAAGCTTTCGAAAACACCGTCCGCACGGGAAAAATGACCTACTGGAGCCGCAGCCGGAACGAGCTGTGGGTGAAAGGCTTGACTTCGGGACATTTTCAGTATGTGCGCCAGCTCTCTATTGATTGTGACAATGATACGATTCTGGCAAAAGTTGTCCAGGTAGGCGCAGCCTGCCACACAGGGAATAAAAGCTGCTTTTACCGTGATTTAGTGAAAAAAGATTACGACGAGACAAATCCCATGACGGTATTTGAAAATGTATTCTCCGTAATCCTGGACAGGAAAGAGCATCCAAAGGAAGGTTCCTACACCAATTATTTATTTGATAAAGGCATCGATAAAATCCTCAAAAAAGTTGGAGAAGAGGCTACGGAAATCGTGATTGCCGCAAAGAATCCAAATCCGGAAGAAATTAAATACGAAATTTCTGATTTCCTCTATCATGTGATGGTGCTCATGGCAGAAAAAGGCGTAACCTGGGAAGATATTACAAAGGAATTGGCACAGAGGTAAAAATACAGGAAAGGAATTGCTGGAAATGACTGGTGAAGAACGAAGAAAACAGCTCCTTCAAATATTAGCGGACAGTGAAAAGCCCGTATCCGGCGTATCCCTTGCCAAACAGCTTCATGTGAGCCGCCAGGTCATCGTACAGGACGTGGCGCTGCTTCGGGCGAATGGCTGTGAAATCTTTTCCGCAAGCCGCGGATATCTTCTGCACGCGAAAAACGACACCAGCCGCATTTTTAAGGTATTTCACTCAGACGAAGATGTAGAAGAAGAGCTGACAATGATTGTGGACTTAGGCGGGCGGATACAGGATGTATTTGTCTATCATAAAGTATACGGAGTGGTTCGGGCGGATATGAATATCCGTTCCCGGAAAGATATCCGAACCTTTATGGATGGTATCGTTTCCGGCAAATCCAGTCTGCTTAAAAATGTGACATCCGGTTATCATTATCATACCGTATTTGCTGATGACGAGCAGAGCCTTGACGTGATTCAGGAGAGTCTCCGGGAACGGGGCTTCCTGGCCAGGCTGCAGGACTATGAGCCAGTCGATTTCCGTGGACAGTAGGCGGATACAGGGAAAATCTGGCATAGCTTGCAGAGGCTTGGAAAATCTGTTAGAATAGGACAAGAGGAGAGGCTGTTTAAGACTGCGAAAGGGGAGATTCATTCTGCAGAAAATAACGAAAAAGGGGCTGAAACTGTTTATTTTGACCAGCTGCCTGCTGGCAGCATCATTTGTCCTGCCCAACCAAACTGTTTATGCAGCGGAAAACGGATGGGTGATTGAGGGCGGCGCACACTATTATTACAAGGACGGCGCACAGCTCCGTGGATTACAGAAGATTGGAAAATACAAATATTATTTCCATCTGAAAACTGGGAAAATGCTGAAAAGCAAGTGGAAACAAATCAACAATAACTACTATTTTTTTAAATCCGACGGACGGATGGCAAAAAATCAATGGATTAGCCAAAAATACTATGTAGATTCCAAAGGCGTACGTGTCACCAACCGATGGATTAAAAACAAATTCGTCGGTGAAGACGGCCGATGGATTAAAAATTTTAAAGGCGGCTGGCAGCAAATCGGCGGAAAATGGTACTATTATACTTCCAAAGGCAAAAAAAAGACCGGATGGCTTACATATAAGGGTAACCGTTATTATCTGGATGCAGACGGTGTCCGCGTGACAAAGATGCAGCGCATCAAGAAAAAAGATTACTATTTTACAAAAAAGGGCGTACTGCAAAATAATGGCTGGGTCAAAACCGGAAAGTGGTATTATCATGCAAATGCAAAAGGCGTTCTGGATACCAGGGAGCGCATCAATGCAAAGTCTATGTATGCTGCCACACAGATAGAATATAATACCGGAACCCTGAAAATACGGCTGCAGAGGTTCCAGAACTACGGTACTACCTACTGGACGGCGCGGGTTACGATTTCCAATATCAGCCAAATGAAGGCGGCTCTTTCTTACGGTACTTATGGAGGCACCCGCCAGACGACTTCCAGCGCCGTAGCACAGAACGGGGCAGTAATAGGAATTAACGGAAGCGCATTTTCCTATTCATCAGGCAGGCCGGGGTTTGACGCGGTTATGCTGAAAAACGGAAAGATATACAATAAGGCGCTGGGAACCAGCTATTCACTGATGGCAATTTCCCGGGACGGAACCATGTTCAGCCCTCCCCAGGGACTGAGCGCGGCACAGCTAAAAAAAGGCGGTGTCCGTGATACCTTCAATTTTGGCCCTATCCTGCTTCGGGACGGAAAAGCCGCATCCCTTTACGACCAGGGGTATCCACAGGTTTATGCCAGCCCGGACATGACTGGCCCATATCCCCGCTCTGCAGCGGGAATGGTTCGTCCGGGAGAATACGTACTTCTGGTATGCAATGCGCCGGGACTTACCCTGGCTCAGATGCGTACAATTTTCCGTCAGCATGGCTGTACTTACGCCTACAACATGGACGGCGGCGGTTCGGCTACTATGGCCTACCGTGGTTATATAATGAACAATCCAACAGACGGTGGGGAACGCCCTTGCGGGGACTTCCTGCTGTTTGGCGAATAAACATGGAAAAACCCTCATGGCAAAGGCTGTGGGGGTTTTTGTATAGGAATTTTTGCATAATTTCGAAGGAAATGCATAATATTTAATGCATTTCTCTGCTTTTTTTGTTGAAAAATTCCAAAGACTGCACTATAATTGTAGTGTATTAGAAATATTAAGGTTTAGCAGCCCGTAAGAATGGCATGAAATTTTTACATAAAGAACGGACTGCCAGAGAAAGGAGTGAGCAAGCATCTATGAAACAAACAGGCAAAAAGATCCTGCCTCGGCTGCTGGCATTGGTATTAGCACTTTCACTGCTTCCAGTCCAGGTGCTTTCGGCTGCGGTTTGCCTGCCCGGTGAACCTGGCTCCCGGGTGATACAGGACAGTGAGCATCTGCAGGAGAAAGAAACAACACAAACTACGGAACCTGTATCTTCAGATACTTCTGATGTGTCTGAAACGCAAACAGAACCAAAGGAGAAAGAGACAAACCCTGCTGATGTGAAAACTTCTGAAGAAAAAGCAGAAACTGACGGGGAAAAAAGCACAGAAGTAAAGAACACGGAAACAGAAGGCTCAAAAGAGACAGTCCCGGAAACAAAGGACACTGAAACAAAAAGCAGCAGTGAACACGAAAAATCCTCTTATCAGCTCAGTATTACCCATAGGCTCAGATTTTATGTGGACGGCATCGCAAAGCAGTTAGATGAAAAGGAAATTTTAAAACTTACTGCAGATGATTTCAAAAATGGCTCATACGATTTAACACAGCACATTTTTCACCGCAAGGAATTGTCAGCGCAGATTCAGGGCAGCCCTCAATTAAATATAAAAAATTTTAAAGAGGACACAACCGGAATGCAGCATGACAGTATTCTTATTCTTTATACTGTCAAAAGCGGATATAAAGCAGTCCTCAAAGACAGCCAGGAGTCTGGCAGCAGCAATCTGCGGCCGCGGAGCATATACCAGGGCAGATTTGAAACCGTACAGTTTATACCCGCTAAAAGCATTACGCTGACGATTCAGTATTTGTATTCTAATACCGGAGGCATGGCAGGGGTAAAAGCTGCAGATACCGATAAGATTGAACTGTTTCCGGATGCAAACGGCAGCGCGTCTCTGAAAAACTGGCCGATTCCTCATTATGTTCCGGGTTCAGGCAATGCCGGAAGCAAGAATCCGAATCTGAATGGTTTTCGTGTGGTACTAAATCCTTCCCCACTGAACCAGTTCCTGGCAGTCCCGCCTACGGGCAAAGAAACACCAGAACAGATTCAGGCAGCGCTTGCCAGGGGAGATTACAACCTCAAAGAAGGAGTTGATACGGACAGCCAGGAATATCAAAATGCCTGGACCCAGGCCCGCCGTATATCTATTAACGGCGCAGACTTTTCCTACACGGCACCTGCTGTATACGGCGGCCCCGCAGGAAATGAAAATGCCTATACCCTAAGCGCTTCCGGCCTGACGCAAGATATGACAGTGACGGTGTACTACCGCCGGGACGCAAGCAGCTATACGGTACGCCACCTTATTCCGAAAAATAATACAGCAAATCCTGACACTGCCGTAAATGATGACTGGCAGGTTTACCAGAACAATGGCACCGTCTATGAATTTACAGAGCAGGGGCGGGTGGGCGCCATGACGAAAGCTAAGTCGATAGATATCACAGGCTACAAGGTTGCACATTTTTCCCAGATGCCGATTGCTGCTGATAACTCTACTGTTATCAATATTTACTACATGCCGGAGTCCATCCGGGTCATCTTTTATACCGATGATGTTTACATTGACCGTCAGCAGATTCCTGTCGGACAGTATGTAGATTTCAGTAGTTTTTATGATGAAGCAGCATATAAGGCGGCGAATGGCCTGTCTGCCGACAAAACAATCAAAAACGGTTACAGGCTCGCCGGCTGGCAATACCAGCTAAAAGGGAGCAACCCTGCTGAATACGCAGATGTGCCGCTTGATAGCAGCCATAAGCTGCAGTTGACAAAGAACTTCATCGATAACGCCGAAATTATTTCCAGCGTAGAAGCACAGGATATTCTTGTCCTGCGGTTTGTGCCGAAATGGGAGAAAATTACCACTCCAATCCGTGTAGTATTCTGGACAGAAAATCTAAATGGGCAGGATGTCCGGGTTACTGACACTGCACTGGATGGCACAAAAAAGAGAACCGGGGAAATTGTACATCAGAATCCCGATATAGACGCCTCTTTCAGTAATGTAGGTTCTTTCACACTGGACAATATGTTTGAGACCGGAGAATCACTGGTAGATCAGAACGGGAGGCTGGTGCCAAAGCTCCAGACCCAGATTGATAACCAATTCGTCCAGCAGATGGGAACTGTGCCTGACAGTACAATAAGCGATATTGCCGGATACGAAAATCCCATGAAAATCTCTGATTTCTATGAATCATGCAAGGAGAACCCATATACCATCCTGGTTGAATCTGTTGAAGGCGGTAATATATCAGAAGATACAACACAGACAACGGCAGCCGCCAACGGAAGTACTTTGGTTTATGTATACTATACGCGGAAAGTGTATACGCTGGATTTTATTTATTACTTTCCTTCCAGCATCGCAGGAGGAGATGCTTCCTGTGTACGCGCCTCAAATGATACCGTATGGTTTATCAGTAATTGGAATAACTTCCCTGCCGAAAATCCCGGAAACTGGTATGATATTCCGATAGAAAATCTGGAAGACGTTCCTATGACAAAAACCATAGAAGCCAAATATGGTGCAAATCTTCTGGGAATCTGGCCAGAGGAGCTTGAAACTGTACAGACACGTGATGAGAACGCCCTGAGGATTTCCTGGACAACAACAACAGGGCTGCACAATGCTTATGGAAGAAAAGGCCAGAACAACGGCTGCATTCCCGGTTCTTATGCTTCCATGGGTGCAAGCGTCATTGCAGATCCCAAAAATCCGGCAAAGAAACATTCCATAATTGCTTTTTGGAAGACATCTTTTAACAGCTATCGTTATAATTACTGTTATGAGGTTCCCGGACTGACACAATCACAGCTTGGGACGGCAGTAAAAATCTACGATGGCGCGCCAAAAGACACAAATATGAGCCAGGCAGAACAGACCCGGAGAAACAGCATTTATCTGGTTCCCCAGGATAACCAGGTGTTCCGCAGATATGGCTTTACAGATTTGCTGGAAGTAAATTATACAAACGGGCAAATCATTTACCCGGACGACGCCGGGTACAATCCGGACGGAAATCTGTATTATGCGGTACGCGTTTATAACGGCAATTATTATGCGATTGCCCGGCGGGTAAACACAGCGGCAGCAATGGCAATCAGTGCACAAAGTGCAAGTGTCCGTCCTCATCTGACAGTAGTTAACCAGACGGCGGATCACAGTTCAGAACTTAACAGCGGCGACGGCTCCCATATCAACGGATATAATACCTTAGAAAATCCTTATGATATCTATTTTTATTATACCCGTGACAGATACACGATTACTTACTTATCGGACCAAACAACAGAAATCGGCCAGATTGAACTGCCTTATGGAACGACACTTCTCAAAACAAAATATGCGTTTGCTCTTAATTACAAAAAGACGAATGGAGATTATGCGCAGTCAGATGCGAATCCCGACGGGTGGTCCCTGCTTATAAAGGGTGCTGGAAACGCAGCAGATAAACAGGTATCCTCCACTCTACCGGTATGTACCAAACGTGCGGCAGACGGAACAAAAATCTGGCTGTTTAAAGGGTGGGCTCTTGGCCCTGCCGGAACCCGAATGATGCAGTGGGAAGATAACACCCGAAACCTGACTCCGATTTTGGACAGCAATCTGCTCCTGTATTCTGCCTGGATGGCTCCCACTTATAAAGTGACCTTTGATTTCAACGGAGGTAGTTTGATTCCAGGAAGCAATGCTGCCGTAAATCAGTATATTTCGGCAAACCAAAGCTTTGTCAGCAGCGGTCAAATTCCGCGTCTGACAAGAACAGGACATGTACTGGATGGATGGGTTATCACTCAGCGCGGCACAGCGTCTGGAACTATGGTAGACGAGGCCGCAGATACTCCGTTTAAATTTGACCAGCCCATCACCAGTGATTTGCAGGTGAAGGCAGTATGGGAGCCAACCAGTGAAGTGTCCATTCAATATACGATAAGATATCTGGTAAAAGACACCGAGATTAAAGTCAGGGAAGATAAACAGATGTCCGGCCTGTTTCTGTCTGGCACCACTGTATGGGAAGATGCGGCTCCGCCTACAGTACCCGCATATTTAGACTATATCCCTACAGAGCATAAGGCATCTGTAAAGCTGGATTCTGTTCATCAGGACAAAAATATCATTACTTTTTATTACGCCGCACCTGACATGGGACAGTATACCGTGGAATTCGTAAACTATGAAACAAAGAACCAGCCAAACCCTCAGCCCGTTTACACCCGTGTCGAAAACGGAGCAGCAGACCAATCTGCCGTATACCCGACACAGGCTGATTTTCAGGCACTCAGCCAGAGAGGATACAAACTGGCAGATGAAACAGGGAATGATGTGGCGGATGCTTCGCATCTCCAGTCGCTGGAACGGATTGAAGGAACGGAAAGCATCTTCACTTTCTATGTAAAACCAATTGTGTATACGATTACTTACCTCGGAGTGGAAGATTACCTTTCTGCAGGAAACAAGCTGGATAATAAAACGGTTTACACCGTTACATCCCCGGACTTTAAATTGGTAAATCCCACACGCTATACAAAAGATGGTAAGACTCATGAATTTCTTGGCTGGAGCCTTGGAAGCGGTACAGCAGAAATATCCGGCAAAACAAACCAGATTTCAAAGGATACTGTCGTTGAAACCGGTTCTGTCGGCCATCTCGTCTTTGTGGCAAATTGGAATCCGGCGATATATACGGTTACTTTCAAGCCAGGGAAACATGGCAGTTTGTCCGGCAAGAAGAAATTCGAGGGTATCAATGAAGGAACCGTTGTATCAGAAAGCGGTGTCACAGTACCAGAAGTCAAACCAAAAACAGGATACCGTTTCGTTGGATGGTCTTATAACGGCGACAGCAGCGGAAAATTGTATTCCAGTGCAAAAATACGAAACATGAAAGTTACACGCCATATGGTATTTACGGCACAATACAAAACTTCCAAATCATCCGACGGCAGCAAAAAGCCAAACGATACGGAAAAGCCGAAAGATACCGAAAAGCCAAAAGAAACAGACAAAAATAAGAACTCTACAAAATCAGGCACTTCGAACAATCCTGTTTTCACCGGAGTAAAATCCGGTACAGTTTCCCGCTCACCAGAAACCGGAGACGGAACAGAATCCATTTTCTGGATGCTGTTATGCGCAGGTTCGCTGCTTGGAATAAGCATTCTGCTTTCTTCAAGAAAACGAAAAACTGTCTGAGATTAAAAATCCAGGGTATCTGCATTTCGCAGGCCGCCCTGGATTTTATTTTTTATGGTATAGGTTTTTGCGGGAATCTCTGATATAATAGGAAAAGCATCTATGTAAAGCAGTATTTTTATAAGTGAAAGGAACAACATGAGAAAATTAACTTTGGATGATGAAATATTACTGCAAATCGAAAAACCCGCCCGTTACATCGGCAACGAGGTAAATTCCGTGATGAAAGACCCGGACAAAGTAGACGTGCGCTTTGCAATGTGCTTTCCTGATGTATATGAAATCGGGATGTCACACCTGGGGATACAGATTATCTATGATATGCTGAACAGGCGTGACGATATCTGGTGCGAGAGAGTATATTCTCCCTGGACGGATTTGGACAAACTCATGCGTAAAAAAAAGATTCCCCTATTTGCCTTGGAATCCCAAAGTCCCATCACAGACTTTGATTTTCTGGGAATTACCATTCAATATGAAATGTGTTACACCAACATTTTGCAGATTCTGGACTTGAGCGGGATTCCATTGCTGGCAAAAGAACGGGACGAGGACGCGCCCATTGTTATCGGCGGCGGCCCATGTACCTACAATCCGGAGCCTCTTGCTGACTTCTTTGATATTTTTTATATCGGCGAAGGAGAGACTGTTTACTTTGATTTAATTGATTTATATAAGGAATATAAGCAGAAAAAGTTTGGCAGGAAAGCGTTCCTGCGTGAAGCTGCAAAAATCCCAGGAATTTATGTACCGTCCATGTACCAGGTTTCCTACAGGGAGGATGGAAGCATCGCCTCATTTGAACCGATTTATAAAGACATTCCGGCACGGATTGAAAAACAGATTGTTATGGAGCTGACAGATACCTATTACCCGGAAGCTCCTGTGGTTCCTTTTATCAAAGCCACACAGGACAGAGTCGTCTTGGAAATTCAGCGCGGCTGCATCCGGGGATGCCGTTTTTGCCAGGCAGGAATGATTTACCGCCCCCTGCGTGAAAAAGATTTGCCGATATTGAAAAAATTTGCACGGAACATGCTGAAAAATACCGGACATGAAGAAATTTCTCTCAGCTCTTTAAGCTCCAGTGATTATTCAAATTTGGAAGGTATCGTCAATTTCCTGATTGATGAATTTAAAGGGCAGGGCATCAATGTTTCCCTCCCGTCCCTGCGCATCGACGCCTTTTCTCTGGATGTGATGAGCAAGGTACAGGACGTGCGCAAAAGCAGCCTCACCTTTGCGCCGGAAGCCGGCTCACAGAGACTGCGCGACGTCATCAACAAGGGACTGACAGAGGATGTTATCCTAAACGGAGCGGGACAGGCATTTGAAGGCGGCTGGAATCGGGTAAAACTCTACTTTATGCTGGGGCTCCCCACGGAAACAGAGGAGGATATGAAAGATATCGCGCGCTTGGCAGACAAAGTTGCCAGACGCTATTATGAAATTCCAAAAGAGCAACGGAATGGCAAGTGCCAGATTACGGTAAGCACGTCCTTTTTTATTCCTAAACCATTTACGCCGTTCCAGTGGGCGCCTATGAACACGAAAGAAGAATTTCTCGGAAAAGCGAAAGTTGTCAATCAGGAAGTAAAAGAACAGCTAAATAAAAAAAGCATCAAATACAATTGGCATGAAGCCGATGTATCCGTGCTGGAGGGTGTGCTTGCAAGAGGCGACAGGAGAATCGGGAAAGCTATCCTGCTCGCTTATGAAAAGGGTTCCCTATACGATGCATGGGGCGAAAATTTTGACAATGGCTTATGGATGTCCGCATTTGCAGAATCCGGGATAGATCCTGATTTTTATACTATGAGAAACCGGAACAAATCCGAAATCCTGCCATGGGATTTTATTGACTGCGGCGTGACAAAGAAATTTTTATGGAACGAATGGGAACGCGCACAAAAAGGGCAGGTAACCCCAAACTGCCGCAGGGGATGCTCTGGATGCGGCGCGAAAGCTTACGGAGGTGGTGTGTGTTATGAAGGTTAGAATAAAATTTTCCAAACAGGGCGTTATGAAATTTATCGGCCATCTGGATATCATGCGCTATTTCCAGAAAGCTATCCGCAGGGCAGAAATTCCGATTCGTTTCACAGAAGGTTTTAGCCCCCATATGGTGATGTCATTTGCATCCCCCCTGGGCGTAGGACTGACCAGCGACGGCGAATATATGGATATCGAAGTGAATGAAACAATTCCTTCTGTAGAAGCTGTCAGGCGTCTGAACCAAGTCATGGTTGAAGGAATGCAGGTACTGAGTTACCGAAAAATTCCAGACGGAAAAGCAAGTAACGCTATGTCGTTAGTAGCTTTTGCCGACTATACCGCCGTGTTCCGTGAAGGAAAAGAACCATGTACAGACTGGAAAGAGCGGCTGTCTGAATTTGCATCTCTTCCAGCCATCCTAATTCTCAAAAAAAGTAAAAAGAGCGAGAAAGAAGTTGATATCCGGCCAATGATCCATGAACTTCACCTGCAGGAAAACGGGAAAATTTTCATGCGCCTGTCCTCAGGCAGCGCCAGTAATCTAAAACCGGAACTGGTAATGGAAGCTTTCTCGGCCTATCTCGGTACAGAACAGGAGCCTTTTAGCCTGCTGATCAACCGTGTGGAGCTGTACGACGAACATATGGTATCGCTTGAAGAACTGGGGGAAGAAATTGGAGAGTAAGCTGATTGTAGTCAAAAAAGACCGACAGATTCTGACGGCTCTGATGGAAAACGGAAAAACATGCGCTCTGTCCTGTTATGGTGAAGAAGAACAGCCCCTGCTCGGAAATATTTATATCGGGCGGGTGCAAAAAATAGTAAAGAATATCGGCGCTGCTTTTATTGAAATTGAAAAAGGATTTCCGTGCTATTATCCGCTAAACGACTGTGAAGCACCCATCTACACGAAAAAAATCAATTCTCCTGCAATGACAGCGGGAGATGAGGTACTCGTTCAGGTAAACCGTGAAGCGCACAAAACAAAACCCCCCTCCCTTACCACGAACCTGAATTTTACGGGAAAATATCTGGTGCTCACCACCGGCGCTCTGCGCATCGGGGTTTCCTCAAAATTGGACGGTGAAACCAGAAACCGCTTAAAAGCTCTGATTACCACGATTGCTGATAGAAAATATGGATTTATCATCCGTACAAACGCGGGGGCAGCCCAAGAAAGCGAAATTTTGAAGGAAGCCGGCTATTTGATTTCCCTATGTGAAGATACCATAGAAAAGGCAAAATACCGGAACGCTTACACACGGATGTATCAGACTGCCGCCCCCTGGCTTTCCCAGCTCCGCGACACCTATGGCAGCGGGCTGTCCGTTGTAACAGATGATGAAGATCTGTATGAGCAGATGCGGGAATATCTGCAGACTATGCAGCCAGAAGATTTGCCGCGGCTTTCTATGTACAAAGATAAGCTGCTGCCTCTCTCCAAACTTTACTGTCTGGAAAAAGCATTTAAAGATGCCCTGAGCGAGCGCGTATGGCTGAAATCCGGCGCTTATCTTGTGATTCAGCCCACAGAAGCCCTAACTGTTATCGACGTAAACACCGGCAAATGCGAGAGTAAAAAGAAAAAACAGGACACCTTTTTAAAAATAAATCTCGAAGCAGCACAGGAGATTGCAAGACAGCTGCGGCTCCGGAACCTGTCAGGGATCATTGTCGTGGACTTTATCAATATGGACACGGCAGAGGATAAAGAAACACTGATGCAGACGCTGAAAGAGTTTCTGCACCGTGATCCGGTGAAAACCGTGCTGGTAGATATGACAGCTTTAAACCTGGTAGAGATTACCCGAAAGAAAGTGCGCAAATCCCTGGCGGAGCAGATAGGAATAAAAAAGCAAAATCAGTAGTTGACGCAATTTGGAGAATATGCTAGAATACAAAAGATGCCGCTTAAAGAGGTTTAAGTGCTATGCCCATAGAGGAATAGCCACCGTATTTAGCGAGTAATGATAATAGGAGGTGCCATATGTACGCAATTATTGCAACAGGTGGTAAACAGTACAAAGTAGCCGAAGGCGATATCATTAACGTAGAAAAGCTTGGAGTGGAAGCAGGTGAGACTGTAACATTTGACCAGGTACTTGCAGTAAGCAATGACGGTCTGAAGGTCGGCGCTGACGTAGCTGACGCGACAGTAACTGCCAGCGTGGTTAAGAACGCTAAGGCAAAAAAAGTGATTGTTTACAAGTATAAGAGAAAAACCGGATACCACAAGAAAAACGGTCACAGACAGCAGTACACCCAGGTTAAGATTGAAAAGATTAACGGTTAATCGATATGATTACCATTGAGATTCATAAAATCGGAAACCAATACAGCGGGTTTCTTTCCAGCGGACATGCAGGGTACGCGGATGAGGGATATGACATCATCTGTGCGGCGGTGTCTGTACTTACTGTAAATGCCATCAATTCCATTGAGACATTTACCAGCGATCATTTTGCCGTGCGGCAGGAGGACGGGCTGGTAGAGCTGCTTCTGGAAGGGACGGTTTCAGAGAAAACTTCGCTGCTTCTGGATTCTATGATTCTGGGTTTGCAGGAAATTCAAAACAGTTACGGTAATGAGTATATTGAACTGATATTCAAGGAGGTGTAGGCAATGATGACAATGAACCTTCAGATTTTTGCCCATAAAAAGGGTGTTGGTTCTACAAAGAACGGCAGAGATTCTGAGTCAAAAAGATTAGGAGCAAAGAGAGCTGACGGACAGTTCGTAAAGGCCGGAAATATTCTTTACAGACAGCGCGGAACAAAGATTCATCCGGGCGTTAATGTTGGACGCGGCGGCGATGATACTTTATATGCTTTAGTTGACGGCGTTGTAAGGTTCCAGAGAAAAGGAAGAGATAAGAAACAGGTTTCTATCGTTCCGGTTTCAGAGTAAGCAGATGCGGCTTCAAATCAATTTGGTTTGAAGCCCTTTTATATAGAAGGAGATTATATATGTTTGCAGACAGAGCCAAAATCTTTATCCGCTCAGGAAAAGGCGGTGACGGCCATGTAAGCTTCCGGCGGGAACTGTACGTACCGGCCGGCGGTCCTGACGGCGGAGACGGCGGAAAGGGCGGAGATATCATCTTTGAAGTGGATAAAGGCATGACGACTCTCGCTGATTACCGGCACCGCGGAAAGTTTTGTGCCGGAGACGGTGAATCAGGAAACAAAAAACGCTGCCACGGAAAAAACGGCAATGACCTGATTCTGAAAGTGCCGGAAGGAACGATAATCAAAGAAGCAGAATCCGGAAAAGTAATTGCAGATATGTCTGGCGGGAATAATCGGCAGATCATTCTGAAAGGTGGAAGAGGCGGGCAGGGAAACATGCATTACGCTACGGCAACGATGCAGGCACCCAAATACGCCCAGCCAGGCCAGAGCGCCCGGGAACTCTGGGTGAACCTGGAACTGAAAGTAATTGCGGATGTAGGACTTGTGGGATTTCCAAATGTAGGAAAATCCACCTTGCTCTCCCGTGTAACAAATGCACAGCCCAAAATTGCCAACTATCATTTTACAACCCTTAACCCGAATCTGGGAGTGGTAGATTTAGAGGGGGGAAAGGGCTTTATCATTGCAGATATCCCCGGGCTGATTGAGGGCGCTTCTGAAGGCATCGGGCTGGGACACGAATTCCTGCGCCACATTGAACGTACCCGGGTCATTATCCACATGGTAGATGCGGCATCCACCGAAGGCCGCGACCCTGTTGACGATATTTATAAAATTAACGAAGAGCTTCGGGCATACAATCCTGAAATTGCCGAACGGCCACAGGTCATTGCAGCAAACAAAATTGATGCTATTTATGCTGGGGACGAGGATCCGGTTCAGCGCATTCGGGATGAATTTGAGCCAAAGGGAGTGAAAGTATTTGCTATTTCCGCAGTCAGTGGCAAAGGGTTGAAAGAGCTTTTATACCAAGTACGGGAAATTTTGGACAGTCTCCCGCAGGAAACCGTGGTATTCGAGCAGGAATTCTTTCCGGAAGACATGGCAATTGACAGCAATCTGCCTTATACTGTAGAAAAATCGGCCGAAGAAGAGAATACTTATATTGTTGAGGGACCCAAGATAGAAAAAATGCTGGGTTATACAAATCTTGATTCTGAAAAAGGCTTTGCTTTCTTCCAGAAATTTTTAAAAGAAACAGGAATCCTGGATGAGCTGGAAGCGGCAGGTATCCAGGAAGGCAACACTGTCCGCATGTACGGACTGGCATTTGATTATTACAAGTAAGATAGAAACGAGGAAAAAACATGACAAGTAAACAGAGAGCCTATCTGAAAAGCCTGGCCATGACCATGGAACCCATTTTTCAGATTGGAAAAGGGAGTCTGACTCCAGAGATTACGCACGCAATTTCCGAAGCCTTGGAAGCCCGGGAACTGATTAAATTGAACGTGCTTAAAAACTGTCTGGATGATCCTAAGATATTGGCTGAAACAGTAGCTGAACGTACCCGTTCCCAGGTTGTACAGGTTATCGGCAAGAAAATTGTCCTGTACAAACCCGGAAAAGGGGACAAGAAAAAAATCATGCTGCCGCTGTAAAGTGAGGAAAATTTATGAGCAAGAATTCCCGCAGGAGAGTAGGAATTATGGGAGGTACTTTTGACCCCATCCATATCGGACATCTGATATTGGGAGAAAATGCCTACCAGCAGTTTGGACTGGATTGTGTGCTGTTTATGCCCTCCGGTAACCCGCCTCACAAGAAGGAGCGGAACGGACGGGCTTCTACGCAGGAGAGGATTGACATGGTAGCGCTGGCTATCGCAGACAATCCTCATTTTGTCTTGTCGTTAGAAGAAACCCATGAGAACGGCTACACTTATACAAGAGAAACCTTGGCGCGTCTTACCCGTGAAAATCCTGATACGGATTACTATTTTATCATGGGGGCAGACTCCCTTTTCTCATTTGAGAGCTGGAGAGAACCGCAGGGAATCTGCGACTTATGTACAATTTTGGTTGCTGTGCGGAATGACGTGAGAACAGAAGACATGGATGCACAGATTGCATATCTTACAGAAAAATATCACGGACAGATACAAAAGCTGGATACGCCCAATATTGAAATTTCTTCCGAAGCTCTCCGAGAGCATATCAGCCAGCAGCGTTCCCTTAGATACTATATGCCAAGCGATGTGGCCACATATATTTATACACATCATCTTTACAGCTCATAGATGCGCATATCTTTGTATAAGCCACACAAAATACTCTTTCATATGGATTATATCCGACCATATTGTCAAAGCTTCAGGAGGTAAGATATGGGACACTACCATTTGAAAAAAATACAGCACAAATTGAAAAAAAAATTAGACGAAGATCGTTATGAGCATACACTGGGGGTTCGCTACACCTGTGCTGCCCTGGCGATGCGCTATGGATATGATATGGAAAAAGCGCAGACTGCCGGACTTCTCCATGACTGTGCAAAGTGTGTTTCTGACACAAAAAAGATAAAAATCTGCCAACAGAATCATATCGTCATCAGCAAGGCAGAAGAGGACAATCCATTCTTGCTCCATGCAAAAGTAGGCGCATACCTTGCCCGTGAGAAATATGGAGTGGCAGAAGAGGAAATTCTGGATGCCATTGCTTTCCATACCACAGGCCGGGCAGATATGGCTCTTTTGGAGAAAATCGTATATATTGCAGATTATATAGAACCCCACAGGAACACAGCGCCAAATTTGAAAAAAATCCGTGCCCTGGCATTTCAGAGTATTGACCAGGCCATGTATGTAATACTGAGGGATACCCTGGATTACCTGAAAAAAAAAGGAAAAGGTATCGATCCCATGACACAGACTGCCTTTGAATACTTTACCCAGATAACAGCGGCCTGTAAGTTTTCGGAATCTATACCCGAAGAATAGGAGGATGCATATGAATTCAAAAGAAATGGCAAAGCTGATTTGCCATGCATTAGAAGAAAAAAAAGCAGAAGATATCAAAGTTATCAATATTGAAGAAGTTTCTGTGTTGGCAGATTACTTTATCATTGCCAGCGGAACCAATTATAATCAAGTACAGGCCATGGCCGACAATGTAGAAGAAATTCTCGGAAAAGCCGGCACCACGCCGAAACAAATCGAAGGTTACCAGACCGCAAACTGGATTCTCATGGATTACCGTGATGTCATCGTACACATATTTGATGAAGAAAACCGTCTTTTTTACGATTTGGAAAGAATCTGGAGAGATGGGAAAGATGTTGCAGTGGAAGCGCTGGCAGAATAAGAACACAGCACCGTGTTAAAATTTGAGGTAGAATTTATGACGGCACAGGTATCAAAGATTGTTGAAAACGACTTTAGAAAGCGATTAGAACGTGTTCTATACTTAATAGAATCTTATGGTATTCGATACTCGGAAATAGGTGTTTTTGGCAGTTACGCAAGGAATGACTATGTTGCTGCCAGTGATATTGATCTTTGTATTATTACTGATTACAGACCGGGGCTAAAAGTCAGCGGCTCCCTCAGAGAAGATGCTGAAGAATTGAATGTCGATATTGTTTGGATAACACCAGACAGTTTTCAGAACAGTGACAGCCGCTTTATGACAAATATCCGTAGAGATTACAGGAGGGTTGCGTGAGATGAAAAATGACTATTATGATGTAGCCATCAATGACCTGCTATATCTGCAGGTAACGCTGAATACCCCTTATTACAATAACATTGCGGTAAATGCCCAGCAAGTTGCTGAAAAGATGTTGAAATCCGTTGCAGAGCGGGTATGTGTTGGCGTGGAAAAACTTATGCACACCCACAATCTCAGAGCGCTCTATACAGAGATTCATAAAATCGAACCTGATTTTATTTTGGACAAAGGCAGCCTGTCTATATTGAAAGATTTGTATTTTGACGCGAAATATCCTGGAGACAATTTTGTCACAGTTACACGAGAAGAGTGTGATGAGTGTCTGGAAATCATGTATGCCGTAATAGGTGCTGTCCATTCTTTAAGAGCCAAATATAGTTTGCCTTGCCAAGAAGTAGAAGAGAGATATATTTGTCAAAGCACATATTTGGATGAACAACAAAAAACAGGAGGCTTATAACGTGTTAAAAAAATATTTTATAGTTTTTCTGATATCAATGGTTCCGCTGATTGAGCTGCGCGGCGCAATCCCTTATGCAACTGGATTTGGCCTGCCTTTGGCGCAGTCTTATGTGATTGCAGTCATTGCAAACATGCTTCCTGTACCGATTATTTTCCTTTTTGCACGCAAGGTTCTGGAATGGGGAGCGAACAAGCCAATTATAGGAAAATTCTTTCGTTTCTGTCTGGAAAAAGGACATAAAGGCGGAGAGAAGCTTAAAGCAAAAGCCGGAAAGGGACTTCCAATTGCACTGCTTCTTTTTGTAGGAATCCCACTTCCAGGAACAGGCGCCTGGACAGGAACACTTGCTGCCAGCCTGCTGGATATGGACTTTAAGACAAGTATCCTCGCTGTTATGTGCGGTGTGCTGCTTGCGGGAATTATCATGGCTGCTGCCAGCGCCGGACTATTCGGGGCAATAGGCGCTGTATTTTCATAAAGGTGAGATAGAAGAGCAGTGTACACAAAGAAAAGTGAAGAATTTGCAAAAATGTGGGGCTGAATTGAACAGCCCCACATTTTTGTAGAAAATCCTAAATCAAAAAGCGAAATACGCCGATTACCTTTCCCAGTACGTCCATATGGTCTACGATGATAGGCTCCATCGTGTCATTCTCCGGCTGTAAACGATAATGACCATCTTCCTTATAGTAAGTCTTTACAGTAGCAGAGTCATCAATCAAAGCAACAACCATATCGCCGTTTTCAGCCGTTTTCTGGCATTTGACAAGCAGCCTGTCATTTTCAAAAATGCCTGCATTAATCATACTGTCGCCTTTTACTTTCAACATAAATGCATCTGAATCAGGAATGAATTCTGCCGGGATAGGAAAATAGCTTTCAATATTCTCTTCAGCTAAAATCGGCTGTCCAGCGGCAACACGCCCCAGAACCGGGACATTCACCATTTCACGCCGCAGCATATTGAAATTATCATCCAGTATCTCAATCGCCCGGGGTTTTGACGGATCACGCCGAATGTAGCCGTTTTTCTCTAATGTCTCCAGATGAGAATGTACAGAGGAAGTTGATTTCAGTCCTACGGCTTCACAAATATCGCGGACTGCTGGTGGAAACCCCCTATTAATAATTTCACTCTTAATATATTCCAGAATTTCTTCCTGCTTTTTTGAAATTTTACCATTTCCCATAATCTTACCAAGCTTTCTTACTTATAAGAAGCCTTTTCCTTTCTTCGTTGTTTCTTTCCATAATCGTTTCATATCAGGCAGAAATCTGCCAAACGTAAAATTTAAAAACTTTATTTTCTATTATGATAACACATCTTAATTAAAATTGCAAACAAAAGTTCAGAAAATCTGTTCGCGTTTTTACTTGACAAACGCATGTTTGTACGCTATAATGATTCAAACGAAAGTTCGGAACAAATATTCTTCACGAAAGCTTAAGTATAAGAACCGAACTATATAAATGGGGGAGGTACTCACAAATGAATGAGAGAAGAAGACGTCAATTAGAAAGAAGAAAAATGAGAAGAAAACGAAGAATCGTTTTTGCGGCAGTCATGTTAGGTGTCTTTCTTTTGGGACTTGCCTGCGGCAGATGTATTGTCAGTGCGTCCAAACCGCAGCGGACCAGCTATAAGCATTACAAAATTATAAGAATAGATGCAAATGAAACCCTATGGGACATCGCAAATATTTATATGAGCGAAGAATACAGAAGCATCTATGAATATATCCGGGAAGTGAAGGAAATCAATTCCATTGACGGCAGCAATATCCTTTATGGACAGCGCCTGCTTGTCCCTTATTATTCCTCAGAAGCGGAATCGCCACAGGCTTAATTAAATTATCTAAAGATAATCTGGTCTGTCCATTGTTTTTCTGTTATACTTGTTTTATAGAAAAGACTACATTTGACAATTCTTCACAAATCAAGTCCATATAAAGGAGAACTTCATGCGTCAGGAAAAATTTAAAATGGAACGCCCCAACTTAGTGCAGCCGGGGCAAAAAATCGAAATTACAGAAATCCAGACAAATATGAATTACAGCTATATCATTGAGCCGGCCGTCGCCATGTCCGGATGCTTTAAAGGAAACAACCGTATCAAGTCCAGAGAAGGTACGATTGTCAGCATTGAAGATACGCCTAGGGGGTTCATTGTCACCGCTGAATTTGAAGAATAAACCCGGCAGAGTGGTAAAAAAGACTCTCTGCCAGGTAAGATATATCTATTCCAGAAACACATGTTTTTCGAATAGATGAAGTCAATCTATTTCATATTCCGACATTTTCCACAGATTCTTTATCTGTGGCTGCAGCACATCAAATTCCCACAGCTTTTCACTGTTGGCATAGCTATATGGATCATTGACTTTTATCTTTCCGTCTTTGCAGCCTACAAGCACAATAAAATGTCCATTGTCGGTAAAGTCACCGGGGCCTACGCTGCATATGATTGGATTTCCCTCTGTTAAAGTTTCAGTGACAGTTTCTTCATTTAATGAAATCGTCTGACCCTGTACGCCGAATTCTTTGCCGCCTTCCGTAATGAAACTCCAGCTGGTATTTCCATCATCGGTCAGATAACCACGTTCCTCGCTATAGACAGCTAGTGTGTACGGTGTGACTGTAGTGTTTCCGGTCAGCCCTGCGATAACCATTGCCATACAGGTAGGGCCGCATCCGCTTGTAGCGACAATATTTTCACCATACTGACCGTAACCCCATCGTTCATCCCACTGAATCAGCAGAGGTATTTCCCCATTTTTGATATCCTTATCTAAATCTAACTGGCTTGCATATACATGCCCTCTTTTTTCAAGGTAATCGTATACAAAGTCCACGGTTTCCATATTTTTATCCAGCATTCCAAGAATTTTCTCAGGATAACGATATCTCTTCGCTAAAACCTCATTTTTCTTTTCTTCGGAAGTTCTTTCAGAAGCTTCTGTTTCCTCCACAGCTTCTGTCTCTGTCTGTTTTGTTTCAGATTCTTTTAATTCTTCTGTATGTTCAAACTGCCCTGTACCCTCTAAAGCGTTTGTTTCTGTAGTTTCTAATGCTGCTGTAAGCCGTTCGGAATCCGTATGTCTCTCTGCAAAAATATCCGTTTCCTTTACACCCGCATGATCCATAATCTCCTGTGCACAGATAAGAATCACGCAAAAAATGCCTGCTATTATCACAATGCTTTGCAGTATCAACAATATTCTTTTCATTCTTTTCTTTTTTCGCCTATTATTCGTCCTCATGACGACATTATACCACTAATTTCGCAGAATCACAATTACAACAAAAATTTTGCATCCTTCTGCTTTTTTTGTTATACTGATTTTGAAAACACTACTATCAGGAGAATACATTATGGGAAAAGATATTACATATCATGAACAGACAGACATGGACAACACACAGAAACTAAGGGACATCCTGCAGACACTCCCGGCTTTTTGCAGAAATTACTTCCGCGCAATGGAACCTACTACTTCTACCAGTACGCGGATTGCTTATGCTTATGATATCCGGGTGTTTTTCCGCTTTTTGATGGAAAATAATCCTACATTAAAGGGAACGGATATCACTGCACTAAGCGTCGGTATCTTGGATCAGCTCGGCGCAGAAGATATTGAAGAATATCAGGAATATTTAAAGCTCTATGAATCAAAGGATAAGCATTTGACAAATGGCGAGCGGGGACTGAAACGAAAAATGTCAGCGCTCCGCAGTTTTTATGCCTATTACTATAAACATCAGTTTATTACCAGCAATCCTACCCTTCTGGTGGATATGCCAAAGCTCCACGACAAAACAATCGTCCGTCTGGATGTGGATGAATCTGCAGCACTCCTGGACTACATTGAACATTGTGGGGATCATCTTACAGGACAGAAAAAAATTTATTGGGAAAAGACCAAGCTCCGTGATCTGGCTATTGTTACGCTTTTGCTGGGAACGGGAATCCGTGTGTCTGAATGTGTAGGACTAGACGTACAGGATGTTGACTTTAAAAATAATGGAATCCGTGTTGTTCGCAAAGGCGGAAATGAAATGATTGTTTACTTTGGAGATGAAGTAGAAGAAGCCTTAAAAAACTATATGGAAGTGCGCAGTAATATCACTCCTGTCGCCGGAAATGAAAATGCCCTTTTCTACTCTACTCAGAGAAAGCGCATCGGTGTAAAAGCAGTAGAGAACCTTGTAAAAAAATATGCCCGTGAAATCACCACCACCAAAAAAATAACTCCCCACAAGCTACGCAGCACTTACGGCACTACACTTTATAAAGAAACAGGGGACATTTATCTGGTGGCAGATGTCCTCGGACATAAAGATGTTAATACTACAAAGAAGCACTATGCCGCCATGGACGAAGAGCGCAGACGGAAAGCCGCGTCTGCCGTCAAGCTGCGCGGCTTTTGAGTTCAAGAAGGCTATATTCCCCTTTTTGCCTCCTTCACCAGCCGGCTGGTTCCCAGTCTGTCAGCTCCAAGTTCAATAAATTTTTCCGCATCGGCAAAAGATGAAATCCCGCCTGCTGCCTTTACTTTCTTTTCATCCGCTGTATATTTCCGCATCAGCGCCACATCTTCCGGCGTGGCGCCGCCTATAGAAAATCCAGTCGATGTTTTGATATAATCCGCATCTGTCTCTGACACCACTTTGCACAGAGCGATTTTTTCATCTTCCGTAAGCAGACAGGTTTCAATTATGACTTTCAGTATTCTTCCGTCACAAGCCTCTTTCACTGCCTGGATTTCCTCTTTTATCCTCTCATACTGCCCTTCTTTCACCCACCCCAGGTTAATGACCATGTCAAGCTCCTGCGCGCCGTTTCTGGCGGCTTCCTGCGCCTCAAAAACCTTCACGGCTGTGGTATGATATCCTGTCGGAAAACCAATAACAGTACAAACTGCCAGCCGTCCTCTAAGATAATCAGCCGCCTGCTTGACAAATGCTGGGGGAATACATACGGAAGCTGTATGAAATTCCAGTGCATCATCACACAGCTTTTTAATCTGTGCCCAAGTAGCTGCCGGCGATAGCAGCGTATGGTCTACCTTGCCCAAAATATATGTTTGTTCCATCTCATTCTCTCCTTATTTCCATCAGCAAAGCGCTCCTAAACAAGAGCTTCCTATCGTTCCCTCTGGCATTGGAACTTCGAAATTCTCTGCTATTGTCGCCCCGATGCGGGCAAAATCCGGGCTTTCCGGCAGCATGCCAGCCCCCGTCATAGACGGCGACCATGCTAAAAACGGCACCTTTTCCCTGGTATGGTCAGTTCCCGTATGAACAGGATCATTCCCGTGGTCTGCTGTCAATATCAGCAAATCCTCCCCACGAAGCGTATCGAAAAGCAAGGCAAGCTTCTCATCGAAACGCTCCAGCTCACAGGCATAACCCTCCGGATTTCTTCTGTGCCCCCACAGCGCATCAAAATCCACCAGATTCGTAAAACAGATTCCCTCAAAATCCCTGGAAGCAAGCTCTATCGTCTGTTCCATCCCCTGTACGGAGCTTTTTGACTTATATGCTGCTGTAATGCCCTCGCCGCCGAAAATGTCATTTATTTTTCCAACGGAAATCACATCCAGACCTGCATCCTTAAGAGCATTTAAAACAGTTCTTCCAAAAGGCTTCAGTGCATAATCATGCCTGTTGGAAGTTCTCTTAAACTCACCTTTTTTCTTCCCCACATAAGGTCTTGCAATTACCCTTCCCACCATCCACTCTGGCTTCATAGTCAAATCCCGGGCAGCCTCACAGTACCTGTAAAGCGTTTCCACCCCCATGATATCCTCATTGCCGCAAATCTGCAGGACAGAATCTGCCGAAGTATAGACAATCAGGTGGCCTTTCTCTATCTCTTCCTCTCCCAGTTCATCCAGAATTTCTGTGCCGCTCGCACTTTTATTCCCGATGATTTTCCGTCCCGTAAATTTTTCGAGTTCCGTAATCAGCTCCTTCGGAAAACCGTCTGGAAAAGTAAGAAACGGTACGGTAGTATTCAGCCCCATCATTTCCCAATGTCCTGTCATCGTATCTTTGCCGCAGCTGGTTTCCTGCATAAGCCCGTAATATCCCATAGGACTTTCACATGGTTCCATGCTCTCCAAAGCCGTTAGATTTGCGATTCCCAGCTTCCAAAGATTAGGGATGTTCAACGCCTTCTTTTTTTGATATCTGTATGCCGCAATATGTCCTAAAGTATTTACACCGGCGTCCCCGTATGCTGCTGCATCCGGCATGGCGCCAACTCCCAGTGAATCCAGTACAACCACAAAAATTCTTTTATATTTTCTCATGAAATATCACCTTTCCCAAATCCCTGAGGAAGAAGCTCTCCCAGGATATACTCTTTATACTCCAGATTTTCTTTTCCCAAAAGAATCCGAAAGCTTTCCGGAGCACAGAATTCTGCCATAACCTGGCGGCACACCCCACAGGGGGCACAGAAATTATCTGCCGTTTCTCCGGCTTTTCCGCCCACGATTGCAATTGCAGAGAATTCCGTAACACCTTCACTTACTGCTTTGAAAAATGCGGTTCTCTCTGCACAGTTTGAAGGTGAAAATGCTGCGTTTTCAATATTACATCCCGTGTATACCTTTCCGGAACAAGCCAAAAGAGCCGCTCCCACCTGAAAACCAGAATACGGAGAATAAGAAAACTTCCTTGCCTCTAATGCCATTCTAATCAATTTTTGTTCTGTCATCTGCCACCTCAAATCTCAAGATAAGTTTACATAATTCAATTATGTAAACTTATCTCTATAAAATGTTATTTGTCCGAGTCCAATACAATCGTAAACGGTCCGTCGTTACAGAGCTCTATTTTCATCTCTGCCCCAAACCGCCCCGTCTCCACAACAGGAACACGTTTTCTGCATTCTGCAATCATATATTCATACAGTTCCTCCGCCAAGGCTGGAGGTGCTGCCTCGATAAAGCTTGGTCGGTTTCCCTTTTTACAGTTTGCATACAGCGTAAACTGTGATACTAGAAGCAGTTCTCCGTTTACATCTGCGAGTGACAAATTTGTTTTTCCTTCACTGTCCTCAAAAATCCGCAGTCCAATCATTTTTTTCATAAGGGCATCTGCCTGTGTGCGGCTGTCCGCCTGTCCTATTCCAATGAATACCAGAAAGCCCTTCCCAATTTTTCCTACTGTCTCTTCCTCTACTGTAACACACGCATGAGTTACCCTTTGAATCACAAGTTTCATTTCTTTTCCTCTCTCAATGCAACATAATCTTTCAGAAGCCGCACCGTGCCGTCAATTCCCAGTACACTGCTGTTTACACAGAGATTGTAACCCGAAACGTCTCCCCATCTCTTGTCAGAATAATAATTATAATAGCTCGCACGCTCCTTATCTGTTTTGATAATCATTTCTTTTGCTTTCGCGCTGCTTACCTGATATTCTGACGCAATCCTGGCCACCTTACACTCCATGTCACCATGAATAAATACAGAAACCAGGTTCGGAAAATCTGCCAATGCATAGTCTGCACAGCGTCCTACAATGACACAAGCTCCCTCTTCAGCAATCTTCCTGATTGCATTAAATTGTGCCAGAAAAATTTTATGGTTAATCGGCATGTCTACAAATGCCGAAGACGTATAACCTCTTGAATAAGTATCCATCACAAGGGAGTAAAGAAAGCTGTTCGTGGGCTTTTCATCATGGTTCTCAAATAATTCCTTACACAGTCCGCTTTCTTTTGCCGCCCGTTCTAAAAGCTCTTTATCATAGCATTTTACTCCGAGCTCAGCCGCCAGTTTTTCGCCGATTTCACGTCCACCGCTTCCATACTGTCTTCCAATTGTAATCACTGCTTTACATGCCATACCTCTCACGTCCTTCCTATATTTCTTGCTACTCAAAATATAGCAATAGTATACAACAAAACGCAGAAAAAGTATACGTTTTTCGTAAAAATATACCACAAAACAGACATTCCTAATGCCGCAGCTTATTCAACATCCCTTCAAAGTATTCCGGCAGGGGCGCCTCAAACTCCATATATTCATGAGTACGCGGATGTACAAACCCCAAAACCTGTGCGTGCAGTGTCTGGCCCTGCAGCTTATATGGACTGACAGATGGACCATACACCCCATCACCCAGCAATGGATGCCCTATGCCTGCCATATGAACGCGTATCTGATGTGTCCGCCCTGTTTCAAGCTGGCATTCAATATAGGTGAATTTTCCCAAACGCTCCAGTACCCGGTAATGAGTCACCGCATCTTTGCCATTCTTATGGTTCACCGACATTTTCTTCCTGTCAATCGGATGACGTCCAATCGGTGCATCCACAGTACCTTCATCTTCCTTGAATCCTCCATAGACAATCGCCCTGTATTTCCGTGTAATCGAATGATTCTTCAGCTGTTCCGCAAGACAATTATGGGAAAAATCATTTTTACATACCACAAGGGAGCCTGTAGTGTCCATATCTATCCGATGAACAATTCCCGGACGCAGTACTCCATTAATTCCTGACAGCTCTCCGGCACAATGATACATCAATGCATTAACCAACGTGCCGCTGTAATGGCCAGCGCTTGGATGCACGACCATTCCTTTGGGTTTATCCACCACCAATAAATCCTCATCTTCATAAAGAATCGACAGCGGGATATCTTCAGGACAAATATCCGGTTCCTCTACATCCGGGATTTCTACAGTAATAGATTCGCCGGAAGCCACCTTATAATTTGCTTTCACAGATTTTCCCTGCACCAAAACCCGCCCTTCCTTCACAAGCTTCTGAAGGTAAGAGCGGGACTGTCCATCCAATATATCAGCCAAAAATCTGTCAATCCTCTGTCCGGAAACGCTCTCCGGCACACAAAAATCTATCTTTTCCATTGCATCACCAAATGCCGCAGCCTTACTGCAGAACTCACAATTCTTTATAATAACATAAAAACAGTATCAGAAAACAGCCCATAGAGACTGTAACATAAATATCCGCTACATTAAAAATCGGAAAATCTATTAAAGAGAAGTAGAAAAAATCCACCACAAATCCTCGGAACATCCTGTCAATCGCATTTCCTATTGCACCGGCACTGATAAATACTGCAACTAACCGCAAAGGCAGGTACCGTCTGATCCCTGGCATACGGTAATAAAAATAGGAGGCAGCTCCCAATACTATGGCTACGCATATCAAAAACAACCACTGCTGATTCTGCATCAACCCAAAAGCCGCACCTCTGTTTTCTAGATACTGCAGCTCAAATATGCCTTTTATCCATACGATAGACGGCTGCCCTTTCAATTCTGCAATCGCCCACAATTTCGTCAGCTGGTCAATAACTGTCAAGAATATAACCCCTGCAATTCCGGCAGCTATCTGCTTTATGGTAACTCTGCTTTTCTCCATATCAACCCTCGATTTCCCCAGTATAGCGATTTTCTTTGCCTACTAGTCCATTATATGGCTGTCTGCATTTATGTAATGGACAGCATCAAGTATTTCTTCATCTGTCACTGTTTTATCAATAAATGCGTGACCAATTCCTTTGAGCAGTATAAACTTGATTTTGCCTGCCTCCATTTTTTTGTCAGATTTTGTAACTTCAAGGATTTTGTTCGTATCAATCCCCGCAAAAGAAATCGGAAGCTCAAATCCTACATTCATATCACGTATTTCAAAAAATTCTTCCGCACTCAACAGCTCCCGCTTATAGGAAATATAAGCGGCTGCCACATATCCAAGCGCTACGCACTGCCCATGCAGCATCTTAAAATCCATTAGTTTTTCAATCGCATGTCCGATTGTATGCCCAAAATTTAAAAGCGCTCTCTCGCCCTTTTCCGTGGGGTCTTCCTCCACAACTGCCCTTTTAATCTCACAGCTTGCAGAAATCATTTTCTTTAATATATCAGGCTTTCTCTCACAGATTTCTGACATGTGTTCAATTACCCACTCATAATAATCAGCGTCTTTTATAAGGCCGTGCTTCAAAATTTCACCCATGCCGCAGAAAAATTGCTCGTCATTCAAAGTATTCAAAGTGGTGATATTCATATATACCAATTTGGGCTGGCAAAATGCTCCCACCATATTTTTATAGCCGTCAAAATCCACGCCTGTCTTTCCGCCGATACTGCTGTCCACCTGGGAAAGCAGCGTAGTCGGCACTTGGACAAACTCTATTCCCCTCAGATAAGTAGCTGCCGCATAGCCCGTTAAATCGCCTACAACGCCGCCGCCCAAGGCTACCAGCATATCCTTTCTGTCAAAACCATTTTCAATCAGTTTCTGATACAGAAGCTTTACTGTATCCAGAGTTTTATGCTCCTCACCCGCTGGAAAAACAAAGCGTACCACCTTAGAACAGCTATCTTTAAGCAGCTTTTCCATCTCATCTCCATACTGTGCATCTACAGTACTGTCACTTACAATACACAATCTCTTACTCTGTATTCCCAGCGTTTCCAGATACTCCGGAAGCTTCTTAAAGGATTCCTCCAGATAAATATGATAAATTATCTCATTGTCTTTTTTTACAGGAATACACATCCGCTCTTTCCCTCTGTCCATAACTGCCTCCGATTCATCTTCACCTACAGATTACACATATTTCTCAATCTCAACATAACAGCGTCCCTTTTTCGTTTGAGCCGCCATTCCCAGGTAACGGAACTTTCCCATACCCCTGGCTGAAACAATGTCGTTCTCCTTTAAGTTATATCCATTAGAAACTACCATTTTTCCATTGACGAACACTTTTCCTCCTTCAATCAGCCCAACCAGGCTGCTTCGGGAAGCACGGAACGCAAGTGCGAGCACACTGTCCAACCGAATGGATGCCACTGTCCCCCGGAGAATTTCTGTTTTCGGCTGACATGTGAAGCTTTCTGGAAAAATTTCCTGGCATATTACCGATGTATGGCGCACCCGGGTCAGCTCGCTTGAAATAAATCCGGCCATCTTTTCTGCACAAAACAAGTAAGCACTGTCCTCTTCTATCAGGATATCTCCCAGTTTCAACCGCTCAATTCCCAGATTCAAAACAGCGCCAAGATAATCCCTGTGGTTCAGCGCATCTGCAAATTTCCTGTTTAACGGACTGATTTTCAAACAGGAAATAGGGTAGGAAATCCCGCCATTCTGCCATGAATCTGCGTTCTCTTCATAATAAAGAGCATCAGGAATAAACGCTGCTATCTGACGCTCTGCTGATTCATAGCCGCCAAAAACTCCCCACTGTACATAGGAAAGTTTCTGGACTGTACTATGAAAAATATTCAATTCATTCAAATTCATAAAATCTGAAAAAACAGGTATCCCTCTCCTGAATGCGGCATCTGCCAGATCCAGGAGATGTTTCTGAAAAATCTCTTCTGTCTTGTCCATAAATTTAATAGCTCGAGCGTATCGCTGGCGCATCAAAAGCCCCATTCAGAATCTGATTAAAGTCTCCTGAAATATCCACGGAGGACGGCGTAATAACAAAAATATAGTTACTGATTTTCTGAAGGCTTCCGTCAACTGCATAACAGGAACCGGACACAAAATCAATAATACGCTGAGCGGTATCTCCGTCCATACCTTCCATATTTAGCACAATTGTGGAGTTCGCAAGCAAAGTCTCTGTAATTGCCCCCGCATCCTTGAATTCATTTGGCTTAATTACACAGACTTCCATGCCGCTGTTCCTTTTGGGGCGCATAGGTGAAATTTTGCTGTTTGTTGGAGCTGAGATGCTGGACTGCTTTGGCTGGCGTGTTTTGGATTTCACTTTTCGCTGCACATCTGCATCAAAATCGTCAAAATCATCGAAATCGTCCTCTTTTTGCTTTTTCAGCTTACGTCTCTTGACCGGACGCTCTTCCTCATAATCATCGTCTATTTCATCATCCAGGAAATCCTCGTCATCATAATCATCCTCGTCATTCAACCTCATAGCATTTAAAAATCTGTCAAGTACTCCCATTTTTATCTCCTATCTATTGCTTATAATTTCGTTCGCCAAAGATTCCGGTTCCAACCCGTACCATCGTGGCTCCCTCTTCAATAGCTACCTGATAATCACCTGTCATGCCCATACTCAGATTGCACATAGTTACATTATCAATGTTTTTGCTTTTTATGTCAACATATAAATTTCTTAATTTTCTAAAAAATATCCTGTTTTCTTCGGCATTTTCCACAAAGGGGGCAATTGTCATCAGTCCTTCCACACGGATATTCGGAAGAACCGCTATCTTCTCAATAAATGCCAGCGTCTCCTCCTCATATATGCCAAACTTTGATTCTTCCCTGGCAATATTTACTTCTACCAGCACCGGCATCACAATCCCGTGCTTTCCCGCCTCCAGGCTGACCGCCTCTGCAAGCCTTTCCGAATCTACCGAATGAATCATACAGGCTTTGTCAATGATATATTTAATTTTATTCCGCTGGAGATGCCCAATCATATGCCAGCGTATATCCTTTGGCAGCACCTCCTGCTTCTCCCTTAGCTCTTGGGGCTTGTTTTCTCCAAAGTCACGGCTGCCTGCCGCATATGCCTCTTCCAGCATACTTATTGGTTTTGTCTTGCTGACAGAAATCAGCGTCACATCCTCACGCTTTCTGCCGCTCTTTGCACATGCAGCACATATATTTCTTTCAACTTCTTCTAGATTCTGCTTAATCATCCTGTCACCTCGCTATAATATCCTGGTCGTTTACCGTTGAAGCATCCAGCGCAATATGGTCATATTCCGAAAGTCCAAAAGTCGCGCCTTCTTCAATAATGCAGTATTCTTCATTCTTATCCAATATCGTGATTTCACGGAATACAGCATATCCTTTGTTAATATTATAAACGCCTTCGAGCGTCTCGCTGTCACTAATCGTGTATATAGGTTTCTCATTTACCAGAATGACATCCCCATCCGAAACTTGTGTACTGTCTATTAGAAAATATGCCCTCTCATCTTTATATACCGTCGCAGTAACATACTTCGGAGCCTTTGAACCATCCTTTTTTTCTATCTGCTTTACGATGCTGATTTCCTTTGGGTTTTCCCCGTCATACACGGCAAATTCTTTCGGTATTTTATAGAAAGTCTTATTTGCTATCGCTGAATTTGGAATCTTCAATCCTGTCGTCCGATCAAGCAGAAGTTCAATTTCTAAAAAGCGTTCCCCGGAATACCGGATTAACGACGTTTCCATATCAATTTTCCCAAAATTACCGTCGTTGTTGTGCAAAATGCTAAAACTCCCACTAAAAACAGTACCGTCTTTCAGAAAACGGAAACGGATAGACTTTCTTCCGTCAAGTTCTTTCTCCATCTCCTTATTCACCGGAAAAATCAACGACCATTTTTCATCTGTCAGAAGCTTGTAAAGGTTATCCCCGCTGGATACTGTGCTGTTTACCCGGAAGTTTGTTTTCTGATATCCCATCTGATCAAAGTCTGAATTTTTTACATTTTCAGCCTGCATATTTTCATAGCCGTCCATAGAATAGACTACAATCCCCTCCTGCGGGGCGGTATATAAATTTTCTATCCCCCAGGCTTCCGGCTCCGAAAGGCTGCTTACATTAGCAAGCTCCAGGATGCTGCTTTCCACATCCGATCTGAAATTGTAAACTGCCTGATAGGACACGGAATCGTAGTTCATAGCAAACGTAGACATCTGACTGCGAAGCTTTGAAATCATTTCAGGATTGTCGCCTGTCAGACCTGCTTCCATATTCTTCACAATATCTCTCTGTTTTCCCGACACATCAACTGCACAGACGCCGTTTCCCATCCCGACTTTCTGCCCTTCCCGTGCATAATAGCTGACTGAACCGCTCTGGCTGGCCTTCACAAGCATTTCTGACTTCAAAGTGAGAGCCGTATAACGGTAATTTCCTGTCAGGGGTCCTGCTGTCACTTCATAAGCTGTCACATGCTCTGACTGTAAATACAGGACAAGGCAGATTACCATGTAGACAAACAGAACGCCAAACATAATCGTACCTATATTAAAAAAAGAATATTTTTTATATTTCGAAATTTTACTCTTTTTATCATCCACCAAAGCAAAGCCTCCTTTTCCCAATTATTCTAACACGAACAGGACTCTGGGACAAGTGAAAAGTTCGTGGTATAAAAACGCCAAAAACGGTAAAAATAGGATTACTACATGATAAGGAGGCATTGGAAATGGACAGTAGAGGAATCGATTATACTTGCCTGACACTCATAATCATTGGCGCTGTTAACTGGGGACTAATTGGCTTCTTCAAATTCGACCTGGTTGCTTTTCTGTTTGGGGACATGAGCTGGTTATCCCGAATTGTCTATGGCCTGGTAGGTGTCGCAGGACTGTATATGCTCAGCACTTACGGCCGTATCGGCAAAATGGGCGGGGAATAATATCCTATCGTCTTGCCATAGGGCAAAGTATCTTATACAAAAAAGCAGCACGGTCTTGCATATACAATGCCGTGCTGCTCTTTCTATGCTGTGGTATGTATTACAACGAAACGATAACCTTTGATTTAGCTGCCTCTGGCAGTTCTGCCGCATCCAAAGAAATACCTAAAACAAAAGTAACGGAATATTTATCTCCTATTTCTTCTAACCGTGCCAGCGCTGCTTCAATATCGCAATCCTCAAGCTTCGCAATCTTTAAGAAATTATCGAGGTACATCTGCTCCAAATCATGATCCTGTGAAATCAGTCCACAAATAAATCCCATAAATTCATCACCATTCTGAAGGTCGAATTCAGAGACGTCAATCAAACGGATCTTATTGTTCAACTCATACATGTGCTTACTGCTCTTATCAAGGTAAACAATATTTCCATGTGCAGCCTTAATCTCTGCGTTTACCTTATCCAGTAACTGTTTGGTTTTTCCCTTGCCCTGTCTGCCTGCTATAATCTGTATCATTGTAATCTCCTCCTTTAGTCTTCTCGACACAAGTATTATGGTAAAATTATAATATATTATTCGAAAAAGCACAACCTCTAATTGTTACTTTTAGACAATAATTCGTTCATTTCTTCATAAAGGGTATCCTTCGATTCAGATTTCAGGATGATTGAAATGAACGGATCGCCATATTTATTCTGGCTGTACAGGCAGAGACATGCCCCTGCCTCATCTGTCGTCCCTGTCTTTCCTCCGGCAACCATCACATCCGAGGGCGGAATCGCTTCATTTATAAAATAATGATTCGTGGATTCCCACATAACTCCTTTTTCTTCCCCTGCCGCGTCCGTATACTCAGCATAATAAGTGTGCTGGCCAATGATATCCCGAAATTCCTCATATTTTAACGCTTCATGGAACATCAGATATACATCATAAGCGGTTGTATAATGATTCTCATCATGAAGACCATGCGGATTTGCAAAATGTGTGCCTGACGCGCCGATATCTGCCGCCTCCTGATTCATCATTTCCACGAACTTATCGACGCTTCCGGCAATGTGTACGGCAATGGTCATCGCTGCATCATTTCCTGAATTAATCATTAATCCATACACAAGCTGGCGCAAGGTAAAGTGATCCCCCACATGGATTTCACATACCGAAGAACCAAATTCAATATTCTTGCATTCCTCGCCTACTGTAACCATTTCATCCAGATTGCCATGTTTTAAAGCTACCAGGGTCGTCATAATTTTCGTAATGCTTGCAGGATACCTCTTCTCATGAAGCCCTTTCGCGTAGATTACCTCATGTTCGGCTTCGTTAAACAAAGCTGCCGATTCTGACGGAGCCTCAAACCCCTCCAGCGGTACATCTACCGCAGATACGCATAAATCACCGGCAAAAGAATCTGCCCTGCCATTTTCCTGTGTCATCTTACCGATACCGAATATAGGGCTTGTCTTGTCATACGCCATATCCAGCGAAATATCACGAATACGGAAAAACAACAAATATATGACAGCTATCAGCACAACAATTAGAAACGCCAGCAAAATCAAAAACCTGCGCGCCGCCCTTTGTTCTTTCTCTCTTTGATTCATATCCGTTTCCTTACCTATACATTTCTCGCCATTCCAAATCGCCTCTTTCCAGAGACTTCACCATTAGTTCTGCCGTAGCCAGATTCGTAGCCAGCGGAATATTGTACATATCACAAAGGCGCACGGTATGCATAATATCCGGCTCGTGAGACTTTGGCTGCAGTGGATCCCGTAGGAAAATCACCAAATCCAGCTGATTGTGTTCAATCTGCGCCCTCATTTGCTGTTCTCCCCCCAAATGCCCTACCAGGAATTTATGGATATTCAGGTTTGTAACCTCCTCCACCAGTCTTCCTGTAGTCCCGGTTGCATATAACTCATGCCGGCACAAAATTCCCCGGTAGGCGATGCAGAAATTTTGCATCAGCTTCTTTTTTGCATCATGTGCAATCAGTCCTATATTCATATTGAACCCCCAATCAATATTTTTTCATTTGAAGCCCCACATTCAATACCATCCCTATACCAATACAAAAGCTTACCAGCGAGGTGAGCCCATAACTCACAAACGGAAGCGCTATTCCCGTATTCGGCAGCAACCCTGTGGCCACCCCGATATTGATTCCTGTCTGAAAAAAGATCTGTGCCGCCAATCCGCAGCAAAGCAGCATTCCAGCTAAATCCCTCGCTTTTTTACCTATGCGTACACATTCAATCGCAATAATTAACTCCAGGATAATGATGATACAGCATCCTAAAAACCCCAGTTCCTCCCCTGCCACTGCAAAAATAAAATCTGTCTGCGGCTCTGCAATGAAATTGCCGTTCTTTACAGAAGATACCACATTATTATTCAGACCTTTCCCGTAAAGCTGCCCGGAACCGATAGCAATCTGGGAATTCAGCTGCTGCAGCGCCGTATCAATATATTCCGGATCCGTAGGGCGCAGCCACGCCATAATCCTGTCATGCTGGTAGCCTTTCAGAAGCGTCTGATCTGGCTGTAGGATTAAACTGAAAAAAAGAATCACAAGCGGAACCGCTACTGCTATGATACCACCAATTATCTTATAACTCAAGCCTCCAATAAAAATCATTGCACAAAATACCATCATGATACTGATTGTCGTGGACAAGTCCGGCTGTTCCATAATAAGCACCAGCGGAATTCCAAGACAGATTAAGGAAAACAGAATGATTTTCAAGGTACTGATTTTTTCCTCATATTTTGAGAAGAGTTTCGCAAAAAACACAATCAGTACAATCTTCACGACATCGGAAGGCTGGAACCTGAAAAATCCTATATCAATCCAGCGCGTCGCGCCATTTACATTCGTTCCAATCAGAGGAACCAGAACAAGCATACCCGTTCCAAGGACATAATAAATCCAGTAGAAATTCATCAGCCAGGAATAGTCAATCAGAGATGCCGTAATCATCAGCACCAGCCCGATTCCCAACCCGAATATCTGTTTTTTCTGCACAGAATCCTGCGCGCTGCCGATTACCATAATCCCAAGTACGGAAATCGCCACCACCCAAAGAATGAGCCTGAATTTATAGTCCTTTAATTTGTATTGTCTTAACATGCTTTACACCTCGTCCTGACTCTCTCGAAATGTCTAATCGTATCTTTACTTTCATATGATCCAATTCTATGTATTTTGAAAGAACCTGCGATATGTCCTTCTTTATCCTGTCGGTAGTTTCCGGACTGCAGCACAGCCTGTCAGCAAGGATAACACCTTTCAAACGCTCCCTGGCAATGCTTCCGGAGTTCTTCTTAAAAAATACACGGAAATCTCTCACTGTCCCATCCCTCTCAATTCTTTCTAAACAAACCTGTCATCCTGGAAAAAAAGGTTTCCGGCTTGCTCAACTCCATGAGGGGAACGGCCTCCCCGCTGATTCGTCTGCTGATATTCAGAAATGCCTGGCCTGCACGGGTTTCTTGCCCAGCCAAAGGCTCTCCCTGGTTTGTAGAAATCACTACTCCTTCATCATCGGGCACGGCGCCAATCAGGTTTGCCGCCAGGATTTCCACTACATCATCTACAGACATCATATCACCGCGGCGAATCATATCCATACGGAGACGGTTAATCAAAAGCTCTATCTTCTTAATTTCATTTGCTTCCAGAAGCCCAATGATGCGGTCAGCATCACGGATAGCGGATACCTCCGGCGTTGTCACTACAATCGCCCTGTCAGCTCCGGATATCGCATTTTTAAACCCCTGCTCAATCCCTGCCGGACAGTCAAGCAGGATATAATCAAAATGCTCTCTCAGCTCGTCCGTAAGCTTCTTCATTTGCTCTGGAGTCACCGCCGTTTTATCGCGCGTCTGAGCCGACGGAAGCAGATAAAGATTCGGGAAACGCTTGTCCCGGATTAATGCCTGTTTCTTCCGGCAGTTCCCTTCTATCACGTCCACCAGATTGTAGACGATTCTGTTTTCCAGTCCCATGACCACATCCAGGTTGCGGAGCCCGATATCGGTGTCAATCATGACTACCTTATTATTCAGCTTCGCCAGCCCTGTGCCAATATTCGCTGTGGCTGTTGTCTTGCCGACTCCACCCTTGCCGGACGTCACTACGATTACTTCGCTCATACTCTCATCCTCCTAAACTGGCAGCGTTCTTCAGGCTGCCTGAATCATTTCCGCAAAATTATTGCACGCTGTCTGATGTATTTTCTTCCTCCTCGGAAATGTCATTTAGGGTATCTCTGGAAATCTGTTTTACGTAAATGTGATTATCCTTTATGTATGCAATCTTAGGGTCCATGCTGTATTCGCACGTATCCACGCGTTTCACAATCGCACTCCTTGCGATTTTATCTGCGATGCGGACCTGAATCGGTTTCATAACCAAAGCTGCCACTATGCAGTCTCTGTCACCGCTCGCACCAGCGTATACATTGCCGCGGCAGGAACCGAGCACAATAATATTCCCTTTTGAAATTACATTGGCTCCTGGGTTTACATCCCCCAGTATTATCACGCTGTGCTCCGTCTCCAGCACCTGCCCGGCACGGAGGGTTCCGCGGTGAAACATCCCGTCACCCTCCTCTTGCTTCTCCTGTGCCAATTCTACTGCCTGCCGGTAGTATTCCTCATGCTCTGGCATCTCGTCTACAATACACAAAATATGGATGCCGGAATTGCTTACAATAGTATCTACCACCATCTTTTCCTGGGGCTTTGTCATCACCCTGCCCCGGAAGCTGACTGCCATCTTGGCATTTTTAAAAAAATTTGCGGATTCCTTAAATTTATCTGCAATATCCAACAGCAGCTCCTCAAAGGGGATTTTATCATCCAGTATGACAATAAGCCCATATTTATTGCTTTTTATGATTACCGTATTCCGGTTCATACTGTATGCCTCCAAACTCATTAATCCTGTACGGTATTATCCTCTGCCACAATCGTAGCGCTTCCTGTAATAATATCATTCTCCTCTTCAAGATTAAAGCGGTATTTCATAATATCTTTCGCAACCAGCGCGGCATTTCGCGAAGTGTAGCCGTTCGTAATACGAATTGCCACCGCTATCTCCGGATTGTTGCACGGCGCATAGGAAATAAACAGCGCATGGTTTGCCTTATCCTCTCTCTGCTGCGCAGTACCCGTCTTGCCCGCCATATCAAAATCGCCATACTCCTTGTTCATTTCCTTTATGGCAGAACTGTTATTTACCACATCCCGCATCCCTCGGTGAATCGTATCCCACAGCTCTGTGGGCAGCTCCAGCCGGTTGTGTACCACAGGCTCTGGCTCATCCAACGTCTTGCCAGAAGAATCTGTTACTTTCTGAAGCAGAGTTAAGTCATAGCAGGTTCCGCTGTTCGCCAGAGTTGTCACATACCTTGCAAGCTGGGATGTTGTATACGCATGATTCGACTGCCCCATGGCTGAACGGGTAGTGTCCGCAGTTGCCATATGGGGCGCTATCTCGTCAATCTCAATCCCTGACTTCGCATCAAACCCATACATAGCTGCATATTTAGACAATCTTTCCATACCTTGGGCATCGCTGTATTTCTCTTCCTCATCATCGGTTTTTCCCAGCAGATAACCTACTGTGTTAAAATAATAGTTACAAGACTCTTTAATAGCGTCTGCCATTGCCAGAGGACCGTGGGTACTTGGCGCCATTGGAGAATAAATCCAGCAGTTGATCGGCGGATTCTCAGGAATCAAATCAAACTTACCCTCGCAGTTCACAGGGTCGTACAGCCCGATCACCCCCTCCTGATATCCGGCGGTTGCCGATACCAGTTTGAACGTGGAACCGGGAGCCGTTTGCTCCTGCGTCGCCTTATTGTAAAACGGGCTGGACAAATCTGTGTTCAGCTTATTATAGTAGTCCGAATCCATATCATTCGCCAGACGATTATTATCATATCCCGGATACGTCACACACGCAAGAACATCTCCATTATCAGGGTCAGTAATCACTACAGAACCGGAACATGGTTCCAAGGCGAGCTGTCCTGGCGTAATTTCCAGGTTCAGTATCTTAGAACGGATGAAATCATAGGAGCTTATTCTGCCGGAAGACAGCTGATTATAACTCTCATTATCCGGCTCCAGCACACCCTGGTCATAAAGCAGAAGACACACATCTGCGCCGCTTAGACTTCCTTCCATAATCATATATTTATATATTTTCCTGCTGAACGTATCATCTGTAGACAGCTGCTCTTCAATAAAATCTGCCAGGGCATTATTGGCTTCTGTAATATCCATATATTCACTATCTACCTCAAGTCCCGAAACATCCAGCCATCCTGCAGATATCGCATAGTCCAGATATTCCTGCATACTGATAGACTCGTCTGTCGTCCACGCTTTATAGGTTTCATCGTTTTTATCAATTTTATCCGCATCCAGGATTCCGGTACTCTGCGTCAGGAAATCATTCACAATATAGGACATATATACCTGCCACTGCTCATCCTCCATAACTTCGTCATAATCTTTATACGCTCTGGGATTTGCTGTGGTAAGCTGTTCTCTGATTTCCCGGAACACGGCCTTCTGTTTCGAGAGAAACGCCTGGTATACATTCTTCTCATTTTGTGTAGCATCGTCTGACGCCAGATGTTTGGCGTCCAGCACATTATTCTCAAACAGAGCATAATATGCGTCATAAACGGCAATACGGATATCATCGCTGGAGTTTGTCCATTCGGTATTGAACTGCTTTTCATCAATCATGTTCGCATAAACAATACCCGCAATGTACTGTTCTAGTATCTTATAAGCCGCAATCTGAAGCTCCCTGTCAATTGTAATATAAATGTCATTTCCGGCCTGGGGGGCGACTTTTGAATCCTTCATCAATACCTTACCCATATTGTCCACATACATCGTTTCCGAACCGTCTATGCCTTGAAGCTGGGACTCAAAAGACTTCTCCAGTCCTGATTTTCCCACAATGTCCGTATATTTGTATATTTCATTGTCCTTATTCAGTTCTTCCATCTCTTCCATGGATATCTGTCCTGTATATCCTATCAGGGGAGCAAAATACAGGCTGTCATTATAAATACGCAGGGAGTCCTCCACCACATCCACGCCCTCATAGACGTCTTTATTCTCCATAATAATGGACATAGTGCGCTCATTGATGTCCTTTGCAAGTGTGGTGGACATATATTTTTGATAGCTGTTTGCCGCTACCTTGCTCCGCATGATTGCCAGCTTCAGCACAGTTTCCTTACTCATCTCTGACTGCCTGGGAAGCTTTGCCTCCGCAAGTTCCTCATCTGTATAATCAGGATTCAGGATACCGTACATTTTCTCGCTGCACATATCTTCCATCATCTTATCAGGCGTGGCATTTTTCTGCTCATCATCCAGGTTCTCAACATACGCCTCTCCATAGATATCTGCTTTGAAGCGCATCAGATTCACACCTTCGCGTGTAAATTCATATTCATCATTTTTATTCAGCCGGATGCCAAAATCCATCAGGATGCTGTTTCCGTTGTCTTCTATCACACGCAGGATTCCATACATACTGCTGTTCAGCGCCAGATTCTTATCGCGCTGTCTGGCATAACTGCCATTATCTTCAAAAGTCACGGAATACGCCAGCTTATTATATGCCAATGGATATCCGTTCCTATCGTATATTTCCCCCCGTGTGCTCTTTATCGTTCTTTCCTTTTTAATCTTCATGGTAAAGTCCGTCAGATAGCTTTCACCTTTGACAATCTGCAGCTGAAAAAGCCTCTGTACCAGCGCAAATGCAAGAAGGCAGAATACAATAACAAGAATGGTTCCTCTCGACTCTCCCACCTTCGTAAGCTTTTTTCCTATAAGTTTAAACAAGACTATCAACACTCCTTTGTTCTGCTTTCTCCAGTTTACGGTTCAATGCCAGCAGCAAACGATAGCAAAGCATCGTCAGTATTGCAGTATAGATGACGCCGGGTATAATGATGCGTCCCAGGTAGAAAAAAAATTCTGTCCGCCCCCGCAAAAGGAAACGGAATACATATTCCAGTATATGAAACGCCAAATCGCTGGCGCAGACCAAGATAATCGGCATCTTAATATCGTCATCATAAAAAATGCGGAAACTAAATCCGTTGATATACCCTGTATACGTATAGAGCAGGGTATACATCCCGAGAATTCCCCCGCCAAAAAACACATCTGTGAGAATTCCGCTCAAAAACCCAACGAACATCCCTTCTCTTTTTCCCCGCATCAGTGCAAACGATACTGTGAGCACCAGCATCAGGTTTGGCGTAACGGAAGCGAGTGATATGGTTTGGAGCAACGTTGACTGCAAGAGAAACGCCGCAAAAACCAGCACGAACATCACGATTCTTCTCTTCAATTTGCTGTCTCCTCCCCTCTTTTACTCTTCATTTTCAGATTCACTTTCACTTTCTGTTCCGGTTCCGCTTTCACTCTGAGAAGCATCCGGAGCCGCTGCGCCTTCCGTATCAGCCTGGGCATCCAGGGACACTTTTGCATCATCAATCTCTTTCAGCTCCTTAATGACAAGCACTTCATGAAGATGACGGAAATCTACCATCGGCGTTATTGTTCCGGACTTTGTCAGATTATTAGAGTCCATTCCTATATCACTGATATAGCCAATCAGTATCCCCGGCAGGAATCTGTCACTCACATCAGAGGTCACGACTTTATCGCCCACTTTAACTCTGTCAGCCTCATCTGTCAGCTTCACCAGATTAATCTTTCCTTCATCTATCAGCCGCAAATCCCCAGCTATAATACAGTTATCGGAAGTCGAGGTTACGGTTCCGCTCACGTTACTGTAATCATCAATAATGGAACGCACCGTTGCCCAGTTCGGTCCTGTCTCCGTGATAATGCCCACCAGACCTCCGGCCGTGATAACATTTTGGTTTACTAGAATCCCGTCATTAGAACCCTTATCAATCGTAAACACATTGAACCAGTTCCCGGTATCTTTCGCAATAATCCGGGCGCCTATTTTCTCATAATCATCGTACTGCTGATCCAGCTCAAACAATGCCTGCAGACGGCTCAGTTCTTCTTTATCCTGCAGAAGCTGGCTGTTCTCTGCCGTCAGTGCATCTACCTTCTCCTGCAGTTCTTTGTTTTCAGCTACTAAGTCTGTAGAACTTTGAAAATATGCACTTTTATCCGTAATCCAGTTTCCCACCTCATTCAGCCCATTCTGCACAGGTGTAATTACATATCCGGCTATATAACGCAGCGGCCCTGTCGCTGCATCCGTCACAAAACTCAGCACAATCAAAACCATGCAGAATGCTGTAATCCCGACCAGAATATATTTGCTTTTTAATGAATCATTGAACTTTTTCATGAAATTCCCTCTTTGCCATCCCTATTTGGTATTTTCATCCCACTACAGCTCTCTTAACGGAAAAGCAAGCTTTCCGAGCTGCGGGTCATTCATAATCCGAACCAGCCCCCTGACGGTCGAAGCCGTCGGCTGCGGCACCTGATAGGTCGTTATTTCTAAATAGCGGCCTGCATATTCCGCAAAATTCGGTATCTGCGACACACCTCCTGTCAGATACACCCCATTCCGCTGGATATCCGCTGCCAGCTGGGGCGGCGTGCGCTCCAGCGTAATCTTTACGGCATCGACAATCTCTTTCAAAGAATCGGCAATAGCGTCATTTATGTCCGCAGACGTAACAATCACCGGAACTGGAAGTCCTGTCACGGTATGGATACCGTACACTTTCATCTGCTTTGGCACACCGTGAAGCAAATACGCCAGATTATTCTTCAGGATTTCCGAGGTTCTATGCCCGATATTCAAGTCACACCGCCGGCGCACGATATTCCGTATATCTTCATCAAGCCGGGAACCGCCTATGCCAAGCCGCTTTCCCACAATAACTTTTCCTTCAGAAATAACACTGATATCTGTAGTAGACGCCCCGATATTCACCACCACATTCCCCATAGGGTGAAGCACCGGCATCCCAATTCCAGCCGCATCTGCCAGTCCATTCTCAATGAGCGCCACCCGCTTTGAGCGGATGCCTCCTGTCAAAAGCTGCTGGAATGCCATCCTTTCCAGCTCACTAATGCCGACAGGAACTGTCATAAGGATATCCGGGTACTTTGTCACCGGGTTTGTATAGCGTCTCAGCAGACGGTTCAACACAATTCCCATATTCTGGACATCTGCAATGGCCCCATTCTTCATAGGACTCCCTGCCTCCACGCTCACCGGAGCTTTCTCGTACATCTCAAAAGCTTTCAGCCCGATGGCAATTACATGCGCTTTGTCACGAACCGCAATCATATTTTTTTCATGTACATATTTTTTTTCATTTTTATCGCAGATTTTGATGGTATCTGTCCCCAAATCAATTCCGCAAATCTTCCGAAACAGCATATGCATCCCTCTATTCAGCTTTCCAGGACGCCGCTCTCCCGGAAACTCATATATTTTCTATCCCCGATAATCACGTGATCCAGCAGCTCAATTCCAAGGAATACCCCTGCTTTCCGCACTCTTTCCGTAAATACCAGATCCTCTCTGCTAGGCGTGGGGTCTCCGCTTGGATGATTGTGTACCAACACAATAGAAACCGCATGGTAATGCAGTGCTTGAATGAATATCTCCCGCGGCGAAACGGCAGATGCATTAGCTGTCCCTTTGGAAATTATCTGCTCCCCCAGCAGACGGTTCTTCGTATTTAACAGCATGAGCGCCATCTGCTCCTGATCGCTGTGCCGAAAATCCTCCATATAATAAGCGGCAATCGTGGACGGTTCATTAAAATGCAACGCTTTTTCCGCCTTCTGCTTGGCTAGCCTCCTGGACATCTCCAACATGCACTGAATCTGTACTGCCTTAACTTTCCCAACCCCGCTGTGCTTCATTAAATCCGGAATGGTCAGTCTGTGAAGTCCTAAAATCCCATCTTCCCCAGGAGTGGAAACCAAAAGGCGCTTTGCAAGCTCAAGCGCTGGAAGCCCTTGTGCCCCTGTCCGTAGAATGACGCTTAAAAGCTCTGCGTCCGTAAGCATCTCTGCACCATAAGCCATACATTTTTCATAAGGCTTGTCCATAGCTGGAAGTTCTTTCATCGTATACTTATTATTCATAAATGTGCTTTTTTCAAACTCTCTCCCGTCTGAAAACTTAACTGCGCACTATAAACATGGTACATTCTAACACAAAATCCTCTTAATGTATACATGATTAATCTTAAATTTTTGTGTACTGATTTGAAATTGCTGCTGTTCGCATAAGCCTGTGCATTTGCTGCCTTTCCTAAAGTACGGACGGCGCATACCCCCGCATTACAGCCTCAGCCACCTTCAGGCCATCCATAGCGGCTGAAGTGATACCCCCTGCATACCCCGCACCTTCGCCACAGGGATAAATTCCGGCAATGCTGCCCTGCAGCTCTTCATTCCGCGGAATCTTTACAGGAGAGGAAGTCCGGCTCTCGACCCCTGAGAGAACAGCGTCTTTTCTGTCAAATCCACGAATAATCTGTCCGCATCCCAGGATTCCCTCTTTTAAGGATTTATACAATTCCTGCGGAAAACAAGGCTTTAAATCCGCATATGCGAAGCTCCCTTTGATACTGGGTTCCACCTCCCCTGCCGCCTTGCTGGTAACACCCTGGCAAAAATCGCCCAGAAGCTGCACGGGAACCTTTCCGCCGCCTGCCTGGTAAGCTGCCTCTTCCAGCCTTCTCTGAAAATGCATTCCCGCCAGTACGTCCCCACTTCCATAGTCCGCAGGATTTACTGTGACCACCATGGCGCTGTTCGCATTTACGCCGCCGCGGTCATGATAACTCATGCCGTTCACTGCCAGCCTTCCCAGCTCCGAGGATGCATTTACTACATATCCGCCTGGGCACATGCAGAAGGAGTAGCACCCCCTGCCGTTCTCCAGCCGCCTGGTAAGCTTATAGTCCGCCGCAGGAAGTACATTCCCCCGCTCCTTTCCATACTGGGAAAAATCAATCATATTCTGTGGATGCTCAATACGCACGCCAACTGCAAAGGCTTTTGCTTCCATAGCCACAGCTCTCCGGTTCAGCATCTCAAAAGTGTCCCTGGCGCTGTGCCCAATCGCTAAAACCAATACATCACAAGAAATCCAGCAGCTATAGTTAATTTCCACGGCCGAAACCCTATCCTTTTCTACCCGTATATCCGTCATCCTGCTTCGGAAATGCACCTCCCCGCCTAGTGAAAGAATCTCCTCCCTGATATTTTTTGCCACATCCCGAAGGATATCCGTACCAATATGCGGTTTGTTCAGCCATAAAATTTCTTCCGGGGCGCCGGCTTTCACAAAGCTCTCCAGCACATATCGGTTTCTGCCCGTAGAATCTTTAACTGCCGTATTCAATTTTCCATCTGAAAATGTCCCTGCGCCGCCTTCCCCAAACTGGACATTCGAGGTTTCGTCAAGTATCCCTGTCTCCCAGAAAAGTTCCACTTTTTTCTGCCTTTCCTCCACACAGTCTCCCCGTTCCAGAAGCACCGGGCGGTATCCGGCCCTCGCCAGGGCCAAACCGCAAAAAAGCCCCGCAGGGCCTGTACCAATTATGATAGGACGCCGGGAAAGGCGGCGGCTTCCCTGCTTCGGAAAATGATATTCTTTTTTCTCCGTTTTCTGAATATTCGCAGCTTTCGCGCGCCTGAGCACGCTTTCCTGTCCTTTCACTTTCACATCTACCGTATAGACAAATTTAATTTGAGGCTTCTTTCTGGCGTCAACAGACTGCTTTACAATCTCCCAGGAAATCAATTCATTTTCCTTTATTTTTAATATCTTTAAAATTTCCTGTTCCAGTTCCCCCGGTGTATGGGGAACATTTACCTTCAACTGCCCGATTCGAATCATAGTTTCCTCCCCGCACTGCTTCCTGCTATATATCCGCTGGCCCATGCCCACTGGAGATTATATCCCCCACATGCTCCGTCTACATCCAGCAGCTCTCCCGCCAGATAAAGTCCTGGAAATACCCTGGATTCCAGTGTCTCTGCACAAAGTTCCTCAGCTGGGACACCGCCTGCACAAACCTGTGCCGCCTCAAACGACTTCGTCCCTGTAACTTCCAGCGTCAGGTTCTTAACAAACGAAACAGCATTTTCACAAAAATCCTTTCGCTTTTTCCCGTACAATTTCAAAAATGTCCGAATAGTCTTTTCCTTCCATAGCCCCGCCAGCAGTTCCGCTGCCGCTTGTTCTGGGAAACGGGCGCTTTTCTGTTCCAGCAGCTTTTTGATTTCTGCTCCGCTATACTCTGGCATCATGTCCACATGCAGACGCACATCTTTCTTTTCCCCCAAAGCTTCCGCCGCAAACCGGCTAAGCTGGAATACCACAATTCCAGATACCCCATAGTCTGTCCACTGCAGTTCCCCGGAATCCCAATATCTGACCTCGCCGTCAATTTCTAACGAAAGATTCACATAATTCCTCGTCCCGGAAAGCATACGCGGAATGCTCCCCTGGACTTTCAGCGGAACAAGCGCCGGATACACAGGACGCAGGCTATGCCCGCATTTCCTGGCCAGCTCATAACCGCTTCCATCAGAACCCGTCTGTGCCGCTGCCATTCCTCCGGCACACAGGATTACATAATCACACGCATATTTCCATGTATCCGTGTATACAACAAGACCTTCTTCTGTCCGCCGGATATCTGACACCCGCTCCTTGTATTTCATTTTAATCTTTAAACGCCGGATTTCCTGCATCAGAACCTCCAGCACACTTCCCGCCTGGTCTGTATAAGGATAAATATACCCATCCCGTTCCCGTGTCAAAAGTCCCAGTCCATGAAAAAATTCCAGGGTTCTCTCTGCCGGAAACTGCTTTAGAACCTGGCTTACAAAAGTTTCTTCCGCTCCCCGGTATGTGTCCTTCCCCGGCTCTTTTCTATTTGTAAGGTTGCACCTGCCGTTTCCTGTAACAAGCAATTTCTTTCCGGATTTTTCCATCTGCTCCAGAACCGTTACAGAGGCGCCTTGCCGCGCTGCCGTGATAGCCGCCATCAGTCCTGACGCGCCAGCACCCACGATAATGACTTTTTTCATAATCATTTTCTTTCCCTTTTACAGTTCTTTTACTACTCCTGCATCCAGCAGATTCTGCAGCGATTTGAGAATCCCCAGCTTCGCATGATACCATGTCAGTCCGCCTTGGAAATACACCGCATAAGGCGGCTTTATCGGACCATCTGCAGAGAGTTCAATGGAAGAACCCTGAACAAACGCACCCGCAGCCATGATAACGTCACTGTCGTATCCCGGCATCGCCCACGGTTCGGGAGTTACATAGCTGTCCACTGGAGCTGCCGCCTGGATTCCTTTACAAAATTCTACTACGCCCTCTGGACTGCCGAATGTTACCGCCTGAATAATATCATGACGGCTCTCGCTTCCATTCGGCACCACTTCAAATCCCAGCTTTTCATAGATATTCGCCGCAAATACCGCGCCCTTCAATGCTCCTGCAACCACTGTAGGCGCCAGGAAAAGCCCTTGGTAAAAGGACTGCATCACGCCCAGGGATGCGCCCACCTCACGCCCCAGCCCAGGGGATGTCAGACGATATGCCGCATTTTCAATACATTCTTCGGTTCCCGCGATATAACCGCCGATGGGCGCCAGCCCGCCGCCTGGATTCTTGATTAAAGAACCCACTACCATATCAGCTCCCATGTCCGAGGGCTCCTTTGTCTCCACAAACTCCCCATAGCAGTTATCCACCATGCAGAGAATATCCTTGCGTATGCTCTTTACAAAAGCGACAGCTTCGCCGATTTTCTCCACAGAAAGCGTCGGGCGCGTCTGATACCCCTTTGAGCGCTGAATCGCTACCAGTTTTGTTTTCGGTGTGACTGCACGGCGGATTCCCTCAAAATCAAAGTTTCCGTCCCCCCGCAAGTCCACCTGGCGGTACGTAATGCCGTACTCTGCCAGCGACCCCTTGGACGGCCGGATACCGATAACTTCTTCTAATGTATCATAAGGCTTTCCGGATATAGATAAAAGTTCATCTCCTGGTCTTAGATTTGACATGAGCGCCAGAGCGAGCGCATGGGTTCCGCAGGTAATCTGCGGACGCACCAACGCTGCCTCCGTATGGAACACAGCCGCGTACACTTCCTCCAGCTTGTCACGCCCTAAATCATTATAACCGTATCCGCTGCTGCTGTTAAAGCACTCCGCCCCCACCCTGCACTCCTGCATGGCTCCGATGACCTTTAGCTGGTTATATTCCGCTACAGCGTCAATTTCCTCAAACCGTGTTTTTAATTCTTTTTCTATTTTCTGTCCAAAATCCAATACCGTTTTGCTGATTCCCAGCCTGCAGTAACTATTCTCTAGTATATCCATTGCCATTTTTGTCCAAAATCCCTCGTTCTTTCAGGATTTGCACTATCCTTTCTAAGATTTTTCCATCATCATATACAAACGCCTCTTTGTCAATTCTGCAGACATCCCGCTCCCGCCGGAACCAGGTAAGCTGCCGCTTGGCAAAGTGGCGGGTATCTCTTTTTAAAATATACACAGCCTCTTCCAACGTACATTCCCCATCCAGATAACTCAGAATTTCTTTATATCCCAGCCCCTGCATGGAAACCATGTCTCTTGTATAACCCTTTTCCTTTAATGCCTTTACCTCAGCAACCAATCCATCCGCAAGCATCCGGTCTACCCGCGCGTCAATTTTCTGATACAGACGATCCCTCCTGTCATCCAGCACAAAATATGCAAACTGATATGGCGATTCCTTCTGCCTTTCCTTTGCATTGTGAGCCGAAATCGGTTCCCCCGTCTCATGAAAATATTCCAGCGCACGGATCACCCGCTTGACATTATTTGCATGAATCTGCCCGGCAGACACAGCATCCACCTCAGCCAGCATCTGATGCAAATATTCATTTCCCTTATCCTTTGCCAGCGCTTCCAGCTCCCGCCGAAATCCGTTGTCCTCACCGTTTTCTGTAAAATCAATATCATAGAGCACGGCCTGGATATAAAATCCGGTTCCTCCCACCAGAATAGGAATCCGGCCTCTCTCATAGATTTCCTTAATACATCTGTCAGCATACTCTTTGAACTTCACGACATGGAACTCTTCATCCGGTTCCAATATATCCACCAGATGGTGCTGGACACCCTGCATCTCACCCGGCATAATCTTGGCCGAACCGATATCCATATGTTTATAAACCTGCATAGAATCTGCAGAAATAATTTCCCCATCCACCAGCTTTGCCAGCCGTATCGATAATTCTGTTTTTCCCACTGCCGTGGGTCCGGTCAATACAATCAATGGTTTTTTCATATCACACAATTCTCTTGAATTTTTTCTCCATTTCATATTTTGTCATGGAAATAATCGTAGGTCTTCCATGAGGACAATTGTAAGGATTCTCCAATCCCAGCAGCTCGTCAATCAGGGCATCTGCCTCTGCCGCAGACATCCGGTGATTCCCTTTTACCGCCGCTTTGCAGGACATCGATGCGATCTTCTCATTAATCAGCTCTGCCTGCACACGCCCTGTCTGCTCTGCCAGGCCGTCCAGCATCTCTAGAAACAGCTCTTTCTGTGCGATTCCGTACAGATTCGCCGGAACTGCGCTCACAGCATATTCCCGTCCGCCAAAAGGGGAAATTTCAAATCCCAGCCGCGTAAAATGCTCCATGTAACGTTTCAGCAGTTCTTCCTCCTGCATACTCAACGTAAGAATCATAGGCGGGGAAAGCTGCTGTGAGGTGAACTCTTTATTTTCCATATTTTTCATTGTTCGTTCATACAGCACTTTTTCATGGGCGGCGTGCTGGTCGATGATATAAAGCTTTTCATGAAATTCCACCAGCCAATACGTGCCAAACACCTGTCCAATCAGCCGGTGCTCACGGACACTTTCCTGTGAAAGAAATTTCAATTCCATCTGCTGCGGCCGGATATCTCCATCCGCCGCCGAAGTCTGACATCTGCTTATTTCCTGCTGCCCTGTCAGCTGTGCCTGTGCCGCTTCCTCTTTTTGCTGTCCTGTATGCGGCATCTTCGCAGACTCAGCTTCTGCTCTCCGATCCTGCACCGCACCGGATACTTCCGCCGAAACCCTCGCCAGCGTCCCAGGCTTCTTCTCCGTGAGATAAGGCTTCATCATCTGCTCCGGAGACGCCCCCTGCCCAGACGAACCATATTTCATAAACGCGTCTATCTCCTTCGGCGTCGGCAGCAGGCTGCTCTTTTCTCCACTGTAAAGAGAACGCTCTTCCCGTATCTGCTCCCGCCTGTTTTTCTCAAAAGGCTCGGGAATACTGGATGGCTGCCTCATCTGCGGCACATCCGCTTTTTTCTTTTCATCCTTCACAGATACCACTGGAATCATTTCCCTGTGGGAAAGCCCTTGTTTCACGGCATGGTATACCATCTGATACATCTTCTGACCGTCCGCAAAACGCAGCTCCATTTTGGTAGGATGGACATTGATATCCAGGATTTTTCCGTCAATCGTAAACTGCAGCGCCGTAAACGGATATTTATGCTGCATCATAAATGTCTTATAGCCATCCTCAATGGCCCTGGCGATAATGCTGCTTTTGATATAACGCCCATTGATAAAATAATTTTCATAATTTCTGTTTCCCCTAGAGATTACAGGCTTTCCGATAAAACCATCAATGGAAACATCTTTATCCTCTGCATGGATTTCCACCAAATTCGCCGCGATATCTCTTCCGTATATACCATAAATGATATCTTTGAGGTTCGCATTTCCTGACGTATGCAGCTTCGTCTGATTATTATTTATAAATTTAAATGCAATCTCTGGGTGGGACAGCGCCATGCGCTCCATCAAATCACTGATATACCCTGCCTCAGTCATAGGCGTTTTTAAAAATTTCTTTCTGGCCGGTGTATTGTAAAAGATATTCCGCACCAAAAATGTTGTTCCTTCCGGCGCCCCAACCTCATCCAGCCCTTTTTCTATGCCGCCCTCAATAAGATATCTGCATCCCAGCAGACTTCCGGCCGTTTTTGTAATCAGCTCCACCTGGCACACAGCGGCAATACTGGAAAGCGCTTCCCCACGGAACCCCAGAGAAGCTACATTCAGCAAATCCTCCACCTTGGAAATCTTGCTGGTGGCATGGCGCAGGAAAGCCAGCGGAACCTGGGACGCTTCGATTCCCTCCCCGTTATCCGTAATTCGGATGAGCGAAATACCGCCCTCTTTGATTTCCACCGTAATAGCATTTGCTCCCGCATCAATCGCATTTTCCACAAGCTCTTTGACAATGGACGCCGGGCGTTCTATCACTTCGCCCGCTGCAATTTTATCAATTGTATTCTGGTCTAAAACTGCGATATTTTTCATCTTCCCCACCTGTTTTTCAATTTCTGCTGCAAACGGTAGATTGTATTCAGCGCATCAAGCGGCGTCATATTTCCCACGTCAATCTCACTCAGTTCTTTCATGATATCCTCTTCCCGCACTGTCTCAAACAAAGACATTTGCGCCACATCCACCTGGTCATACTTTTTCTGCTTCTTCGGTTTCTTCTTTTCCCCATACTCTGCTTTGATTTCGCTGACCTTATCCGTAATATCCGCATTACTGAGTTCTTCAGCCAGTTCTTTCGCACGTTCAATCACTGTGTCCGGAACTCCCGCCAGTTTCGCCACCTGAATCCCATAGCTCTTATCCGCGCCGCCCTTTACGATTTTCCGCAGGAATACAATATCATCACCTTTTTCTTTCACGGCAATGCAGTAATTATGGACAGCATCTATCTTTCCCTCCAGCTCGGTCAGCTCATGGTAATGAGTCGCAAACAAGGTCTTTGCCCCCAAAAGCTTTGGATTACTGATATGCTCCACCACTGCCCAGGCAATGCTCAGACCGTCAAAGGTGCTGGTTCCCCTTCCAATTTCATCCAGAATCAGCAGGCTGTCCCGCGTAGCGTTCCGAAGGATGTTTGCCACTTCCGTCATTTCCACCATAAAGGTACTCTGACCGGAAGCCAAATCATCCGACGCCCCCACACGCGTAAAAATCCTGTCTACAATTCCAATCTTCCCGCTGTCTGCTGGAATAAAGCTTCCCAGCTGCGCCATCAGCACGATAAGCGCGGTCTGGCGCATATATGTAGATTTTCCGGCCATATTTGGTCCTGTGATAATGGATATCCGATTGCTTCCATTATCCAGATAGGTGTCGTTTGAGATAAACATATCATTGTTTATCATTTTTTCCACTACCGGATGGCGGCCGCCTTTAATGTCAATCACACCTTTTTCGTTCATGTCAGGCCGAACGTAATGATTATGCTCCGCCACCAGGGAGAGGGACGCAAACACGTCCGTCTGCGCAATCGCTTTTGCCGTCTGCTGAATCCGCACCACTTCTTTCGCAATCGTATCACGGATTTCACTGAACATATCATACTCAATCGAAAACAGCTTGTCCTCAGCGCCCAGAATCATATCCTCCAGCTCTTTTAATTCCGGCGTAATATAACGTTCCGCATTCGTCAGCGTCTGCTTCCGCGTATAGCGCTCCGGCACCAAATCCTTAAAAGAATTTGTCACCTCCAAATAGTATCCAAACACTTTGTTATATTTAATTTTCAGGTTCTTGATTCCTGTCGAATCCCTCTCCTTCGCCTCAAGCTCTGCCAGCCAGGTTTTGCCTTCCGTCTTGGAATTCCGCAGCCTGTCAATCTCCTCACTATATCCGGTTTTAATAATGCCGCCTTCTTTGATGGCAATTGGCGGCTCCTCCATGATAGATGCGTCAATCAGGTGAAAAATATCCTCCAGCGCATCCATCTGTTCCTCTATTTCCAACAGAAGCTCCGAATGAAAGCCCTTCAAAATGTACTTAATATGCGGAAGCATTTCCAGAGAGCTTTTAAATGCAATCAAATCCCTGGGATTTGCCGACTTATAACTAATTTTGCTGATTAAGCGCTCCAAATCATACACAGGGTTCAAGTATTCCCTGATTTCCTCCCTGCAGATGGCATTCCCATTCAACTCCTCCACGGCATCCAGCCTGCGGTTGATTTCTTTTTTGTCAATCAAAGGCTGTTCAATGAAACTGCGGAGCATTCTCGCTCCCATAGCGGTCTTTGTCCTGTCCAGCACCCACATCAGGGAGCCTCTTTTCTGCTTTTCCCGCAAAGTCTCACACAGCTCCAGGTTTCTTCTTGTAGAGCTGTCGAGAATCATGTATTTTCCGGTCACATAGGGAGTCAGCCGTGTCAGGTTTGACAGAGAATTTTTCTGAGTTTCAAGAAGGTACTGCAAAAGAGCTCCCGCCGCAATCACACCGCAGTTATAATCTCCAAGCCCCAGCCCGTCCAGAGTCTTTACCTCGAAATGCTCCATCAGGGCACGCCTGCATAAATCATCATCAAAATACCAGGATTCCAGGGAATACACGGTAATCCCCATCCGTGACTTCATATCCTCCACATCAATACCGCTCACGCAAAACGGCTCATTGCAGATAATTTCTGCGGGAGAAAACTTCGTAATCTCATCCATAAGCTTTCTGGAGCTATCAAGCTCTGTCATAAAATAATCCCCTGTGGTAATATCTGAGATTGACACTCCATAGCGGTCCGCCATGTAGACGATACACATAATGTAATTATTCTTCGTCTCGTCCAACGCCTGGGTATTCAGGTTTGTACCAGGAGTAACGATACGTATAACTTCCCGCTTCACAATCCCCTTCGCCTGTTTTGGATCCTCCACCTGTTCACAAATGGCTACTTTATATCCTTTGGATACCAGCTTATTCAGATATCCCTCCACTGCATGATAGGGTATCCCGCACATGGGCGCCCGTTCTTCCAGCCCGCAGTCTTTCCCAGTGAGGGTAATCTCCAGCTCCCGTGACGCCGTGACTGCATCGTCAAAAAACATCTCATAAAAATCTCCCAGCCGATAAAAAAGAATACAGTCTTTGTACTGCTCCTTTGTATTCATGTATTGCTGCATCATCGGTGTCAAACGTGCTGCATCTACTCTCATCCTTTCCCCTTTCTGATGGACTTGCTGCGTCATCTTTCCTCCAAACCGTATATTATCTATGACTTCCCATATAATAAAATCCTTTGCTTTCTTCCAGTTTTACATCTATAATCTTCCCGATGAGAGCTTCTGTTCCCGGAAAATGTACCAACAGGTTATTGCTGAGCCTCCCTGTCAGCAAACGGCTGTCCTGTTCGTTTACCTGCTCCACCAGCACGGGCATCGTCTGCCCTTCAAAACGGCTGCTGGTTCGCTTCGAAATCTCCTGTACTTCCTGCAGCAGCCTGTCAAACCGCTCTTTTACCACGTCCTCAGGCACCTGATTCTCCATGGCTGCCGCCGGAGTGCCCGTCCGTTTCGAATAAATAAAAGTAAACGCGCTGTCATATCTTGCTTTCCGCACAACATCCAGCGTCTCCTGAAAGTCCTCTTCTGTTTCCCCTGGAAATCCTACAATAATATCCGTTGTCAGTGAAATATCAGGAATTGCATTCCGCAATTTCTCAACCAAAGCAAGGTACTGTTCCTTTGTGTATCGGCGATTCATAATCTTTAACAGGCGGCTGCTTCCTGATTGGAGTGGAAGATGCATATGACGGCATATTTTCCCGGAATTTTTCATAACCTCAATCAATTCGTCAGAAAGATCCTTCGGGTGGGACGTCATAAAGCGGATACGCTCTAATCCCTCTATCTTTTCCACTTCCTGCAGAAGTTCTGCAAAGCTTATGGGATGCTCTAAATTTTTTCCATAAGAATTCACATTTTGCCCAAGAAGCATGACTTCTACCACTCCATCCTGCACAAGCCCCCGAATTTCCCGCAGGATATCCTCCGGTTTCCGGCTGCGCTCCCGTCCCCTCACATAAGGAACGATACAGTAGCTGCAGAAATTGTTGCAGCCGTACATGATATTCACCCCGGATTTAAAGAAAAATTTCCTGTCAGCCGGAAGCTCCTCTACAATCTTGTCCGTCTCTTTCCAGATATCAATAATCATTCTGTCTGATTCAAGACTGGATGCCAGCAGCTCCGCAAATTTATATATATTATGGGTGCCAAAAACCAAATCTACAAACCGATAACTCTTCTGCAGCTTTTCCACCACGGACGGTTCCTGCATCATGCAGCCGCACAGAGCGATTTTCATATGAGGATTCTTTTTCTTAATCGTATTCAGAAATCCCAGCCTTCCGTATACCTTCTGGTTTGCATTATCTCTGACCGTACAGGTATTGTAAAGAACAAGATCCGCATGCTCATCCTCTGTTATCTCATATCCAATTTTTTCCAAAATGCCAATAAGCTTCTCACTGTCCCGGGCATTCATCTGACACCCGAAGGTATGTACACTGGCAGAAGGCAGCCGTCCGTTTTCTTCAAAAAAGCTCCTCGTGTACTGACGGCATTCCGCCATAAAATAATATTGCCTGGCAGGTTCTTCCAGCGGCGGTTCCTGCCTTAAATCTATTTTATCCAAATCTATTTCATTATACATTTTTCCTGGCCTTTTCCTTTCTGTCATACAGGTACTTTAAAGAACCGCCCCCATTGTAACACTTTGCTGATAGAAAAGCAATTCCCAAAAATCACGCGCAAAAACGGACGATGGAGCTTTCGCTTTCCACCGCCCGTCTGCCTAATCTGCGTTTAAACTAACAAATTCAGCATTGTGCCTACCGCATAGTAATTGCCAAGGTTGTATGCGCCACTTCTTGCAAATCTTGCAAAATCCAGGAAAGACTCCGACATCGTTGTCTTATTGGAAGAAGCTGCTGCAGAAGAACTTGCATTTCCCGTGCCAGTGCTGGAGCTTCCAGAAACACCTGCAATCTTATCAACCGGTGTGTCAAGTATAGCCGTTGCTTTTGCGCCAACACGCTCAGCCAGACCATACTGACCGCCTAAAAGGTTCTTTGTCTCTTCATAATCTTTGTCGAGAGCTTCTGTAAGCTTCTCCTCATCCAACTGCATCTTTCCATACTTATCGATGCTGAGTCCCATCGCTTTCAGCGTCTTTTCCGACGGAACTGCCCGCTCGAAAGCTGACAGATGGGAAGCTACAGCTGAACTGCGGCTGGAATTGCTTGACAGATAAGACTTTGTTTCGTTGTACTGCTTCACAAAATCTTTTACTGAGGAAATAATGTTGCTCTTTTCCTTATCCATAGCTGCTGTTGCTTTCTGATAAGCTGCGTCATCGCCTGCCTGCAACGCGTCCTCTGCATCTGCACGAACTGCCTCATACCTGGAAAAAACACTGTCTGCACTGCCAACCTGCAGTTTCGAAGATACTGCTTCCATATCTTCCAGCGTTGACCGATATCCCATCAGGAATGTCGTTGTGCTGCTGGCACTGCTTGTAGTCTTGTTTGTAGAACTGCCGGAAGAAAGATTCTTCACTGTTTCCTTCGCCTGATAGGAGGCAGTTTTGTACGTACTGGAACTATTGATGAGTGTACTTTGATAATCATAAGCGCTGCTGCCTGATACTCCACTGATTCCCATAAAAACATCTCCTTTCTGGTATAGCAATACCCAATTTCATATTACATATAGTATATCGGCAGCTTTTACCAAAATTATAAGCCGATAGATAAATTCACCAGGACAAATCTTTGCCCGCCAGTTCTCTATTCTCCCCCTGCATTCCTACAGCCGCCAGACAAATCCTTCTGTCTGCGAACCATTTCCACAGTACACTGCAGCCCCTCGGAAATATGCACTCTCGGAATCCAGCCCAGCTCTTTCAGCATGGACGCATCCAGCATCGCCTTGGTCGCCGTAGAATACCCCGCTCTCTCTTTTTCATCCGGAAGCTGGAAAACCACCTCTGTACCGGCAATCCGTGCCAGGCAGCCCGCCAGGTCTTTCAGCATAAGATCAGATTCTTCATCTGCCACATTATAGGCTTTCCCTGCCTGTCCCAAAAGCATGGTATACAAAATCGCTGAAACCGTATCCGTCACAAAAGTATAAGAGTATTTTTGTGTTCCCTCACTTTTCAGTATAATATCTTCTCTGTCTGCCGCTTTTCGGATAAACTGAGAAATTGCTTTTGAATCAGAAGACAGCATCGTAGGACCGTAGACACGGCTGAGCCTTGGTATGGTAAATGCCAGCCCATGCGTATGATAATAAGCATTACACAAAGTCTCTCCCACCCGTTTGCTCTCCGGATAGCCGGCTCGGAGTGTATTACAGTCCAGATATCCCAGGTAATCCTCGGAAAATTTCTCTGTATCCCCCCTGTTTTCCCCATAGATTTCCACAGATGAGACAAAACAGAACTGACGGGCATGATGGGAAACTGCGTAATCCAGCAGATTTTTCGTTCCGATAACATTTGAAACAATCGTCCCGATAGAATCTTCCGAATATTGCAGCGGATGTGTATTGCTCGCTGCATGGACAATATAATCTACTGCGCCGCATTCCGGAATTTCCCGATTCACATCGCAGGCTGCATAACCAAAACATTCCTCTTTCCAATATTCCGCAAAACGTTCTTCCGCCCTGTGGGGATTTCTGCTCAAAGCAATAATATCTACAGGCTTCTCAAGCTTTTTGTTCAGAAGCATAAGAACATCAATCAGGCATTTTCCTATCATTCCCGTAGCCCCCGAAATCATCACTGTCCTTCCCGACAATTTTTCCCCGATAAATTCCTGTGCCGCCAGACGGCGCAGCTCTCTCTCATACAGCTTCCTGCCATTCCCTTTTTCTACACCACTCAATTTGCTTCTCACTTCCTCCACACTTTGTCATCAATAATCCTTGTATAGCTCTGTATTATTTTAATCACTTTCATTGACACATTATCGTCTGCATAATCCGGAACCTCAGCCTCGCACGGTTCCATATCCACCGCTATTTCTACCGACTGCAGGATAGACTCCTCCTTGATGCCGCCTATCACAAAGCACCCTTTATCCAGAGCCTCCGGCCTTTCTGTCGAGGTACGGATGCATACCGCCGGGAAACGGCTCACTGCGGCTTCTTCCGGCATCGTCCCACTGTCTGATACAACGCAAAAAGCATTTCTCATCAGTTTGCTATAATCCGTAAAATTGAAAGGCGGCATCTTTTTTACCAGCGGATGGAATGCAAAATGGTTTTTCGACATGATATTCGCACTTCTGGGATGTACTGAATAAATAACCGGCATCTGATACTTTTCGGCCAGGCTGTTTACCGCACTCATCAGACTCATAAAATGCTTCTCATTATCCATATTTTCTTCCCTGTGCGCTGACAGGACGATGTATTTCCCTTTCTCCATCTGAAGCTGCTCTAAAATCCTGCTGCCCTCAATCTCCTTTTCATGGGCGCAGATAATCTCTTTCATAGGCGAGCCTGTTACATACACATGTTCCTTCTTTACGCCCTCGGCAATCAGATACCGCCTGGCATGTTCCGTATAGGGAAGATTCACATCCGAAATATGGTCCACAATCCTCCTGTTCGTTTCCTCTGGAAGATTTTCGTCAAAACATCTGTTTCCCGCTTCCATATGGAAAATGGGTATCTTGAGCCTTTTGGCAGAAATCGCCGTAAGCGCCGAATTCGTATCCCCCAGGATAAGCAGTGCGTCAGGTTTTTCTTTCCGCATCACCTCATAGGATTTCGCTATGATATTTCCCAATGTTTCCCCCAGATGTTCTCCTACGACTCCCAGATAAAAATCCGGTTTCCGGATTCCTAAATCCTCATAAAAAATCTCATTCAGCCTGTCGTCATAGTTCTGTCCCGTGTGGACAAACACATGCTCAAAATATTTATCCGCCTTTTTTATAATCTCAGACAGACGGATAAGCTCCGGCCTTGTGCCGACAATTGTCATTACTTTTAATTTTTTCATTATCTTGTCCTCCTTCTTTCGCTATATCAACAATGTACTCCTCTTTGCGTATCCGGTTCAGGTTCCATTTTGGGCAGAACCTATCAGAATCTGCTTTCCCTGAAATGCAAATCCATATTTACGTATCCGCTCTCTGGGAATCCCCTTCGCCGTCAGCACCGCTTCGTATCTCTTCTGCTCAATCTGCGCCAAAGCTGCATTCACTGTATCCGAAAGCGCTTTTTCCTCATCTACATCCTGTACCTTGAACTCCAGAACCATGGCATCATCACCTTTCCGGAGCGGCTCCAGCACTACATCATACCGCCCGAAACCGCTTTCCCGGTTCGATGTCAGCACATACCTATCAGACAGCTCCACCATTAGACCAAGGACAAAGCCATGGTAAAATCTCTCAGGCTCTTGTCTGGACAGATTCTTTCCTGTATCAAAGAAGCTGAAGGTATCCATTGCTACCCTGTTCATATATGCATTCATTGCCTTTAAATCATCTGCCAGCAAAGCTTTTATGAAGTCATTATAGCTGTCCCCATGCTCTGTAAACCAGTCCTGAACCATCGTTTCGAACATAATGCGCACTTCCCTGTTGGTAAGCGCCAGATAATAGGAAACCCTCCCGGTACGCTCCACGAATTCCGTTCTCACTGCTTTCAGGTAGCCGCTGGCAAGCAGCAGGCTCCAGACTGCGCTTTCCCTTCCCGTCAGCTGGTTGTAGACAATCTGTTCATCTATCTGCGTTTTCAGAACCTCGCCCTGCAGCAGCCGTTCAAACTCCTGCTTTACATTTTTATTCCCTTCACGAAGCAGCTTTCCCGCAAGGCTGTTTGAGCTGGTGTTTGCCCAATAAGCAGTAAACTTTTTCTTATCAAGGTAATTCAGGATTGACCATGGGTTATAGATATCCCTGCATCTCCCAAAAATAAAACCGTCATACCAGTCTTTCACTTCCTGCCTTTTGTCAGACAGGCCAAATTCATCCAGCGACGCAAATACTTCCTCTTCTGTAAAACCAAAACTATCCTCATATTTTTCCGAAGTAGTCGTCACCACCTCAAGATTATTCAAATCCGAAAAAATGGACTCTTTGCTGACCCTGGTAATCCCCGTCATAACTGCACGTTCTAGATAAGGGTTCGTCTTGAACGCTGCATTAAAAAGGCTTCTCGTAAAAGCTGCCAGTTCCTCCCAATATCCATTCACATAAGCCTCCTGCATCGGCGTATCATATTCATCCAGCAGGATAATTACTTTTTTTCCATAATAATTATACAGATATTCCGACAATGTCCCCAGCGATGAGGTTGCCACATAATCTTCCATATTTGCAGAAACATTTTGGAAAAAACTTTTTTCTTTCTCATTCAGCACATCTTCTTCCATCAGGAAATCAAACCGATTGTACAGATTTTCGATAATATAGCAAATCTTTTTCCTCGTTTCCTGAAAAGATACTTCCTTTACCTTGGCAAAGGAAAGGCTGATCACAGGATATGTCCCCTGCAGTTCCCGATACTTCTCCTCCCGCCAGACAGACAGCCCTTCAAACAAATCTCCCCTTCCCGCATAATCTACCGAAAAAAACTTCTCCAGCATACTCATGTTCAGCGTTTTTCCAAAACGCCTCGGCCGGGTAATCAGCGTTACGCTGTCCCCGTTTTCCCACCATTCTTTGATAAAACCCGTTTTATCTACGTAAAAATAGTTTTCTTTTCGTACTGTTTCAAAATCCTGATGTCCAATTCCCACTGTTCTTACCACGGCTCTCTCCCTTTCGTCATTCCGTTTTGTAGAAACCACTCTTTTTTATCACATGTCACAAAAAGACTCTATTTTGAAATAAAATGCTTATGTGTACTATAGCACTGTCTGAAAGAAAAGTCATCCCCCTTTTTAAAAAAGAGAATGACTTTCACTGTTCTGAATTTTTTACGGGCAGTATCCCCGTTCCTTTAAATATTCCACGATTTTCTCTACAGATTCCTCCACTGTCAAATGAACCGTATCAATCACCAGCTCTGAATTTCCTGGAACTTCAAAAGTAGCGCTTACGCCGCTAAAGTTTTCCATTTTTTCTTTCTTTTTATAATAACCTTTTACATCTCTTTTCGCACATTCTTCCACTGGGCAGTCCAAATATACCTGTATATAACCTTCCCCCAAAACTTCCCTCATTTGTCGACGCATATCTTCGAATGGCGCAACTACCGCAACAATTGTGGAAATATGATTCCTGTTCAAATATCCTGCCAGCACCCGTACAATTCTATTCTGCTTCATCCGTTCTTCTTTTGTATAACCAAACAGATTTCCCAGCTCTCCCCGAAGTATATCACCATCAATGACCTGAACGGGTAGATCACATTTTTTCAGATATTCCCCTACTCCATTTGCCAAAGTCGTTTTTCCGCTTCCGCTGATTCCTGTAAAGCACAATGTAAATACCTTCATGCCATCTCCTTCTGCTGTGTCTTACAGCACTCCAAAAAACTCATAAAATTATTTTTATTTTCCTGTGCCGATATTGTCGGTCTGCCCAAATCCTCTCTCGCTCCGATAGAACATAGTACCTCAATCATCCGCAGCCCCCTGTGCTCTTTTGCTTTAGCCAGTTCCAATTTAAGCTTTTCTGCATTTTCCACGCATACAGCATACGTATAGCCACATGCTTTCGCAACTGCAGATAAACGGATTTTTCCCGCTGCTGTCGGCATCCCTCCTACTGTTTCATGCGCCCCATTATTAATCACTACATGTACCAGATTCGAAGGCGCTGCCTCTCCGATAACCGCTAACGCCCCCATATGCATCAAAACTGCCCCATCTCCGTCAATACACCAGAAACGGACTTCCGGACGGCTTATGGCAGCCCCCATGGCAATAGAAGAACAATGCCCCATAGAACCTACCGTCAAAAAATCATATTTATGGCTCTGATTCTTTTGCTCACGAATCTCAAACAATTCCCGGCTTGCCTTGCCTGTAGTAGATATGACAGGTTCTTCCCCTGCTGTCTCCACTACATACCGGATGATTTCTTCACGGGTCATCTGATTTCCATTTTTATATACAACCTTTCCGTCATAAGTCAGTGCGCCTTTTTTGACTACAAAAGCGGCCTGCTTTCCGTAGCTCAGCACTTTCCTGAACTCTTCCATAGCCGCTTCCAGTTCTTCGTTATCCGTTTCACGGCTGACAACAAAAAAGGAAATGTCCATGTCTTCAAGAAGCTGCAAAGTCACTTCCCCCTGATATCTGTGCTGCGGCTCATCATGAACTCCCGGTTCTCCCCGCCAGCCAATAACAAATATGCATGGAATCGCATACACTTTATCGTTGAGCAGTGAAGCAACGGGGTTGATTACATTCCCTTCTCCACTGTTTTGCATATAGACTACAGGAACTTTTCCTGTCGCCAGATGATAACCCGCTGCCAATGCCGTACAGTTTCCTTCATTTGCAGCAATGATATGGCGCCGAGAACCTTCTTCGCAGTCAGCCGCCAGGTAATTGCACAACGCTTTAAGCTGTGAATCAGGAACCCCTGTATAAAAGTCAGCACCAATAATTCTGACGAAATCTTCTGCTTTCATATCTGTGTCTCCTTATGCTTTCCTGATAAAATTTCATGATACAGCTTGTCAATATCAGACTCTTCCAGACAAATCGGATGATTCTTTAACCGATCTGGATGAACCGTTTTTTTCAATAATTCAAATTCCTCTTCTTCCGGTACTGGCGCCTCCAGCCCCAAATCATCCAGCAGCTTTTGAAACCGTTCTGCTGCCGATTTCTCGTTTTCTGCCCCCATAGCTTCCGCTAACCCCCGAAACACCGCATGCAAATATTTTATCCCCCTGGAATCCGCGCATTGGCTTGTGTGTTCCAGCATATACGGCCATAATTTTGCCACACATAATGCCGCCGCATGGCCATGTGCAAGACTATACAGCCCCGTAAGTTTATAGCACATGGCATGCCCCGCCGTCGTCTGTGCAATATTAATAGCTTTTCCTGCAAGGTTCGCAGCTTTCAGCATATTGACGCCCGCTGCATATTCTCCGCTTATGTACGCTTCATGATTTTCCAGAATCATCCGAATCGCCTTTTCAGAATCTTTTCTGCTTTCTTCTGTAGAATGAACCGACCAATAAGCTTCTATTGCGTGGCACAGCGCATCCATCATGGCAGATTTTTTCTGATACACCGGCAGTGTCTCAAGCAGCATGGCGTCCATATATACCGCCGTCGGAATGCAGTTTTCATCTGTCACCGACTGCTTTTCCCCATCTTTATAAATAACCGCAAAGCGTGTTGCTTCACTCCCTGTCCCTGCCGTAGTCGGAACTGCAAGAAACTCCATATTCAAATACTTCTCCGGCGCTTCCCTGCACGCATACAGTTTAATACATTTCGCTACATCCATAGCGCTTCCGCCGCCCACGGCAGCAATCATATCACAGGACTCCCTGAGAAAAATATCCGTTCCCTTAACGACTGATTCATATAGTGGATTAGGCTGGAAATCGGAAAAATGTACGATTCGCATCCCCAGCCGTTCCCCCAGTTCCTTAAAATATCTTCCAATCTCAAGTTTCGACACAGAATTTCCGCAAACCCAAAAAATGCTTCCTGGCCTGTGCTCCACAAAATACTTTTCTAATTCTTTATAGTCCCCATTCCCAATCATAAATCTTTGCTTAATCATATCTTTTATACCTGCTCTTCTTCTGGAATCAGTGTAATGATGTCTTTAATTGACATGCACATATCATCGCATTCTTTCGCCCTGTGATTTTCCAAAATCATTTTCGCAGCATTCTGCATAGCCGGAACTCCGGCTCTTATAAGCTGATTTGCATAGATTACTATATTTACGCCTCTGGCTTTAAATTCTTCCTCTGTCACCCTGTTAAATGTAGTAGGTACGACCACCAGCACAGTACTCTTATCCTCCTGCCGGAACTTTTCTACAAATTCAAAAATCTCGTCCGGCTCCGGCTTCCGGCTGTGAATCATAACCGCATCTGCACCCGCGTTCACAAACGCAAACGCCCGCTCCAGCGCATCCTCCATTCCCTTTTCAAGAATCAAGCTCTCTATGCGGGCGCAAATCATAAAATCCCTGGTTTTCTGCGCCTTCTTTCCAGCCGCTATTTTCTCGCTAAAGCCTGCAATCGAATCCTGTGTCTGGCAGACCTCATTCCCGAACAGGGAATTCTTTTTAAGCCCAATCTTATCTTCTACAATCACCATGGAAACTCCCATGCGCTCCAATGTTTTCACCGTATACACAAAATGTTCTGTCAATCCGCCCGTATCTCCGTCGAAAATAATCGGTTTTGTAGTAACCTCCATAATATCATCTATCGTACGGAAACGTGAAGTCATATCCACCAGTTCAATATCCGGCTTCCCCTTTGCCGTAGAATCACACAGGGAACTCACCCACATAGCATCAAACTGACGCGCCTCCCCGTTCTGATAAACCACTGTCTTTTCTGCAATCAGTCCGGTAAGCCCACTGTGTGCCTCTATTGCGGTTACTGTTCCTTTCATTTCAATGGTTTTCCGCAAACGGGCACGGCGCATATCCGGCAGAGAAAGCTCTAATCTTGCACGTTTTTCAAGTATCTGATACTTCTCATCATCTGAATAGGGAAATTCCACCAGCATCCCTCCATAAGAATCCAGAATCTCCACCACTTCATCACGCACTGGTTTTTGAAACCCACTGCGCCAATCATCTCCATGAACAACAAAAGACGGCGTATACTTTTCCAGATTCTCTCTGTAGCTGAGTGACTTCTGCTCGACAACTTGATAAACTCCGGCAACATTTTCAAACATGACCTTCCGTTCTGCACACGGCAGAAGCGGGAACTTTTTATAACTTGCCACAGCTTCGTCTGATAAAATGCCAATCATCAGTTTTCCCAGCCGCTTTGCTTTCTTTATAATTGCAATATGCCCGCTGTGAAGCATATCCGTAGAAAAACACATATAAACTAGCCGGTTGTCCAGTTCATCCAGCCGCACAGACAAAGTATCCAAATCTTCCGGCGTATCAATTTCGCTGCACATCAGCTTCCCTATCTCAAGAGGAAAAACGGAACATACATCCGATATTTCGTTAAAAGCTTTTTCAGCATAACATTTCACATCGCCCCGCTCACACAAAAAAACTATCTGTTTTAACCAGATATTCCAATCACGCCTTTTTAACATATACAACGGCCACGCAGCCACTGCCCTGTCAAAAAACTCCACGCCTATTTTTGTAATCCTGTCATTTTCAATGACTGCCTTAAAGTCCTTCTCTGGTAAGGAACACATGCTGCTGACAGCCATACAGCTCTTTTCACTTGCGAGCGCTTGCCGTAGTACCTGCTCTTCAAATACCAAATCCCCATGCATCAGCAGGATATCATCATCCAGATATTCTCTTGCACAATAAATCGAATAAATGTAATTCGTATCCTGATACGCTTCATTCTTTACAAATGTAATGTCTGCCTGCAGTTCCAATCCCCGGCAATAATCAACCAGAACATCATCAAACAAACCTGTCGTTATAATAATATCGCGGATTCCCGCCTCTTCCAGCATCTTCAGCTGCCGGCTCAGAACGGTATACCCCCCCCCGGGTATATTTGTCATACATTTGGGATACCCCGAAGCTTCTGCTCCCATCCGGCTTCCCACGCCCGAATTTAAAATAAGTGCTTTCATGTTTTCCTCTTTCTGACCACCTGACGCGTCATCCTAGCAGATTTGGAAGTTTACTTCCAAACTTTTACCTTCATTTCTTCAAATAGCAGCTATATAAATCCCTATGACTCTCTATCCATTCCGCCTGTTCCTGAACCATATCCCTATAAGACGGAACTACATGCTTCAGCTCCTGCCTTGTGTCCAGCAGAGACTTATTATTCACGAAAGTATCCTTCTCATGAATCACTGTTCTGTTCTGGTTTGAATATTCATTAAACAGGCGCAATAACTCATATTTTGAGATTTCTTCATTATTTACCAGATGATAAAGCCCCGTCAGGTTCTGGTACAAAGCAGCTTCGATGGCCTTTGCCAGCTCCAGCGTCGTCACACCGGACCAGATTGCCCTTGTAAAGCCGTCTGCCTCCTCATCCTGTCCCATGAACCAGTGAAACAGCCCGATTCCGTCCTCTTTCAGTTCTGGCCCGACAATAGAAGTACGAAGCGTCAGATTCCTGTCATCTATCAACTCACCCAAAGCCTTTGACCTTCCATAGTAAGACTCTGCATCCGGCACACTTCCTTCCGTATACCGTCCTTTCCTTCCGCTAAACACACAGTCTGTACTGATATGTATCACCCTGGCGCCCGTCTCTTCTGCACATTCCGCCAGAAAATGCGGAAATACACTGTTTAAATAAATCCCTTCTGACAATTTAGCGTCTACAGCCCGGTTCAGGATTCCGATACAATTGATTACCGCATCATACTTTCCTTCTGCCAGTACGCGCCTGACCGCATCCTGATTCAAGGCATCGCCCTCTATACAGCTGACGCCTTCCCCGAAGCCTTTCGGATGCCTTGCAAATCCTGTTATCTGATGTCCGCGTTCGGCCAGATACAGGGCAGTCATATGCCCTGCCATGCCATTTACCCCAAATATGATAACTTTCATCCGCTTTTCTCCTTCCCAGGCTATTTCACTGTCTCCAGTTCTTCCTGTACATACTGCAAATCCCGAAGGCGTTCTTTTACCTGCTCCCTGTCCAGAATCTGGGTATTGCTGGAGTTAAATTCCTTCAGTTCCCGTACATCCACTTTGCCTTTTTCAAAATACTGCTCATAGTTCAGCTCCCTGTTATCCGCAGGCACCCGGAAAAACTGTCCCATATCCTCCGCGTGGATATACTCTTCCCGTGTCAGCAGCGTCTCATACATCTTCTCGCCATGACGAATTCCGATATAGTGGATATCTGCTTTCCCTCCTGCAAAAATATCCGAGACGGCGTGTGCCAGCGTATCAATCGTACACGCCGGAGCCTTCTGCACCATGATATCACCTGCCTGTCCGTTCTTAAACGCGAAAAGCACCAGGTCTACCGCTTCCTCCAGACTCATCAGGAATCTGGTCATATTTGGCTCTGTAATCGTCAAAGGCTTCCCAGCTTTGAGCTGTTCAATAAACAGAGGGATAACCGACCCTCTGGAACACATCACATTCCCGTACCTAGTCCCGCAAATTACAGTCTTGTCCGTCGTCCTCGATTTCGCTACAAATACTCTTTCCATCATGGCTTTGCTGATACCCATAGCATTAATCGGATAAGCTGCTTTATCCGTAGACAGGCAGACCACCTTTTTTACCCCTTCTGCAATCGCTGCGGTAAGCACATTATCCGTTCCCATGATATTTGTCTTGACTGCTTCCATGGGGAAAAACTCGCACGAAGGAACCTGTTTTAACGCTGCGGCATGGAACACATAATCCACGCCCCGCATCGCTTCCTGTACGCTCCGAAGCTGGCGCACATCACCAATATAATATTTAATCTTGCTGTTGTTATAAAATCTGCGCATGTCGTCCTGCTTCTTTTCATCACGGGAAAAGATGCGGATCTCTTTAATTTCCGTATTCAGAAAGCGCTTCAATACCGCATTTCCAAAAGAACCTGTCCCTCCCGTAATCAGCAATGTCTTTCCTGCAAAAATATCTTCTTGTTTCATCATAGCGACTCTTCCTTTCCCTGATTTAAATTTTCATATATCAGCCGTACATTCTCAAACTTAGGTTCTGCGTAGTCTTTAATAAAGAAATCCCCTGCCTTTTCCCGCAGCTCCTGAATTCTATCCTGATATTCCTGTTCATCTATATGATTTGAATAATCATCTGGAAATATATTATAGATTTCTTTACCGCTTTTGAGCAATACATATCTATCCCTTTCTGTTACCGCTCCCCGGAATGACTGCAAATATTCCCCAAAATCAGCCTTTATAAAATTCTCTATTGTAATTTTATTGTAAACATCTACCGATTGCAGTTTAATATAATTACAGAGGGCATCCTCGTATATACTCTCATTCTCTTCGACGACATATTTCATAAATTCCAGGAAATTATACAGGCTGAACAGCCTTTTTTCCCGTCTTACAGGAATTTTGCCGCCCCATGCAATAAAATTAAAGTAATTCGCATCTTTATTCCAACGCCTTGATTCTTTTGTCATAATAGAACCATGGTCGCTCATAAATATCTTCACGGCTTGTCTGCCGAGTATTTCTCCCATCCATTGATTTTGCTGATCTAAATATCTGCATGTCACTTTAAGATTGTCCAGCAGTTTCTCTCTCTTTTGCGGAAGGAATCTGGATGTAAAAGCTGCCAGGCCTGAATCGAACTCCTCTAAATCTGGACTGCATATCGGCTCATGAGCCTCCAATACGGAATGAATCAAAAGAAACACCGGTTTTTCTGAGTTCAGAATTGCTCTCAAAGTATTCCAGTTTAGTTTGCTTGTAGCCGTCTCAAACGAAGATATCTTCTCCTTTTTAAAATTAAATGCATTCAGGCTTTTCGTTTCAAAATCCCCGCCATCACCGATTCTAATACACGCATACCCTTTATCCTGCAGATAATCTATCAATATATGGCTCTCTCTGCCTTTATCCTTGTAACTGCAGTCATCAATCTCATACTCTTTATCAAAAATCAGAGAATACATACACCTTGTCCAGACAGAAGAGGAATATGTGTTTTCAAAACGTATTCCTTTCTCCCGGCAGCCTTTCGTATAGGGCATATATTCTACCCATTCCTGATTCAGCGCATCCTGCCAGAACCAGATAATATCACGCTCTTTCCGACGCTCCAGCTCATTTTTTATCTTTATAAGCAGAGCCTCCAGCTCTCTTCCCAGCTCTGCAATCTGCTCCCATCCGGCAAATTGCAGAGCTGTATATTCCTGGATATATTTTTTCAACATAAAAATATCCCTGTTGCTTGCATGCAGACTTATGATTTTTTTCAGGATTTCTGCACGCTTTTCCGGAGATTTTTCCATTTTATATCTGTTATTCAGAATTATTGAACCGATGTACGGATTACCAGACCAATAATAATACGCAGAATTCAGACAAACCCCATATTCTTCCAGCAAATCATTGAGATCCACAACTATGGTCTTTTCAGGCAGCCCCTTTTTCAGCTCGTCTCGAAGTTCATACGAGCCAATCACTGCCACTTCTATGTCCTCCGTTAAACAGGACATATCACGGACAGGAATCTTAACTGATGCATACGGAATCTCCAATGATTCCAGCGCCGGATTCATATCCACGATATATTGAGGTTTCAGCGCCGTATAAAATTCCGAAAGCATTCTTTTCGCATAAGCTCCCGCACCTCTTATAATGACACGTTTTCCCTCCGTCTGTTCCCTTAATAATTCTTCCAAAACCTCCATAAAATAATTATGGGACTCTGCAAATCCATATTTTATAGATAAACCCTGTATTTCCTGCTCTATATCAATCATAATCTTCCATCCTATTGAATCTGTACCCCAGCTTCTACTTTATGCTGGTTAATAGTGATATATCCATAACATTTTGCACACATATCGAGATAGCCTTTTTCTGAATATCCCAGGTTCCACTCCATGATTTCATTCTTATCCCCACTCTCAAAACAGCAGTCCGTATCGACTGGCTGTTCCTCATACACTGCCCGCGCTGCATACATTGCAGGCACGCAGAAAATAAATTTCCCCTCATGGAATGCCCGGCAGGTACTACGGCATGCGTCAAACATGTCAATAAGCTCTTCCCTGCTCTTTGGCGGATGCTCTTTCGCCCGAAACCCAAAATCGCACCAGGAATCTACCTGTGGAATTTCATAACGGATGCCATATGCATCCATTTTCTCCGTAAACTGGGAGAGTTTATTTTTCAATCTGTCATTTACACAAGTATAATCGCTAATAGATATATACCCCCCTCCCGTACCTTTCAGCATTTCACAGATACCATCCGACGGAATGACGGTAGCATTTGAAATAATCTGCATATGATGATATCGTGAAGCATAATGCTCCATAACATACTCCAGCATTTTGCCAAACTCTTTATTTAAAAACGGCTCTCCCCCTGTAAAAATTAAATCCCATATATAATCGGCTTTGGAAAAAAGCAAGTCTATATCTGCTTTTACTTCTTCAAAAGAACGGTGCCGCGCATTTTTCAAATATGGATAGCATGGTGCGCAGTCACGGCATTTCAAAGTACATTTTTCCGTCACCAGTATCGTAATATCCTCAAAATACAGCTTCTTTTCTATATAACTGCTGTATAAGTGAAGCGGCAATGCCAGAAAAGAGGATGCCGTAAATACATTCACGCCTTCTCTATATTCCCCACAGCTGTTACATGCGATATTTTTAATGATAGTTTCCGTGTTATATTTTGACGCTGCTACAACAATCACGGAGCCTTCATGGAAGATTTTCTTTGGCGAAACTACAGAAACACCCTTAAATCCCTCTTTCTGTTTCTGCGGGGAACCATCTGCAAACTCAATTGGAATATCTAAAAATCTTATTTTATCGTATACTTCTTCTCCGATCATCCCAGCACCGTATATATAAATCTTTTTCCAGGTGTGGATGCGGAGCTTCTCGCCCAGCGCTTCCAGCTCACGCCCTCTGTTTTTCCATTTCATGCTGCTTTCCTCCTGCGATAATCTTATAGCCCATTTAAAATTTCATATATAGCTCTCTTAATTTCCCCTGGAGCCTTATATTCTCTTTTTCTAATGCATCATTTTTCTGTTCAGCAGCCACAAGCATTTTCGTCATTTCTTCTACTGTCAGCTGGCTGTACAAATTTCCATTCTCCGCTTTACAAATCATTTCCCCACAGAACTTCGTTGTCAGGGGATGTTTCTCTGGTGACACTCTCGCTCTCATTTTTCTAAAAAATGACGGTACTGTTCCGCCAAAACGGGCGCACTCCACAAGATTTAATTGACGCAGGCATTCAAAAACAAATGCATCTTCGTCAGGATATATATCCTTTGTCTGGCTGTCCTGCTGCGGATGATAGCGTTTAGAGGAAACAATTTCTCTGCAGAATTTAATTTTTGAATCCCGGAAAATGCGGAACCACATCTCATTATCCTGGGTAATCTTCAATTCCTCATTAAAATATCCCACTCTGTCAAAATGGCTTCTATGTACTAAGAGTGCGCATCCATTAACACATCCTAAAATAACGGGATATACAGACATCTCCACAGCTTCCTGCGTATAGAGCGCCTCAAAATTCGTCCAGTTGTACACCCTGCCCTCTTTATCCAGAATATCATAATTCCCGTATACGAGCGTCTCTTTTTCCTCACCCTGCAGATACTTCACATAAGTTTCACACGCATCCGGTTTCATCAGGTCATCATGGGAAAGCCACGCAAAATACTCCCCTGACATATGCGCAATCCCCATATTCAGCGCCGTGGCCACTCCTCCGTTTTTCTTGTGCAGCCCGATAATCCTGCTGCCATAAGAGTCCATGATTTCCCTTGTTCCATCCGCAGACCCATCATCTACCACAAGGACTTCTACGTTTTCATAAGTCTGGTTTAACGCGCTGTCAATCGCTTCTTTCAGATAATTTTCTCCATTATATACCGGTATCACGACGGATATCCTAGGTTTATACATTTTTCTCTTCTCCCCTTGGCAATTGTTTCCCTACAGGTTTCTTATACGGATTGATGGGCAGAAAGCCCGCGCAATGCTTACAGAAATTCACATACCCCTTTTCCGTATAACCCACAATAAATTCCAGTAAAACTGCCTTATCTTCTATTTCATCACCGCTCAAGTCAAAAGAATCATTCGGTTCCTCTGTTTCCAATCCGGCTTTTATGCCAAAATTCGCATAGTTACATGCATACAGCCTGCTATGATACAATTCTCTGTATGGCACTGCACATCTGTCCTTATAGGCAATTAACTCTTCTTCACTCATTCCATAATTATCTGTTTTGAGGGGCTCCAAATCAATCCAATATGCTCCATCCCCTCCATTTACCACATACTCTATACCATACTTCTTCAATTTTTCTTCTATCTGAGGCAATATTTTTTTGGAGCGTTCTACATACTCTGAATAATTATCAATTAGAAAATGAAACCCATACTTGGCGCATATTTCACATACACTGTCTTTCGGAACAATCGTGCAGTTGGTTGAGATTCCCAAAGAAACAATCTGATTCCTGTAATGACTCCCTATATACTCCAGGATTTCATCCGCCTCAGGGTGCAGAAACGGTTCTCCTCCTGTATAGGAAAAGAAATCCACCACATCAACATTTTTAAAATAGTCTGCAAGCGTCTTTTTTAAATCCTCTGCCTTCTCATTTTTCTGATTCTTATTGTAAGCTGTAAAGTTTAGGCATCCGTCACAGTTCAGATTACAGATGGTAGTTGATAAAAAGCCAATGCTCGGCATATAAATCTTCCCCAGCGCATACCATGCATAAACCGGAAGCACTGACTGCTTAAATTCCTCCATATACCAGAAATCCCTGTTCTTTTCCAGTCCATGTTTTTCCAATATCTGCCGCATTTCCAACATTGTTTTTTCCAGCGCCGCCAAAATAATTAATTTCTTTCCGGGTCTTTCTACTAATTCTACCGGAGAAATTACCTTTTTTCCTAAATAACCATTCTGCTGTTTGTCATAATTTCCATCTGCAAACTCAAACTCTATCCCCAGCTTTGAGAGAGTTCTGCTCATTTTGGCGCCATAGTCTCCCGCACCATAAATATAAAAGCGGCCTCCTTTCAACGCCTCCCACTGTTCTTCTAATTCATGCCCTTTCTTTGTCCATTTCATTTAGAAATTTCTCCTTTCCAGCTCTTTTTTCATATGCTTCCAGATTTCTTTTCCCGCTGTACCGTCCGCAAAATTTACATTTTCTCTGAAAAAGCCTTTTCTTTTATCCATGTACATATCTTCTCCCTGTGCCGCAATGCCCAGAAAATCCTTCAAACTGCAGCAAGACTCCCGATAAAGAGGATTCACAGAAGCCTGCATCACGGATTCCACAATCTCTTTTTTCTGGTTTTCAGTAAACGGAACAATCTCAATACTTGCTGCCTGATTTCTCTTCTTATCAATGCATACAATTTTATCGCTCACTCTTGAAAATAGATATTCATAATTTTCATCATGGCATCGGCAGTTAAAAAATCCGCCCTCATTTCCATTCCCTAAAAGCTCCCGCGTCCCAACAGGAACCGCTGTATGCTTTCCTGTCTTTCTATCTATTTTTATAAAATGATCCGCCTGGAATGGGATAAACCACACACTGTCCCCTATGTATGCAATTTCAGAAAATGTAGGATTACTCTCGCCCAGAGTATCATACGCGGCAAAATCTCTTGACACTACAGAAAATCCTTCTTCTTTGTTCCATCTCAAAAGCATCAGCGGGTTATTTGACATAATCCATATATTTTCATGATCCGCTGTGATTCTATAGAACGCTGCTGTTCCTTTGTATCTATGGACTTCCCAGCTATCCGTTTCCGGCGCATATTCTGCCAGCCACGGCTTATTATTACACGCGAAAAAGATATGGTCTTTAAACAACAGGCCATCAACAAAAACCGGCTCTTCATTTTTATAGCCTAATTCCTTTGGCAAAGGATATTCTGCTGCTTCTACCGTATTATTTTCTGCATCAATCACAAATCTCCGACTGCTGAATAAAATCGGAAACAGGTATATCTTTTTTCCATACAATATCGGAAGATACTGGTTATTCGGTTCTTTCTCTTCTAATACAATCCTTTCCATATGACCGTTTTTGGTGTCAACTACCAATATGCAATCACAAAAATACGGAATAAAGAAAATTTTCTGCCCATATGCCACCGCCTTCTTAAACATATAGTTCTTACTCTCCGCGCCTTCCAGCGCCCCGGCAAACTCTATCTGTTTCGTCTGCAGATGCAATTTAAACACCGCGTTATATTTACGATGAAACATCCATAAAATATCTTCCTGAACTGCACAGCTGATTGTTCCCATGCACGTATTATTATAGTCCGTAATCAGGATTGGTTTTCCGGTAACGCCAAAGGATTTCAGCATGGAACTGGTTTCATCTCCAATATATGCATCTGCCAGCAGGAGCGCCCGCTGGCTGTCCTGGCTGTTATCATAAATCACATTGGGAAGCGTCTGAAACCGTTCTACAATGTCCATATACCTCTTCTCATAATGAGGACGCACACTTTCTATCGTGCTGATGCTCAAAGGATGCGGACGCCACAGCAATACCATATCATCTCTCTGAGGAAATATCTCTATGAAGTCCTCCAGCTTCTTCATCACGCCCTCTGTATAATTAAGCAATTCCACTATTGTCGAATTATACAAAATCACTTTCTTCTTCGGAGAACCGATTTTCCTTTTCCACGGTTCCGGAATTCCGTCAGCATCATAAATTCCTGAAATCATTTTATCTAATTTCGGAGAACCCAATGCCAGGTATCTATCTTCCAGCCCACTGTTCCGGAACTTCTCTTCACTCATATCCAGAGCTTCCCTTAACCCCTGGATAAAAACATCCCGGAGCTTATCCGACTGGAGGATTGTCCTGTGGGCATACAGCACACCGCTTGTCAGGCACTGCAGTGGATTCACAGCATCATTATTCGCCACAAAGTAAGGAACATATACCAGAAGCGATGTAAATTCCCGTATCTTCCGGCTATAATAATCGGGATGAATGCTTGTCACCGTATTTTGATCGTCATATGGATTATGGATAAAAATAATATCCGGCCGTTCCGTCTCTAAATGATATTCTGTATATTTCGTAATTGGCACATATCCCGGAAATTCCCCGCTTTCATCATACCAGTTCCTTGGGGTCCCATCCGGTTTCCTGTCAAAATACGGAATGGGAATCACCCTGCAGTTACAGTCAGGCGCTTCTTTGGCCGCCATCCATATACTTTCCAGGGAATCCCACATAGACGCCTTGTATGGCAGAAATACAACTTCATATGTAACAGGTATATCAAACTTTATACTATTCCGTATCTGAAACAGCTGCTTATTCATCAGTTTCATGCGCTTCTGGGGATTCTCAGTTTCCACATTCTCATAAAGCCCCCACACAAGCTCACACAGGCTTTCCAACTGTCCAACCGCTGCCGTGCCTTCCCCTTCGATTTCCTCGATTTTATTTCCGACCGTAATCGCAGCCTCCTGTACAATGCCCAGAAGCTCTTTAAACTGTGCATATTCCTTTTTTCTGTACAGCTCGTCCAGAGTTTTCGCCGCTTCCAGCATAGAATCTGTCATCTCTAGTAACTGCTGCCTGATTTGCGTTCTCATATATTAGCCCCTTTCCAGCAACGCCAGTTTTTCTTTCAGCGGCGGCGCCATATCCAGATATTCTTCTATCTCAGCTTTTGTGAGATAATCTGTCACATGTGCTTCTTCCAGCTGCCGGATGACAGACTCCTGGTCATCCGGCGAAACAAGGATGCATTTCTCTCCCGGATGCTTCACGGCACATTCTAAACTTTCTATCTTTTTTCCATCCAAAATCTGATTTTGCTTTTCCTCTGCATTATCAATAAATTCCTCTATCGAAATCCCCCTGAGCATAAGCTGCAGGTTCAGGTTTCTTCCATTTCTGCCAGCCCCAAAAATAAACAGCTTAGCTGTTCCAAACTTCTTTTTCAATTCCAATATCCTGCTTTCTAAATTAGCAGGCTCCTCCGACACCAGGATTTTTCTCATCACATGCTCTTCAAAATCCCGATAAGGGGTTTTTCTTGCAAAATCAAGCATCTCCCAATAAAACTCATAGGGACTCCCATACAACTTGTACATCTCCCTGTCCGTCACCTGATTCACAAATCGAATCCACAGCTCGTTACACTCCCTGATATGGCTTGGTATCGTCCTGCTCCCCTGCTCTGCATGAATTCTGGAAATAACCAGAGGCTCCTCCAAATACAGGATTTTCTGTCCTCGTAATATCCGAAACCACAAATCATAATCCTGCGTTGTGCGCAGCGTCTCGTCAAACACACCGCACCTTTCAAAATGGCATTTATGTATTAATGCATCACATCCATGAACCATCTGCGCTAACACAGCCGCAAGGCCATCCTGACACATCCTGCGCTTCAGCTTCTTCCTTGGCTTCACCGCCTCATCCAACAAATTTTTTTCCACAAATAAAAGCCTGTACTCACTGAGCACAATCCGCTTATCATCACCGCATTCCTCCAGCGCCTGTATCTGTTTTTCGCATTTATCTGGCATAAACATGTCATCATGGGAACACCAGGCAAAATAATCCCCATCCATCTCACGGATGCCTAAGTTCAACGCAGAAGCCACGCCTCCGTTTTCCTTATAAAAATAACGGATACGTTCTCCATACTCTGCCGCTATTCTTTCCGTTGCTCCATCATCCGAAGAACCGTCATTTATCACGAGCACCTCACAATTGTCATATGTCTGCTCCAGTGCACTGTCTATGGCATTTCTTAAATAATTTGCTCCGTTATAAACCGGAATAATAATAGAAATTTTTTTGTCATTCATAGTATGCAATCCCTTATCCAGATAATCTCTGATATAGTTGAATATGTTTCTTCACATATGCCTCATAAGAATAATGTTGTTCTGCTAAAACCCTCCCAAGTCTCCCTCTGTGTCTCGCCTCGGAAACATTTTGCCTTATGGAACAAATTGCTTCTTTCAGCTCTTCTATATTTCCATATGCTGCCGTTACCCCACACGCAGGCGCAAAGCTTACTTCCTCTAAAACAGTATCCCTAAAGCAAATCACCGGAACAGAAGCCGCCATTGCCTCTACTGCCATCAAGCCAAAAGTTTCTGCCAGAGACGGCATGATAAACACATCGCATGCCTTAAAAAATTTCATCATCCGTGTTTCGTCATTGACCTGCCCCAGCTCTATTATTCGGAATTTTTCTTTGATATGCTTTGGTATATTTCCCGTGCCTACTGTCATAAGCACGACATTCTCTTTGTTATCGAATCTTCGTAATGCCTCATACAACAAACCGCACCCTTTCCGCACGCCGAATTCAATGCGGAAGCCTATCACAAAATCCTTTTCTCCCAGCATCATCTCCTCTCTTGATGCCTTTCTGTCCATATTTCCAATTTCTTCTAAATGAACGCCAAAAGGAATCTTCACAATGTCTGTAAAATGATTTGTAAGGGGGCTCTCTTCTATATATTTTCGTGTGAAATCAGATGCTACAACAATCGTAGGATTTATTTGCTTAAATACTTTCTTTTTTATTTCCCACATAAAATGTGTATTATCCTCATGCATTTCAAACCCTTTATAGTCCAGATTTCCGCATTCGCCACATCCGGTTCTCCATTTTTCACATTGCAATGGATACGCACAATTCCCGGTTACAATCCAAGGGTCGTGAATTGTCCATACTGCATGTTTTGAGTTCATCAGAAGAGGTAAATCCAACAAGGATACCATATCTAAATGAAGAATATGGAAGTGGACAATATCCGCCTCCTGATATTCTTTCATATTCATAATCTCTCTTCCGTAAGGAAACAGCATCTGACTAATAGAAAGCTTCTTCTCCAGATACTTCATCTCTTCATGAAGCACTTGGTCCTTTTGAAGCGGAATTACGTTTTCATCGTCACTAAGCTTATCCAAAACTACCTGTTTCGCCTGATGCCCTTTTTGATTCAACGATCTCTGTAAATCAAATCCATTATAAATCTGTCCAAGCAAGTCAGAGTAATCAACCTGTAAAATCTTCACTCGTACGTCATTGCCTCCTGCTCCTCATATTCTTCAAAATATTCATCAATTCACGCTCTGCCATATGATTCATATCATAATGATTCTCTATTTCTGCCTGCTGACTGTATACATTATAATAATCCTCATGGAACTGTTCAAATATCTTTAAAGAGCTTTCATCTAAATCCTCATATTTATTCCAGACCTTATAAGGCTCCAGCATCCCCAGCTCTACCATTTCTAATATGTCTTCCCTGAGATATACATTAGGAAATCCCTGCCTGATAAAATGCTCTTTCAGCTCTTCTCCATCCTCTTTACACACAATAAGGCAGATCTCTTCTTTCGCTAATTCCAGCAATGCCTCATAAGAAATACATGGAATGCCATCCAGTAAAATACCTTCCTTTTTCTTATCTCTATCACTAAATGAATACACTTTCACACCACAGTCTCGCAACAGCATATATGTCCGCAGACCATACGCTCCCGCGCAATAAATGTATACATGCAATCCCTTTTCAAATATATTTTCCAAAATTCTATCCCATGCCCCCGCGGTATATGGATGCCAGGCATTTTTTCCTTCCATAAATTTTATAATATCTTCCTCTTCTTGCCAACAAAGCCATCCATAGAGGAAACACCCATTCTCGCCTTAGGAAATAAGGGATAAATCTGCTGTCCGATTTGCGGAAAGGATGATAATATTTTGCTGCATCCTTCATCATCTCACTACTTGACAGCCATGCCATTTTTCTCCTTTTTTCTCTCCACTTTAAATGATTCGCATATGACGCATAACGCACCAGCCGTCCAATCATCCTGTCATAAAAGGCAGCGTATACCACCTTCTTCTCATCCTCTGTATATTTATCCCTATATGTCAAATAAATTTTTTCAAACAGCAAAAAACATAATTCATACTCATCATACAAGATTTTGTTCTCCCTGGAAGTAGCGCTTATCCGCGCATCTTCCTCAAAAGAAACGTAATACCTGTAAAATACATCCTTTAAATATACAATTTCTTTGCAATTTAACAAATATTCTACAACAAATTTCCCATCCTCGCCATGCGCCAGCTCCTCTGAAAATCTCAAGCCTGCATTCTCTATAATATTCCGTCTATATCCACCTGCCCAACAGGTGCCAACATTTAAATAATATCCACTGTCCGCTGTTGATTTTATAAGAAACTCTTTCTGGGAATACGTACGCTCTGCTTCTTCCGGAAGCCGAAACATCAGCAAGCTTTCATTCGTGCTCTCAGCCTGAAACCGCACATGATCGCAGCCACTTCTTTCAAACACAGAAATTACTCCTTCCAGAAGCCCTTCTTTCCATTCATCATCCGAATCCAAGAAAAAAAGATATTCTCCCCTTGCATTCTCAAGTCCAGTATTCCTCGCTGCCCCTACCCCTGCATTCTTCTGATGAAAACAACGAATAGCCGGATTTTGCCGTGCCAGTGCTTTGCAGATCTGCCAGGAAGAATCACTGGAACCGTCATCTACCAAAAGAATTTCAAAATCCTGAAACGTCTGCGAACACACTGACTCAACAGCTCTTTTTATATATTTCTCAGTATTGTATATCGGAATTATTATACTAGCCTTACACCCTTTTGCCAACTCCTGCATGAAATCCAATCCTCCCCGCACATTTCAGTCGATTCTTGACATATCAATCTTCGAAATCTTCGAATGCGGCACTCTCTCTTCCACCGGAGGCAGTTTCCTGTAATCTCCATAATGTCTCCGCAGATAGACCTCATAATCCTTAAAAGCTTGAAACATATGTCCCTCAAACTCCAACTCAATAAACTCTTCAAAACACCGCCGCGGGAGACCATACCTGCAGCTTTTCGGATACTCCAATGTATAATGGCTGATAAGCTCTGTATCCTTCCTGTTACACGCCCACGCCAGCCGATTCCGCAGCGCAAATACACGTTCCCTTGGTATTCTGCTCAATATACGGTACACCGCTCTTTCACTGCGCTTTCCTGCCTGCCGTACTCCCAATGGCGCATATAAAACTTTCCGAATAAAAAAGCACAAGAAATGGTGCAGCCTCCGCAAAAGAAAATGATCCGGCACATTATCCGCCACAAAAATATCAATAAAAATCCCTGTTTTCTGTTTCAAAAATTCCTGTCCCAGCCGCACATGTTCTGTATTTTCCCGCCGTATCTTTGCCCAGCCCCAGCGGTAATAAGGATCACTCTTATAATCTTGAAGAAAAAAACGCGCCGTATCCAGCTCTTTCTTACATACTCTCCGGAACTTTGCATACTCTTTCCTGAGCATAATCACATCAATATCATCATCCCATGGGATAAATCCTTTATGCCGGACTGCCCCCAGCAGCGTACCGCCATCCAGAGAATACTGAATATTGTGCTTCCGGCAGATTCTGTCCACCTCAATCAGCATTTCCAGCTCAATGCGCTGCAGTTTTTTTAATTCTTCCGAAGATAATTTATATTCCACACTTTTCCTCATAAAATCATCCACCTGTTACTGCTTTCTAAGCCACAGGCTTCCCCCATGCGGCTTCTCTTCTAACGACCAGCTTTCCATAAAAATTTCCATGTGCTTCTGCTCCATCATATTATGGAAAAACTCAATCGAATACTCCTTATTGTTCTGCAGGAAAGCCCGCAGCAAATAGCACTCATTCCAAATATATCCTGATTCCAGAATCCAGCTTTCCGGATATTCAAACGGATAGAAAATGTCATGAAAATGAATATATACCCCCTTCTTCAAGCGAGGCAGAATCTCAAATAATAAATAGTTGACATCTGAATTGATTTTCGATACATGCGTAGAATCAATAAACAGTACATCTCCGCTCTCCAGACTGTCAAAAAATTCCACCTCAATCTCCTGAAGCCCTGACTCCCGCAAAAAAATCTTATCAGAAGGTTTACACAAAGCTTTCAATACTTCCGGAAATGGTTCTATAAAACACAGTTCCATCTCTCCATTGCGGTAATGCTCATTAACATCCAGCATAATCGACGAAGAAAACCCTGAGCCGACTTCAATAACTCTCTTTGGTTTGAGCAGCTGCAGCATACAAAACAAGGCAACACTGTCACCGGGGCTGAGGCTCGGATTCCCGTAACGATACCGATATTCACCGTTTTCCTCCCCCATCCTTTTCCACTTCGGCAGTATTGGATAAAACGCAGCCATTTCTTTCAGCAGTCTGCATTGTGCCTCTTCGTTCAGCTCAATATCCAAAACTGTTTTCGCCCTGTCAAAAATCCTCCCTCTATTCTGCCGAATATCATCAAAATCAGGATATAAAGAGTAAAAATGCCCGATAGATTGTAAACAGATATCCCTCCGAGGTAAAAATCCAATTAACTCTATGATTTCATCAGGAACTACCCCTGAAATACCATCATCTTCCAATTGCCTATAAATGCTGTCCGCATGACTGGGCGAAACAAAAATCACGGCATCTCCTATCTGCTTTAATTCCTCATAAGAAATGCAAGGTATACCCTTTATTTCTTTTCCAGCTTTCTCCTCACTATTATCACAGAAAAAGTCTGCTTTTCTCCCTAATTCCTCCATCAATTGCAAAAGCTTTACGCCATTCTCCCCTGCACCAAAAATAATAGTTTTTCTGTTTTCTCCAAATATTTTAAAGCAGGCTTTTAATACTTTTTCTGCGCTGACTACCATCATCCTTCCCCCTTCACAAGCTGCTTCCTATTTCGCCACCTGTTTTGCTGGCTTTACCTTATTCGGATTTACATCAAAAAATCCACTGCATCTTTTACAAAATTCCACATATCCTTTGGTGTTGTACCCCATGCGGAACTCCACCAGCTCTTTTGCCTGGTCAGGTGTAAATTTCCGCAAATCAAAGTATTCTGTTTCGTCCTCCTCTGCAAGCCCGGCAATAATCGCGTAACTTGCATAATTACAGCTATAGAGCTTACCGTCCCGAAGTTCCTGCCACGGAACCTGACAGCTTTCAAAATGATTCCGTATCTGTTCTTCACTCCAGCCCTCATGATTCGTAGTAAGCGGCGCCAGGTCAATCCACTCATCCGTTTTATTTATCTCATATTTCACCTGATATTTCTCCAGCAGCTCAATCAGCCTGTCAAAAGTATCTGCGCTTTCTGGAACTGCTTCTCTGTAATCATCTACGGTCAATTCCACTCCACGCGAAGCCAGCGTCTCTAATAATTCTTGCTTAGGCAAAACCGTTCCATTTGTTACGGTTCTGATAATATAAATCTTATCCCGGTAATTATCATCCACATATTCTACCAGCTTTTTCATATGTGGATACAACATAGGCTCGCCGCCGCTGATATAAAACTGAAAAATATAATCCACGCAGGAAAAGAACACATCTACAGTTTCTTTAATCTGCTCCCAGGAACGCTCCTCAAAATGTTTTATATATGGCGTAAAGTTTAGACAAGCCTCACACCTGAGATTGCATCTTGTACTAGGCAAAAAAGAGACAGACGGAATATAAACCCTTCCATTCTTATACGCCTCATATACGGACATAAACAGCTCCATAGTAAAAATCTGTTCCTCGTTTATCTTCTCCGAACGCGTCATCTGCTGTATCACCTGAAGCCTTGCCGCAGGCGTAATTGTTACGATAATTCCTGTAGATTCATCTAAAGCGTCTTCGACTTCTTCCAGGGCATACACCCTCTTACCACATACCTCGGTATGCTGTTTCTCCTTGGAATTATCGATAAATCCCAAAACATCAAACTCTTTCTCCAACAGCCGGCATACCCTCTCCCCATAATATCCTGCGCCAAACAAATAACATTTTTTAATCTTTTCAATTTTTTTATATAAATCATCAAACTCGTGACCTTTATTTTTCCACTTCATACGCCTATCTCCTAACCTTTTATTTTAACCACTCGTCCTTTTCCGTCCGCAGATATCCTTTGAACAGCTCCAAATCATCTTTTGTTGTCAGCTTGATATTTTTATCCGAACCTGCCGCAAAATACAGCACCTCGCCTAAATCCACCATCATGGTATTCGTATAAGAGGAACCGTAGATACCGATTTCTTCTTCAAACGCTTTCGTATACGCCCATACCAGTTTTTCATACGTGTACGCCTGGGGAGTCGATACCCGCCGCAGCGTTTCCCGCGGAATATACTGGCTGGTGGATTTCTCATCCTTTATCACAAAAATCTGCTCATTATACGGGAGGGATGTTACCGCATTCCCATATTCCCGGCATTTCAGAATCACATCAGACAAAATGCTTTCATCCACCAGAGGCCGGATTCCGTCATGGATAATAACAATATCATCATCCTCGCATTCTTCTTTTAATGCAAACACGCCGTTCCGGATGGATTCCTGCGCCGTGCCCCCTCCGCTGACAATCCATTTCAATTTCGTAATGCCAAACTGCTTCGCATAAGCCCTCAGCAAATCCTGCCAGCCGTCCAAGCACACCACTTCGATAGCATCTATATCCGGATGCCGCTGAAAGCTCTCCAGTGTATAAATCACTACAGGCTTATCATACACATTGATGAACTGTTTTGGGATTTCCTGCCGCATCCTGTGCCCCTGTCCTGCTGCAATAATAATCGCTACATTCATTTTCCCAGCCACTCTTCCTTTCTGGAGACTGCCGGCGCCGTGTTCAGCAGGATGGGATCAAGCTCCTGTCTTGTTACATAGTAAGGTATCCCTTCCGCTTCTAGTTCCTTCACTGCTTCCTCACAATTCCTCATCGCGATTACCACCAGCGTATCTCCCTTCTGCGCCAACAATTCCTCTTTCGCTTTGCAGGGAATCCCATCAATGACCATTCCCTGTTTCTTTGGGTTATTATCCATAAAATATTCCGGCATCACCAAACGGCTTTCCAAATCATATTTCACTCGTATTCCATACTGCCCGGAGCCGAATATCACAATCCTTTTCGCCTTGTTCCCGGAAAAATCAGACAGCTTGTCATAAAATTCCTTCAAGCCCTGGCCTTCCTCAGAATCTTCCTCCATATCCCACAGCCTGTCCTCTATCTCTCTCAGCTCATTCCCGCCGCCGTAACTCTTCACAAACCCGGCCATACGGCATAAAAACGCCCCCGCATTTCCAAACACCTGCCGGATTTCCTCATTCGGCATCTGCCGGATAAGTTTTGCATATTCCTTCCGCGTTTCTTCATGATAGCAGGAAATCGTGTTGGAGCCTGCCTCCCGGTGTTCCCGCACCATATGAAGGATGTCCTGCAGGAACAAAGACTTCTGCCCCCTGAAAATCCGGAACCACATGTCGATATCCTGTATCGTTTTCAGGCTTTCATCAAACAGCCCCGCTCTCTCAAAATGGCTCTTATGTATCAGCGCGCTGCACGCGTGGCTTTGGAGCTGCAGCACTGAAAAACATGAATTCGTAATCTGTTCCGGCCTATAATATTTCAAAAAACGTGTCGGCGTCCTTGACCCTGTGTCCTCATTGTAAAACTCGTATTCTGCCTGCACCAGCGCCGCCGGATTTCCCGACTGTAAAACTGCCGCTACCTGCTTTTCTATTTTCTGAGGCCTGTACACATCGTCATGGGAAAGCCATGAAAAATACTCTCCCTGCATTTTGCGTATGCCTAAATTTAAGGCGGATGCAACTCCGCCGTTTTCTTTTTTGAAATACCGGATTCTGCTTCCAAACCTCAACGCTTCCTGTTCCGTTTCCCCATGATCATTTGAACCGTCATTAATAACAAGCACTTCACAGTTGCCATACGTCTGCCCCAAAGCGCTTTCAATCGCTTCTCTTAAATAATTGGCTCCATTATAAACAGGTATGATAATCGATACAAGCGGTTTCTCCCCAGTCACGAGTCACGTTCCTCCATCCTAAAAAAGCTCTCCCAGAACCTTTCCATAATCTTCCTGCTGCCCAGAGTAATCCTCAGCCAGCCAGCCAGCATCCCTTTACGGTACGTTTTTATCAAAATATGCTCCTCTTTCAGCCCTTCCGCTATAAGCTGCGGAGCTTTCTTCGGCTTCATCAGGATATAATTTCCCTTCGCTGCATAATAGCTGTATCCAGCGCTCTCCAGTTTAGAAACCAGATAATCCCTGCCCTCTTCCATCGACTGCCGCAGCCTATCCAGAATGTCCTCCCGTTTCAGTAATTCTTCTGCAAACAGGATTCCCACCGAATTCACATTGTATGTGGACTGGGCATTTTCAATCAGATGGATGCATTCATCACTTCCGATCAGATACCCCACCCGCAGCGCTGCCAGCGAACACCATTTCGAAAAGGTCCGCAGCACCATCACATGGGGATATCTCCTGCAATATTCCACTTTCGATTCCACTCCAAAAGGATAATATGCCTCATCCACCAGAACCACAGCCCCTACAGCTTCCGCCTTCTCCACAATCCGTTCAAATTCCTCTTCCGTAAACTCTGTCCCAATCGGGCTGTTTGGGTTCAGAAGAACCACCAGATTCGTGTCCTCCTTAACTGCCCCAAGCAGCTCCTCTGTCTCTATCGTAAAATCTTCTTTAAAAGGAACCGTATCCAACTCAACGCCAAACATACTTGCATATACCTGATACATCTCAAAAGTAGGCGTAACTGTTAAAACCCGCCCCCCTGCATGGGTAAATGTTTCAAATACCAGGCGGATGCCCTCATCGGAACCATTCGTCAGCGTCACATTCTGTACGTCTACCCCTTCCCGCCCGGCAATAAGCCCAAGCAGATTATCCTTCTGCGGATAAGACGCCAAAAACTCCGGCGTAATCTTCCCCACCGTCTCACGCACAAAATCCTCCGGCAGCCCTTCCGGGTTTTCATTCATATCCAGACGCAGATATCCCCTTCTGTCTGTGTGGTCTTTGATACGATATGTACTGGCTATATATTTATCTCTATACATCTCTGCACCTTCACTTTTCATTCTTAGATTGCCCATTGATATAATTCAGAATTCTCTCATAATCATCAAAGAAATCTATCTCCGACCAAAATTCCTTCCCCACATCCATCGTATAAATCGGATGTTCCTTTTCGTCTGCAAACGAATATAACACATTCTCCCACCAGAGATTATACTGCTGCCCATCAATCAGAGCTTCCAGCCGTTCCTTAAACCGCGGTGTAAAAACGGATGCCACCTTCGCCATTCCCACATACTCACAGTCGCGCTCCTGCAGCGGGATGTCCTTACCGTATTTGCGGATAATTCCGCTTTCCGTTGTCGAGAAAAAATAGTCCCCTGTCTTGGTTCTCGTTACATCAATCGCCATAACATTGTCACGCGTATCTGCCAGAATTCCCCGAAGGATTTTCTCTGACACAAACACATCTGCGTTCATAATCAGCACGTCGCCCTCCAGCTCATCTTTTGCAAACCACAGGCTCGCAATACTGTTGGTAAGCGTATAAAAAGGATTTGTATAATATGTGACGTCCAGACCGTCCAGAGACTCAAAAATCTTTTCTTTCTGATATCCTACTACAACAACGATTTCCATTCCCATCCCAAGCAGCATTTCCGCAGTAATTCTTATCAACGGTTTGTCGTTGATTGGAAGCGTTGACTTGGGAACATTTTTAATCATTCTTGAAATTCTGTTGCCCACACCTGCCGCTAATAAAAATGCTTTCACGTTCTCACCCTCTTTTTGTTCTTTTCAGTATGAATATCCACTGCTTTGTCTCTTTCATCTTCTTAATATCGTTCTCAAAAAATTCTTGACATACTTCTAATGTAAATCCTTGGTTTAAAAATGGGGAAAACAGCTCTCTATATTCATCAACCGTCCGGTAAATCGCACTGTAATTATCCTGTATCGTCTCTGAATAAAACGCATTCAGCGTAAGCCTCTCCTCTATCGCAACCGGCTCTGATATGTACATCACGCACGACTCCTGCAGCATATCTGCCAGATGGACCATACATTCTTTCAGCGTGCAGTCATTCATATACATAAATACTCCGCCCGACAAAAAGAGCCTGTTAAACCGTTTGCTGTAACGGCTGTGGTTTTCCGCGGCAAACTGCTCCAATGGCATATGAAGAAAAACGGTATTCTCTTTCTTGACAATATCTTCACGCTTTTTCACCGTGTCCACAAATTCTTTTACATAATCAATGCCTACATATTCCCCTGCTTTTGGAGTAATGTACCTGGTCATCCTCCCCGTACCAAATCCAATTTCCAGCACAATGCTTTCATTGTCAAGCGGAAACTGCGGAAACCATCTTTCCAATTCTTCCTTTGTCCAAAGCTCTATATTTTCGATATTCGTATCACTGCTCAGCACAGTAGGCGCGTCAACTGGCCTGTCCCCGTTCTTCTCCGAACGGGCGCTGTACAGATTCTTCACCGCATTGCTGTCAATATCTATATTTTTCCCATAAATCCTTGTTTCAGGAATATCTCCCATTATCTCCTCCGTTCCGCTGCCATACAGCCTGAAATCCAGAGCATTTTCTCCAGTCTGCCCCTAAATCCTTTTCTTATATTATCGACCGTAACGATATAAAACTTAACGCTTTCCACCCCTTTTACCAATTTGGCAGAATGATGCAGCCGTTCAAACACTTTCACAGAACAATACTACAGCAGCCGGACAAGTCCAGCATACGAAGCGCCTTCTGCCGCCTTCTTCACAAACTCCGCTGCCTTCGGCTCGCGCAAATCATAGAGACTGCCGAGAAATGCCTGAACCTGTGCCGGAGACGCCGCTTTTCCTGGCGTTCCTGCAGCCCTGGCGCGCTCTTCATCTGTCTTAAATGCCAGCAGCAGCTCCTGCAGTGTTCCCATTCGCCAGGGATCAACCTTCAATACTGCCACTGCACAGTTTACGCATTGCTCCAAATCCCCGCTTTCAAAATGACATACCACCAGCAGCTCCCAGACCCGCATCAGATTATGGGTCAGCATAATTGCCTTATTCTCACTGCCATACATATCCAGCAGAGTCAACGCTCTCTGCAGATGTTCCGCTCCTTCTTTATAGCGTCCAAGGCTTATACACTTCCCACCCAGAATATAGTCATAGTCCGGCTCCTTCGGAAAACGCTTTACCGCCGTCTCATACACTTTCTGAACTGCTGCTGCATCCTGCCGTGTAACATAAATTGCCATCAGATTCCGGAATATCCCGGAGCACAGCGCATCGTTTTCATCAGGGTGTTTTGGCATACAGGAAACCGCCTGCTCATACCACCGGGCAGCTTCTTCCTTATTCCCCTGCTGGCTATAAGAATCTCCCAGGCAGGACAGCATCACATGGTCTTTCGGATTGGCTTCCAGCTCTTTTTTAATCAAGGCAATGTTTCTTCCAGCTTTATCCTTCTCCTTCATCTCCGCTTCACTGTAGCCTGTATGCAGGATGGACAGCTCGCCGCCCGCATCCGCTTCCCACAATTTCCCATGTTGCACATAGAGCTTCTCATGAACCCTTCCCCGGTAACCCAGTCCTGGCTGGTTCCTGAATATCCTTGTCTGTGTACCGGAAAACAGCGTGCCTGTACTCCCGTCCGCCCGAACCGCTGAAACCCACTGGGTGTTCCCCTGCGGCCCGCCGCTTGAAAGCTCCTCACTGCCCTCCACCTGCACCCATCGGGTGACAAGCGCATTGTACTTTGTACCCTCAAGCTTCTCCAGCAGCGGGACAAGACGTTTCGCATCCTCCGCCAAAAAATATTCATCAGCATCCAAAAACACGATCCAGTCCCCCTGCGCCTGGCTGACTGCATAATTTTTTGCCGCCGCAAAATCATCGATCCACTCAAAATGATACACCTTCGCCCCCAGCCGCTTGGCGATTTCCACTGTGTGGTCTGTGCTCCCTGTATCCACCACAATCTGCTCCCACATAAGGCTCTTTCCCCAGGAAAGCGCACGCTCGATATTTTTCTCTTCATTTTTCACAATCATACACTGAGAAAGCCTGATTTCCTTTTTCACTATTTCTGTACCTCCTGTCCCATCGCCCTGTCAAAGCTCTCCAGCTCCTGCGGTGCCATAAGCTGACGGAGTTCCTGCACCAGCCCTTCATATCCAGCTTCCATCGCCGCTTTCAGGACAAAAAGTTTGTCTTTCAGAGACTGGAAGTTATAAAGATTTCCAAGAAAATCCCTCACCTGCGCCGGAGACGCCGCCTGATATGTCCCTTTCCCGCCTGCCTGTGCATCCTGCTCATCCTTTAAGAACGCCAAAAGAAGCGCCTGCAGCATACGTATATTCCAGGGATTTGCCCGCAACAGCGCAGTCGTACAGTTCACACACTGACTCAAATCCCCGATTCCGTAATAGCACAGCGCCAAATCCTCCCAGGCTTTCTGGAGATTGGCAAACAGCAAATCTGTTTTCTGCGTATTCCCAAACTTCTCTAAAATTCCGATACCACGCTCCAAATGATATGCCGCGTCTTGCAGCCGCCCCAGCCTTATATATTCCTCCCCTATCACATAGTCAAAATCTCCGTTCTTCGGAAGGCTCCTGACAGCCTGCTGATATACGTTCTCTGCGGCGCTTACATCCCCTTTAATTTTTAATAAAACACGCATCAGGTTTTTAAATGTAGCGGCGCTCCGGGCATCATACTCACTTAATTCCTCTTTCGTAAGATATACAATCGCTTTTTGATACAAGTCAACAGCTTCATCATACCGCTCCAGATTTACATAGCCATCTCCAAGATATCCCATCATAACATAGTTGTCCGGCTCTTCTTCCAGCGTCTTTTCTATCAGCGGCACATTTCTTTTGCTTTTGCGTACATCCCCCTCCGCAGACTGAAGATATCCCGTATGATAGATAGACAAATCCTCCGTCCCATCAATAAACTGAAGCGTTCCACTATCCGAAGCAAGCTCTTCATGAATCCTCCCACGATAGCGCAGTCCCGGACGGTTTCGGAATATCCGCATGTAGGTACTGCTCTCGGCCGGTTTTCCATCTTTATCCAAATGCAGGATATTGGTCATCAGAACTTCATATTTACTATGCTGCAGATCTCTCAAAATCGGCATCAGCTTTGCTACATCTTCCGGTGGAAAGTATTCATCTGCATCCAGAAATGCAATCCAGTCTCCTTTTGCCAGCTCAATCGCATAGTTTTTCGCTGCTGCGAAATCGTCTATCCACTCGAAATGATAAACCTTTGCACCCATCCGCTCTGCGATTTCTACCGTGCGGTCTGTGCTGCCTGTATCTACCACAATCTGCTCATACATAATATCTTTTCCCCAGGAAAGCGCCCGCTCAATATTTTCCTCTTCATTTTTTACAATCATACATTGGGAAAGCCTGACTCCCTGTCTCATATACCGTTTCCTCCCTGCTAATCTTTGTATTCTGCTATATGAATTAAAAAGGGCTATTTCTCCGCTTTACACTTTGAAATAACCCTTTCCCATTTTCATTCTTTACGAAACCTCTGCTTATATGGCAAAACTATATTTACTGCAGAAGGCTCAATACACTCTGCGGCACTGCATTCGCCTGTGCCAGCATAGACTGTGATGCCTGTACAAGAATATTATTCTTTGTAAATGCCGTAATTTCCTCTGGCATATCTGTATCACGGATACGGGACTCTGCATCTGTAAGATTCTCAGCCGTAACATACAGATTGTTATAAGTAAACTCCAGCCTGTCTTGTTTTGCACCAAGCTCTGCACGGAATTCAGATACCTTATTAATTGCTGTCCGGATAGTAGCCATAGCCGCATTTGCAGCCGATACACCTGTTACATTCAGAGAACCTCCCAGTATAGCAGACGACATATCGCGTGCCTCCACTGTCATGATTTCCGGCGCTGATGTACCAATCTGGAGCTGAGTACTCTTAGTCCCCTTCAATGTATACACACCATTAAAATTCGTATTTTCTGAAATACGATCTATTTCATCCAGCAGTTCATCAACTTCTGCCTGAATATTTTTCTGTGCCACACTATTATACGTACCATTTGCCCCCTGGGTTGCCAGCGTACTCATACGCTGAAGCATAGCATGAATCTCTGTCAAACCACCCTCCGCAGTTTTAATTAATCCTACTGCTTCCTGTGCATTCCTTGCTGCCTGATTCAATCCCTTAATCTGCGCCCTCATATTCTCGGAAATCGCCAGTCCTGCTGCGTCATCACCTGCACGGTTGATTCTGTAACCGGATGATAATTTCTCCAGATTACCGTTCAAGCCGCCTTGATTAATCCCCAAGTTCCGGTATGCAGTAAGCGCGCCAATATTATGCTGAACTACCATAAAGTATACCTCCTTGTCTGAAAATATCTGCAGAAACCTCCCTGTCTCTGCCGCCGTTTATATAAGCCCTTATACACTTGGCAAACAAATTCTGTAGATATATACGTTTTCTCCACACACATCCTACATTACATTTATCGCCGCATTTCCAGAAAAAATAAGCATTTTTTCAAAAACTTTTCCTTCTGCAATGCATCTTGTATATAAGAGAAAAGAGCTATTTCTCTGCTCTTACACTTTGAAATAGCTCTTTCTTATTTTCCCTAATTTACGGAATATCAGCTATACAGCTATTCCCCTGTTATTATCAATCTGGGAAATTACTGCAGAAGGCTTAATACACTCTGCGGTACTGCATTTGCCTGAGCCAGCATAGACTGAGAAGCCTGCATAAGAATGTTATTCTTTGTAAATGCAGTAATCTCATCCGGCATATCTGTATCACGGATACGAGACTCAGCATCTGTCAGGTTCTCAGCAGTGATATCCAGGTTTGCAATTGTATGCTCAAGCCTGTTCTGCTTAGCACCAAGCTCTGCACGGAACTCAGATACTTTATTGATAGCAGTCTTAATTGTAGTGATAGCTGCATTTGCAACAGATACACCATTTACTTTAATACCACTAACACCGATACCTGCTGCTCCCATAGATGCGCCAGTCAGTGACATTGTCTCGCCTGCACTCGGTCCAATCTGGAACTGAGCTTTCTTAGTGCCGTTCAGAGAATAAACGCCGTTAAAGTTTGTATTTTCTGCAATACGGTTAATCTCAAGCAACAGCTCGTCAACCTCTGCCTGGATATTTCCTTGAGCAGTAGTATTGTAAGTACCGTTAGCACCCTGAGTTGCCAGAGTTGACATACGCTGAAGCATAGCGTGAACCTCTGTCAGCGCACCCTCTGCTGTCTTGATTAAGCCGATAGCATCCTCAGCATTCTTAGAAGCCTGATTCAAACCTCTGATCTGAGACCTCATCTGCTCGGAAATTGCCAGACCTGCTGCGTCATCGCCTGCACGGTTGATTCTGTAACCGGAAGACAGTTTCTCAAGATTGCTGTTCAAACCTGACTGATTGATACCTAAGTTCCTGTAAGAGTTAAGTGCTCCAATATTGTGCTGAATTACCATAAAATGTACCTCCTTGTTTAATAAATCTCTGTGGGAACCTCCCTGTCCCCTCCACTACATATGCGGGCCCTGCATATATCGTCGATATTCGATGTAAGGTATAAGCTGTTGTATTCCACTTGATTTACCTTACATTTATATCTATCGTCATCTTTCTGAAAAATATAAGTACTTTTATAAAAATTTTTTTAAATCGTTTCTTCTCAAAAAAAGAGCTGTCTTTCCGCTTTTACACTTCAAAACAGCTCTTCCTCACTTTTCTAATTTACAAAGCACCAGCTATGCAGCTTTTTTCCCGCTAATATCTGGAAAAATTACTGCAGAAGGCTTAATACGCTCTGCGGTACTGCATTTGCCTGAGCCAGCATAGACTGAGAAGCCTGCATAAGAATGTTATTCTTTGTGAATGCAGTAATCTCATCCGGCATATCTGTATCACGGATACGGGACTCAGCATCTGTCAGGTTCTCAGCAGTGATATCCAGGTTTGCAATTGTATGCTCAAGCCTGTTCTGCTTAGCACCAAGCTCTGCACGGAACTCAGATACAGTATTGATAGCAGCTTTGATCGTAGTAATTGCCGTATTCGCTGCTGTCACACCTGTTACATTAAGACTATCAACACCGATACCTGCTGCACCCATAGATGCACCGGTCAGAGTCATTGTCTCGCCTGCACTTGGTCCAATCTGGAACTGAGATACGCTAGTTCCCTTCAGCGTATAAACACCATTAAAGTTTGTATTTTCTGCAATACGGTTAATCTCAAGCAACAGCTCATCAACCTCTGCCTGGATATTTGTCTGAGCAGTACTGTTGTAAGTACCGTTAGCGCCCTGAGTTGCCAGGGTTGACATACGCTGAAGCATAGCATGAACCTCTGTCAGCGCACCCTCTGCTGTCTTGATTAAGCCGATAGCATCCTCAGCGTTCTTAGAAGCCTGATTCAAACCTCTGATCTGAGATCTCATCTGCTCGGAAATTGCCAGACCTGCTGCATCATCGCCTGCACGGTTGATTCTGTAACCGGAAGACAGTTTCTCAAGATTGCTGTTCAGACCTGACTGATTGATACCTAAGTTTCTATAAGAGTTAAGTGCTCCAATATTATGCTGAATTACCATAAAATGTACCTCCTTGTTTAATAAATGTTCATGGGAACTTCCCTGTCCCCACCACTACGTATGCGGGCCCTGCATGTGTAGCTCATATAACTGTAAAGTATAAACTGTAGTATTTCCACTTGATTTACCTTACATCTATATCTATCGTCACTGCCTTGGAAAATATAAGCGTTTTTACAAAAAAATTTAAACTTTTTTTTCCAGGTTTTTCATCTGCCGGAGAGCCGGCCCATATCCCTCTTCTGCCGCAGCCTGGTAACAGTAGATAGCCTGTTCTATCTGCCCGGACACTTCATACCATACTCCCAGATTATAATTTGCCAGGAAGGAACCTGTACCGACCACACCTCTGCTCCAGGGCTGCTCCCCGATCTCCAGACACCGCAGATAACATTCCTGAATCTTCGGAAGATATTCCAGGTATCTGCTGACATCCGATAATACCAGTTTCATATAAAAGAGACCACACACAAACATAAAATCCGACAGCCGCGCAAGTTCTTTTTCTTCCCTTTGAATCACTTCTAATGCTTCCAGCAACGCTCTCTCGTCCCCTGCGTCCATCAGTGTATACAGAAACAGCACGATTCCCTGTCTGCGGTACTCTGCTCCCCGGGGCGAAAGCCGGTAAAATTCCCTGAAATGCACCAGGCTCTCCTGTGTTTTCTTCAAATTTCGCAGCGTATATGCCAGCTGGAACCGGCAATAACCATCTCCAGGATTCTCTTTTACCATCCGCTCCAGATAGGGAAGATTCCTTTCACCCTTATCCATATATAAATAGCCGTCGTGGTCGACGGCCAAAGGAATCGGAAAACACGGCCAGGAAGTATCCGGCTGCTCGTGGATAATTCCCTGATAGTAAACTCCCCGTGGAAGCAGTCTGGGGATTACGTCAGTGCTCACCCGGACTTCCTCTCCATCCCGATAGGAATTGTACAAAAGTACGCCTCCTATCCATTGCCAGCCGTGTTTCTGAATACTTTTTTCTATTTCATCCCTGCTGCATGGCCGGAGAATTTCATCCCCGTCCAGCACCAAATTCCAGTCTGCGTCCGAATGGGATAGTGCAAAGTTCCTGGCAGCCGAGAAATCACCCGTCCAGGGAAACGTCAATACCTGCGCCCCCATGCGCAGCGCAATCTCCTGGGTGGCATCATCCGAACCTGTGTCGACAACAATCATATCATCCACCACCGGCTTTGCCGCTTCAAGGCACTTCTCCAGCGTACGCTCTTCATTTTTTACAATCATTACAAGATTCAGCTTCATTCTCTTCCTCTACCTGATATCAAGCTCTCCGCTATTCAGCTGATGCTGATATACAAACTGCCGGATATCCATCTCAGCTCCTTCGGACAAATCTACAAAACGGCATCCATATCCAAAATAATCATCCGTGATTCTCTTCGCCCAAAGTGTCACCGCCTGCAGCTTCCAATTTTTCCCCACGAAATTATGATAAAAGGAAAAAAGCTCGTTCTTACTCATAGGCTTTGAGGTCGTAATATATACGCCTCCCGCGCTTATATTCTCTATGACACCGTAAAAATCTCCCTGCTTTGCCGAGCTGAACAGCTTCTCCAGCTTTAACTTTACCCGGATATCTTTCTGCCGCTGTACCGTTTCAAGCACTTTCAGTATTTTGCATCTGCCTGCCCACGCTTCATTTCTTTCCAAATAGTTCGAATTTTTTCGGAATACAATTTCACAGAAAGTTCGCAAATACCCCAGCTGCGTATCAAAAAAGTCCACAAGAAGCTTTCCCTTCGCAAATTCCGGATTCTTTTCAAAATAGAGTGTGATGGATTCTCCAACGGCTTCCACCCGGCCTTTCATCAGAATCTTTCCACCTGGCCCATACAAAATGCATCTCTCACATTCTTTCAAAACCATAGAAGCAAACACCTCCTTATATATAAAGTATCCAGCATATGCCGATTAGAGTGTCAACGCTCCTATCTGGTTATCCATATTTATCATCATCTGGATACGCATAAGCTGTATCATATTAACAAAAGTCGCCTTGTCCATCGTGATGCTCTCGCCGTCCTGCGATACCCCAAAATTTCCCCAGCCCCCCATACCTAAACTGGAAAGACTGTAAGAGGACAGACTGGAAAGCCCTGTTCCCTGGTTTATGTAAGCAGAATCCAATCCCGTGTCTGCAATCCCAGTAGTTCCAGTATTTACGGTGCGGTTAGCAGAAAGAGAAGTGTCATTCATATAAGAAAGAACTGTCTTTACATAATTCTGAGTTTCTGAATATGGCGGAATGCCATTGTATTTCTCAACAGCATTTGGCCCCGCATTATAGGCTGCCAGTGCCAGGCTCGCATCACCGTTAAACCGTTCCAGGTTTTCTTTTAAGTATTTTGCGCCGCCCATGATGTTCTGTCTGGCATCATAAGGGTTCGTGACTCCCAGAGACTGAGCTGTCGCCGGCATCAGCTGCATCACGCCAATAGCGCCCGCCCCTGAAACTGCATTTGGATTGAACCCGGACTCTGCTTTTGCAACTGCCTTAAGTAACTGGACAGGTACTCCGTAAGTTTTTGCGGCCTCTTCAAAAATATCATCCATGCTTGTCTGGCCGCTTGCCCTTTTCAAAGCTGTCTGAAAATCCGAGTCAGCCGTTTTTATTGTAGGAGATGTAGTCGTCGTATTTAATGCGGATGTGTTCAATCCCGCCATCGCCAGCCTGATGCTGTCCGCTGCAGATAATGTACTCATTCCTGTACTCCTTCCTGTAATTACGATTCTTCGTCTATGTTATAACAGTTACTGTTCACTCTATTCACAGCAACCCATAATATTTACCATTCTATCTTATCTGTTCCTGAATTGCAAGGATTTTTCATCAGATTCCTTCTGTTTCTTTTTCGTCCTGCAGCTCAGGCACTGTCTGCCCCCCGGTAAATCCCAGGAAATAAATATAAATATCCACGATTGCCTGATATAGCTCCTCAGGTATCTCTGCACCCAGTTTCAGCTGAGTCAACAGCGTAGCCAGGGAACCGTCCTCGTAAACAGGAACTCCTGCTTCCATGGCTGTTTCTGTAATTTTTTCAGCCATATACCCCATACCGGACGCTACGATTACAGGCGCCCCGTTTTTTTCCGGGTCATATTTCAGCGCTACGGCTTTCTGTTTCATTAGAGCATCAAATTCTGACATTGATCGTTCTCTCCTTTTCCCTGATTTCCGGGAACACTTCTTCTATCCGGCTTTCCCGGAGCCGTTCCTGCACCTGGATGCGTTTCAGATCCATGCCATTGTCTTTCATGATTCCGCCTACTTTCTCCCGGATATCTGCTTCTTTCTTCTGCAAAGACCGCGGAACATAGAGCTGCATATCCACCTCTCTGTTCTGCAGTGCCAGAACTATTTCAAATTTCCCCAGGCTCTGTATATCGAACTTTAGAAGCATTTTTATTTTCCGGCTTCCCGTTTCTGCTCCCCGCTCGCTGTCAGGATCCACCCAGGCTTCCGACATTACTTTCTGTTCCTGGTATTGGAACGGAAACAAAATATGCATCAGAGGCATATATACACTTTCATTTAACAAAAGCCCATTCAGCATCGTGTAGAACTGCTGGATATTTTCCAATCCCGCCTGTCCGTTTGCTCCCCGCAGAAGCATCTCTGCCAATGCATCGGCCGGAAGATTTGTATGCCCTCTGGATGCAGCCAGCAAAGCAGACATATCTGCACCGGCATCTCCCGGATAAAGCCTTGCAAATTCCCGATTTGCCATCATGCGTTCAAACAGACGGGTCAGCTGCTCCATCCCGCCATTTTCATACCGGACCGCATTAAATATCAACAGCATGGATGCATCCCGTATAGAACCAAAATCGTGGGTTTTCGATATATAATCTGATAAAAACGGAATTAACTTTCCATTTAAAATGCCCGTATTATACTGTGTATCTCCATTCATCGCTTCCCAGTTCATAGCGTCCGCCATCTGACGGAACTCTTCCCTGAACTGGCTTAGCATCAGCTTTTCAATATCTCCTGTCAAATTCTGCATCTGCCGCAGCAGATGCGCCCCTGATGAATAGTCATTGTAAACTTTCAGAAAATCCCCCAGCGCTTCCCGCAGGCTTTCTGAAATATTTTGCGAAAGCAGGGAACGCAGACTGTCAAACAGCGTCCCTGAAAACTTGAGCTGTCCTCCTGCCTGCCCTTTCAGATATGCCAGCAATTCTTCCGGCGAACTTATCTGCAAGGAAGCCAAAAAATTCCTGGCTGCCTCCTCCGCCTGTCCCGCCTCCCGAAAAGCCGCCATATCCGAAAAGAAAAGCCTCTCCAGAGCTGCTGGAAGACTTCCCGTCCCTTCTTCCAGGCTTTTTATGAAAGCGCCGTAATTGCTCTCGTAATCGATAACACTGTACGCCCCTTCTCCTGCGCCTGAAGTCCTGCCGCCTTCACGTCCGTCCGTACGGACTACCCGGGTGGGATCAATCGGATTCTGTATCCGCGTATTGTTCTGGCTGGTTCTTGGATCCTGTGTGTTTATATTCGCACGGTTGTCATTCATGCCAGGATTGGTTACCTGTAAAATATTTGCCATAACGCCTCCATATTATAATAAGGTCATAAGTATATTTACTATATCGGCGATTTCCTATTAAACATTAGGTTTTCAAGGATTATTTTTTTATCCTCTATTCTGATTTTACTTTTTTGCGCAAAATCCTTATTTTGTGCCGGAAAGTGCCGATATAAGAAAATATAGTGTAGTTTGTGTTTTACAGGAGAAGAGAAAAACTCTGCTCCAGAAGGGAGGGTGCCATGAACATCACATTTCAGACTACCAATGTAAATTATCAGCTTCAACTACCTGCAACTGAGCTATCAAATGAAAGAAAAGCTCCGTCCCTTGCGGAAACATCCGAAATATCCAGCAATTATGATAAAGTTACGATTACAAAGAATCCATCAAAAAGGATTTTGCCGGATGACAGCGAGTTTGCCCGCATGCTTTCCCGTCGGTGTGCAAATGCCCTGGACAGGGAAACAGGTACAGAAAAAGTTTTTCAGTTACAGCATGAAGTTGCTTCTGGCTCTTACCGGATTGACTCAGAGCGGATAGCCGAAAAGCTTCTAGGCTACGCATAAGCCATTTATTCATATATTAATATAGGAAGGCAGGCAGGATTATGACAGAGCATTCTTTTGAGGATTTTACTGCTGTTATACAGTCTTTAAACAAAGTCACTGATAAGATTACCCTGATTGAAAGGGAAAAGGCGGCGGCGGCAGCAGACAGAAAACACGAGATACTTGACAACTGCATTCAGGAGGAACAGGCTGTCCTGCTCAAGCTCCGGGGCCTGGAACAGAAACGTTCCCGGCTGATGGAGGGACTTGGCTGGAAGGATTTGACATTCCGTCAGCTTCTGGAACGGATTTCACCGGAACAGCGGGAGATTCTTTCACCGCTGTTTGATGAGCTGAACGGAAAGCTGAAAGCTCTGACATCCGCAAAAGAAGATGCCGACAGGATGATACTTACCAGGGTTCGGGAGCTGGAAATTTTCTTATCCCGCAGGGAGAATCCCTCTTATGGCTCTGACGGTACATCGGAGGCTCCCCGGCCTTTCTCCCAGAAAGATACTTATGTTTAATATTTCTCATATAGGAGGATTTATATTATGGTACGAGCAAGTTTTGCAGGTTTTACCACTGCTCTCTCAGCCCTTCAGGTCAGCCAGAAACGGCTGGATATTACAGGGCAGAATTTAGCAAATATGCACACGGAAGGATATACCAGGCAGCAGCTGGACGTTGTCAGCATTAACAGCACCAGCCCCTCTTCCGCTTATATCAGCCGAAATACTGCTTTTACAGGATTTGGCGTAGGGATTACGGGTGTTTCACAGCTCCGTGATCCGCTTTTGGATGCCCAGTACCGCTCGCAGATGACCAAGTCTGGCTATACAGACGCCTATCAGAATTCTCTGGACAGTCTGGCAAGCATCCTTGACGAGACTAAGATAGACGGGCTTCGTAAGGCGCTGGCGAATATCCGCTCTACTCTGACCGATATGCAGGATCCTTCAAAAGCGCTGGATTCCGCCTACGAAGTAGAATTAAGGAATGATATGGAGGCTTTCACAAACCTTTTAAATGACGCTGCCAGGGAAATTAAAAAAGCAGAGCAGACCGAATATGAGCGTCTGGACGGTGAAACTACAAACCGGAACGGCGCAGTTCAGACAGTAAATGATATGCTTCTTCAGATTGCCACTCTGAACCGTCAGATTAAGGGGAATGAGGTCGTGGGACAGAACAGCAACGAGCTTAAGGATTCCAGAAATCTCCTTCTCGACAAGCTTGCAAGTTACCTTCCGATTGAAGTAACTTATTTCAGGGATTTTTCCCACGATGGCCTTGACGCTGACGGAAACGCCCTTGATAATGAGCTTTATGATATCTCCTCTGCCGGAAACCTTTTGGCAAAAAAAGACTGGCCTGAAGACGTCAGGGTAGATTTAGTTTATAAAGATGAAAACGGTATGACACAGCGCCTGACGCTGGTAAACGGCTCCGAAGGAACGGTTGCCGAAAATTACGGAAATCTCTCCATTACCAGACCGGATGACGATGTACATCAGACTGCTATTACGATTACAGGCTCCGCGACCGGACCTGATGGAAAGCCTCAGAATCCGGCTTCTATCACTATCACGGCTCCTGCAAACGATGGTCCTGAGCTTACCGGCGGTTCTATCCAGGCTTCTCTTGATATGCTTGGACACGACGGGGTGAATACCGGATTTACAAGAGGTTATCAGTACTACATGGATCAGCTGGATTTGCTGGCAAAATCCTTTGTTGATACGATTAACGGCATCAACACGACAGGTCCAAATAACGGCAACATGATTTTGCTGGAGGGTGACAAAGCTTCTAATGTAGGCATCACCAAAGAATGGTCTGCCGGTTTGGTGCATATAACTTCCCCAGCGGACAGCAAAACTGGAAACATCCTTAATATGCTGGAAGCCATGTCATCACACTATGACAACCTGAATGGCAATTCCTTTGCAGGATTCATTAGTCATGTGTCCACAACCCTGGCCAGTGACTCTTACGCAAACCTGATGAACGTCAAGTCAAATGCTATCATGCAAAACGGAATTCAGGATGCACGGGATTCCGTCTCCGGCGTTAGTATGGATGAAGAAGCAGCAAACATGATGACCTATATGGCCGCATACAATGCAGCTTCCCGTTTGATGACAACTCTAGACGAAGCTCTTGATAAACTGATTAATGGCACCGGCACAGTCGGACGTTAATATAAAATAATAAAAGGAGGTTTACACCATGCGTGTTACAAATACGTCAATATATCGGAATTTTACTTCCTCTACCAATGATTTGCACAGCAAACTCATTAAAAGCTTTTCTAAAATTGGCGGAGACAGCAGAAAATATGGAAGTGCTGCCGAGAATCCATTAGCTTACTATGAGGGGCTTAATATGGACACTCACTTCCAGGATTTGGAAAGCAAGGTTTCATTGATTAAAGATGTAAAGCACCGTATGTACCAGCAGGAGCTGGGCGCCCGCGCTATCCAGTCGACCCTGACTGGCGACAACGGCTCTAAGTTTCAGATTGAAAAGGCGCTAAGTGCAACTTCAGATCATCCTTCTACTCTTAGCGCTGTCAGGGATGAGCTGACACAATCGCAGCACGAAATCGTAAATGCCCTGAATGTACAGTATCAGAATATTTATGTTTTCGGTGGTAACGACTCTTCCCAGGCTCCATTCTATCTCAGTGAAGATGGAAAAACCCTGACCTATCGCCATCTGTTCCCTGGTGACGAGAAAGCCACAGATATTACCATGACCCTTACAAAACAGGCCGATGGCAGTTATGAGTATGTGATTGATGATATCGATAATGTTGTCAGGGCTATGACTGAACAGGGTGTAATGGATTTAGGATATGGCTACATCGGTGATAGGGATTCTCTGATTGATACCTATACAGGCGGATTGAATGTTCTGACAGGAATTACCTCCAGAACAGCCCGGGATATGATAAGCCTTGGAAAAACGGATGATTTGAAAGCTCTTATTCAGGAGCGGATGAACAGCAGCGCCATCGCACTTACAGGGCAGGCATCTTTTGCCGTTCAAGATTATATTGATAATCCTACGCAGGATGGACTGAATACCATGAATAAGGTTCTTGGTGAAACTATGACAGAAATGGATGCGGCTTCTATCCGCTTAGGTACTATTTACGAGGAACTGGGTATTAAATACAGCCGTCTGGATGATACACATACGCGGATGCTGGCAGTACAGGATTCTCTGACTGAGGCTTATGCCGATAAGCTGGGAGCAGATCCCTATGAAGCAATTATGGAAATGGTTTCCAGCCAGTATTCCTATAATGCTGCTCTTCAGGTTGGTTCTAAATTAATGGAAACATCTTTATTTGATTTTATGCGTTAAAATTATAGTTACTTATGAAAGGAGGCAACGATTATGGCACAGCTTTTAAACATTTCAACAGATTCTTTTAAGGCAGTAAGGTTTTCTGAAAACGCACGTCTTGTTTCAGAAGATTCTTTGGATATTGAGAGGAGGAAAGCTATGGCGCGCCATAAGGCGTTTGCACAGCGCGCCGGAGCAAGCACGAATGTTCGTGATGTATCCAACATTAACCGTGCATTTTCTAGTTCTCGCCGTGCTCCGGCACCCCAGCCTGTACACACGCCTCAGGCTTCCGTATCCAGTACAGCCTCACGGATGGCGGCTCCTGCTCCCTCTGCAAACCAGGTAAACCCAGGGACTGCTGTTGTACAAAATAATAGTTCTGTCTCTGTTGCTGATGCGAATATTAACTATTCTCCTGGTCAGGCACAAGCTTCCTATAATGTAGAGCGAGGTGCTTTTGAGATGCGCGTGGCAAGCGGCAGCTTATCCTTTGTTCCGGCTCTTTCCATGACAATTATTACGCAATATCCGGAAGTGCATTTTGAATATACAGGCGGTTTCAACTATTTCCCTGAATCAGCAGATCCCGGACAGCAGCTCAATTTATCTGTATAGGAGAGTTTTTGCTTATGTTGATACAAACTGATTATTACGGTGAAGTTGAATATGCAGAGGAAGATCTTATCATATTTCCGGACGGTCTGTTTGGCTTTCCGAATTTGAAAAAGTATCTTCCCCTGTACTTGAGTCACAATGATGATTCTATCATTTTACTGCAATCTACAGAGGAGCCTTTAATTTGTTTTGCTATGCTGAATCCTGTATATTTGTGTCCGGATTATGCTCCGTACCTTAGTACAGAGGAATTATCTTTCCTTAACGTTTCAGACAGCGGTGAATTGTGTTATTACACACTTTGCACAGTACGGGATAATTACCTGGATACTACAGTGAACCTGAAAGCTCCTCTTGCGATAAATCCTGAAACTCATATTGGTATGCAGGTAATTTTGACAAATTCCGAATATGGAATTCGTCACCAGATACGTTCTTTCCAGACTGTTTGCCCAGCAGAAAATTCAACAGATAGGAGTGCTGATTAATTATGCTGATTCTCAGACGCAAAAAGAATGAAAGCTTTTTAATAGGTGGAAATGTCCGTATTACGATTATTGACTGCGCTACTGATGGCGTACGTGTTGCCATTGATGCGCCGAAACAAATTTCTATTCTCCGGGAAGAGCTTTCAGAAATGGAACAAGCTACAAAGAGTGCTGTCATCCCGGCAGACATCCATTCCCTATGTTCATTGCAGTCTATGCTTCATTCCAATGAAGCAGAAGACTGCGGCTCATAAGAAAAAGAGGTGCGGAGGAATATTTCTTTAAGGAAAGAAATATTCCTCCGCACCTCTTTTTATCTAATTTTACTATTACTTCTCTTGCCTTTTTAATGATCTCTTCAATATCCGCATTCCCCTGCAGCACCAGAAAAACGGCAGCAACACAGGAATTTTTTCCAATTTAGGATAAATAGTGCACATATAATGATAATCTGGAAATACCCAACGCATCATCTTACGGAACTCTGCCCGGCTCTCTTTCCGCTTCTCTTTCATCATATGCCGCTCTTCTTTCTTCTGCGCCTTTGCTTTTGCTTTCTGAATCTGCTCTGCCAGTTGGAGTGCCTGTTCATTTTTTTCCTGGCTGCCAGAGCTTTCTCCCATAAGCAGTATACGGTTCTCCAGCATATCAAATACGGTCATATCTTCTTTCTGCTCCAGCTTCTTAAGCTCTGCCTTACTTCCGAACCAAAAATACGAAAGCTCCAGAAGCTTCCAGGACAAATCCTCTATTCCCAAATCCTTCATCTGAGCCTGAATATTTTCCCAGCTTAAGCTGTCCTTGATTTTTCTGTGGAACATCATCAAGTCCAGCATTTCCCACAGCTTCAGGCTGTCCGTCACATACCGATAAGATGCACGCGCCATCCGGAACAGGAAATCACTTTCCAAGGGAAGTACAGGAATCCCTTCTGAAAATCCCTCTTCCTCCTCTGCCGTGTCCATCAGCCACGCAGTCTCCTTCTGAAAAACTGGAACTATAAAGGGAAGCGTATGATAGATTTCCACTTCAATCCCCTGATCTTTTCCCATACACTCTCCAAATCCCTGAAAGGTATTTATGGTTTCATATCCCAAATCAATCAAGAATCCTTTCACCATAGAGTAGCTGGATTTATCTGTCAGAAGCCCTAGAGGGCGCTTTCCTGCCATTTCTGGCAGCGGATACAAACTACGTACCCTAGAGCTTGAAAACACGATACAGAACGCCTTTTTCTCGCTAAGCAGCTTCAGCAGCGTCTGCTCTTCTGCTTCACACTTTACGCCATATTGCAGGGCCTCCTGATAACGCAGAAAAAAGCGTTGACTCCATCTATCCGGCAACACTTCTCCATTTCCTAAAAGACCAAGATATATAACAGGCGCTATCCGATGATAATCTGCCAATCGATATATCCTCTCCCAGTCTATTCTATTGTGTACAATCTTTAAATTCTCCTGCCGAACGACATTGGCAGTAATCTCAGCCAAAAAACGTCCCTCATACAACAATTGTTTCATCCCTGTTTTCTCCTTAACGCCAGGGTATTTGCGATGATACACTGTCCTCAGGCATTTTGCCTGAGAATCAATCATAAAATGATTGATTCCCAGCAACACTCCGGTTGATTTTCCTATCCTCTTCTTGAAGCTTTTTAATCAATGTCTGTGTCTTCTGCCTAATTTCAAAAATCTTGCCTTCCTCATACCCTAAACCAGCTGTTTCACGAAATGGATTACAGGTTATCAGATGCCTTAATTCCTCTGTCTCAGAGACGCCTTCTTCCCCTGTCTTCCAGATTTCCTCCATGCACTCATCTAATTTTCCCATCTCATCTGCACGCATTTGAAGCAGCATATTAACGGATACTTCATCCCTTCGCGAAAGGGCATCTGCCAGCTCAGCAGTCAGCCGGCTTATCCCTTGGATAAGTGACAGCCGCCGCTGAACCAAAATCATAACTTTTTCTTTGTTAAGAGCCATCTTCTCTCCTATCCCCGGACTCCAAGATCATGCTGCATCGCCCTGCCGCCGCTCATGCCTACTGTATGCCATGCCTGGTCAAACGCTTCCTTCAAGCCTGATAATATCTGACGAATACGCGGAATTTCATCCTTCCGTCTTTCCCGTCCAGCCTGCAGACGGCCAATATCATAAAGCACATACTGATAAATTTCTCTTAATTCCCGGCTAATTGGCTGTTCCAGATCTAAAATCTGTATCAAATACTGTACAATCATAAATGTCCGATTAAGCGCTTTATCAAAATTCACGTAATCTTTATCTTCCAGCGCGTATCCTGCTCTCGCTAACCGCTTATCCGCTTCTTCAAACAACAGAAGCACCAGCTCCGGCCCCGACATAGAAAGAATACTCTTTTCCTTATATTTCTGATATGCGTTCATCTAATCCTTTCTTTAGCCCTGAAGCTGAGACAAATACCCCGACTGTGTATTCAGTTTATTAATCATCGTTTCCATGGAAGTGAACTGTTTAATATAACGATCTTCTTCACTGGAAAGTCTCTCCTGAAGAGTTGCAATCATATCCTGAATAGACTCAATCTCTCTGTATATATAGTTATCCATGATAGACATCGGTACTTTGGGCGAACCTGCTTCCTCTATCAGACGTCCATAAGAACCGCCATTCCTGGTTCCATACCGGGTCGCATACGGCGTCATCCGATCCTGCATAGACTGCGCCAGACCCTTTGAAGAAGTTCCCTCTCCAGTAAATACCTTTGCAACCTTATCCGGTTCTGTAGACATCGCCTGCTTGAACTTCGTCTCATTAAACTCAATCTTTCCGCCATCCATATAATTGCTGGAAACGCTGATGCCCATTTCCTCCAAATCATCATAGGAAATACCGCTTCCTATCAAATCTGTCAAAAAGCTCTGAAGGCTGCTGCTTAAATCACGCATTGTACCGTCGTTAAATAACAGACCCTGCTTTGCCTTTTTCTCCCAACGCTCAATTTCTGCTTCCGTCATCTCTGCCTTCTGATCATCCGTAAGCGGACCGTAAGATTTATCCGGCTTCGAAGTAATCTGCGTATTTACCTCTTCTACCAGCGCATTATATTCCTCAAAGAACTTCGATACAAGCTCTGTTACCCCGTCTACGTCTGCCTGTGCATTGAAAGTAACTGCCTGAGAACTATCCAGGTTTCCTGCCGCGTCATATCCAAATTTACCTGTTACAGATACCTTTAATCCCTCTAATTCAAAAGTATTGGAGGAGCGCGTTAAATTCACTACCGTACCGTCTCCGTAGCTTACAGCTATCTCGGCATCTTTTCCTTCCGCAAATCCAACATCTTCATTATCTGGATCTGCCATAAAGAGCTTCTTTGCCAGTTCACTTCCGCTCACATCAATCTGTCTGCCTGCGCCTGTCTCGGATGATACCAGCATCAACTGTCCTGTAGAATCCACATAAGAAGCCTTTACGCCTGCCTCTGGCGTTGCATTAATCTTAGATATAATATCCCCGACTGTGCTCTTCGCAGTCAGTCCCTCAATCTTTACACCGTTAATTACCAAATCCAGATTTCCGTCAGCATCCGTATAATTACTCATATCATCCTTGCTGATTCCCAGATTTGCCTTATCCAGCGTGGCATAAGTATTCACTTTGTTTGACGCACCATATATAATACCAAGTGCATCCTTAACATTCGCATCAAAAGAAGTGATTGTAACCGTAGAAGCATCATTCTTTGTGCTGAATGCCAATGTATCTTTCCCGTCAACATTTGTAAGCTCTGCTTTTACATTTCCCGTACCGAACGCCCTGTCAAGACGCGCCTGGAGATTTTCTGCCATCTTTGCAAGCTTCTCTTCCCCAGTTAATGTAGAATCCTTAAACAAAGTATCGTATTCTTCCTTGGTAATCAGCTCTATATCTTTTGAAGTACCGTCATAATTAAAAGTAACTTTCTTTCCGGTAAAGTACTCATCTGCCTTATATGTCTTGCGGTAAGAATCTGCGAAGTCTCCTACATTATCATTGAACTTGCTGAAAGAAATACCTTCCTTATCTGCATCCGCATCCACTTGATATCCCAGTGCTCCCAATGCTGTAGAAGTTGAACGCATTACATAATTCGTAGACTTCTTGCCGTCTGTGCTGATGTTAATCTTTCCGTTTTCATATTTAAATTCCATGACATCGAAAATCTTGTCTTCCCCAAGCATAACATCGGAATTTTTCAGCGCTGCATTCAGCTCATCTACCAGTCCTTCGATATCATCTGTTGTATAGTCAATGTAATGTTCCGTTCCACTCTCATCCTTGTAAGACGTTGGCATGGTGAATGTGGTGGTATTATTAAATTTACCTCCATCTAACGGAGTCCACACACCAAAACGAATCTGTGTACCCTTCAGATTAGAAATGTTTACTTCCTGATCCAGAGAATTAAGTGTTGTAGAAAGCTTTCCAACATTACTTGCTGATCTCCGGCTGGCGGAAGTTGCCAGCTGCTTTACGCCTAACACGGACAGGTTATCTACCATCGCGGAAGTTCCTGATGCTTTCACAAACCTTGTATACTTCTCATCCCCGATAGCCGTAATCTGATTTCTTGCAAATAATGACGCGCTCTTCAAACACTTAGAAGATGAATATGTGAAATAATTGTCATCCAAATCAATAATCTTACCGCTGACGCTCTGATATGCCTCCTGCTTCCACTGGAGGGTCTGCATCTTGCTCTGCTGTGTTGTAATCTTTGAGTTTGTCCCCGCGGTCATCGCCTCAATCATCGCGTCCCTGTCAATTCCTGATGCCATACCGCCAAATCCTCTGAGGCTTGTATTTCCTAAACTATTTGTTACCTTTGCCATATAAATATCTCTCCTTTCAAGATAATCTGAACAATTTTAATATATTTAATATACAAAATTCTATATTATATTTATCGGCAAATCCCTCAAAAAGATAACACCCGCCAGATGATTTTCCCACGGCTAATCATGGCGGGGGTGTTCTCTCACTGCGACACAGGAACGTATGATTTCCGTCAGAATCCGTATCTTATATTTGTTCTCATAGTAGTTCATACCAGATGTACCAAAACCGCTCTTTGCCGCCACATATTTCGCCGGAAGCCGCGTAAGCGTAAGCGCTTCTACGTCTGCCCGGCATCTCTCGCACCGGCACACCTTGTACTGTTCCATGTATCTATCAATATCCTGCCGTTTCAGCAGTTCCTCCATCACATTCACAAAAGAAGATTCCTTCACGGGAGTCTTTTCCTGTGCTGTTTCTTTCACCTTTGCTTCCGCATCCGCCGCTTTTTCCTCTGCCATCGCTGTCGGTATTTCCTGTGCTGTTTCCACAGACATTTCTGTATTCTCCGGCACGGAAGCTTCCGTTTTTACCACTGGGGCCTCCGGCTGTGCCACAGGTGGTTCTGTCACTGAAGCTCCCTCTTTCACCGCAGGTACCTCTGTCTGTGCTTTGGGAATCTCTGGTTCCGACACGGGAACTTCCCTTTTCCCCACAGGAGCTTCCTCCTTCGCTGCGGAAATTTTTGCCTTTGGCACAGACGCAGGTTTCGCCTCTTCAGAAGCTGCCTGGGAAACTTCATTTTCCAGCTGTTCCAGAATATTCTTCTCTAACTGTTCATTACCGCTCTCGTCCACTACGGTAACTGTTGCAGGCGCCGAAACCGGAGCGGCAGCCTGATGCTCCGCAGGAGCCTTGTTTTCTTCCGCGGTTCCTTCCTCCTGAACCGCCGGACTTTTCGTCAAAAGATTCAGTACGTGGGCAGTCTTATTCGTTTTCTTCGCCATGTTCTGTTCCTCCCTTTAGATGAATCGTCTCCGCTATCTCATCAATAAATTCCATATAGTCCTGTACGGCTCCGGAACGCGGATTGTATGTGAAAATACTCTCGCCGTGAGCCGGTGCTTCTGCGATTGCCACTCCCGGACGAATTTTACTCTTGAATACCACCGTTCCCATCTGGTCTGCAAGCTGTTCCGCAAGTTCGTCCACATCTCTCGACAGAAGAGTCCTGCGGTTGTAGCGGGTAAGCAGAATTCCCAGAACCTTCAGCTCTGAATTAAAAAGGCTTCGAACCGATTCCACCGTCTCCCAAAGCTGGGAAAGCCCCACCAGACTGAGGATATCAGCCACCATGGGGATAATCAAAAAATCAGAGACTGCATACGCATTAGCCGTCAGCAGATTCAATGCCGGCGGCGTGTCAATAATAATATAATCATAATCTTCCTGAACGGGCGCTATAGCCTTCTTTAATATGAATTCCCGTTCACTGGAAACCTGTTCCATTCCATTATTGCTCAAAGTAATATCCGAAATCAGCATATCGCAGGTGTCAGCATGGCACACCGCCTCCTGTATGGAAACCGTGCCGTTCAGCACATCCAGCACTGTATGCGCATTTTCCATATCGGCTCCCAGACAGAATCCCAGGTTTCCCTGGGGATCTAAATCGATACACAGCACTTTGTTTCCTCTGTCCGCAATGCCGGCGGCCAGAGCCGCAGATGTGGTAGTTTTTCCCACTCCGCCTTTCTGGTTTGATACAGTAATAATCGTAGCCAATTTGACACCTCCAAAATTTTCTGACGCGCTTTATCCTTTCAGCGAATTAATCGTACCTACAATCTCATCCGATGTAAGAACCATCTTCAGAGCATAGGAATATGCCCGCTGACTCTCAATCATTCGGGTGAGCTCCAGCGACATATCTGTTCCCGAACTTTCCAGTGCACACTGAGCCAGCTCCGGGTTTTCCACAAGCGAAGGGCGCATTGTGTCCTCGGACGGCACATACTCGTTATTGCTGGTACTCAGCAGACGGCTGGGATTATCAAAAGTGTAAACTCCAACCTGCTGCAAAAGCGGTGTATCCTTTGCTCCCCGTCCTTCTACGACAATTGGTTTCTTATTTCTGTCCAGCACCAGCTTCCCGGCATCCGTCATCAAATAGAAACGATCTCCTATCTGGCCCCTGTGAAAATGGCCGTCCCTGGTATAACTTACTTCATTTGTACCTCTGTCCCTTACCATAAAGAACGAATTGTCCTCCATGATAGCAAAGTCCAGTTCACTGTTTGACGCAACCGGCGTCGATGCTGCAAATGTAGTATATGTATTCTGCGTACGCACGCCGGCTCCGGCCTGAAGCTCTGTCACTGCGTCCTCTGAATCGTTCAGGTTATACTGTATTAAATCAGAAAATACCGCTGTCTTAGGCTTAAAACCTCCATTATTGATATTAGCAAGGTTATTGCCCACAACATCCAGCTTATTAAGGCTTGCCTTAGCTCCCAGTGCCCCCGTATAAAATGATGAATACATTGCTGATTTTCCTCCTTAATCGGTTTATAAGCTTCCAACTTCACTTGCTGATTTTCCCATCACCTGGTCATAAATCCTGAGAACCTGGGCGGCACTCTGCAGTGCTCTCTGTGATGTCATCATATTTGTCATCTCATCCACCATGTTCACATTCGCCCTCTCCAGACATTTCCAACCAATACTCGTGTCATTTCCTACCTGTCTCCCGTTCTCGTTTGAAGAAAACAGACCATTATCTTCTTTGTGAAGATTCTCATAATTCTCAAAATCCACCACCCGAATGCTTCCCAGGGTAGTTCTCCTTACTTTTCCCTTGACAGTCTCCTCTACCGTGATGTTACCTCTATTATCTACGTTAAAGTTCTCATTGTCAATCTTTATCGGACGATTATTTTTGCCCAGCACGCGTCCCTGGTCATTCAGTACCAGATATCCCTGGTTATCCACGGAAAAAGAACCGTCTCTGGTATATCTCACACCATTCTCTGTCTGTATACAGAAAAATCCTCTTCCCTGGATAGCAAAATCATAAATACCCTCTGTAGGCTCCATCGTCCCCTGTTCATAGTCCACATATGTCCTGCTCGCCGTTCGTATCTTTGAAGTCACGGCCAATTCTTCCCTGTTTTCTTTCGCCCGTCTGCCTGTACGGTAGAGCATTTCTTCCTGAAAGGTACTGCTTACCATTGTATCTTTCTTGTAGCCCGCCGTCTGAATATTTGCCATATTATTGCTGACTACATTCAGGTTTCTGCTCTGAGTAAGCATACCGGATGTTAAATTATAAAATCCCTGATACATATTCTCCTCCTTTCCACCCGCACTTCCTGCGGCTGTCCATCACACATATTTACTCATATATTGTTTTAGCTTCCGTATAGCGGCGCTGTGCAGCTGCGAAATCCTTGGCTCACTCACCGCCATTACCTGAGCAATCTGCCCCATGTTCAGCTCTTCTACATAGTATAAGGAAATTACCAGCTTCTCTTTCTCCTTCAGGCTGTTAATCGCCTCCACCAGCATCTGCCGTGTCTCCCCTTTAATAAATACCGCTTCCGGCTGGGAGCCAGGCGCTTTGTCCGCCAGCTGTATAGACTGGTTTGTATCATCATCCTGAATCATATCCAGAGAAAGCACATTCATAATACTGCTCATGCTCTGTATCTTTCGAAATTTCTTTACATCTGTTTGAACCGCCTGCGCAAGCTCTTCTTCCGTAGGCTCACGCCCCAGCGTACTCATAAGGGAAACTCTCGCTTCCTCTATCGCCCGGCTATTCTTCCTGAAATCCCTGGGCATCCAGTCATTTTGGCGCATCAAATCAATAATCATTCCCCGGATGCGTCTTGAGATGAAGGTTTCAAATTTAATATTCATCGCAGGGTCATAACGTTCCAGCCCTTTCATGATGGCAATTACGCCCTCATTGATGATATCTTCCATCTGCAGGGAGCCAACATACGTATTCCTCATCTGAACCGCTATACTTTTTACTATATACAGATAGCGCATCGTGAGTTCCTGCTTAACCTCGATCTTCTTCTCTTCCAGATACATATGCAGCAGCTCATCATTGGTCTTTTCCTTTAAGTAATCCCATTCTCCCATATCTTCACCCACTTATCGTCTGTTCTAACGTCTACCCGTGTTGTCAAGAACCAAACTTCCTATTGACTGGATTTGGATATTATTTGCTATTTCGTTAAAGGACAGGACACGGACATTGGGATAAAACTGTTCTATCAGGCGATAGAAATGTACCCTCATGACCTGTGAAGTCAATACCACCGGAGTCTGGGACAATCCCGCAAACTTCCGCATCTGTATGGCCATCTGTGAAATGAGGCTCTGCAGGATATCCGGGCTGAGCGCCAGATAATAACCGCCCTCTCCTTTGGTAAGGGAACCCACCATAGTACGCTCCAGTTCGGAATCCATCGTAACTACCTTCATGCTGCCGTCCTCGCAGTACAATCTGGTAATCGTTCGCTTGAGCGCCGTCCTGATATCTTCAATCAATGTATCTACATCACGCAGCCCTTTCTCGGATGCTGTTTCCAATATCGTCTCCACAATGATTTCCAAATCCTTAATAGGAATACCTTCTTTCAGAAGGCTTGTAAGTATCTTCTGGAACAAGCTGTAGGAAATCACATTCGGGAATGCCTCTTCTATCAGCTCCGGCGATACCTTCTTAGCATTTTCCACCAGACGCACCACTTCCTGCCTGGTTATCAACTCATAAGCATGCTGCTTGATAACCTCGGACAGATGAGTAATCATAACGGACAGCGGATCAATAACCGTATAACCATATATTTCCGCCCTCTCCCTGTCCTCTGGCCGGATCCATCTGCTTGGGATACCGTAAGCCGGCTCTATCGTCTCGATTCCGTCTACTTCTCTTTCCGGATTCTCCGGCTCCAGGGCCAGATAATAATCTGTCAGGATTTCTCCTCTTGCGACCTCTTCACCACGAATCTTAATGCTGTACTGGTTTGTATTCAGACCTGAACTGTCACGCAGACGAATTGACGGGATAACAAAGCCCATATCCTGGGCATATTGTCTTCGGAAAATAATAATCCGGTTAATCACCCGCCCGCCTACCGATTCATCCACCAACGGAATCAAACTGTATCCAAACTCCATTTCCACCGGTTCCACCGTAAGCAGAGTATAGACATTATTGACATCTTTATAATATTCTTCTTCGGTAACCGGAGGAGCCTCCTGGGACTGCTGCTCTTCCTCATGCGAAGCCTCTCCGCTGTCTCCAAAAGCACCGCCGGGCAGCGCCATTGCAGGGCCTGCCTTTATCTGTCTGGAGAGGTAATAGCCGCCTCCTACCAGGATTCCGGCAATCAGCAGCATTGTCAGGGTCGGCATCCCTGGAATGACGCCCATGACTGCTACTGCGATTCCGCTAATCATAATAGAATATGGCTGTGCCAGGAATTGCCTGGAGACATCCTCATTCAAGCTGCCCTCAGAAACTGCCCTGGTTACAATCATACCAGTAGCCGTGGAAATCAGCAGCGCCGGTATCTGAGATACCAGTCCGTCACCTACCGTAGCAATGGAATATGTATTCAATACAGTCGTAAACTCTCCGCCGCCCATCACCATTCCGATAATTGTACCGCCTACCAGGTTAATTCCTGTAGTTATCAGCGACATAATGGCATCGCCTTTTACAATCTTTGTAGCACCGTCCATTGCACCGTAGAAATCCGCTTCCCGCTGTACTTTTTCCCGTCGATGCTTCGCCTGCTGTTCATCAATCAGACCTGAACTTAAATCCGCGTCAATCGCCATCTGCTTACCTGGCATAGCATCCAAGTTGAAGCGGGCTGCAACCTCAGCCACACGTTCCGCACCCTTGGTGATAACCAGGAACTGCATCAACAGGATAATTATGAAGATTATGAAACCTACAACTACGTTGCCGCCCAGCACGAAATCACCGAATGCCTTGATAATCTGTCCTGAGGAACCCATATTTGACAAGATATTTCTGGTCGTAGACACATTGATTCCCAATCGGAACAACGTCGTAATCAGCAGCAGCGATGGGAAAATAGAAAATTCCAACGGCTCATGGATACTCATCGTGATAACAAGAATCATCATAGACAATGCCATGTTAATCACAATTGCAACATCCACCAGCCCGGCCGGCAACGGTATAATCAATAGCAGGATAACAGTCAGTACAAAGAGTACTACTGAATAACTCATTATCTTTTTCATCTGAAACTCCATCCGTCCTGTTTTTGTTCAGGTGTACTATTTAAACATTTCCTCTCTGTGAGAAGCTTTGTAAATATACACCAGGATTTCGGCGATAGCACCATAAAACTCTACGGGAATTTCCCGGCCTATCTCACATGTATCATACAGCGCCCTTGCAAGGGGCCTGTTCTCTGTTATAAAAACACCATTTTCTTCCCCTACTTTTACAATCCGGAGCGCCAATGCATCCTGGCCCTTTGCCAGCACCACCGGAGCGCCGTTCTTCTCAGGGTCATATTTCAAGGCAATTGCAAAATGCGTAGGGTTTCGGATGATTACATCCGATTCCGGAACTTTCTGCATCATCCGGCTCATAGCCATCTGCCTCTGTATGCTTTTAATACGACCTTTAATCTCAGGGTTACCTTCCAACTGTTTAAACTCTTCCTTTACTTCCTGCTTCGTCATCTTTAAGTCTTTTTCATATGACCATCTCTGATACATAAAATCAAAGAATCCAATAACGGCAAAAGCCAGACTTACATTTCGTACCAGCTGGAAAATCATGTCAAACATATAGGAAGCTGACGCATCGCTCTGCATATCAATCATCTTGACCACAGATGCCAAATCCCCCTGAAGCGTACTGTACAACAGCACAATCAACAGAATTGCCTTAGCAATGTTTTTAACCAGCTCCACCAGATTTTTCATAGAAAACATCCGCTTAATCCCTTTGAGCGGGCTAAGCTTGCTGAGCTTTGGCTTCATCCTCTGAAAAGATACAAGGAACTTTGTCTGTATGCCGTATGCCAGGATTCCTAAAGCCATAGCCGACAAAAGCAGTATCATCGAACTCCTGAAAAATGCATTTATGAAAGACGCAAAAAGCTGCGGGGTCGCCACTGTGACAGGATCCCTCCCGATTTCCGACAGGATCTGCAGCAGAAACTGGCGCACATTCTCATAAATTGTAGGCAGCATCCACTGAAGCATCGTAAACATACCAAACAGGGTCACTACTGTAGCGACATCCTTACTTTGAAAAACATTACCTTCTTTCCGGGCGTCTTTCCGTCGTTTCGGGGTCGCTTGTTCGGTTTTTTCCTGCCCATTCGCCTCGGCCATGCTTCATCCCCCCTTTCATACAAAAAGGCTCCGTAAGTTACCAAAGCTATCCCATGATAGTAATCAATTCCTGCACCCATGCAAACATCTGATCCAGAAGAACATATAGCCTATCTGCCATGGGAGTAAACAACATCAACAGAATCATCATTCCTACGATAATCTTAAGCTGGAAGTTTACAACAAATACATTAATCTGCGGGATAATCTTCATCAGAATACCTACTGCGAACTCCGTCACCAGCTCCATAGCCAGCAGCGGAAACGCAAACCGCAGTCCGAGCACAATTGCCTGGCTGAAAATCTCCAGCATAGCAGCTGACAGCTCGCTGTTTATCTTTACCATGCCGAAGGGGATAACCTCCGACGAACGGTAAAATATCTCAATCAATTTCACATGTCCGTCTACCGCAAAAAAAAGCAGTACGAAGAAAGCATAATACAGACCGGAAGTTACCGTAACCTGCATATTGTACTGCGGATCATACGTCTGCGCCATGGAAAGCCCCATACCAAAATCCATCACGGACGAGGCAAACCGGATTACCAGTGCAGTTAATTCCATACAAAAGCCAATCACAAACCCAAATGCCAGCTCTGTGATAAGCAGAAACGCAAACTCTAAAAGACTCTGCGGCTCATGCTGCAGTTCCCCTCCTATTCCCATATACATCATCAGGGACAGCATGAACACAAACGCCGTCTTAACAGCGCCCGGAATATTGCTCCGCCCCAGAATAGGGTTAAAGAAAACCGCACCGCTCATTCGCATGACAATAAAGGAAAACAGGATAAACATAATTCCTTAACCTCCGGCAATCATGCTGAATATCTTCTGAACAAACTCCTGCATTCTTCCCAGCATAGTGCTTCCCAGGAAACCCAAAATTGCCAAAACTGCAAGCAGCTTTGGCACAAATGTCATAGTCTGCTCATTAATCTGGGTCGCAGCCTGAAAAATAGCAATGATAACACCTACAATCATACTAATCAGAAGAAACGGCATCGCCATCTGAAGCGCCATCTGAAAGGTTTCATAAACAATATCCAATACTTCTGCCTGTGTCATCTGTCTCCTCCTCTGTCCACGTCATACGCAGATCCATCCTATGCAGCTATGGGATATTAACCCCGGCTATAATATTCTCAAACAAGAGCTGCCATCCATCTACTGTCACAAACAAAAGCAATTTAAAAGGCAGCGAAATCATCGTCGGCGGCAGCATCACCATACCCATGGACATCAGCGTGGTAGCCACCACGATATCAATGAGCAGGAATGGCAGATAAATCAGGAAGCCTGCCATAAATCCCCGTTTTAGCTCACTGGTCATAAATGCCGGAGTCACCACCGTAATAGGATATTCTTCCGCATTTTCCTTTATTTCTGTCCCGGACATTTCTACAAACTTATTCAGTGTATTAATCTCTGTGTTCCTCAACATAAACCGTTTGATAGGAGCCTGCATTTCTTTTAATGCATCCTCCTGGGTCATCTCTCCTGCCAGATAAGGCTGGAACACATCTTCATTTACACTACTGATTACCGGACTCATCGTATAAAGAGTCAGAAACAGGGCAATTCCCACCAGCACCATATTGGGCGGCGTCTGCTGGACACCCAGCGCATTCCTGGTAAAAGACAGGATAATGATGGTTCTCGTAAAAGAAGTCATCATGATGACAAGGGACGGCAGGAGTGCCAAAAGCGTCAGCATGTAAATTAATTCCAGTGTAGGTACGCTTCCTCCGTTTAATCCTCCTAACAGTTCATTCATCTTTATCCTCCTCTTTTCGGCGGTGAACCGAAGCATAATTTCGGATAATCTCTTTAAAATCCATCGGCTTTTCCGCCGGAAGCTCCGGCTCTGCAAAATCACCCTCCGGCTCTGTCAGCAGTGTAATCCCCGCCTGACTCACTCCTATCAGGTATGTGTGCTCCCTAAGCTTCACCAGCAAAATCCTCTTGTCCTGGCTTATTTGAAGCTGGTCAATGACCTTCAATTCCTTTGTACCGGAAACCCTGCCCCAGTTTTTTCCTAGGAAACGGCTGCACCAATACGCCAGCAGCAATACCAGGATTACACACCCTAATGCACTTACCAGATTCAGGCTACCCATTACAGAGCCTCCGAACTCAGATTCCGGGATACAATCTCCGTAATACGGATTCCGAAATTATCCTCCACTACTACAATATCACCTTTTGCAATGCATTGTCCATTGACAAATAAATCCACTTGCTCGCCTGCCATCTTATCAAGCACTACAAGCGATCCTTGTGTGAATTCCAAAATATCCCTAACCAGCCTCTTGGTTCTTCCGATTTCTACAGAAACCTCCAGCGGAAGCTGCATCAACATCTCCTGGTTTGCTTTATCTTCGACCCTTGGGCCGCCCTCGTCAACCAACTCTCCCGGAGAGATTGGCCGGATAACTGTATTACTTTCCACTCTCTTGTCCTCTTTTTGTGTATTCTGCGTCATATTGTTCTGCATCATATTCATGATTTGCTGCTGGGTCTGCTGCATCTGCATAAGAAGCTGCTGAGTCAGTGAATCCGGCGTCTGAGCACTCTGGCTCTGCACAGGCACATCCTCTGTTGTGCGCTCCGGCTGTGCCGGAATCTCATCGCCCTTTTCCGTAATGTCTGCAGCAAACGGCTCCAAAATCGTTTTTGCCATATCTACCGGCATAAGATTTAAAAATGTGCTTTTTACCCTGCCTTCGATTTCAATCATAAATCGAACGGCTACCATTGGAGATTGATTGTCAAAGTACAACGCTTTAAAGCTTTCTTCATCTTTGACTTCCATGGGCTTTGGCTCGGAAATACGAATCTTTTTCCCCAGAAACTCTGAGAGCGATGTAGCTGATGCTCCCATCATCTGGTTCATCACCTCGCAGACAGCGCTGACTGTCATCTCATCCAGCACAAACTCCTCATTGGCAGGCTCCTGCCCGTTAAGCATTGCCACAAACAGACGGAGGTCATTCTTACGAAACATCAATATGCTTCTTCCCTGCAGCCCTGCCGCATAGCTGATATCCACGCTGATTGCCGGCTCCAGATCCTTAAATTCAAACTCATCCTTTGTCTGGACATTTACCACCGGCGTTGAAATCCTGACATTCTTTCCCAACAGTGAAGATACAGCCGATGCGGATGCTCCCATGCTGATGCTCATGATTTCCCCGATTGCGTCCATTTCCATTTTACTTAAACTCCAAACGCCCATTTCCTCAATCTCCTTTTATCTTTATCTGCCTTTTCTGGAAATTACCTTCCGATTTCCAGTGCTTTCTGAGCCATGAGCTTCATTGCGTTCAAAGCCGTTACATTTGCCTCATATGAACGGTAAGCCGCCATACTGTCAACTGTCTCTTTCAGCACATCCACATTCGAAAGGGTTACATATCCATCCTCATCCGCATCAGGATGCTCTGGATTATATACTTTCTGCATTTCCCGGTCGTCTTCCGTGATAGCAGATACCCGGACGCCCGCCTTTCTGCTGGCGATTCCTCTCCCATCCCTTGCACTTTTCAGCACATCCTGGAAAGACCTGGTTTCATAACTCTGGAAGGAAACCAGCTTCCGCTTGTATGCGCCGCCGCCTTCCGTCCTTGTTGTATCCATATTTGCTATATTCTCAGACGCTATATCCATCCTGAGACGCTGTGCGCTCATTCCCGACGCACTAATGTCAAAAGAACTTAAAAAAGCCATCGTCCATCCTCCTTTCTTCTCTACTGCTCTTCAAAAACTGCGTTAACAGCCTGTACCATACGCTCCGGGTCAAAAGGCTTCACAATAAAGTCCCTCGCCCCGTTCTGAATAGCCTCCGCCATAATTCCTTCCTGCCCCATCGCCGTACACATGAGAATCCTTGCTCCCGCATCGGCTGCCATGATTTCCCTCAATGCCTGCAATCCGTCTTTGTGGGGCATCGTAATATCCAAAATCACCACATCTGGCTTCTCCTGAATATATTTTTCTACAGCCTCGACGCCATCACCGGCCTCCACAAAATCCCTATAACCGTTATACTTCAATATATTCCTTATGTGTGTCCGCATAAAAGCCGCATCATCAACAAGCATGATTTTCGCCATAGCACTCTACTCCTCCACTTTCTACAGGACCTTCGGTTTCTCTGTATCCACCTGACCGTTTTCATCTGCCGTTTCCCGCTCGTCCTTATTTACCCTGTCACTAATCCGGACAGCTACATTTTTCTTATATGTACCCATCTTTCCAGTAAACCAGGGCCGCTTCCCAATGAACAGCTTCACATCACCGTTCCGCGGTTTATTCAAATCAATCACATCTCCTGGCCGCAAATGATAAATGTCCTTCAGATCTAGCTCTACCGTAGCTAACTGCCCGGTAATCTGCAGCTGTGACATACGCAGATGCTCCATAATTGTTTCCTGGTTGTCCTCAAATGCAAAACCGCGTCCTATATTCCTGTGGCTGTCCATCAGACGGAATATCATTTCCAAAAGCGTTCCCGGAAGGCATATCTGAATCGTCTCTGTCCCCAATCCTGCCATATCTGCATTCAGAGTGATAAGTGCCACTGCTTCATCCAAACCGATATCCTGGAGCAGACTTGGATTCTGCGCTATCCTTTGAACCTGAAACTCAATATTTACATAATTTGCAAACCCATCTTTCAACGCCTGTATCATATAGTCTACAATCCGCCCATATAACGCAAGCTCCACATCAGAATAACGGTAATCCTCTTCCACATGCACTGCTTCATCCCCGCCGCCCAGCATATGAGTAACCAGGGTGATAATCAATCCCGGTGTGACATACATCATCAGGGGAACCTTTGCCTTATTCTTCTCCTGCGTATAGGCGTCTGCCAGTGTGATGCTGTCATTTTCGCTGAGTTTACCCACAAACTCATAATAGCGTCCTTCCTGAACATCCTTAACTGTAATTTCCGTGCTCACCCGAAAAATACCATTAAGCTGAGATGTAATAACCCTGGCATAATTCTCAAATGCACTGGTGAGGATTTTCATCTTGTCCTTTGTGAATTTTCTTGGACTGTAAAAATCATATTTGCTGTATTTTGTTTTTTCTCTTTGTCCGTTATTTCCGGATTCCTGTTTTGCTGCCTTCTGAACCTGCATGGTGCGCAACAGCTCATTAATCTGATCCTGTGATACCGTATCTGCCATTGTACAGCCTCCTTTTTTTTCCATGCAGCAGATCCATATTCCTGCCGCCCTGACCCTGCAGCCTATTGTGCTGCCGGCTCCTGCGCCCCACTTCCCTCAACGTCCTGAGGCATCATCCCGTCCTCCGGTCCGGACTCTGTAGATTTGAATCCATCCGTTGAAACAGTCCTGTCCGCATTAACCCCGCTGGTATACTCTTCATAATATTGATTCAGGGATTTGATATCAGCCCCCTCGTCAATCATCAGTATCTCAACCCTTCGATTCTTCGCCCGTCCTTCAAATGTCTCAAAGGTATCAACCGGACGAAACTGCCCGAACCCGGTGCTAATCATCTTTTCCGGCTGAATGACATTACTTTCCTGAATATAGATAGTAACCTCTGCCGCCCTCATAGATGACAGCATACGGTCTGTACGCGGTGTATTCGGTCTGTCAGGATCTCCCTGCGATGTATGTCCCATAATATTAATCTGGGATATCTTATCTTTCAGCGGTGCAATCGCCTGACAGAACACATCCAGCGTCTGTCCACCCTGTTCTGTAAGCTCCGAACTGTCGCCCTCAAAGAAAGTCTTATCTTCAAACGCAATGAAAGTATAGTCTTCACCCCTTGACAATGTTACGCCGTCAATCCCCATGGCATTAAACTGCTCAGCCAGAACCAGATATAGAGTTTCCATCTCTTCATCTACCAGTTCTTCCATATCTATGTTCCCGTTCACGTCATAGGTCCCTTCGTCTATCGGCTGGTTAATTGCTATTTCCTCTCTATCAGACGAACTCGGGTAAATACTTTTTACGAATATTTCCCATTTCTGCTGATCCAGGCTGGACATTGCATAAAGCATGACGAAAAAAGTCAGAAGCAAGGTAACCATATCTCCATATGTATCCATCCAGTTGGCGCCACCGCCGCCTGAGCTCTTTCTTCTCTTCATTGCTTATTCCTCCCCACTGGCTGCAGCGCTTCCTGCAGAACCGCCTGCTTTTGCAAGCAGCTTCTTCTGCTGAGACTGCTTCAGGGTAGCAAGCAGATGTTCGCGCAGGAATTTCGGGTTCTCTCCTGCCTGAATAGCCAGGACTCCTTCAATAACCAGCGAGCAGTATAACTCTTCTTCCTGATGACGTATCCGAAGCTTGCTGGCTATCGGGTTAAAAATCAGGTTCGCCAAAAGACATCCATAAAAGGTGGTAATCAACGCCACACTCATGTCCTCGCCCAAGCTGCTCGAACCACCGCTGCCATCCATATTCAGTCCCTTCAGCATGTTAATCAGACCAATCAACGTACCAATCATACCAAATGCAGGCGCTGCCGCGGATGCTTTCTCATACATTCCCGCCACCTCATCATGGCGTGCCGCCAGGCTGTCAATCTCCAGCTCCATCATATGGCGTATCTTATCCGCATCTGTAGCGTCTACCAGCATCAGCACGCCCTGCTTTAAAAACGGATCTTTAATCTGTTCCGCCTGTTCCTCTAAAGCCAGAAGCCCGTTCTGCCTTGCCGTAGTAGCCAAATCCACCATCTGGTCTACCAGCTTTGGGATGCTATACTTCTTCTCTCTTGTAGTAACCAGAATGTGCTTTGGGATTCCAAGCAGCATCCGCAGGGGATAACTCGCGATAACTCCGGCCATTGTACCGCCCAGTACGATGACAACACTTCCTATCTCGAAGAAGTTTCCCAACTTACTCGTACCGATACCAAAAACCATCAATGCAAACCCTGCAATCATACCGATCAGCGTTGTTATATCCATTACTATTTGCCTCCTATGTAAAAAATATTCTTAAATGTTATTTACACTTGTTTTCATAATATAGACAGCCTTTCAAGAATGACTGTATCTGCTGATTGATGGAATCTACCGAATCCCTTACTACATAATAATCTCCATTCATCAGCCTGATTTTTGTCTCGGGAATGCATTCAATCAACTCTATCTGCAAATAATTCAGATAAAGAACCTCGCCATTTAAACGAACTACACGGATCATAGCTGTTTCTCCCCTGCTTTTACCTTTCTGAATCCGAGATGCCCTAAAGCACCTCGGATTTCACTCATTTCACATTATACTATTTTTTTGAATTCAACACAAGCCTTATCGTTTCATATTTACAAGCTCATTCAAAATTTCGTCACTAACCGTAATGATTTTTGAATTTGCCTGGAAACCTCTCTGGGTGGTAATCATCTGCACAAACTCATTTGCCATATCTACGTTAGATCCTTCCACATATCCTCCCATCAGCATCGGCGTAGAACCGCCCGGTACTGTAGCGCTTGCCTCACCGGTGTTGTCATTTTCTTTTGCGCTAAAGGTATTGTTTCCTCCTTTGCTCAGACCCTCCGGGTTCTGGAAAGAAGCGATTGCAATCTTACCAATGCTGACTACCTTACCATCCTGCGCCGGATCATCTGACTGCACTTTTACGGTAATCTCTCCTGCATTATTTATCGTCGTACTGGTAACAATCATCTCTTGTGCTGCACCGCTATTGTCAATATTGATTTTCGGAGCATTTGGATCCGTAAAATCTATAGAAGACGGTACACGCAGAGGAACTAACTTACCCTTAGGTACTGTAATTGTTTCATCCTTCATAATCGGATTTCCGTCTGCATCCACACCGTCCTGTACCTTTACAGTACATGTCTGGTCTGCGGATGTCGTCCCGGTACCGCCGTCGCTGAATGTTTTTCCATTGTCCATGCTTACGAAACCATATACAAAATTATTCTGACCATCTACTACATACCCATCACTGTTCAATTTGAACTGTCCCACACGGGTATAGGCAAAATCTTCTGTCTTCATAGCGGCCGCGTCTACACCGTCCGGCTTAATCTGTGGCAGTGTGATGAAAAATCCCATACCACAGATATGTGCGTCAAATTTACCTGTATAGGTAGGCGTACTCTCTGTCATATCCATACTGATAGACCCCATCAGAGAACCATATCCGTACTGAGCTGCATTTGCGCCACCCATGGTCTGCCCCGGCTGTGTACTTCCTGCCGTAGACTGGGTAGATGTCTGATACATAGCCTCCTGGAAATTGTAACTCTGAGTCTTGTAACCTGCTGTATTTACGTTTGCCAGGTTGTTTCCGATTACGTCAAGTTTATTCTGATGGGCACGAAGACCTGCCACTGCTGAGTCCATTGCTCTTAACATTTTCTTTTCAATCCTTTCCGCCGTCCGTTCTGCCTGCACTTCAGGCAGGCAGATAAGCCTCCTTACGGTCCTGCTACATCAAGACGGCACTGTCAATATTTGTAAATACTCTCTGTTTCATATCTTCCTGGGACATGGTGGTCACCACCACATTATTTGGAACATTTACAATGAATACGCCTTTCGCTCCGATAACAGCCAGCTCCCTGGCTCCTTTCTTCCTTGCGCCTTCCACTGCATTCTCCAAATCATTCATAAGACGGCTGTCCATGTCAATTCCCCGCTCTTCCAAACGCTTTGCGGCATGCTTGGAAAAATTCAGGCTGTCCCCGGCCCGCTCCTGAAGCATTGTCTGAAAATCAAGCCCGGTTCCTTTCTTCTCCTGCTGTGCCTTTCTAGCAGGCTGAGCGAAATTATCGGTCTGGACGATTCCCAGGTTTCCTAACCGATTCATGTCCATAGTTCCTTCCTTTCCAGCCATCCGCTTTTAATAACCGCTCCCTCTCAAACGCTAAACTTTCTCAGTGCTGGTATCATCCTTATTGTCATTGTCATCTTTACCGTCTGAGTCAGGCGCTTTATACGGATCATCTAATTTTCCTACTCCCAATACATAAGACATGGAATAGTCCTTGGGGTCATTCTCCAGCCGGATGGTAGGCATCCCACTGGTAAAGTCTACCGATACTACCTTGCCGTATTTTACACCCACCGGAGTCTCACGTCCTGCCGCATCCTTCTCTGTAACTGCTACAGTCACCTCCTGGCCAATCATGCTTGCCGCATAGGTCTGCGTAGAAACTGCGGTCGAATTTTCTATAGCCTCCGTCATGGTGGTCATAGCCTGCATCATTCCCATCTGAACCATCTGCGCCATCATGTCACCGCTGTCCATGGGATTTGTCATATCCTGATTCTGGAGCTGGACTGCCATGAGCTGAAAATAATCCGACATGCTCAGGGTATTCTTATCCGTCGTTGCTGCAGTAAATGTACTGCCTGCATACGGATTACTTGCCACTCCAACTGATGATAAGTCTGCCATCGTATTCCCCTTTCTGTTCGTATGCTAAATTAATCCCAGCCGAAGCTGCTGCATAAAAGAATCTGTTTCCTTGTTCTCTTTGCCCTGTTCTTGCTGCTGTTGTCTCTCCCTGCCGTTTTCCTGGCCTTGCCCATAGTAAGCTGCCTCTTCACTTGGCTGGTATGGCTGCACAACGGTTTCCTGTCCTGTACGCTCCTCCAGAATTGCTGCAATTTCTCCACTCCTCTGGCTTAAGAGTTCCAGTGTCCTAGTGTTTGTTGCCATAATAGACACAACTGCTTTTCCTGCCTCATAGGTCATGCGGATTGTCAGCTTTCCCAATGATGCCGGTTCCAGCTCCAGAGTCAGCGTCCCGTTGTCTGCAGGCATTCGTGCTGCCAGCGTTTTAGCGACATCCGATGCCAGAGTACTTTCTGTTGTCTTTACCGGAACAGAAATATCTTTTACTGCCGCAGTCTCAACCTGCGCTGACTGCCGGATATCATTTCCTGACGCCTGTACTGCTGTCTCTGCCTGGAACATTCCCTCTTCCTGAGAACGGTTTCCCAGCTCTTTCACAGAATTCGCTTCTGCCTTTGCCGAAGCTGTCTCTGCTTTTACAACAGACATATCTGTCTGCTCCTGCATGAAAACTGTCTGAACATTCTCTTCGGCAGACTGCACTGGCATGTCTTCCGTCAGTTTTTCTTCCGCCTGGCTTACAAACACCCCTTCCACACCGGCAATGCCGCCATCCTGAACTGCTGCAGACTCCTCCGGTACTTCAAGAAACTCTGTCTCATTCAGCAGATAAGCGGCACCCAGCATCTGTGCTGCCAATACCTCTTCAGCATTTGCTTCTTTGCTTTCTGACGCACCTTCCGCTTTCTTATCCCCAGTCTGCTGAGGCTCCGTTTTCTCTGTCTGCGCTGTCTCCTTTGTGTCCTGTTTCCCGTCTGACTGAACCGTATCTTTCTTGTTTTCTGTTTCATCCATGGCATTCTGCCTTTCCTGGAGAAGTCTCTCGAAAATGCCCTCCACGCCTGCAGAAGCGCTCTCTTTGCTGCCTGCCTTATCTGTACTCCCGGCACCCTGCATACGGTTAAAGGACTGCACTCTCTCGGTTCCTGTCATCTTTTTCCCTCCTTTCTTTATATTATATGTATATAATCAACAGGTTGCCCTGAGATTACCTATGCTTCACCAAGCCCCCGTATGACAAACTCTTCAATAAAAGCTTCCTCCTCTTTTGCGGCGGCTTTCTTGTATTCCTCAACCTTCTTTTCTTTCAGCTTTTCAAATTTAGAAGTATCTGTTTTGGCCTCGATAACCTCTTCCTTTTTTTTCTGCTCTTTCAACTGCAGCTCTTTCAGCTTTTCTTTCTCAGTATCAATGCATTCCTCCATACGGGAAATGCATATGTCAAACATTTTGAAATCTTCGATAGAAGCACCCACAGATTTTTTCTTATCAAAGTCTGAACCATATTCCGCCAGCCTCTGGTTAAGCTGATTAATCTCTTCTTGCTTCCGGTTTACACTCTGGAGAATTGCCGCGTGCTGCACTTTTAAGTCATCTAATACCTGGCTTTTATATCTCAGTACCGTTTCCAGACGATATTGAAATTTCTTCATACTCTCCTCTTTCCAACGCACTTGCTGCGTCATCCTGGCAAATCCGGAAGTTTAGCTCCAAACGTTTCCCCTCCGAATTATCCTACAATACGCTCCATTAACTGTACGATTTCATCATAAGAGAATTTTTCCTCTATACCCTGCATTAGAAAAGCATTAATTCTGTTGATTTTTGATACTGCCTCATCTAATGCGGCGTTTGTCCCTTTTTTATAAGCGCCAATCGCGATAAGGTCTGCATTTTTCTGATAAAGACTCTGCATATTTCTAAACTTTGACGCTGTATCGTGATGCCCCCGTGATACAATTTCAACCATAAGACGGGATATACTCGCCCCAATATCTATGGCCGGAAAATGATTTTCATTTGCCAGCTGACGACTCAGAACAATATGTCCGTCCAGAATACCTCTGACCGTATCGGCAATCGGCTCATTCGTGTCGTCACCCTCTACCAAAACTGTATAAACTCCGGTAATAGAACCTTTTCCAAAATTACCACTTCGCTCCAAAAGCTTTGGGAACTCTGCATAAATTGAGGGAGTATATCCCCTTGCAATAGGCGGTTCCCCAATCGCAAGTCCAATCTCCCTCTGCGCCATGGCATATCGTGTCAGAGAATCCATCATCAAAAGTACATCATACCCCTGGTCTTTAAAATACTCTGCGATAGTAGTAGCCACCAAAGGACATTTCATCCGAAGCATAGCGGGCTGGTCGGATGTTGCCACTACCAATACGGAACGGCGCATTCCTTCTTCACCCAAGTCCTTCTGCATAAATTCCAAAACCTCACGGCCTCGTTCCCCTACCAGAGCAATCACATTGATATCCGTCTTGACATTTCTTGCAATCATTCCCATCAGGGTACTTTTTCCGACACCAGAGCCTGCAAAAATTCCTATTCTCTGTCCTTTTCCAATTGTATTCAGGCCGTCAATAGCCTTAATTCCAAATTCCAGCCGCTCTCTGATAGGCGGTCTGGTCAACGGATTTGTATAGTTGCTATTAACTGTATAATATTTGAACGCCTCGAACTTTCCCTTATCATCTATTGGCTCGCCCAAGGCATTGATAATCCTGCCTTTCAGGAAATCCCCTACCGGAACCCTAAGCTTATGCTTTGTGTTCCGTACAAAACTCCCTGATGTGATGCCGCCCATATCTTCATATGTCATGAGCTGGATTCTGTCACCCTTAAATCCTACAACTTCAGCAGGTATCTGACGGTTCTGCTCTTCATTGTATATCATTACAATGTCACCGATACTCGACTTTCCTCCTGAAGCTTCCATAGACATCCCCACTACATTTTCAATCTTTCCAATGTGGCTCACTGTCTCGGCTTTCATGACCTGCTGTGTTACTTTTTCAAACATACCCGGCTAAACCCTCACATTTCCCAAGATATCTTTCAAATTTTCCATCTGGGTATTTACACTTACATCAATGATTTCATCCGGCATTTCTATGATGCAGTTCCCTGGTTCCTCCTGCTCCATCACAACAAATTTAATATTGTTAGATAAATGCATCAGCTCCTGAACCATATTAGCATCTGCTTCCATCATCATATCATAATCATATTTACCCATGTAAATCTTTACCCATTCTTTTTTCTTGAGTTTTTCCGTAGCGGCAACAATCATCCGTTTGATAACCTCACCACTAGATTTCAAGCTGATATGCATAACTTTTTCTGCAATTGCAATAGAACAGTCTTTCAACTCCTCAAGATATTTTTCCAGGACTGTCTCTTTTGCCCGGCTGACATCCTTTAAAGCCGCTTCCATCTCCCTGTGAAACTTGGAAGTTTCTGCATCCATCTCGGCTTTATAGTCAGAATAAGCTCTGCTTTGTCCTTCGCGGAATCCAATCTCATAACCTTCCTCCTGCCCGCGGCGCATAGCTTCTTCTTTCATCCTCTCTGCCTCAGCCCGGGCTTCCTGCAGGATTGCATCTGCCTCTTCCTGTACCTCTGCCAGATAACGCTCTTTTTCCTTGTCCTCCGGGTTTTCCTGCTCTTCTTCACATTCTGCCTCGGAAAGCATTTCTTCTGCAGAGGTGTTCAGGTAAAAATCCGGAAAAGCCAGATTTCCACCCTTTCCATTTGCATCTGCCGCCATAGAAGGAAGTTCAAACGATTTTACTCCCACGGACTGTGAAACAATCCCTGCCTTTATGATACGGCTAGACGAGAATGTCATCGTCACTGCCTCCCTTCTTGATAATTACCTCTCCCTGTTCTTCGAGATCCCTGATAAGCGTGACGATACGCTGCTGCGCTTCCTCTACTTCTTTCAATCTTACATTTGTGGTAATCTCCAAATCCTCGCGGACGCTGTCAGCCATACGTTTGGACATATTTTCGAAGAAAATATCCTTCATCTCATCAGATGCAGTCTTAAGCGCATACACCACATCTTTAACATCACAGTCTCTAATAAAGCGCTGAACAGAACGGCTGTCCATTCCAAGAATATCCTCAAATACAAACATCTTATCACGAATGCTCTTAGCAAGATTCGGATTCCGTTTATCCAGCTCTTCGAAAATCCTCCGCTCATTACCGCGGTCTACGTGATTCATCACATCTGCCACATAATCCACACCGCCCAGATTCGTATTATCCGTGCTCGTGGTGATAGCCGAAAATTTACGGCGCATCTCTTCCTCTACAATCGCAATGGCCTCGGGAGAAACCCTGTCCATTCCAGCCACATTCTCTAATGCTGCAATCCTCTTGCTTTCTGGAAGCTGCTCCAAAATCTTTGCCGCCTGATCCGGATCCATATAAGAAATAATCAGGGCGATTACCTGCGAACGCTCATTCTGCAGCAGCGACAATACAGCTTTAGGATCCCCTTTCATAAAGAAGCTGAACGGCCTGGACTGAAGTGTTCTGGATACTTTATCCAGAAGCCCCGCGGCAGCAGTACTTCCAAAAGCTTTCTCCAGTACGTCACGGGCATATTCCATACCGCCGTCTGTCATCATCTTATGAGCAAGACAGAACTTATAAAACTCATCCAGTGTATCCTCTACCTGTTTATTGTCTGCCTTTCCCATGCCTGCCACTGCATAGGTAAGCTCTTCTATTTCCTGTTCACTCAGATACTTATAAATCTGAGACGCCCTGTCTGATCCAAGGGAGACAACTACGAGGGCGGCTTTCTCTCTACTGCTCAAGCTTTTTACATCTTCTGCAAATTCATTTAATTCTGCCTGCTTGTCCATAGTTATCACCCCTCATCATTCATCATTTTCTTTCAGCCAGCTCTGAAGAAGCTTCGCTGCAATCTGCGGGTTGCGCTCCACAAATTCATTCACATTCTCTTTCAGTTTCAGCCCGCGGCGCATACTCATATTAAAGTTTGCTTCTTCGTCAGCAAAACCATCATCAAAATCATTCATACCTGCCCCGCCTGCCACACTTTCACCGGGACGAACCGGGAAATCATCATTTTCATCACTGAGAACTGAAACCGGAAGATCATCCTCTGTCATATCTTCCAATCCATCTGCCTTGTGCTTTCTCTTTCCTCTGCGAAGCAGCAGGAAGAGTACGAGAAGAAGCAGCACTGCCAATGCTACTGCGCCTGCTATGATAATCGGAAGCCAATTCATTCCCTCACCTGGTTCATCTGGCTCGTCTGTAGGCGAAGATCCGGACTCTCCAGTTCCGTCTTCCCCATTAATCGGCACACGTATAATCGACACTTTCTGATCTGCATCTTCCTGAGAAATCCCTGCGGAATTTGCTATCAAATCAACCAAATCATTCTCTGATACTCTGGTATCATCTGTATCAATCACGACACCTACTGTAACATTCTCCAGATATCCCGGATCTACCTGTTTCTGCTCTTTTAAAACATCATACAGCCATTCCCGCGATGCACTTCCGTCTGAATATCCATTATTATCTCCGTCTCCGTCGTCATCGTTTGTATACCTGGGTGTGTCCGCATTTGCGTCTGTACCGACGATTCCTCCATTCCCCTGCGAACCAATCAACGACTGCTCACCTTGCAAATCCTCCCGCTGAAGCAATCCAGTCTTATCGTCTTCATCAATTTTTTCAGGCACCTTGTACTGCGTGTATTCTTGAAGCACCCTTTCCACATTCAGGGTTCCTTTTACCGATACAGCTACATTTTCCTGTCCATAGAGCCGTCCAAGAACCCGACGGATATTCGTTGCAATGTTGTTCTCAATCATGCTTTCCAAAGCTGTCCGATCCTGCGAATTTCCAACATCGGTATCGGAACTTCCCGCTCCTACTTCAAGCATTGTATTCGCATCAAATACGGAAACATTCGTGAACGTCATCCCCTGGACAGACCTTGCAACCAGATTTTTCACTGCCGAAGCTTTTTTCTCCGACAGCTCGGACTCACCATTCATGGTTATCACCACAGAAGCCGACGCTTCTGCCGCTGACGTATCCTCTATGGCATATCTCTGCGTCGTCCCTGGTGAAATCGTCACCTTCGCATCTGTAACACCGTCAAACAGACGAATGGTAGCGCCCAGGCGATCCTGCAGCTCATATAATGTATACTGCTCTTTATCTGACTCTGTGGTCATGATTCCCGTATTCTCACGACGCATGTCATATGTAAATCCGCTTTTCGGATATCCCTTGCTGAGCAAGTCCACACGAAGCTGGTTCTCCTGGGACTGAGGCACTTTAATCGTACCGCTCTGGGCATCATACCGGTAATCGACGCCTGATTCATTAAGAAGCCCTGCGACTTCTTGTGCCTCTTCCTGATTCATTCCAGTAAACAGGGTGCTGTAATCTGTATTCTTAGTCAGGTTCAGCAATATTACAGCAGCCACAACAATAACCAGCATGCCGGCCGTAAGCCCTATTACCAATTTCCTTGTTTTCTCTGATAATTTTTGCCAATTTTCTTTTAGATTCTGCACATCCGTTACCAACCTTTAACTAATTTCGCTCATTACAGACTTATCTTCATAAGTTCATTATAAGTTTCTACCGCTTTATTCCGGAGCGATATCAAAACATCCAGACTGAGTGCAGCCTTCGCTTCTGCTATCGGAAGCGTATGCGCGTCATCTAACTGCCCTGTTGACAGCAAATACTGTTTTCTTTCCACATCAAGCTGTGTTTCTTTCACCTGGTCTACTGCATTCTTAAAAATATCTGCAAACGAGGATATACCGCTGCTTTCTGATAACGCTTCAGCTGTTCCCGCTGTTCCGAGAGTTTTCCCAATGCCCTCAAGTGACCCCCACATATTCATAGGGGTAATAAAAAATGTCCCTTCCATATTTAGGTATCCTCCTGTATTTTATAATAGTGTTGTCATTATTCACCAAACGGTATTATCCATTTAGAAAGGCTTAGCAGCCGCCTGAAGCCGGCTGATATCATTGTTAATAGAATTGAGCATATACTGATACTCAAGTGCTGTCCGCACCAAATCTACCTGCTCTTGATCCATGTCCACATTGTTATCGTCAAGCCGCGTGGACTCGTTATATGTAGTATACAGACGCGGCCGGGATGAATCAATGGCATCCGCCATCAGGTTCCGCCGCTCCCACATATTCCCGCCGGACAAATCAGCCTTCGACAGTTTCGACGCCAACTCTTCTTCAAAAGTCACAAACTGCGACTTAAAGCCTGGAGTATCATCATTCGCAATGTTGTTCAATGTAACCGTCTGCCTTGCCCAAAGATTATCAAGCACTCTCTCCGTCAAGGCAATTCCATTTCCATAGATTCCTGCCATATCAATCTCCATTCCGCCGCCGGCACTGGCAGCATAAATTATCATTTTCTTCTTATAAATATAAATAAAAAGCTTATACGCGAAAATCGTTGGGTAAAACCTTTCTTTAAAAAATCAACCCAACTCTTCTAACTAATTTTAGCCTCCCTTGATGCTTTTGTCAACACTATTTTCCCTTTCCAAATCATACCAAAACACTTTTCACCAGCTTTTAACACCCTTGTAAATACCGCGTAAAACAGCCGTAACATTTTTTACAAAAAAACGTTACGGCTGTTAAGTTATAAATATAATCTTTATCAGCTATTATCTGCTATCCAAAACACGGTGCGCTGATATATTTCTCCTTAAGCGCGGCTTGCATAATACTCATCAAAAAGCTTGCTTACAGCTGAATGTGTCTCATCACAAATCGATGGCAGAGAACCTCCCCAAGCTGCTCCAGCCTGCTTAAAACCCTTTTCAACAGCAGCCTGCATCTCCTGCATCTTTTCAACATCATCTCCAGCTACTGCTGCGGCAAAATCAAAAATCCTCTGGGATGTCTGAGAAACGCCCCAGAAACCGTCTTCTGAAATAGCTGCCTGTGCCTCTGCTTTTGTCTGCGCATCGACAGTAAAATTACCGCTGGCAATCGTCCTCCAGAAGTCTCCGCCCTGTGCCATAGAAGCTGATATTCCCTGTTTCTGGAACATCTGAGTCATCATATTTGTAAAGCGGCTCATCTGGTTTGCCAAATCTTCTTTCAGGCTGTTTACTAAAGATGCTCTCTCAGAAGCGCTCATCTTTGTCACATTTGCGTCACGGCTGAATTCCACTTTGTCCGTATCCGGCTCTGTCTTGACCTTAGAAGCCCCTGTCGTATCCTCCTTCTGTGCTGTACCCTGAACTGCTGCAATTTCTTTGTCTGCGGAAACTGCCTGCATTGTCTGTGTATACTGGCGAACTGCCATATCTTGATTAATCTGCATATGTCTGCTCCCTTCTGCCATCATGCGGCATATAATATTTTTCTAGCTGCTTATGGAATATATCGGCATTTTTTCTAAAAAATAAAGGGTGCATTCATAAATAATATAAAAATCTGCTGTCACTCAGCCCAAGGACGAACTGTGATAAAGTCCGATTACTGCCCGTCCAATTCCTGGATACACGCAATCGTCCTCTCATAGTCCTCTCTGACCTGTCCAAGCATCGGCTCTATATCGCTGCCGTACTCTGCCTGTTCCTTCAGCCTGTCCGACAGGGCTGCCGCAGACTTATAAAGCGGCGTAAGAGATAGATTCTGGCAGACCCCTTTCAGTGTGTGGGCAGCCCGAAACGCCTCAGCCATATCCCTGCTTTCCAGGGAACTGCACAACAAATCATAACTCTTATCATTCATCACCTTAAGCAAGAATTTCTGAATTCTTTCATCCTTCCTCAATCTTGCAAACACATCTTCATAGTCCGCCCCCATAGCGTCATAGCACTCTTTTACTGTCATTTAAGCATCTTCCTTTCTTTTAATAATAGTTTCTTCTACACTCCTGTTTATTTAGCTGTCCCGCCGGCGCTATCCATCTCTGGCTTATAAAAGCAATATTTTCCACGCCCGCTTCTTTTTGCCTCATACATCGCTTCATCCGCCATATGGAACAATGTGCTGTAATCGCCTCCGCATTCTTCGGCGCATGCAATCCCCATGCTCACGCTGACACGGAACTCTTTATACTGCCCGCACAACAAATCAAAAATACGCTTCACCAAAGGCTCTGCCTGCTCTTTGTACGGCATAAAGAGCAGGAATTCATCCCCTCCCATACGCGCCGCAATATCAGAACCACGTGTGCTCTTCTTTATTGTTTCTGCTACATATTTCAGCACCTCATCTCCAAACAGATGTCCATATTGGTCGTTCGCCTGCTTAAACTTATCCAAATCAAACAGCAACAGGATATATTTTTGCTGCTCATCCAAATTAAGTATACCGGAAATTTTCTCCTTTGCTGCCTTGTGGTTCAAAAGCCCCGTAAGCGAGTCGTGCGCTGCCATCCGCTCAAGGTTTGTCATCTTTTCCATACTGTCATGGATATCTACAATCTTCCCGATTGCTCCCATATACTCTGGTGTTTCCCCATCATCCCACATAGAACGGGCGATTACCCTGCTCCACCGCTCATGTCCATTAATATTCAACAGATATTTCTTCTCAACCACTGGTCTCTCTGGCGTAGTATTCACCAAAAGACTCAATAGCTCCTCGAAATCCTTTCCGTCAAATACCTTCTGTCCAAACGCTTCCTGCCTGGGATTCAGCACAGTTTCCGGCATATCAAGATAACGCGCCCCCCACTCAGAAAGAATCAGCATTTCCGGCGTAGCCGTATATTCAAACTGTATTTCATGGGAAAGCTCTGCATAGAACTGATATTTGGTTCTCTCATGCTCCAGCAGCCGCAGTGTACGCTCGGATACCTCCAGTTCTCCCTTTTCCATCATCATTTCCACTGTACCGAGAATTTCAGTCTGCGAACTGCCCTGGGAAAGCACATTCAGCTCTTTCTCTAATGTATCCGAAATATCTTTCAGGCATTCCATCAGTATTGGATTAAATGTGCCGCATTCCCCATCCAAAATCATTTCCACGGCTTTCTCATGGCTGTAGGCATCCTTATATACCCGTTTACTGGTAAGCGCATCGTACACATCTGCCAGCGCTACCACCTGAGCCACGATAGGAATTTCCTCTCCCTTCAATCCATCCGGATATCCTTTTCCATCATATCGTTCATGATGCCAGCGGCAAATCTGATAACCGAGCTGAATCAACGGCTCATTTTTCCGCATAGGAATGTCTTCTAACAGCCGGGCTCCCTCCATTGCGTGGGTACGCATAATAGCAAACTCCTCGTCCGTAAACCTTCCCGGCTTATTCAGCACCTCTTCCGGAATGACAATTTTCCCAATATCATGAAGTGCGGAAGCATTGCATATCAGCGGAATGTCTTTCCGTGAAATGTCATATTTATCCGTTTTCTCCAGAAGCGCCTTCAAAAACAGCTCTGTCAGCGTGCGGATATGCAGTACATGAAGCCCGCTCTCCCCGTTTCTGAATTCCACGATATTTGACAAAATCTCTATCATCAGCTGGTTGCCGTTTTCCTTCTCCATCATCTGTTCAGCCACCATATGGGAAAGCTCTTTCTGTTTGGCAAAAAGCATGATGGTATTAATCACGCGGCGGCGCACCGTGCGCTCATCAAACGGACGGCTGATATAATCCTGCACGCCTAAATCATAAGCCCTGTCGACATATGCCGGGACTGTCTCCGCCGATATCATGATAACCGGAATGCTTTTTATCCAGCCGTTTTTATTCATAGCCACCAGCGTCTCAAATCCATCCATGACAGGCATCACAATATCCAGCAGCATCACCGAAATTTCATGCTCATGGCTCTGCAGAATTGCTGATGCCTCCATCCCATTTTCTGCTTCCAAAATTTCATATTCGCCAGACAGCATATCTGACAGAAGCGAACGGTTAATTTCTGAGTCATCCACTATCAATATTTTATTTCTTATTTGTCCATTCTCTTTTTTATTCATCAAACCATCTTCCTACCCTGTTATTTAAAATAGCTCTGAAGGTGATGCATCAGCTTATTTACATCAATCGGCTTTGCAATATGCTCATTCATACCGCATTCCAGGCATCTCTGAATATCCTCTGAAAATGCATCTGCAGTCATCGCAATAATCGGCAGCCCCGCATCCGCGCGTTCCAATGCCCGGATTGCTTTTGCCGCATCATAACCGCTCATCACTGGCATACGGATGTCCATCAGAACCAAATCATAATAACCGACTGCAGACTCCTTGAACTTCTCTACACAGATCTGGCCGTTCTCTGCCCACTCTACCTCGAACCCCACATCTGTAAGGATCTCCTCTGCAATCTCCCAGTTCAAATCGTTATCCTCTGCCAAAAGGATACGTTTTCCGATAAAGCTCTGTTCTTCCTCTTGCTGCTCATCCTGAACCGGCACACCTTCCATATAACGGTTCAGTCCAAGATACAAATTTGATTTAAAGAGCGGTTTTGAAATGAATCCGTGTATGCCTACCTGCAGAGCCTCCTCCTCAATATCACTCCAGTCATACGCAGATATAATCAAAATTGTAAGTTCATCCCCCACAATCTCTCTGATTTCTCTCGCTGTCTGCATCCCGTCCATGCCAGGCATCTTCCAGTCCAGAAGTACAATATCATAATCATTATGGGTCTTGTGATTCTCCTTTACTTTCTGTACAGCCGCACGGCCGCTTAATGCCCATTCTGCGTGAATGCCAATTTCCGTCAAAGCCTGAACTGCACTATGGCAAAGATCTTCATTATTATCTACTACCAGCATCCTCCATGGCGGCAGCACCATATCGTCCTCCTGTACGGTGGCCTTTTCCAAGTCAAGCGTAACATGGAATTCACTGCCTTCACCCAGCTCACTCTTTACTTCTATCGTGCCATGCATCATTTCGACAATATATTTCGTAATCGCCATGCCCAGGCCCGTTCCTTCAATTTTCTGTACCTGACTGGACTCATCCCGGGCAAAAGTGTCAAAAATTTTCTTCTGAAACTCCTCTGACATTCCAATGCCGCTGTCTTTCACCCGAAAATGGCACCGAACATACTCATCTCCCAACGGTGATTCTTCCTGTGTCAGATAGACATTAATTAATCCCTCTTCCGGCGTAAACTTCACCGCATTAGATAATAAATTAATCAATACCTGGTTCAGACGCACACTATCGCCATATACGTTTTCCGTCATGATTTTTTGTATAAAAATATCAAAATGCTGCCGATTGCTTTTAATCTGGGGCTGCACAATATTTACAATACTGTCCATCGTCTCCCGCAACGAAATCAAATCAACGCTTAAAGAAAGCTTTCCGCTTTCAATTTTTGACATATCCAGCACATCATTAATCAAACCCAGCAAATGCTTACTTGACAGAGTAATTTTCCTCAAACAGTCTTTTACACGGGAGATATCATCTATATTCGCCATCGCGATTGCCGTCATTCCCACAATTCCGTTCATCGGTGTACGAATATCATGGCTCATGTTAGACAAAAACTCACTTTTTGCCCGGTTAGCACGATCCGCCTCTCTCTTAGCCTTCTGCAGCTCCCTGAGCTGCTGCTGGGACAGCCTGTAATACAGAGCAAAAACCAGAAGCAGCGCCGCAAGAATACTCCCACATGCACCCAAAACAACTCCCTGGCGCTGGGAACTCAATCTGCTGATTGCATCATCCAAAATACCGTAAGGCATGACAGACACCATGTACCACTCGGAATTTGGAAGCGCAGAGCAGTACAAATGGCGGTGTACGTCTCCTACCATAGCCAGCGCCGAATAATCTTCGCCTTTCTCCATAGCATCCTGCAGCTCCTGGGCATACTGATCCGGCGTTTTGCCATTATACTCCCCAAACACTTCTTTAATACGCGAAAAGTAATCCTCCCGGAATGCGCTGCCGCTCCTAACCACATAACTTCCGTCTTTACGGATAATATGGGAATACGTCATAGCGCCATCTCCGCCGTCAAGCACCATGGCATCCGCAATATACTCCATAGGTATCCCCGCCATGATTGCAATACTGTTTTTCCCATTTTTCATCGGGTACACTGCATCCACACACAGCATAAGCAGCTTCTCTCCATCCTCCGCCCATCCGCTGGTTACCTTTTTCCTATCATTATGTAATATTTCCTGAAACTCTTCTACATTGATTGGCGTTACCTCGCCGCCATGAATCTGTTCACATTCCCCGTCCTCCGCATAAAGCGCCAAGTAACTGAATTCCCTAACATCTGCACTCCGGTTCAGCTCACTTATCATCTCTTCCCCATATCTGACCGTGTCCGGCGGCGTACGCCTGACAATTCCTTCTATCTGCGAGATGCGCAAATCAACAATTGCGGCAAACTTTTCCTGAAGCTGCTTACTCATCTCCGACATATAAATCATGCCGATTTCACTAATCGTCTCTCCGCTCTTTCCGTTCATGGTAGCACTTATCCAGAAAAACACCCCAACACATAATGCTATCAGACCGACAATACTGGCCAGCAGCAGCTTCTTTGTCTCTTTAAACATTGAATTTTACTCCTTTAGCATATACTAACCTATCTGCTGCAACCCACAGAGAAGTGTCTGCGGATTGCAGTATTATGATAACTAGCTTATCATAGCCCGCCTGGTTATTCAAGCAGGTTTTTCAAAAACTCCAGCGGAATCCACCGCGTCTCCTGATACGCTTCTGCCTGAAGCGCAGGATTCAGCGGAAACTCAGCTCCGTCCCCCACTGTCTCTACAGTCAACGCTGGCCTGCGGTATGTTTCCGAATAGAAATTCACGGAATTCCCCCCGTCATTCCTGGATGCGTGCTCTTCCTTCCTTTTCCCCAGCACATAACCGGAAATCTTCTGCAAACGCTTCGCTATATGCTTTGCCCTCCGGTTATAGCGGTATGGCATAGCGCTTCTATAATAGTAGATAATTCTACCCCTGGAATGAAAATCTATATAGCCCACCGATTCCGGAAATTCTCCAAAAGCGTGAATGAGTGCCCGCGTCTCCTGTTCACTGGCAGACTTTTGCATTCCTTCTCTTGCCTGATAAGACGCGCAGGGAAAATTCCGGTTAATATCCACGCCCCTCCCGTTCTCTTTCCATTCTGTATACGGAGTCCCTTTTGTCTCGGCGACGTGCCCAAACAGAGGATTCTGAATTTCCGAAAAACCTCTCAGCGCTATTTCATATCCATCCGGATTCATTAAAGGCAGGAAATAAATGCTGTAATCCGTAAGCAGCTCCTGCCATTCCTCAAGTCCTGGGTCACGGTACTCATTTTCACGGATAAGCGCATAATCCTCTGCCATCCGCAGCACCACGACCGGATTTATGCTCTCCCGGCCGTGAATGGCACTGCTCACAAGCAGGCATTTCTCTGAATCTCCCAATAGAAGCCCCGGAATTTCTCTTCCGTCGTGGCTCTCTCCGGCGCAGCGGTAATGCAGATGCCCAGGGTGCTCTTTTGCCAGTTCTTTTGAATACTCCAGGATTTCCCTGCTGGTGTAGGTTTTCCCAAATTCTATCAAACGCAGCCCCTCCACATGCTATCAATTCATAACTTATTTTATCATATGGAAAATCCTGCTTTCTGTGACAACTGTCTGCGGCGCTATGTCAAACGCATCCTTCGGCACCTCCTCCACAATCTGAAAATCAAATGCCGGGGCAACTGTTGTCAATCCGGTATGTACGCTCAGAAAGCGGTCATAAAACCCTCCGCCATAACCACAGCGGTGCCGTTCCTTATCAAAAGCCACCCCCGGCATAATCATCAGCGCATCTTCACAAAAGGCTTCCTCGCCGCCCACTGGTTCGGAGATACCATAATATCCCGGAGCAGTTTCTTCATATGCCTGAATATAGAAAAAGCGCATTTCCTCTCCGAACACCTTCGGCACGGCAATACGTTTCCCCTCTGCCCAGGCTGCTTCTAGGATAGGGCGCATACATACCTCTCCCTTACAGTCCATATATGCATAGATGCATACAGCCGCCTTCCACTGCTCCAGCTCCATAATCCTTTCACATATCATATCGCTGCGCCGCTCCAGCTCCCCAAAATCAAGCTGCCTGCGCCTGGCAAAAATCAGCTTCCTAATTTCCTTTTTTTCCATACCGCTCTCCCAGGTTTGTGACACTCCCATCCTTCTCTTTAATGTCAATATTATCGAGCTGTGCTTTCAGATTCATCCGCACTGCCTCAATGTACTCTCTGCGCAGCCCTGCCTGTTCCTCCTGCTCTGCCTGGGTCAGTCCCTCAGCCTTCGACTTTCTTGCCAGCTCATTAATCCGTTTTAATTTGTTTTCGTTCATCCCTCTCCTCCTACAATTCTTCTAGATAATCAATCAAATAAAATTCTTTTTCCGGCCTGCTCACAAAAAGCGTTCCATGATTCCGTCCCTGTATGATTTTATGTATCACATGGAAATCCTCTCCGTTCGCAATCACCATATCCACTCCTGCAGCGCCCGCAAGCCGCGCCGCCTGGAGCTTCGACGCCATGCCGCCGGTTCCCACACTGCTTCCTGAGCTTTCTTTTCCCATCGCAAGCAAATGCTGATCCAGTTCCGTAACAATATCAATAAATTCCGCACGGGGATTCTGGTTTGGATCATCCGTATAAAGCCCGTCAATATCAGACAAAAGAATCAGCAAATCTGCATCCACCAATGCCGCCACAATAGCAGACAGCGAATCATTGTCTCCAAAATGAATCTCATAAGTAGCTACTGTATCATTTTCATTTACAATCGGAATCGCGCCCATGTGCAAAAGTTCCCGGAATGTATTCAACGCATGATGACGGCTCAGATTGTCCAGCACCGTATTTTTCGTCATAAGAATCTGTGCCGCAAGCTGATTGTACTCCATAAAAAGTTTCTGATAAATCATCATCAGGCGAGCCTGCCCAATAGCGGCACACGCCTGCTTCTCTTCTGTCGTCCCCGGCCGCTCCTCCAGTTTTGCCGCGGCTGCTCCCACAGCAATGGCTCCCGAAGATACCAGAATAACCTCTTTTCCCATATTTCGGATATCGCTGATTTCCCTTACCAAAATCTCCAGCTTCGTCAGGTTCAGCGCTCCTGTCTCCTCATGTACCAGGGAAGACGAGCCTACTTTAATCACAATCCTCTGCTTATCTTTCAGTCTTTCTCTTAAATTCATCTTTTATTCCCTTCTAACACACATTCTTTCACGCGTCTTATCTTACAACACCTGCGCACATCTGTCCAGTTAAATGTCACAGTCTCAAGACATCTGCCCGATGATTAAGTATTTTTGCAGATATTGATCTGCTGCCATTTATGGCAACAGCGGATAAATATGCTGAAAATGCCGATACTATGACAACAAGAAGCGAAACGTTTGAAAGTAAACTTCCAAATCTACTAAGATGGCGCAGAAAACGTGCCAGAAAGAGGAAATTATGAAAAGAAATTATGGCATCAGCATCCTGCTGTGTACGGCAATCCTATGCGCCCTTTATGCTGGCAGCTATCAGTCTATGTATGCCGAGGAACAACAGACGGAAAACACAGAAGAGTTCTCCATAGCCCCGGCAGAAGCAGGACGCGAGAAAAAGCTGTATCAATACTGCCTGAAGGAAAAAGACGGCTGTGTATATGTATACCTTGCGGACGGAAAAACCATTTATGAGCCAACCAGCATTTCACTGGCAGAGCTACCGAAAAGCATTCAGAAGAAAATCAAAAAAGGGCTGTACCTTCTAAACGACCAAGAACTGTACAGCTTCCTTGAAAATTACAGCAGCTAAAATGCACGGCTGTCTGCCAGGATATCCCAGCGCACAGTCACAAATACTGCAGATTCGGCTCCAGCATCACACCTTCCCGCACTGGATATCCGAAAGCATCACTCATCTTGATGCACTGACTCACAAAATCATGAGCTCTCACGACAGACTCCACCAGATTCTTTCCCTGTATCATACTCCCTTTCAGGACGGCCGCAAACAAATCTCCTGTCCCGGGATAGGCGCGCCCTGCCCGGTTCCTCCTCAATACCTGCAGCTCCTCTTCGCCGCACACAGCAATTCCGATTTCCGCTCCCGATATCGGCACGCTTGTAATCACTGTCTGTCTGGCTCCAAGTTCCCTCAGTTTTTCACAGATTCTATAAAGCTTCCCTTCGGTACATCTCTCCTCATAGCTCTCTCCTGCCAGGAAACAGCTTTCTGTATAGTTCGGCGTAATAACGTCACTATACTCTAAAAGTTTCCGCATGGCCTTTCCGTAGGTTTCATCATAGTTCTGATAATATACGCCATGATCAGCCATGATTGGGTCAAGCAGTACATATGCTTCCGGATACTGTCTTAACAGTGTGCGCACTTCCTCTACCATAGAAATATCACCAAGATATCCGACAAAGATATCATCAAACCTGATTCCGTTCTTCCAGAGATGTCCGGCGCTCTGCCCGACAAAAGCCGGCAATGCACGCATTACCGGCTTTCCATATCCTCCTGTGTGGGCAGACAATACCATCGTTGGCAAAGGGCATACCTCAATTCCCATGACCGATAATACCGGAAGGATATTCGTCATGGCAGCTTTCCCCACACCGCATATATCATGGATGACTGCTACACGCGTCACTGGTTTTCTATTCTCTTCTATCATCCTATAAAATCCTCAGTCTCTGCAAAATGTATACGAGATAATTTCCTTTCGGCATTCCCCGCAGTTCCCGTTCCGTGATACCCCGCATTTTCACAAGCAGCACTACATATACAACAGCCCCTACCAGAACCGCAAGCACCGTCGGAAACAGAACTCCGGCAAATAAAGCAAACAAACTGTATGTCCCATAGGCAGCAAGCCCCATAATCCCTGACACCAGAATCGGTATAATGAAAGTACGCCTCAATTCCTGATGATAGCCAATGGCACGGTTAATCGCCCATGCATTCAAAATGCAAATCACAAAGGCAAAGAAAATATTCGCATACACCACGCTGTATATATTCATTCCGCTGAAATTCAGCATAAGTACAAGCACAATAATATGGAGCACCAGGGCAACCGCCGAATGGATTAAGGGTTTCTGCATCTCACCCAGTCCCTGGAGAATTCCTGTCGTCAGCGTAGACAGTGCATAAAGCACAATCATCAAAGCGCCGCTCTGCATGATGCCCGCCGCCAATGCACTGGAATCCCCGTACACCAGCTGCATGATCGGCGAAGCCAGCGCTGCCAGACCCACGGCACAGGGAATCGTAAACACCATCGTATATCGGATAGAATCACGTACTTTAATCCCCGCCGCCCGGTAGTCCTCATCTGTCATCGACGCAGTCAGGCTCGGTACCACAGAAGGCGCCAGGCACGATGCAATGGACAACGGTACATTCATCAAAACTTTGAATTCCACAAATATTCCCCAGACCGTACTGTACTCCTTTTCGGAATATCCCTGTCCGGTCATGATTCCTCCGAAGATTCCCTGGTCAATAATCGTACTGATATTGTAGATTACTGTACTCAGGATAACCGGAAGGATCGTCGCAATCAATGCCCGGTAAATGAGCTGGTCGGATTCCAGCCTTTTCGTATGGTCCCGCCGCATCTGCCGCCGGAAGCTCCTCTGGTATGATACATAAATAAACAGCAGGAACAACAGCGCCACCGTAACGCTCACTACCGTGCCCAGCGTACCGCCTGCCGCCCCAAACGCAGGCCCCAGCGAATCATTCCCCTTTTCATGCCCCAGTTCCGTGCCATAACCAATCAGCAGCGCTGCGCCTCCCACAGACACTATCGCATTGACAATCTGCTCGATTACCTGGGAGACTGCCGTGGGCACCATCGTTTCGTGCCCCTGGAAAAAACCACGCAGGACGCCCACCACGGCATAGATGAAAATTGCCGGGGAGAGTACCCGCAAGGCATAGGCAGCCATCTCAAATTTCATGAACTTTGTAATAACCCCGCTCAGCGCCAGGGTAAGCAGGGACATGATTCCGCCGGCCACAAGCCCGAACTTCATCGCACATACAAAAACCTTGTGTGCATTCTTCTTCTGTCCCTTATGCAGCCTTTCCGAGACAAGCTTTGACACTGCCAAAGGCAGGCTGAACGAAGAAATCATCAGGATAATCGCGTAAATCTCATTTGCTGTAGAATAGTATGTGTTTCCCTGATGCCCCAGAATGCGCGTCAGCGGGATTCTGTAAATCATGCCGATTACCCGGGCCACAAAAGATGCGATTACCAGTATCGTCCCCTGTACTAAATAGTCTTTATTCTTGCTTCCGTTTCCCAAAACAAACCTCTTTCATTCCCACAAGCAAGGAGCCAGGCAGGCGTGCTTGCACGGATATTGGACTCCGGGCTGTTTCCCCAGGTATTATTCAATGACTATATCATCCGCATAGGAATCCTGGATAATGCAAACCCAGGTTTTTCCCTGATTCAGCACAATCTCGTCACCGTTTTCGTCATAATATTTTGCCGGAGCATCCCCGCTCTCCCGCCTCCAGGTACATTTTTCATATGTGCCGTTTGTAAAATAGTAAGCATCCCCGCCTGATATGGTGTCGATATTCAGATAGCCGTGGTCATCATAATTCTCCCATGGTGAAAGCTGGAAAATAATGTTTGTATAGGTAAGCTGTTCCCCGGTAAGCTCGTCAATCTGGGCATCTCCATATTGATAACGGTAATATTTTCCATCCCTGTACTCAAACCATGGGGAATTCACCTGATACCCTGGTTTAATTGTCGCTGCCTCGCCCCCGTCCAGCGTAACAGTCTCTCCGTCTGCCGCAAACTGGTACTTCTGCTGGAAATCCTCCTCATGAAGCCTGCGGTAGCCCAGCTTTGTACATGCATTGTCCAGCGCTTCGCCGCTGGTATAGCAGTTGTGGGGAGCCAGACGGTCTGAGGTACGGTAGAAAATGTCCTCTCCTGCATACCCGTAAATCTGCCCTGCGCCTTCCTGATACTCCAGGCCGCTGATATTATTCACATCCTCAGAATTCAAAAGCTCTACTGCATAGACAGCTTGTCCATAGTGGACATAAATCGCATCAAATTCACGCGCATACATCGGATAATACGTACGGCAGCTTCTTACAGCCCCGATTTTCTCCATGCCTTCCACGTCCTCAAAGATTCCCATAAGACGCGTGATACCGCCTTCCACTGGCGCTTCGTAAACCACTCCTGCTTTCTCAATTCCCGCCTGGGGACATGCATTGATGATATTGTTCATCATAACCGCAAACGGACGCCTGTTATGCTGCTCTTCCCCTACAACTTCTCCTGTCAGATAGCTCCTGTCGCCAGACAGCGCTTCGCTCTCTGTCTCTTCTACCACGGTAGGTTTCGGCTGTTCAACTGTCTCCGTCACAGGCTGCTGTGTCGCCGGCTCTGTTGTCTCTGTCTCTGCCTGCTTTTTACATCCTCCCAGTGCTACTGCTGCTACTATAAGTAATACCGCTGCTTTTCGTTTTTTCATTTTTTTCTCCCTTATCTTTGTATACTCATCTGATTTAAAATCTCAGACTGCCTTCTTTCCATATCCTTTGCCTCCTCCGGCTCCATATGGTCATACCCCAGCAAATGAAGTATGCTGTGAGCCACAAGGAACGCAAATTCCCTAATCACTGAATGTCCATACGCCTCCGCCTGTGCCAAAACCCTGTCCTTGGAGATTACGATATCCCCAAGCATCAATTCTCCGGTATCAGGGTTGAAACAGTCATCCCCCGTTTCCTCCAGATGTTCAAAATATGCAGGCTTTTCATATTCCTGCATCGGAAAAGAAAGTACATCTGTGGGTCTGTCAATCCCCCGGAACTCCTGGTTCAGCCTGTGGATTTCCGTATCTGAGGTGAGCAGCAGGCTTACCTCTGCCTCATATGGGCAGCTCTCATAATCCAGTCCGCATACTATCACCTGTTTCGCCAGCTCCTCTGCGTCAAAGGGAAGCGCCAAATCATATTCATCTTCGAAATTTAGCGTCATATTTCTTCCTTCCTGGATGATACTCCTGCTGATTCTCTGTCCGCTTTTCATATTCCTCATAGGCTTTTACGATTTTCTGCACCAGCGGATGGCGCACCACATCCTTGCTGGTAAGATTGCAGAACGCCACTTCATCAATCTTCTTCAGCACGCGCACTGCCACATCCAGACCTGATTTCTGGCCGGACGGCAAATCCTTCTGCGTTAAATCACCCGTGATGATAACCTTTGAGCCAAAGCCAATTCTGGTCAGGAACATCTTCATCTGCGCCGGGGTCGTGTTCTGCGCCTCATCCAGAATAATGAATGCATTGTCCAGCGTGCGCCCGCGCATATAGGCGAGAGGCGCCACCTCAATCAGCCCTTTTTCCATGTTCTTCATAAAGCTGTCCGGACCCATAATCTGGTAAAGCGCATCATAGAGCGGCCTTAGGTACGGATCGACCTTACTCTGCAGATCTCCGGGCAGGAATCCCAGCTTCTCCCCAGCCTCTATCGCCGGCCTGGTGAGGATGATGCGCCCCACCTCATCGCTTTTAAACGCCTGGATTCCCATCGCCATCGCCAGATATGTTTTTCCTGTCCCCGCCGGTCCGATACCAAACACAATCATTTTTTCACGGATAGCATCTACATACTGTTTCTGTCCCAGAGTCTTGGGCTTGATTGGCTTTCCATTGACGGTATGACAAATACAGTCTTTATCAATCTCTACAATTGAAGCTTCTTTGTCTTCAAAAGAAAGCGACAGGACATAATCCACATTCTGCGCCTGGATGACATTTCCACGCCTGGATAATTCTACCAGCTGCATAAACACGCTTTTTGCTTTATTTACCGCTCCTTCATTTCCAATAATCTTCAGTGCACCATCCCGGGCAATCAAAGTCACATTAAGTGTTTTCTCAATCTTCTTGATATGCTCATCGAACTGTCCGAAAACATTTTTTTCATGTTCCGCCGGAACGGATAGTCTTATTTCGATGATATTACTCATTCGCCTGAATCCTTTCCTCTGCATCAACGCCCAGCGTGCGTTCTACCCGCTTCCCCGCCCGCCTGGTAATCTCAATCTCCCCACGCGCTGTACAGCTTTTTACGCCTGCTTCTATTTTAACATTATTTTGTAATATTTGAACCCCTTTTTCTTCCATTTTCCAAAGAAATTTAGCAAGGGATTCTTTTGCTTTTCTGACAGCTTCTTCTTTTGAATATATTTTTTCTATTAATTCATATTCTCTGCACGCTATCTTCCCCACCGTCACCGGCAAATAAAAGTTTTCCGTAACCCGAAGCTGATGCCCTTCCTTTACCACATCTGAGGCTTCATAAGACACTGGCCAGCCTGTAAATGCAAAGTTTTTTCCGAATACCGTCAGAAACACTCCTTTTTTCATCCTGCCCGTATATTCCTTTTTTATGTATTTCATAGAGAACGTCTCGCTATAAGGATATGTTGTTTTTACATAAATGTCCGCGTCCGCCGCCATATACTGATAATCAGCTACCTCTCCTGCATCATCCAGGATTGCCACCTGACCCAGCACCAGCGGCTGCCCCTTTTTTACGGCATCGCCAGCTTTCACCAGCGGCGTTCCTGAACGGGTAATAATCTCCTGCACGACGCCGTCCACATCAGAAATCAAATCGCTGGGACCGTAATCCACCTCTTCTTCAAGCGCTAAATCTGTATTTTCCTTTACATCAATCAACAGCCTGGTTCCCTGTATTTTCACAGACACCCAGATAATGTCGTCAAACGCTTTCCGGATATCCGCCGCCAATGCTTTGCAGTCTATCTTGGATTTCCACATCCCATGCGTAATTTTCTGCTCTGTGAGAAAATCAAAGATTACATCGTCTGTTCTGGCCTGATTCCCCTCGATATGAATATCCCAGATAAAACCCGACAAAAACATCATCAGCAGGACGCCAAACAGCACTCCGCAGGGAAGTGCTTTCCGTGCCCGATGTCTGTGCAAAAAAAAGGGAAGTCCATATCTTTGGATGATACGGACTTTTGTACCGCTCTTTTTCACCAAGGGCCTCAGAGTCTTAAACCCACGGATGGACAGGTTCATCTCATAAGCGTTGTGCGCCTCCAGGAGATCCCACAGCTCAATCTGATGCTTCGCACACATATTCAGAAAGCGCTCATAAGAGCTGCCTGTCACCCGTATGCGCACATACCCTTTCGCGTACTGTAATAATTGTTGTACCAAACAGACACCTCCGCTTACAGATAGTTTATCTGCTCGATATGCCCCGTCACCTTCATTTCCTCCCCAGTGTAATAAGAGATAAATAAATTCTTCCCCAGCACTTCCAATCTACAGTTTTTCGTCTGGAGCATCAGCCGTGAATCTGTATACTCAATAATTCCACGGTAATTCTCAATGCACAGCTCCTCCTGCCCTGTCGCAGTCACAAGAACTGCCCCATCGGACAAATCTTTCGGTATCTGCGCGGCAGCGGATATTTTATGGTAAAGGGATTTTGATTTCGAACTCATACACTATCATCGCTTTTTATTACACAATATATGAAGCGGAGCGGATACATATTCATTCTCCCTTCCTGATAAAAAGAAATCCATACCACACGATTGTCCTTCCGTCATAGAAAAAATCCATAGAAAGCTTTTCCGCCGCCGAAGTCACCAGGATTCCGTAACTCTCGATGCACGGAAGCATCCTCTCTGCATGTCTGCAGGAAGCATCCGGCCAGGCGCATGTTTCACAAGCCGCACAGGAATCCGAAGAAAGCGCCAGGACCTCAAGCCCCGCTTCCCGCAAATCCCTGCAGACCGCATGGACAATTTCCTCATGCTCCTTCCTGGTCCCCAGAGTCTCCGCCATATCTGCCGCATCCACAACTTCTGCCAATGTCGTAAATATCAAAACCTGCCTGTATGCTTCACATCTTTTGCGGCACTCTTCCACCGTCCCCACTGCCGGAGGGCATGACCAGGACGTATTGTACCTCTCGCACTCCTGACGGCAGATATGGCGCACCTCTTCCTTAAACTCAATTTCGCCCACATCCAGAAAACCGTATTGAAACACAGGATAAGCAGCGAGAATCTTTTCAACCGTCTCTCTCTTATTATCCATCCATCAGGCACCTCGCCTCTCTCAGCCGTATATCAAACTGCCCGTAGAAATCCCTTTCCCCGTCAAAAGGCTTCCGGTAGAAATTCTGCAGGATGTATAGATTTAAATTCCTGGGACTTTCTGTATCCTGGCTCTCTGCCACCACTCTCTCTGCATCTTCCAGAAAATAGTGCCAGTCTGTCACGAACTTCTCATATTGTTTCGGATTCGGCGTATCTATCCACTTCTTTACTTTCACCTTGCTCCGGTTCGTTTTCCTGCACTCATGAATCTGCAGGAAATACCGGAACTTATGCCCTTCATAATACCGCCCCAGCGGAAACAAACGGCAAATTCCCGGGCGGGCCGCATGAATGCCGCACCGCCCCTCTTCATTCAGAAACACACATGCCTCCTGGCTTCCTGCCATCCTCAGATTCGGCAGAATCGCTCCGTCCACTATTTGGAGTTCCAGAGATTCCTCTAAAAGCTCATCAAAGCTTTTCCCCAAATGCATACGCAGGCGGTGTACATCCAGTGGATCTAAAAGAATGGAATTTCCCATTCCCCGGCAACAGGAAGAACACCCCTGGCAATCATGGCAGTCTGCTTTTACACAGTCATTCAAATCATACAGTTTTCCATCAGATATCTCGTCCAGGCTTACTTGTCGTCTCATTTGTTTCCTCCATTAGAGCATGGACGCCCTCAATTCCTCTCCGCTCTTTGCACTCAGATAAGCCGGAGCGATATCAAAGACTGTCCTGCATCCAACCTGTCCCTCACTTGCCAGACGGTAAGCTGCCCTCGCGTATGCCGCGATTACGGAAGATGTAAACTCCGGGTTAGAATCCAGTTTCAGGCTGTACTCAATCAAATGGCTGTGCTCCTTCTCCCAGCCGGTCACACCGCTGCGCAGCACAAATCCCCCATGCGGGATTCCGCTGTGTCTTTCCTTTAATTCCTGCTCGCTGATAAAATGCACGGTCGTATCATAGTCGGCAAAATAGTTCGGCATCGTCTTGATTTCCTCTTCTACCTTCGCCGCATCCGCGCCTTCCTCCAGCACAACAAAACATTCTCTTGTATGCTTTTCCCTGGTTGTAAGCTCAGGATTCTCCCCATTTCTCACAGCCTCCAACGCCGCATCCACCGGAATTGTGTACTGCTTCCCATCCTTTACGCCGTTAATACGCCGGATAGCATCTGAATGTCCCTGGCTTACACCCTTGCCCCAGAACGTATAGTCCTTTCCTTCTGGAAGGATTGCATTCGCATACATCCTGTTCAGTGAGAACATTCCAGGGTCCCAGCCCACAGAAATAATCCCCACATTCCCCCCTTCTTTCGCCGCAGCATCCACATTCGCAAAATGCTCCGGGATTCTGGCATGGGTATCAAAACTGTCTACAATATTGAACAGCTTCGCAAACTCCGGCGACTGCTCCGGCAAATCCGTAGCGCTGCCGCCGCAGAGAATCATCACGTCAATCTTGTCCTTCCAGTCTGCCGCTTCCGAAATCCGGCACACAGAAGCCGTCTCTGTCAATATATGTACATCCTCCGGATTTCTCCGGGTAAACACTGCCGCCAGCTCCATGTCCGGATTCTGCCGGACGGCACATTCCACGCCGCGCCCAAGATTTCCGTAACCTAAAATTCCAATCCTAATACTCATAGTTTATTCTCCTCGTATTATAAAGTAGTAGTGTTTATAGTCCCTCTCCAAGGACTGTATGCTATACTGTTGGAGATACTGTGGATT
>JBCLQO010000002.1:0-265525 GCA_041223665.1 Lachnospiraceae bacterium 46-15
AGGTGCCCCGGCGTCCGGCGTAAGCATAGAGTTGTCGGTTCCATAACTATCCGGGGTAAGAGACAGACTCCCCGACAAACCGCAATTTGCACCCCAGCTTTACTCTTTCATCTTTGGCTGGAACACGAGGCTCGCCAGATAACTGAACACTAGCGCCGCGGATATTCCTACTGCGCTGGCAGTGAACCCACCCATATAGATTCCCATGAAACCGTCTTTATCAATGGCTTCTTTTACTCCCTGCCAGAGCACGTTCCCAAAGCCAAGCAGCGGCACGCTGGCTCCGGCCCCGGCAAACTCTTTGAAGGGTTCATACAATCCCAGCGCTCCCAGAACCGAGCCGCCGCACACGAGGATAACCATGATTCTTCCCGGCATCAGCTTTGTCTTTTCCATCAAAATCTGCACGAGTGCACAGATTGCACCTCCCACAAGAAACGCATAAATATAATCCATCTTTTTCCTCCTAGCAATGTTCTATCACTACCCCATGGGCAATTCCCGGCACGCTCTGCCCCTCATTAAAGCTGACCGTGGACAGCAGTGCGCCTGTTGGGACAAAAAGCACCCGTTTCCAGCTTCCCTTTTCTATTTTGGGCAATATCATGGATGCCAGCGTTACCGCGGAACATCCGCAGCCGCTTCCTCCGGCATGGGTATCCTGGGTTTCTTTGTCAAAGATTTCAATGCCGCAATCCATATGGACGCCACTGATATCGAATCCTTTTTCTTTCAGCAAATCTATGAGTATCCGCTGCCCCACATAGCCCAGATCCCCAGTAATAATTTTGTCATAAGCGTCCGGCTGGCGGTTGAAATCCATCAGATTCTGGTAAATCGTGTCACAGGCCGCCGGAGCCATACATGCTCCCATGTTCATAGAATCTTTCACCCCATAGTCTATCACTTTTCCCGGAGTGACCCCTGTAATCCGGACATGTCCGCCCTTTGCTGCCAAAACGAACGCCCCGCTGCCTGTGACTGTCCACGTTGCCGCCAGGGGGCGCTGGTTTCCGTAGTCCAGAGGAAAGCGGAACTGTTTCTCCGCGCTGGCAAAATGGCTGGAGGTGACTGCCGCCACATGGTCTGCATATCCGGCATTCACCGCCATAGCCCCAAGCGCCAAGGATTCCCCGCAGGTAGAACACGCCCCATACAGACCGAACATGGGAATATCCGTATCCATCACTCCAAAAGAAGTGGCAATAAGCTGCCCCAGCAAATCCCCTCCGAACAAATACCGTATTTCAGAGGGCAGTAGTTTCGCCTTTCCGAGCGCCGTCTGCAGCGCTTCTTTCTGCAGTGTACTCTCTGCTTTTTCCCACGAATCCTCCCCAAACATAGCGTCCTCACATATCAAATCAAACTTGTGCCCCAGGGGGCCTTCCCCTTCTTTCTTCCCTACCACAGAAGCCGCACTGATGATATGCGGCGCCCGTTCAAACTGTATGCTTTGCTGTCCTGTCATCTGGCTCATTTTCTCCGCACCTTTCTTATTGTGATACTTTTTGTGTAGTATTTCCGTTTTTTCCAAAAAAATACCTCACAGGTAACTGTGAGGTTCTGCCGCTTCCGGCTGGTAACTGTTCCAAACATTTTCAAAAGGGTTTTCGATACGCTGTACTAGTTCAAAGCGTCATAAACTATACGTGAAATCTCTGCTATACAATTGTACGCCTTGTCTGGATGATTGGTGTTGCTAAATACACATATGATATATGTTGTCTTTTTCCCATATACGATTGCTGCATCATTTTGGATTGTCCCATCTTCTCCTGTCTTATTCGCCACCTGGATTCCGTATGGAACACCCCGGGGAATCTTGGTTCGTATTCTCTGCCGTTTCAGATAATTCAGCATTTTCTGTGAAGCAGCCCTGGACACCAGCTTCCCACGATATATCTTTTCTAAAAGCATCCCGCAGTCTGCCGCGCTGGTTTTATTTCCTTTTGGACCGCTCTCGTCCCCCACGCCGCAAGGCCGGTACTGCTGTGTCTTTTTATATCCGTTCGCCTTGCAGAATTTATTAACCGTCCCTTTCCCCAGATATTTATAAAACAGGGTATTAAACGCGTCGTTGCTGCTGACCGTAATCATGCTGTTAATCAGGGATTCTATATAGGCGTTCATCGTAAGCTTTCCCTTTTTTGCCTTATCATATGCCGCTGCCATGGCATAGAGCTTAATCGTACTGGCAGAGAAAAACGATTTCTTATTAATGGTAAAGCTTTTCTTCGTCTTTAAATCCTTCACATACACAGACCATGCGGTAGAAGCTTTCTGCCCATTCGCTGAAATTGGGCAGCTGCTCTTTATGTACTTTTCCACCTTCTTCTCAAGCCTCTCCATTTTAACCGTGGCACTTGATTTTCTGACTTTTTTCGCCGCCTGGGAAATCATCGGCATCTGGAGCACCAACACTGCCAGCAGCACAAAAACCAGCATTTTTACTTTCCATTTCATTATCTCTACGCCCCTTTCCAGATATTATACAAATTATAACATTTTCCATATCATATCTCAATCTTTTTAACAGTTGTCCCTCCCCCAAAATTATGCTATACTTTTTTCATTATTGAATACGAGGAGCTTATCATGTTAGTATCTGTTGTTATCCCCTGCTACAATTCTCAAGATTCCATCGGTAAGGTGGTGGAACTGACCATAGCAGAATTTCAGAAAATGCCACAGTACACTTATGAATTTATCCTGGTGAATGATTACTCAAAGGACGGCACTTTCGCAAAGATTAAAGAGCTTTCCGAACAGTATCCCTGCGTCCGGGGCATCAATCTGGCGCGAAATTTCGGACAGCACAATGCGCTGATGGCAGCGCTGAACTATGCATACGGCGATTTTATTGTGGGAATGGATGATGATCTCCAGACGCATCCTTCCCAGATGTACAAGCTGCTGGACAAAATCCAGGAGGGGTATGACCTTGTCTACGGCAATTACGCCAAACGCAAAAATTCCTTCCTGAAAAATCTTTCCAGCAAATTCAACAAAGTGACCTCCCGTATCCTGCTGGGACGCCCCAAGGACATCGTATCCAGCAATTATTGGGTGATTACACGTCTGGTACGGGATGAAGTTGTTAAGTATACCAACTACAACCCTTACATAGACGCTATTTTCTACCGGGTTACCAGCAATATTGCCGATGTGACAATTGAGCATCACCAGAGAGAACAGGGTTCTTCTAATTATACGTTCCGTAAGCTGGTGCGGCTCTGGATGGCATACTGGAATTTCTCTGTAGTTCCGCTCAGAATTTCTTCTCTGCTCGGCTCCCTTTTTGCTTTCGGGGGCTTCGTGGGATTCGTGGCAATCCTAATCCGCCAGCTTATCGCCCCCAGCTCCCAAATGGGATGGGCTTCGATTATGTGCGCCATGTTCCTGTTCTTCGGCTTTGTCCTGCTGGTGCTGGGAATCATCGGAGAATATCTGGGAAAAATCATGCTTTGCATTAACAATACTCCCCAGTACATCATAAGAGAGACAGTAAACATCACAGATAAGGAGAAGGAGAGCACAGATGCGTAAACTGTTGGTTCTTGGCGCCGGCATCTACCAGGTGCCCCTGATAAAAAAAGCAAAAGAATTGGGGCTATACACAATTGCCGCCAGCTATGCTGGAAATTATCCTGGGCTTGCCCTTGCAGATGAAGTATGGGAAGTGGACACAACAGATGCACGGAGTCTGGCTGCATTATCCAAAGAAGCACATATTTCAGGCGTGTGTACTTCCGGCACTGATGTGGCAATTATCTCCCTGGGAAGCATCTGCGAAGAACTGGGACTCCCGGGGGTTCCTTTAGCCTGTGCCCAGACAGTCACGGACAAAGCTCTGATGAAACATGTCTTTCTGGACAGCCATATTTCCACTCCTGAAGCTTTTCCGGCGAATTCCCTGGAAGAAGCCCGGGATATTTTCCGAAAGCTTTCTCCGCCTGTTATTATAAAAGCGGTAGACAGCTCCGGAAGCCGGGGAATTACCCGGGTAAATTCCGAAGAAGAGCTGCCCGCAGCTTGGCGGGCAGCCAAAAACGTTACCAAAAAAGACTATGTGCTGGTAGAACATTTTATAGAAGCGGAGGAAATTGGCGTAGACGGCTTTATTTCAGACGGAAAAATCCGTTTTCTGCTTCCCCATGAAAAATTTACCTGCACAGCAGGCGGTATCACACTTCCCGAAGGACACAGTTTTCCTTACCGCTGCACCCCAGAACTAGAGCGCGAAATCCTGTTCCAGATAGAACAGGCCATTGGCGCCGTGGGCATGGACAACTGCGCGGTAAATGCCGATATCCTGGTAAGGGACGGACATGCCTATATTCTGGAGATTGGTGCCAGAGCAGGCGCAACCTGCATCCCGGAATTGATTTCCACTTACTGCGGCTTTGACTATTATAAGCAGATGATTCGCCAGGCGCTTGGTGAAACACCTGACTTCACCGTGAAATCCCACCGTCCCTGCATGGCAAAACTTCTGTTTTCCGGCTGTGACGGCATCCTGACAGATATCGATGAATCCCGGCTTAATGAGCTTCGCCGCCGCTGCATCGACATCTCTCTCGATTATCCCGTGGGGGCGCATGTTGAAAAGGTACAGAACGGAACAAGCCGTATCGGACAGGTTATCCTGGAAACGGCAGATGAACGGGAACTTGACGAAATGATGTTACGTGTACGGCAGACAATAAAAGTGAACGGAGTTGACCTCGAAACCTTATGGAACGAATGAAAAATTATATTCAGCTTCATCTGAACATCCTGCTATTTTCACTGACAGGCATCTTTTCCAAGCTTGCCTCCATACAATACGGCAAGTATGGGCTTTCCGACTGGATGCTTTATCTTTTCCTATTTCTGATGATAGCAAACTGTGGGGTTTATGCCCTTGCCTGGCAAAAAATCATAAAGAAATTCGAGCTTTCCACTGCATACGCCCACCGAAGCGTGTACCTGATCTGGGCGCAGCTCTGGGCCGTGCTGATTTTTAAAGAATCCTTGTCTTGGAACAATCTTCTTGGAATGCTTGTAGTTTTAATCGGAGTATTGGTGGTACAGAAGAATGAGTAGAATATTTATGCTATTGATGTTTGTAGGAACCTTCTTTTCCGCATCCTCACAAATTTTGCTAAAGCAAAGCGCAAACATGGAATATAAAAGCGGAATTTACGAATATCTGAACTGGCGTGTCATCACAGCCTATTTCATCTTTTTCGGAGTGCTGCTCCTAAACACATACGCCTATACCCAGGTACCATACAAATACGGCTCCATCATCGACACCTTCACTTACGTATTTGTACTGCTTCTCTCCCGCTTCCTGCTGGGCGAGAAAATCACAAAGAGAAAGCTTGCCGGAAACCTTATTATCATTACAGGGATTTTAATATACTCCCTATAGGCCAGATGTATGATACGAAAGTAAAATATCCCGCAGAGAAACCATTTTCTCCGCGGGATATTTTTTTTACACCAAAAAATCCTTCAATCTCTTACTCCTCGAAGGATGCCTCAGTTTTCTCAGCGCTTTCGCCTCTATTTGACGGATTCGCTCTCTTGTCACGTTAAACTCTTTCCCCACTTCTTCCAGTGTGCGCGCACGCCCATCCTCCAGCCCGAAACGCAGCCGCACCACCTGACGTTCCCTGTCGGTAAGAGACTCCAGGGCATTGCCCAACTCCTCCTTCAACATAGAAAATGCTGCGGAATCTGCTGGTGAAAGCGCAGAATCGTCCTCAATAAAATCCCCAAGATGGCTGTCATCTTCCTCTCCAATCGGAGTATCCAGGGATACCGGGTCGCGTGAAATCTTTAGCACTTCGCGTACACGCGATACTGGAACATTCAGTCTCGCCGCCACTTCTTCCGGGGTCGGTTCCCTCCCCAGCTCCTGCAAAAGCGTCCTCGTCATACGCAGGGTTTTATTAATGGTTTCTACCATATGTACCGGGACGCGGATGGTTCTCCCTGTGTCCGCAATTCCCCTCGTAATCGCCTGACGAATCCACCAGGTCGCATAGGTACTAAATTTGTATCCTTTTGTATAGTCGAACTTATCAACTGCTTTCATCAGCCCCATGTTTCCCTCCTGAATCAAATCCAGGAACGGCATACCGCGCCCTACATATTTTTTCGCGATACTGACTACAAGACGCAGATTTGCTTCTGTCAGGGCTTTCTTCGCCTCTTCACTGCCCTCTTCCACCCGCTTTGCCAAATCCACTTCCTGTTCTGTGGTAAGCAGCGGCACATTTCCTATTTCCTTTAAATACATACGCACGGGGTCTTCGGTACTAACCCCCTCCAGCACATCAACATCATCAATCAGCTCTACTTCTTCTTCCTCTACGAGAAGAACGTCATCATCGTTATCAATGAGCAGATCTTCCCCGCCATTCTCCTTCACGCTGTTCTGCATGATATCTATATTGTGCTTTTCCAGAAACTCCAGAATGAGATCCATTTTCTCCTCGTCCAGTTCCATACTGGCAAAGGCATCATTAATCTCACTGTACTCCAATATATTCTTCTTCTGTTTCGCCTTGTCAATCAAGGCCAGCAGCGTTTTAGTAAATTGTTCTTCCTGCATCTGATCCATAAACTTTCTCCTATCAAACCTCCGCTTTCTGCTTCCACACTCTCGGAATTTCACGATTCTCCGATATGTTACAGTTCAGCTTACCATTTTTGACAAGAGCTGTCAACTTATGTATTCAGAGATTTTTCAAAATACGCCTGGAAAATACAAGAAACGCCCCCAAGAAAATGAAGATGTCCCCAAGATTGAACACGATTCTTCGTAATCTTTCATATTTCGCGCAAAAACTGAAATAGTCCACCACATAATGACGCTTTATCCTGTCGAATACATTACTCAGCGCTCCGCCAAGCACAAATGCCAGGGCAGCCTTGTGCACATGCTCTCCTTTTCTCCTCAGCAGAGCGGCAAATACGGCGGCTGTTCCGGCTGTAATCCCGGCGGAAATTCCAGCCACAAACTGCCGTTTTCCTTCCATAAAGTTCAGCATAGCTCCCCGGTTATGGGATTTCTGAAGCAGAACGCGTCCGCCCCAGATTTCCTGTCTGTAATCATCCGGTTTCTTCTCCACCCAGCATTTCAAAAAGCAATCAGCCGCAAAAATTCCTCCCATGATGAAAAGGTAAATCATCTTATCCCTCCAGTGCCGGTACCCCCCGCATCTGAATCCGGGGCGCGCCTTTTCCTTCTATATACTCCTTTGTAATCGTGACGCTCCCAATACTGTCATCCTTCGGAATCTCATACATAATATCCAGCATAAACTCTTCAATAATCGCCCGCAGCGCCCTGGCGCCTGTATCCTTTTCCCGTGCTTTCCTGGCAATTTCCTTTAACGCGTCATCTTCAAAGCTCAGCTTCACCTCATCCAGCTCCAGCAGCTTCTGGTACTGCTTCAAAATGGCATTCCTTGGCTCCCTCAGAATTTTCACCAGCATCTCCTCCGTCAGCTCCTGAAGCGTGAAAATAATCGGCAATCTCCCAATAAACTCTGGAATCATTCCGAACTTTCGGATATCCTCTACAGACACCTTCTCCAGAAGCGCAGGGTCATCGTCATATTTATCCTTCAAATCTGCCTTAAAACCTACTGACGCCTGCTTATTCAGCCTTTCCTTTACAATATCTTCCAGTCCGGGAAATGCGCCGCCACAAATAAATAGTATATTTTTTGTATTCACAGTGACCATAGGCACCATAGCATTCTTGCTGGCCGCCCCCACTGGCACTTCCACTTCACTTCCCTCCAAAAGCTTCAGCATTCCCTGCTGCACAGATTCCCCGCTTACATCCCGCTGGTTCGTATTTCTTTTCTTTGCAAGCTTATCAATCTCATCAATAAAAATAATCCCCTGCTCCGCTTTCTCTACATCATTCCCCGCAGCCGCCAGCAGTTTCGACACCACGCTCTCAATATCATCGCCAATATATCCGGCTTCTGTCAGGGACGTAGCATCCGCGATAGCCAGAGGTACATCCAAAAGCCGCGCCAGCGTCTTTACCAGATAGGTTTTTCCGCTTCCGGTAGGCCCTATCATCAGCATATTAGACTTCTCAATCTCGATACTGTCCACCGTATCCGTCGCAACCCTCTTATAATGATTGTACACTGCCACAGAAATTACTTTCTTAGCGTGTTCCTGTCCGATTACATAATCATCCAGGCTTTCTTTAATCCTGTGGGGCGCCGGAATCGCTTTGATATCCAGAACCTTCTTCGGCTCCTCTTCTTCCTTCTTCTTTTTCTTCTTAACCTTTTGCTTTTGGGGAACCTGGTTTGCCAAATCCCCCAAATTTATCATACCGATATTCGGCATATTCGGAATCTTTGACCAGTCAATATTCGCATACGGCGACTGACCTCCGCCCATAGAATCAAAGGCTTTCTGCATACATTCCGCACAAATATGGATATTTTCTGCAATGCGTATCATTCCACCGGCCCTGCTCTCCGGGCGGCGGCACATAAAACAGACATCCTCAAACTCATCCTGCTCTCCATCCTCTTCCATACTTGTCACTTCTTCTATGATTTCATCATCTATTTTCTTATCATCCGACATATCAATACTCCTTTTGCCCTCTTGCGGGCCAAGCTTATAAGTAGAGGGATATCCCCTTACTCCGTCCCATTATATCCCAGAAGCACCAGCGGCACAAGTGAAGTTTTTATAAAGCGGAAGAATACCTGCATTGCTGGTTACTGTTCACCCCATTTATGGCTGCTTCCTTTTTCTATTTCTCATCGTGCGGACTATATATAAAATGTCTCTTATTTTTTATATGTTTTTTCTCCTTACAACTCATCTTACAGTATATTATACTTTAAAAAAGCATATTTCCTGAAGTTCTATGTCTGGTTATTTCCAGATATCCAAAAACATTTCTAAACAGGCAGACTCATTTTATCATTTGCCACTTTCAGAAAATTCATGCTTCAAAGGAACGGCTACAATGGCATCCTGCCTTTTACGCAGGACTGCAGATTGAGCCGGAGACTGAATCCGACTGGATCATCTTTGAAAATAAGCATCCATTAGGCACAAAACCAAAAGAAATCGATGTTCTGATAATCAAAAAAGAAACGAACTAGATAGAAGTCCGCGCTGAAGAAAAAACTTTGAATCTAATCTCTTTAATCCAGAGAAAAATCAAGAAGAATCGCCCCTTTGAACTCATTGCCCTTGAACTTGAAGCAGAGCCCGATTCCATCCGTGATATTTATGATACAGCTCTGTCTTATCCGGATATGGACGAAAAAGAAATTTACCAATATCTTTATGCTGACAAAAAATAATTTTCTCAGCCTCTGAACATAAACGATTCAGAGGCTGTCTTTTCTCACCTCAACTCCGGCACATGATCCGCATCCCCCACTCTACAGCAGTACACCCTTTCATAATTGCTGTACTTCCCCCCCTGGTTAGCATAAACTCATAGCCTGAATGCTGCATTTTAAATCTCCTTTATCAAAACCTGCCTATTCTATTGGCTCTGCCGGGATAAACACCCGCTCTGCCTCGTGCGGCTCAGGCTTCTTAGCGCGCTCCACAGCCTCCTGGCAGAAGAAATCCTGTGCAGATACCAGCGCTTTCCCACGCTTATCGATTTTCTCATACCTGCCATCCTGCTGGAGAACGGAAGCTTTCACATTGTCCGCCAGCTGCACATCCAGGATATGGCGCGCCTCTTTTTTCAGCTTTTCGCACTCTACTGGAAAGAGGATTTCCACCCGCTTATCCAGATTCCTGGGCATCCAGTCTGCACTTCCCATATAAATCTCCTCCTGCCCGTCGTTCAGGAAATAGAAAATACGGGCATGTTCCAGGAAATTCCCCACGATGGAGCGCACGGAAATATTTTCACTGATTCCGGGGATGCCTGTTTTCAGACAGCAGATACCCCGTATAATCAGTTCTATCTTCACCCCTGCCGCCCCCGCCTCATAGAGCGCCGCGATAATCTCTTTATCACACAGAGAATTCATTTTCGCAATGATATGCGCCTCTTTTCCCTCCTGGGCATTCCGGGTTTCTCTCTCAATCAGTTTCCGGAAACGCTTCCGCAGCCAGATAGGCGCCACAATCAGCTTGTTCCAGCTCTTTGGCTCAGAATAGCCTGATAACATGTTAAATACCGCCGTGGCGTCCTCCCCAATCGGCTCCGCACATGTCAGCAGCCCGCAGTCTGTGTAAAGCTTCGCTGTAGAATCGTTATAATTTCCAGTTCCCAGGTGGACATAACGACGGATACCATCCTCTTCTCTCCTGACAACCAGAGTAATCTTACTGTGCGTCTTTAACCCTTTCAGTCCGTAAATCACATGGCAGCCTGCTTTCTCCAGCATTTTTGCCCATATGATATTATTTTCTTCGTCAAACCTTGCTTTCAGCTCCACAAGCACCGATACCTGTTTGCCATTCTCAGCTGCCTGTGCCAGCGCCTTAATGATTGGCGAATTTCCACTAACGCGGTAAAGCGTCTGCTTAATTGCCAGCACATCCGGGTCCTTCGCTGCCTGCTTCACAAAATTCACTACTGGGTCAAAGGTCATATACGGATGGTGCAGCAGAATATCTCCATTACGGATTTGGGTGAAAATGTCCTCATCCGTCATCATCGCAGGCACTGGCTGCGGCTGATACTGTGGAGTCTTGTATTCATCAAATCCCTCCAGCCCGTACATTTTCATCAGAAATGTCAAATCCAACGGCCCGTTAATATAGAAAATATCCGGGTCTTTGATGACAAATTCCTTTTTCAGTATTTTTAAAAGACGCGCATCCATCCCTTCTTCCACTTCCAGACGGATGACCTCTCCCCACTGGCGTTTCTTCAGCTGCTTCTGGATTTCTTTCAGCAAGTCAGCCGCTTCATCCTCATCAATCGTCAAATCTGCATTCCGCATGATGCGGTACGGGTGTGCACAGATAACGTCATAGTTCAGGAAAAGCTTCCCGATATTCCGCTCAATAATTTCTTCCAGGAGGATTGCGCGGCGCTCCCCCTCCTTGCCCTGGGGCAGCTCCACGATGCGCGGCAGTCCACCCGGCACCTGTACCGTGGCAAAATCATATTCTGCCCCTTCTCCTTTTTCCGAAATCAGCGCCCCGATGTTCAGCGACTTATTTCGGATAAGTGGAAACGGCCGGGAAGAATCCACTGCCATGGGCGTCAGCACCGGATAGACATTTTCCTCAAAATACCTGTCCACAAAAGCTTTCTGCTCTTTCGAAAGCTTCTCGTGCTCCGTAACCACTTTCATCCCCTGCTGCTTCAATGCGGGAATCAGCGAGCGGTTATAAGTAGAATACTGGAGATTTACCAGCTCATGGGTCGCTTTCAATATAACTTCCAGCTGCTCTGCCGCCGTCAGCCCCGCGATGTCTTTCTTCGTATATTTAGCATGAACCATATCCCTTAAAGACGCCACACGAATCATGAAAAATTCATCCAGATTAGAGGCAGTGATACTTAAAAATTTCAACCTCTCAAAAAGCGGGATTGATTTGTCCCTGGCCTCATTCAGCACGCGTTCATTAAAGCTCAGCCAGCTCAGCTCCCTGTTCCTGTAATGTTCAGATTTCAAAAAATCTGCCTTCTCTAACATAATCCCCTGCCTCCTTATCCTGTTTTTTTCTTTTTAATCACCGGACGTATACTGAACACTTCCTGGAAAAAGTCTGCCTTCTCAGGAAACAGCCCTTGTTCCAGGGAAATGTCCTCCGAAGTCTCCACACGGATAACCAGCTCTTCCTCCCCCAGCGCAATCCTGATATTTTTAAGCTTCTGCCGATGGCTTCGGTCCAGTGCATTCGCCACCCGCAGGATAGCCGTCAGCTTGGCAATTGTCAAATACTCTTCCTTTGTTATGCCCCCCACGCCGCACATCTGCTCAAAATCTTCAAATTCCAGCGTATTATACCGTACGATATTTGCGATGATTTCCCTTTCCGAGTGGGACAGCCCGATAATTTCCGTCGCCATAATGATATTGTAAGAACACTCTGCCACACTGGCAAGGCTGATATATTTCCCACAGCCATGAAGGATTGCCGCAATCTGCAGCAACAGGCGCTTCCTTGCATCCAGCCCATGAAGTTTCTTCATTTTATCAAAAATCTCCAGGGAAACCTCCTCTAGCATACGGATATGATTCTTGTTGCACATGTACCGTTTTGCCATATTTCTCGCCGCAGCAATGATGTCTCCCTCGAAGTCATGCCCTGTCTTAATAATCTTATTCTGCGCCGCATACTCATATGCGATACCGTCGCTCAGATGAAATCCCGGCAGCCACACCGTTTCCACGCCGCATTCTTCGATAATCCATTTGTGGATAACCAGTGAAGGAATCAGCATGTGCACACTCTCCGCCGGAACATCCAGCCGCTCTGCCGCCTCATCAAGCGAATACTCTGTGACAAGCGTATACAGCTCCATAAAGGCTTCCCTTGTCATGGATGGTTCCTTTGCCACATCACGCAGGTTATCTCCCACCACAATCAAGTTCTTAATCTCCCGCTCCTTTAAGTACATTTTCTTAAAGCTCGCCAGATCACTGTTTACCAGCTCATCAATTACCCGCTCCATGTGGGTGACATTCCTTCCGAATGATTCAACCCGTTCCCGCAGTCTCAGATTCCCGATACGGATATTCTGGGTACTTATCAGCCTGTCTTTATCAAACAGCGAAAACTGGACGCTTCCGCCTCCCACGTCAATAATTGCCGTACCCTTCTGGATAATCTTGTTAAATTCATTTTCACTGGAAGCGATTGATTTATAGTCCAGAAAGCGCTGTTCCGAATTGCTGAGCACCTCGATTTTCAGCCCGGTCTTTTTCTCAATATAATCCAGGATAATTACCCTGCTCTGTGTCTCCCGCACCGCGCTCGTGGCACACGCACGGTAAGCATCCGTTTTATATCCCTCCATAATTGTCTTAAAGGATTGGAGCAGGACACACAGGCTCTCTATTTTTTCCATGCTGATTTTTCCGTCTGCATAGGCTTCCTTCCCCAGCTCCAAAATCTGCCGTACACTGTCAAGCTCCCGCATCCCCTTCGATTTCGACAGCTCAAAAATTTTCATCTCCACCTCATACGACCCAATGTTAATCGCCGCAAATATCTTGTACTGCATGAAATCCCTCCTCTTCCTTTTTATCCTTTTGCCATCAAAACCTTGCGTCTGCCCGGCATACCGCCCCCATCCGGTTTCCTCGCCCGAAAATACATGCCGCCTACCGCTGTCCCAGCAAAAAGTCAATAAACTGCTGTGCCGACCTCCCCGAAAGCCCTCCATGGCTCAACTCCCAGCGGTTCGCTTCCAGCAGAAGTTCGTCTTCCGCCATAGATACCCCATGTCTTTCGGCCAGTACCTTAACGATATTCTGGTATTCTTTTTTATCCGGCGCACAGAAGAAAATCTGAACTCCAAACCTGGACGCCAGGGACAGCTTTTCCTGTACTGTGTCAGACGCATGCAGCAAATCACGCCGGCCTTCTTTATCGGAAAACTCCTCCTTAATCAGATGCCGCCTATTCGATGTGGCATAAATCAGAATATTTTCCGGCTTTTTCTCCAATCCGCCCTCAATCACTGCTTTCAGATATTTATATTCTGTTTCAAATTCCTCAAAGGACAAATCATCCATATAGATAATAAAGCGGTAATTCCTGTTCTTAATCTGGGAAATCACATCGTTCAAATCCCTGAATTGATGCTTGTATACCTCAATAATACGAAGCCCCTGTTCATAGTATTGGTTCAGGATGCCTTTTATACTAGAAGATTTCCCCGTACCGGCATCCCCAAACAGCAGGCAGTTATTCGCCCGCCTTCCCTGCACAAAAGCCTCAGTATTGGCAATCAGCTTTTCTTTGGCAATCTCGTATCCCACCAAATCGTCCAGATGGACATGGGCGATATTGGTAATCGGCACAATCTCAGCGCCTTTTTCTGCATGAGCGACACGGAATGCTTTGTGCAGCCCCAGTTTTCCTACGCCGAAATCCTTATAAAAAGACTCAATATGCCCTTTAAATTCCCGGATATCCGAAGCCGCCTCCAGCTTCCGGCTCAGCTCACAGATACGGTCGCGAATGCGGTGGTTGAATATCCTGCTCTCTTCATTGACATTCTGGTAATTCGAAATCACCTGGTAAAGCTGAACCCCCAGCGCATCCTCCAACGCTGCAAAATCATAGTCATACCATTCTTTAAACAGTGCAAAATCATGCTCAGCCAGCCCATTCACGCTGCCTTCCACTGCGCCCCTGATTTCACATGCTTTACTGAATACATTCTCATCGTTTACCAGCAAATGGGTCAGGTAAGCATGCCACAGATTCCCATAGAATCCATAGCCCGCCGTGCGCTCAATCAGCTCATAGATGCTGGAACAGTAATCCCCGAGGGCAGTATTCGTTTCCCAGTATATCCAGTCACCCTCTCCATCGTACTCGTCATATTGGAGCATCACACTCTCCATCTTTGCCAAAAGTTTATCTTTCTCCACAGACCTGTACAGGACAAGCTGTTCTCTCTTTGTCATCTTTCTCATCTCTTCGCCATCCCTTATCTTTCTCAAATAATTGTAACATCCCAAACTCTTTCACCCTCGCTAATAATTTCCCAATATTTTCATGTTTTTCGCCTCTTCACGGATACCCCGGAGCGCATTCTTCACCGCACCGTCGTTGAGATTCCCCTCAAAATCAATGAAAAACCGATATTCCCAGTTCCGCTTCTCTATGGGACGAGACTCTATCTTCGTCATGTTCAGGTTATTATAAATGATATGGGAAAGCATGTTATAAAGGCTTCCGCTGGTGTGGGGCTGCTCGAAGCAAATGCTGATTTTATCCGCATCCTTGCGGAAAATCCTCTGGTTTGTGATGATAATAAATCTGGTGGAATTTGCCTCATTTAGATAAATCTTATCTTCCAGCACCTGCAGCCCAAACTGCTCGCCTGCAAATGCACTGGCAATAGCCGCCTGGCTTTTGTCCCCTTCCTCTGCTACCCGCTTCGCCGCCACCGCAGTATTTTCCAGCGGAATCCGCTTCCAGCCCCTATGCTCTTCCAGGAAGGGCCTGCACTGGGAAAGCCCTTGGGGATGAGAGTATACTCTTTGAATGTCCGAAAGCTGCGCCCCCGGCAGACCTAAAAGCTTGTGCTCACAGCGGATAATCTGCTCCCCTACAATATAATTCTCAAATTCGACCAGAAGGTCATACATATCGTTGACGCTGCCTGCCGTCGAATTCTCTATCGGCAGCACTGCAAAGTCTGCGGAGCCTTCCGCAATCGCTTCCATGGCATCCCGCCACTGCTCTACATGAAAGGATGTGATATCCTCATTAAAATACTGTTTCATAGCGGCCTGGCTGTAAGCGCCCTCCACGCCCTGGAACACTACCCGCACCTTTGAGCGCTCAATCTCGTCCACCGCAATAAAAGGCAGCCGTCCCACCACGCCATTTTCCTCCAGAAGCTGGTACTGCAGTTTCCGGCTCATAGCCATAATCTGCTGGAACAATTCTTCTACTCCGTGCCGGTTGAACTCACTGCGGGTCAGTCCTTTCACCGTATCGATTTTCGCCTGCTCCCTCGCCCTGTCAAATACCTTCTTCCCGGTCTGGATTTTATATTCCGCCACTTTCTGGCAGATATCCATACGTTTTTCGAAAAGCTCTACGATTTGCCTGTCGATGCCGTCTATCTCATCCCGCAATTCCTTTAAATCAACCATGTAATTCTCCTTCCAGCTGTTCTATCGTCTTATTGAAAACCGGATGCCTCATATATGGGGCAATCTGCGCCATCGGTTTCAGCACAAAATCCCGGTTCTGCATATCAATATGGGGAATATGCAGCTCTTCTGTATCCAGCACCAGATTATCATAGAAAATAATGTCCAAATCCAGCGTCCGCGGTCCCCACCGCAGCGTCCGCACCCGTTCCCCCTTCGCTTCAATCTCATGGAGCAGCTCTAGCAGTTCCTCCGGCGGCAGCAGTGTCCGCAGCCTGAGCACACCATTCAGAAACTCATCCTGCTCCGTCACTCCATAAGGCGCCGTTGTAATAAAGTCCGACACTTTCTCCACCCGGCAGCCCGCACTCTCATTCAATTCCCGCACTGCATTCTGAAGATATTTTTCTTTCTCTCCCATGTTAGAGCCAAGAGCGATATATACCGTGTGCCAGCCGCGGGTAATTTCCACAGACACCGTATCCAGAGGAAGCCCTACCGGAGCCCACGGCTTCTTTACTTCCAGCGTAATTTCCTCTATCTGCTCCCATTTTAGCAGAATTGCCTCTGCCAGATTTTCCAGAACCGCCTCCAGCAGTTTATAGGTATGTTCCTCCATAAACTCCCGGATAAAATGGCATAGTTCCCCATAATTCACAGATTTTTCCAAATCATCTGTCTTCCCTGGCGCCCGCGTATCTACAGACAGCACGGCAGAAAACAGGAACTTCTGCCCCAGCGCATTTTCTTCTGGGAAAACTCCATGGCGGCAATATAGTTCCAAATCTTTTATCTTAATCTTATCCAAGCCTGTTTCCTCTCTTTCATCCATTCCCTGTCTACACAAAAACCCTTTTTCCTGCCAATGCTTCTGTCATTTTTATCACCCGGAAATTCTCTTTCACATCATGGACGCGCACGAATGCCGCGCCCTTGAGCACACCGAACACCGTCGTTACCAGCGTCCCCTCGACTCTCTCGGATGCAGGCAAATCCAGAGTCAGGCCAATCACCGACTTCCTGGACGTCCCCAGCAGAATTGGATATCCCAATTTGTGCAGTTCTTCCAGACGGTTAATAGCCTCCAGGTTATTTTCATAAGTTTTTCCAAACCCTACTCCCGGATCCAGGATAATCTTATCATCCGCAATCCCCGCTGCCGCTGCTATCTTCAGCGTCTCACGCAAATCTTCCAGCATGTCTGACATAAATGCCTTATAGTCTGGCTCCTTGCGGTTATGCATCAGGCAGCAGGGCTTGCCGCTCTCTGCGATAACCCCGGCCAGGGCAGCGTCCCATTTCAGTCCCCAGATGTCATTCACCAAATCTGCCCCTGCTGCCAGCGCAGCTTTCGCCACGCCGCCCTTATAAGTATCTACAGAAACCGGAATATCAAAATTCTTTTTCACCATTTCGATATACGGAACCACCCTGGAAATCTCCTCTTCCTCAGCCAGCAGCGTGTAACCCGGCCTGGTAGATTCCCCGCCGATATCGATGATATCCGCCCCATCCTTTATCATCTCTTCCACATGCCGTTTCGCAGCGTCAAAATCGTTCCACTTTCCTCCGTCCGAAAAAGAGTCTGGCGTCACGTTCAAAATTCCCATAATATATGTTCTGTTTTTTAAATCAAACTCTCTGTTCCCTATCTTCATGCTGTCCTCCATGCGCTTCAATATCTCAAATATAAATTCTTTTTCTCATCGCTCCAGTCGCATTCTGCCTCTGCCCGGCACCCGAAACATCCCCTGGAAGCCTTGTCCCCCCGGTAGAGCAGCCCGGCCAGAGTAGGCTCACTTTTTACCGTTCTATCCCGGTGCCTGGCAACTGCCTCCAGAATATCCGCCTGCTCTTCCTCAGAGAACCCGCAGTCCGCCAGTATTTGAGCCGCAATGGGAATTCCCGCCTCCTGATGGGGAGTCCCCGCCGTATACTGAATATGCCTCCCTACATCGTGAAGAAGAGCGGCCGCATAGATCCGCTCTTTCTCTATCTGCAGGTTCTCCTCCAGATTAAAAATATAGGCCAAACGTGCCACATCCAGAAAATGTGCCATGTCATGGCCGCAGAAAATACGCCCTGCCTCCAGCCTGTAAATCTGCTGAAGGCAGTCCTGATATATATGATTCTTTAAAATCCTGTTCACTCTCTCCATCGGTTACCTTACCATCTGATAAAATGTATTCTGCAGTTCGGGATTCCCCTCAAAAACTCCCCGTGTAGCTGACGTAACGGTCTTTGAACCAGGCTTCTTAATCCCCCGCATAGTCATGCACATATGCTCTGCCTCCACCATTACCATTACACCCTTGGGATTCAGATACTCCATAAACGCGTCTGCTACCTGTGCCGTAAGCTGCTCCTGAAGCTGCAGCCTCCTTGCATATACCTCCACGGTCCGCGCAATCTTGCTCAGTCCTACTACAGTCCCATTGGGGATATAAGCCACATGAGCCTTACCGTAAAACGGAAGCATATGGTGCTCGCACATGGAATAAAAGGTAATATCCTTCTCCAACACAATATCGCTCTTATCCACATGAAAGCGCTTGCTCAAATGCTCGCCCGCATCCTCATACATGCCCCCCATCAGCTCCATGTACATCCGTGCAATCCGATCCGGCGTCTCCACCAAACCTTCCCTGTCGGCATCCTCCCCGATTCCCTCAAGAATCAGCCTGACGCCCGCCTTTATTTTCTCCTGATCTATCATAGTTTCCTCTTTCTGACGCACTTACCGCGTCATCTTGGTAAGTTTAAAAGTTTACTTCCATACTTTTTCTTCCAATGCCCCAACCGGCATACTCTCTGCACTTTTTATAGTCTCCACTGCCCTGACCGTCTCTCCCAGAAAAGAAAGAGAGCCAAAAGCAAGGATGACATCCTCCCGCCCGGCCATTTCCAGGCTTTTCTCTACCGCCTCCAAAATGCTTCCCGCCGCTTCTGACGAAGGCTGATATTTCCGCACAGCCTCCAGAAGTTCTCCTGCCGGAAGCGCCCTGTCATTCCCTGGCGTTTCCACTGTAATAACATGCGCCGACAGGGGCACGGTAGTTTCTATGATTTCCTCATATTCCTTATCCCTGAATACTCCCATTATATAGAATAATCGTTTATTTGTAAAATACAATTCCAATGATTTTCTGAGGGTTTTTGCCGCATCCCGGTTATGAGCGCCATCAATGATAAACAACGGATCTCTCCCCACCACAGTAAACCTTCCTCTCCACTGGGTTCTCTGCAGCCCTTGCCGAAGCTGCCTTTCCGTGACAGGATAGCCCACGGTATCCAAAGCCTTCACCGCCTCTACCGCAAGCGCTGCATTTTCCACCTGATACATCCCCCCCATGGAAATCTCCAGGTTTTTATATCCTCCATAGGAAAAATACTGTTTTTCGTATCCATACCGGACATCCGAAACCCGTGCTTTCTCTTCCATAAAGAGACGGCACCCTTTCTCTCTTGCCCTGCGCCTGATGACTTCCATCGCCTCCGGCTCCTGCTCTGCCGTGACAACCACAGTACCCGGCTTTATGATGCCCGCTTTCTTTTCCGCAATTTCTCCAAGCGTATTTCCCAAAATTCCCATATGATCCATACCGACAGGGGTAATCACTTCCATCACTGTCGTCTTTACCACATTCGTGGCATCCTCCAGCCCTCCAAGTCCTGTCTCCAGCACCACGATATCGCACGCCTTTTCCCGGAAATACAGAAACCCTAGCGCCGTCTCTATCTCAAATGCCGTGGGATGTGTCCGTCCTTCCTGCACCATCCCTGCCGCCGCTTCCGCAATCCTTCCGGTCAGCCTTGCCAGCGGCTCCTTCTCTATGTACTCTTCATTTACCTGTATACGCTCCCGATAAGAAAACAGCGTGGGGGAAATGTAACGCCCCACCTGGTAACCCGCCTCTTTCAGTACCGTAGACAAGTAAGCCAATACCGAACCTTTTCCGTTTGTTCCTGAAATATGGATAAATTTCAAGCCATCCTGGGGGTTGCCCAAACGGTGCAGCAGCTCCCGCATGTTCTCAAGACCAAGTACACTTCCGTATTTAGCCACATCCGCTAAATATACTCTTGCCTCTCTATAATCCATGATGTATGCCTCCAAAAATGAGCATGTCTTCTTTATCGTTAAATTATAGTATAGAATACTGTTTTTTTCAAGATGCCACAGCTTCTTTCTTGTCCTAAGTTTCAAACAAGCCAGCCACGCGTACCCTCCTAATGATACGCCGCAGCCGGCTCATTTTCCTTAACCATTCCCTATTTATCCAGAATCTCTTTCAGTATCTTATTCACCGCCCCTGGGTCTGCCTTTCCTTTCATGGCTTTCATGGTCTGCCCCACAAGGAAACCGATGGCCTTTTGTTTTCCGCCTTTGTAGTCTGCCACAGACTGGGGATTCGCCGCCACGATTTCTTCTATCGTGCCTCGCAGCGCCTCCTCGTCCCCAACCATTTTCAATCCCTTCTCTTCCACGTACTGTTCCGGGTCGATATCTTTGTCAAATACGAGCTCAAACACTTCTTTCGCCACTGTATTATTGATGGTTCCTGCCTCTGTCAGACCTATCAGCTTCGCCAGGTTTTCAGGTGAAAACCGAATATCCTCCGCATCCATGCCGTGCTCTTTCAAGAGGCGCATCGTCTCCACCATCAGCCAGTTCGAAACCTTCTTCGGATTTTCACAGAGTGCAGTCGTCTCCTCAAAAATATCCGCCATCCGCTTTGTAGAGGTGAGGATTCCTGCATCATAATCAGGAATGCCATATTCCTTCTTATAACGCTCCAGCTTCTCGTCCCGCATCTCCGGCTGTCTGTCCCGGATTTCCTGAATCCATTCATCACTGATAACCACCGGAGGCAGGTCAGGGTCAGGAAAATAGCGATAATCCTGGGCGTCCTCTTTCGAGCGCATCGCGTAAGACGCACCTTTCGTATCGTCCCACCGCCTTGTCTCCTGTACCACCTGTTCCCCGGATTCCAGCAAATCAATCTGACGGCTTTTCTCGCCCTCAATCGCATGGGTAATCGCCCGGAAAGAGTTCAGGTTCTTCATTTCTGTCCGGGTTCCAAAAGCTTCTGTCCCCACCTCACGCACAGAAAGGTTCACATCCGCGCGCATAGAGCCTTCCTGAAGCTTACAGTCTGAAGCGCCCAGGTACTGAATCATCATGCGCAGCTTTTCCAGATAGGCAATGACCTCCTCTGCACTCCGCATGTCTGGCTCTGAGACAATCTCAATCAGCGGCACGCCGCTCCGGTTGTAATCCACCAGAGAACAGTCCTCCCATTCATCGTGAATCAGCTTCCCCGCATCCTCTTCCATATGGATTTCGTGGATGCGGACAGTCTTTTTTCCTGCCGCCGTTTCAATTTCGATTCCCCCATCGTGACAGATCGGCAGATAGAGCTGGGAAATCTGGTAATTCTGCGGATTATCCGGGTAAAAATAGTTCTTTCTGTCAAATTTGCAGTACTGGTGAATCTGGCAGTTCGCCGCAAGCCCTACTGCCAGGGCATACTCTACCACCTGCTTATTCAGCGCCGGAAGAGAACCCGGCATTCCCGTGCATACCGGACAGGTATGGGTATTCGGCGCTCCGCCGAACGCCGTGGAACAGGAGCAGAAAATCTTTGTTTTTGTAGCAAGCTCAACATGGACTTCCAGTCCGATAACTGTCTCATACTGTTTCCTCATTTATTTTCCCCTCCTTTCCGCCAGTTCTGGCGCTTCGTATTTCCTCGTACACTCAAAGCTGTAGCCTGCACGGATAATCTTCTTCTCCTGGAAGCAGTCCCCGATAAGCTGCAGTCCAATCGGAAGCCCCTTCGAATCCTTCCCGCAGGGAACCGTCATGCCCGGCAGTCCTGCCAGATTCACGGAAATCGTATAGATATCTCCCAGATACATCTTCAACGGATCGCTTAAGGATTCTCCCAGCTTCGGCGCAGTCGTCGGAGCCGCAGGCCCCAGAATCACATCATATTTTTCAAACGCCTCATCAAAGGCTTTCTTAATCAAAGCTTTTGTCCGCAGGGCTTTCAGATAATAAGCATCATAATACCCGGAACTCAACACAAAGGAGCCGAGCATAATCCTACGCTTCACTTCCTCGCCAAATCCCTCGGAACGGGACTTTTTGTACATGTTGTGGAGCCCCTCGTACTCTTCTGTGCGGTAGCCGTATTTCACGCCGTCAAACCGTGCGAGGTTCGAGCTGGCTTCTGCCGCCGCCAGCACATAGTACGCCGGAATCGCATATTCTACCAGACGCAAATCAAACTCCTCCACAACCGCTCCCTTTGCCGCCAGCGCCTTTGCCGCCGCCAGCACGGCCGCCCTCACTTCCTCATCCAGCCCTTCCCCCAGATAGTCCCTGGGGATTCCGATTCTCATACCCTTCACATCATCCACCAATGCAGAAGTAAAATCACAATCCTCCCGCTTCAAGGATGTGCTGTCCTTCTTATCATAAGAGGAAATCTCTTCCAGAATCGCCGCACAGTCGCTCACATCCTTCGCAACCGGCCCAATCTGATCCAGAGAGGAGCCATAGGCAATCAGCCCATAACGGGAAACCGTACCATAGGTAGGCTTGATGCCCGTCACCCCGCAGAAGGAGCTTGGCTGGCGGATGGAACCGCCTGTGTCGGAACCGAGGGCATAAAAGCACTCATTCGCCGCCACTGCCGCACAGGAGCCTCCCGAAGAGCCTCCGGGCACATGCGCTGCATTCCACGGATTCCTGGTAACGCCAAAAGCTGACGTCTCTGTAGTACTTCCCATGGCGAACTCATCCATATTTGTCTTTCCGAGAATCACCGCCCCCGCTTTTTCCAGATTCCGCACCGCCTCCGCCGTATAGGTCGGCTTAAAATTACACAACATCTTTGAACTGCATGTGGTGAGCAAATCCTTTGTGCACATATTGTCCTTGACTGCTGCCGGAACTCCCGCCAGGGAACCAGTCAATATGCCATCGTCAATCTGCTTCTGCACTTCCTCCGCCCGTTTCAGCGCACCTTTTTCATCTACAGTCACAAAGGCGTTCACCGTTTCGTCCACCGTCTGAATCTGCTCCAGTGCAGCTTTCGCAGCTTCCACAACGCCAATCTCTCCTGCTTTTATCTTTTTCCCCAATTCTAGGGCTGTCAAACTTCTGATATCCACGTATCCTGCCTCCTATATCTCTCTATTCCACCGTAATCGGAACTACATATGTCCCGTCTTTCTGCTCCGGCGCATTTTTCAGCATATTTTCCCTATCGTCACCGTTTTCCACCACATCCTCCCGGAACATGTTGCTCACGGGAAATACATGGGACATCGGCTCGACGCCCGTGGTATCCAGCTCATTCAGCTTATCAATATAATCCAGCATCCTGCCCATATCTTTTTTCGCCTGTTCCCTTTCCTCCCCGGAAAGCTCCAGCTTCGCCAGAATTCCTACATATTCAATCGTTTCATCTGAAATAACATTTGCCATCCCGCTGCCTCCTTTTTAATCACGAACCTTTATATGAACCTCCCGAAGCTGCTGCTCCGTCACAAATCCCGGCGCGCCGCACATCAAATCCTGTGCGCTTCCACTCATAGGAAATGCGATAACCTCGCGGATATTTTCTTCCTGGCACAGCAGCATAATCATACGATCAATGCCCGGCGCCATTCCCGCATGGGGCGGCGCCCCGAACTGGAATGCATTGTAGAGCGCTCCGAACTTTGCTTTTAAAGTCTCTTCATCGTATCCTGCGATTTCGAAAGCTTTCACCATAATGTCAATGTCATGGTTCCGCACCGCGCCGGAGGAAAGTTCAATTCCGTTACATACAATATCATACTGATATGCCAAAATGTCAAGCGGGTCTTTCGTATTCAGCGCTTCCAAACCGCCCTGCGGCATAGAAAACGGGTTGTGCGTAAATCCAATCTGTTTCGTCTCCTCATCGCACTCATACATTGGAAAATCATTCACGTAACAGAAGCGGTAGGCTTTTTTCTCAACCAAATCCAGCTTTTCCCCAAGCTCTGTGCGAATCTGTCCTGCATAAAGGTTCGCTCTGCTCTCCTTATCCGCAATAAAGAAAATCGTGTCTCCCGCTTCCAGACGCGCCAGCGCCCTCATCTCGGCTTTCATCTCCTCCGGGATAAATTTATCAATTGGGCCTTTATAGGACAAATCTTCCATCACTTCCAGATATCCCAATCCTCCCATGCCAATCGATTGGGCAAATTTCAGGAGCTTTTCGTGAAAACCCTTAGACATCTCTGCATGTACCTTGATGGCGCGAACCGTCTTTTTATGGAAAGGTTTAAAGCTGCACCTCTGGAAAAACTCCGTCACATCCAGGATGCGCAGCGGGTTTCTGAGATCCGGCTTATCTGTACCAAACTCCAGCATCGCCTGTTTGTAACTGATAATCGGGAACGGTGCTTTTGTCACTCCATACCCTTCCGGCGCAAACTTCTCAAACGCTGCCGCCAGCACTTCCTCTCCCACGGCAAACACATCCTCCTGCGTGGCAAAGCTCATCTCAAAGTCAAGCTGGTAAAACTCTCCCGGTGAGCGATCTGCCCGTGCATCCTCATCACGGAAACAGGGGGCAATCTGGAAATACTTATCAAAGCCCGACACCATCAAAAGCTGCTTATACTGCTGGGGCGCCTGCGGCAGTGCGTAAAACTGTCCTTTATATTTTCTGGACGGAACGATGTAATCCCTGGCGCCCTCTGGGGAGGATGCACAAAGAATCGGCGTCTGGATTTCCAAAAATCCCATCTCCGTCATTTTCTGCCTTAAAAAGCTGATGACCTTCGAGCGGAACACGATGTTGTTTTTCACTTTACTGTTCCGTAAATCCAAGAAGCGGTATTTCAGCCTGACATCCTCCCGGACTTCTTTCGAAGTCATGACTTCAAAAGGAACCTGCTGGTACACCTTCCCCAGAACCTCCACGCTCTTTGCTGCCAGCTCAATCGTCCCCGTAGGAATTCTTGGATTGTAAGTCTCCTCATCCCGCTTTTCAAGCGTTCCTGTCACCGTCACGCAGGCTTCCCGGCTGATGCCTTCCATCAGCGCATCGTTATGGATAACCATTTGAAGTTCTCCATACATATCCCGCAAATCCACAAAGGTAATCCCACCATGGTCGCGGATATTTTCTACCCATCCGGCAACCCTTACCTGTCTTCCCATATCTGCTTCACTAAGCTTATCAAATGTCACATCTCTGTAAATACTTTTTTTCATCGTCGTGCTCCTTCTCTTCTATAAATTTTTCGAAAACAAAAACTGCCGCAAAGGTACAGACACAGCATCGTTCCATGTCTTTTCCGCACCTTTGCGGCAGTTCCTATGAATTCCGGGATACATATAGAAAGTCCCGGAATATTTTACTATTCCGGGACGGATATAATCACATCATCCGCGGTACCACCCGCATTGCAAACGCTCTCGCATTTACCACTCCATACGCTTAACGCGCGCCCACGTACTGACCTACTTACTCACCACTGCCCTGCTTCTAACCACACGGCACGCGGTTCTCTTCGACCAGTCGGCTCCAGAGTGTTCCCTATCTGCCCCTTCCCTTAAACAGCGCTCTCAGTCAGCGGCGCCGTATTCCTGTCAAGTTCCAAAGCAAGAGTCTCTTTCTTCGCCTTTACTTTATGTCCTGTATCTTAGCACAGTTAAAAAGGGATTGCAAGAGGATTTTTGCAAAAAGAAGATGGTCTGTCTCCATAAAGAAGAAGACCGCACCTACAGAAGCCTTGCCGCTGAATCTAAAGTATCCAAAGCCGCCATTTCTGCATGGTGCGGACAGCTCCATAAAAATGCAGTTCATAATTAGCCACAAGTGTTGCAAAAAGGATTGACCACTACACTCCTTGTTTCAGTCGAGCCGCTGGTATGATAATCATGGCATTTCTTTTTTATCCACATGTTTTTTCAGGATAACTGCTAAAAATGCTGATAAAATCCTCGCTAAAACCGTACTCCACCAAATCATTATCTGCCCGCCGAGCAAAGGCGGCAGGATGAGCATAAGCACTAACATAAACAGCGGTTCAATAAAAGTCAGGACATAAGAAAACATACTTTTTTCTGTGGCGTAAAAACTTGCGGTTGTGATACGGAGAATAGCGACAAAAGGTACAGAAAGCAGGAAAACAGGCATTATTTTTGCGATTTCTGTATTCACTTCTTTTGACGCTCCGAATAATATGCCGAGGCTCTCCTTTGTCAAATACATGATGATACAACCGATTACAGACAGAAACAATGCAAATCCATACGCTAAATTTCTTGTACTTTTCAGTTTGGCAAAATTTTTCTCACCGTAATGCCGGCTGAGCAGCGGCTGGCTTCCGTCACCTACCCCTTGCAGTATCAGATATACAATGCAGATAACATAAACGATACAGGCATAGGTAGCAACTGCCGGCTCCCCGCCATAAGACATGGAAAAACGGTTTATGATTATCAGAGAAATATTAGGGGACATGGTAAGTCCAAAGGGTGCAATCCCGATTTTAAGTATGGACGCAGACACCTTTCCAAATTTGGGAAAAGGAATGTTCAGCGTAAACTGTTTTTTGTGTAATAGATATGTAAGCGCAATCAGCATAGTAACACCCTGCCCGATTACCGTAGCCCATGCCGCACCTGAAACACCTTGTTCCAATATCCATACAAACAGGTAATCCAGAATGATATTGGTAACAAAGCCTGCAATCATAGAAACCATTGCATAAAATGAACCGCCATGATTACGGATAAAAGGTACTAATCCCGTACCAACCACTTGCATGGAAGCCCCCAAAGCGATAACAACAATATATTCTTCTCCCAATGCAAGCAGTCCACCGCTTGCACCTAATAATCTTAAAAGCCTGCTATTCAAAAGGAAAACCAAGATTGTCAAAAGTACACTTGAAATCATCAGCACCCACAAAGCGCCGGCTATAAATTCCCTTGCCTGTTCTTCCTTTTTCTCTGCCTTGTAAATGGAATAGTAAATTGCGCCGCCCATTCCAATCCCCGTACCGAGCGCTTGAATCACTGCAACGATTGGATAAGCGATATTAACGGCTGAAAGCCCCAAATCGCCTATGCTGTTCCCTATAAAGAAACCGTCTACAATCGTGTAAACTCCCGATAAGGCAAAAGACAGTACGGACGGGATAACGTATTGAAAGAACATCCTTATATCACGAGTTTGTTTCATTTCCTTTCTTACCTCCTGCTGACTTGTTGAAAAGTTTTGTAAATAAAGCCATATTTTCGTTTAGCTGCTGCATACGCTCAACGCCTATTTCCTCTATTGCAGACAGTTCCACTTTCCGCAACCTGGCAACAATGGTATCTGCGTATTCTTTTCCTGCTTTTGTAAAACGGATAACTTTATTTCTTTTATCCTCTGGCAGAGGGTACAATTCTACAAGCCCTTTGCGCTCGAAATCCTTAAAGACCATGTTGATTGTCTGCTTCGGTATGAGCCACCGTTGGCTGATTTTTTTCTGTGTGCAATTGTCCCCGCCATCGTGAATTGCACACAATACTAACAGACTGTTGACTGACAGCCCCTGTGCTTTCGCCCATTCTGCGTACACATTGTTATACTCCAGCCATACGTCATAGTATTTGTTTAGCTGTTCCATAAAAACGATGTTGCTTATCATAGCTGACCTCCCCAAGCATATTAGTACAGTTCCGTACTAATTGCAGTATAGTCCATAGCCGTACTAATTGTCAAGATAGGAATTTTATGCAAAGCCTGCTAAAAACGATATGGCAGTATTTCGCCAATACCGCCATATCCTTGAAAAAAATAATCTTATCCTTTGAAAACGTTTGTAATAATATTTGCACATACTTCTTCACCCAATGCGCCGCTATTAAGGCATAAATCGTAATTCTGCGGTATGCCCCACGGACGGTCTGTATAGTGTGAATAGTAGATTTTCCTCCGGGCGTCTTTATCTGCAATTCGCTTTTGGATAGGTTTTTCACTTTCACCATAGCGTTCAAGAATACGTTTCTCCCTATCTTCCATATCCGAATAAATAAAAATGTGCAGGCAGTCGCCATTGTCCCGCAGGATATAATCGCCACACCGTCCAACAATCAGTCCGGCTGATTGTGATAACTTTCTTTTCCATACTGCTGTTCCTCCAATCTTTTCGTATGTTTAGCCATTTCTGTCCATCTGCTCCATTTTCTTAATTTCCTTAAAGCAAAAAGCCCCCGAAAGGACAAAGGCTAAAGCGTCTGCGGTAGGTCCTGCCATCAGAATACCTGTAAGCCCGAAGAAGCGGGATAAAATAAGCATGGCAGGGATATAGAAAATCACCTGCTTTGACAGGGAAGTAATCGCGGCTTTCATGGGCTGTCCGATTGCTTGGAACAATACTCCGGCACACATCTGTAAGCCGTTCAAAAAGGTAAGCAGTAAATAAATGTGGAAACATTTAACGGCAAATTCTTCATACAGGCTGGATTCCGTACCGAATATCCGAATAAGCTGTAACGGGAAGCACTGGAAAATAATCCATGAAACAAATGTTATGATTGTAGCAACCCCGGCACTCAGCAAAAATGTTTTTTTCACACGGTCATATTTTTTTGCGCCATAATTGAACCCGATAATCGGCTGGCTGCCACTTGCAACACCAATGCCAATAGAAAATGCAAGCATACTCACTTTCATGCACAAGCCAAAGGTGGTGAGAGGAATATCCGCACCATAGGGAGAGAGTGCTCCGTACTTTGTCATCAGATTGTTTGATACAAATGCTACCACTGTCGAAGTCAGGTTATTTGCTCCGCTTGCAAATCCAAGGCTTGCAATTCTTCCCGCAGTCCGAATATCCAAAGTAAAAAACTGTCTGGAAAGTTTGATTGTTTTCATTCGAAACAAATAAGCGATATTAAACAAAAGCCCAAATAGCTGGCTTATAATGGTGGCAATCGCGGCACCCTCAACACCCCAATGAAATACAAATATGAAAATCGGGTCAAGGATGATATTGAGGACTGCCCCAATCATCATGGAAAGCATGGCATAACGTGGGCTTCCATCTGTTCGGATTGCGCTGTTAATGGTGTTTCCAACAATTTGAAAGGTAAACCCAATGACAATAATGTGTCCATAATCAAGCGCATAGGGCAGTATATTTTCCGTTGCCCCGAATATCAGACATAATGGCTTCAAAAAAGCAAAAGCAAGAACCGTCCAGATAATGCCGAAAACACTCCCGAACATAATCGAAGTCCCTAATCCTTTTGCGGCTTTTTCACCCTCGCCTTTCCCAAGGCTAAGGCTGAAAAAGGCAGCAAGACCGTCGCCGAAAAGTGTAGCAATGGCAATCGTGATCGTTGCGATTGGGGCGATAATGTTTGTGGCTCCGTTCCCCAAAAATCCCACGCCCTGACCGATAAAAATCTGGTCTACCATGTTGTAAAGGGAATTGATAATCAGTGCTATGATACTGGGTATGGCATAGCTTGTAAGCAATTTTCCGATTTTTTCATAGCCAAGCGGATTGGCTGTTGTCTGTGTGTGATTCATCATCGTGTCCTCCTTTAATTAGAATTCTAAATATATGGGTAAAAGAATATCTATTTCGTATTCTCCGTCATTTGCAGAATGACTTTTTCAAAGACTTTTAAATCATCTTCGGAGATACCGACAAACATACTGTGCATATACTCATTGATGCGGCTTGTAATATCGTCCTTTATCGCAAGTGTCTGTTCAGTCAGGACAAGTTTTTTATAACGCCTGTCGCTGTTTAAACTTTCACGGCGCAAATAGCCATTACGCTCCAGATTGCTGATAAGGCTTGTGACAGAAGAACCCTTAATCTCTAAGAATTCTTCTATGTCTTTCGGAAATATATCCCTTGCTTCTGATTCAACAATAATATAGTGCAGAATAAGCCCTTGAATACTGGTTATTGATGTACCCGTAAAAAAACTGGAAAAGTATCTCAACATTCTCCTGTTTAACTTGTCATATTTTTCCATCAGCTTTTTTTCGTCCATCATGGCACCGTCCTGTTTGTAATTAGAATTCTAATTAAACGTATTTATATTACTACTAAGATTTTCCGTTGTCAAGTGCGGATGAAAAGTTCATATTGAATCTATAATTCTAACACTTGTTCCCTCTGGGTTTCGAAATATTTCTGATAAAATAGAACAAAAAAGCAAGCTGCAGAAGTCAGCAGTAAAGCATCTGCGTATATTTCTGTTCCGAGCCCTGCACAACCTTTATCCTTCCGTCCTTTATCATCTGTTCAATCCTGGACGCATACCAGCAATCCCCTACCTGGAGCGGATACTTCCCCAGAATATCCCCAATCAGCCTGGCTTCTTTTACCGGCGTCTCCGTAATCTCCCTTAAAATCAGAAAATCATAAAAATCCTCCGGAACTCCAACTAACTCCCCATTCACTACTGCACGCAGCGGACTGTTATCTTCTAACAGTTCTGTCCATTTACAGCCCAACATTCTCCGCTCAGCCTCTGACAGCCGCCTCTGATATTTTAAGAAAGAGCTGAATTTCTCCGCTTCTACATTCCCCCAACTGTGATGGACAACAATGACGCCGTCGGATCGTTCTGTATATGAGGGCATTTCAACGGCATAGACCTCATTCTCCATTCCGTTCATCTGCCTGCACAGCCAATATAGCCCACAGAGCGAATACGGCGTCTGGCTGTACCAGATGCGTACCTGCTCCCCTTTCTGTATAAAATCCAACAGCCTGCAGTATTCACGAATATTCCTTTGGATTCCCTCTCTCAGTTCGTTTATGTATTCCTGCGAATCGTTCCATCCGCTCTGAAGATACATCGACAAAATCAACTCCTGACGGTATTTACTATCGAAAGTCTCCCGGATATCACCAATGTCCAACATATAGGCAAGGCATATCACCTCGCCTGCATGTCCCGGAATGGGTATCCACGCCTCTCTCGACGGCAGCAAATCTGCGTTTCCGAAAACAGCTGTCGGCCCGTCCTCCCCGCTTATGATTGCTTTCCGGCTCTTCGCGCATTTCATCGCACCGGCTTCACTTTCCCCGAACATGACTTCTATCATTTTTTCTCCTTTAAAACAACTGCAAATAATTCCTTTTTCAAAGTTCTCATTCTTTTTACTATATAGAATACCATAAAAATCTTAACAAATAAAGAAAATATCATCTCCGCAGCTACTTGCCTTTTTGATTCTTTCTGAGTTTCATGCATGTGCCTTTACACGCATTTTACAAAAATACGGTATGAAAGCTTACCATTATGGTGTATCCTATAATAAGAGTACCATCTGCCCCACGGGATGTCCCGCGGGAGTAAGATTTCAACTGGAGGTTTTTTATGATTTTTTGTGTTGAAGATGACAGCGGCATCCGCGACCTTATGATTTATACCCTGCACGCCTCCGGCTTTGAGGCAGAGGGCTTTCCGGAAACAGGCGCACTGTGGGAAGCCCTGCGGCATACCACACCGCAGCTGATTATGCTGGATATCATGCTGCCTGGCGAGGATGGAATCAGTGCGCTGAAAAAACTGCGTTCACAGGCTTCTACCGCTGATATCCCCATAATTATGGCTACGGCAAAAGGAACCGAATATGACAAAGTCATCGGTCTCGATTTGGGTGCCGACGATTACCTGGCAAAGCCTTTCGGAATGATGGAAATGGTATCCCGCATCAAAGCCGTCCTGCGCCGGACGATGCCAAAAGAGCCTGTCAAAACACTGCAGACGGCCGGACTTGAAATGAATCTGGACAGACATACGGTGACGTCAGACGGAAAACGAATAGAACTGACCCTGAAAGAATACGAACTGCTGCATCTATTCATGGAACACCCCGGTCTTGTTTTCACCCGGGAACAGCTTATGGAAAAAATCTGGGGAAATGGTTTCGTCGGCGAAACACGAACCGTAGACGTCCATATCGGAACACTTCGCACGAAACTCGGAAACTGCGGGGAGTACATCAAAACGGTGCGCGGCGTTGGCTACCGAATGGAGGCTGGACTATGACAAAACAGATTTTCAAAGCTGTCTGCCTGGCAGCCATTGCTGTGTTTGGGGCATCACTTGTCATTATCATGGGCGCACTCTACGGATATTTTTCTGAAATGCAGATGAAACAAATCCGTATACAGTCCGAACTCGCATCCCGCGGCGTTGAGAATAACGGCCTTGTTTATCTGGACAGCCTAAAAGATGAAGAATACCGCATCACCTGGATTGCAGCCGATGGCACGGTAAAATACGACAGCAGGACAGATGGACGGACGATGGAAAACCATTTGGAACGCGAAGAAATCAGGAAAGCCCTCTCCGACGGTATCGGCGAAAGCGCCCGCTATTCTTCTACCTTGATGGAACAGCAGCTTTACTGTGCGAGGAAACTCTCAGACGGAACCATACTCAGGCTTTCCGGCACACAGCATACCTGGTGGACGCTGGCTCTGGGAATGCAGCAGCCGATTCTTCTCGTGGCATCCTTCGCGATAGGCTTCTCTTTGTTCCTGGCTTTCCGTTTTTCCCGGAAAATCGTAGAGCCTTTGAACAGGCTTGACCTGGATAATCCCCGGCCGGAAGATATTTATGAAGAGCTTTCTCCTCTGGTTGCCCGCATCGGCAGCCAAAAACGCCAGCTGAAAACACAGGCCGAAGAAAAGGAAAAAGCGGAACAGATGCGCCGGGAATTTACCGCAAATGTATCCCATGAGCTAAAAACCCCCCTGCAGAGCATTTCCGGCTGTGCGGAACTGCTTCTTGGCGGCATGGTAAAACCCGAAGACGTCCCCAGATTTTCCCGGCAGATTTTCTCCGAATCCCAACGGATGATTGTCCTAATAGAAGACATTATCAAACTATCTCATCTGGACGAAGGCGCCTCCGATATGCAGTGGGAAAATACCGACCTCTATGAACTGGCGGAGCGCACAGCTGACAGTCTCATGCCCGCCGCCGAAAAAGCAGGAGTTTCTCTCCTTCTCACCGGAAAGAAATCTGTACTATACGGCATTCCCCAGCTTCTTAGCGGAATCATTTTTAACCTCTGTGATAACGCTATCAAATACAATCATCCGGGTGGAAACGCCTCCATCCATGTTTCAGATGATGAGGAGGCTGTATATCTGTCTGTCAGCGACAATGGCATTGGGATTCCGCATGAACAGCAGTCCCGGATTTTTGAACGCTTCTATCGGGTAGATAAAAGCCATTCCAAAGAGGTCGGCGGCACAGGGCTGGGGCTTTCTATTGTGAAACATTCTGCAAAGCTCCATCACGCCGAAATTAACCTTCAAAGTACGTTGGGAAAAGGTACGAAAATTACCATCGTCTTTCCAAAAAGGCACATTATGCAGCTTCTTACAGACAAATAAACGCCTGCCTTTCCGGGCTGCTTTCGGCAGGGGTATCCTCTTTTTCTCTTTACATTGATTTTACAAAACCTCGATTTCAGATTTGATATTCCTCTGATACACTGTCAATGTACAATCAGATATCCCGCAGCTGCCAGATACAGTGTCTAGCATAGCTGCGGGAACGGAATGACATCATTGAAAATTTATGGAGGATTTTGAAAATGGACATTTTTCAGGCGCTTACAATGCTGGGAGGGCTTTCCCTGTTTCTCTTTGGCATGAACATCATGGGAGAAACCCTGGAGCACAGAGCTGGGGACAGATTAAAAGCCATTCTTGGCAAAATGACTTCCGGCCGGGCCGCCGGATTCCTGACCGGATGCGGCGTAACTGCCGTAATCCAAAGCTCATCGGCAACTACCGTCATGGTTGTAGGCTTCGTGAACTCCGGCCTTATGACTCTCCGCCAGGCAATCAATGTCATCATGGGCGCAAATGTAGGAACCACCGTCACCAGCTGGATACTGTCTCTCGGCGGGATAGACAGCAGCAGCTTGTGGGTAAAGCTGTTAAAGCCTTCTTCCTTCACGCCCATTTTAGCCTTTATCGGTATCATCCTGTATATGTCCTGTAAGGAAGGCAGAAAGAAAGACGGCGGGATGATTCTGCTTGGCTTTGCAACCCTGATGTTCGGCATGGACACCATGTCCTCCGCCGTAAGCGGCCTTGCTGACATCCCAGCTTTCCGCCAGCTTTTCCTTATGTTTACGAACCCGCTCCTCGGCGTACTGGCAGGCGCGGTGCTCACTGCAGTGATTCAGTCAAGCTCTGCCTCCGTAGGAATCCTGCAGGCATTTGCAGTCACCGGACAGATTTCCTACGGCGCGGCCATCCCCATTATTATGGGGCAGAATATCGGCACCTGCATTACCGCAGTCCTCTCGTCCATAGGGGCGGCAAAAAATGCAAGAAGAGCTGCCTTTGTCCATCTGGCATTTAATACCATCGGCTCCGTCATATTACTGGGAGCTTTTGTCCTGGCAAAGACCCTGTTTGCCCCAGCGCTTTTAAACAATGCCGCTTCCGGCTTCGGAATTGCCATGAGCCATACAGTCTTTAACCTTATGTGCGTGCTTATTTTAATGCCCATGGCGCCCCTGTTGGAAAAAATGGCTATGAAAGCTATCCGTGATTCTAATGTTTCTGATAAAGCAGGGGAACGTTACTGTTCACTCCGTTCCCAGTAACTTGTAAAAATCCATTAGAAACAGCCTGTTTTACCTGTCTGAACAGTTTCTGGGCAACATCACCGCTACAGTGAATAAATCTGCGTCAATTTCCACCTGGAGGCTGCCGCCGCAGGCCTCCGTAAAGCTTTTGGCAATGGAAAGCCCCAAGCCGCTCCCCCCATCCGTACGGCTTACATCCCCGCGCACAAACCTCTCTGTAAAGTCCAGTGTGCGCTCCAGTTCCCTTCCGGAAATATTTTTAATACACACAACTACTTGCTTTTCTTCTTCTGCCACATTTAGATAAACGCGGGAACCTGCCAGGGAATATTTCAGTGCATTTTGAATTAGGTTCTGAAATACACGGTAAAGCCTCTGGCCATCGGTCTGTATAAATATGGGGGACTCCGGAATAGATACTTTCATGATAAGCCTGCTCTGTTCAATCTGCGGAGCCATATCTGCCAGTGTCTGCTGCAGCAGTTTCCCCAAATCCAGTTCCTCCATTGTTACCGGAAGCTGCCCTGATGTAGCCTTGCTGATTTCAAACACGTCCTGTACGATTGTCCGCAGGCGTTCTGATTTTTCACCCAAAATCTGTATGAACTCCTTCACATGCTCCGGCAAACCCTCTTCCTGTTTCAGCAATTCTATATAACTTATAATGGAAGTCAGCGGCGTCTTGATATCATGAGACACATTCGCCACCAAGTCCACCTTCATCTGCTCGCTGCTCATCCGCTCACGCAGCGCCGTGTCCATCCCCCGCCGTATCTCGCTCAGGTTTTCAAACACTTCTTTCATCTCTGCATCCTGCGGCAGTATTGGAAAATCTTCTAAATTTCCGTTCCTGACCTCTAAAATCCTGTCAGACAATGCGCCGATATCCTCCGCCAGATGGCGGTTCTTCTCTAAATACAAGAAACCGACTGCTACATTTAGCAAAAGAATAACAGCAATAAAAAGAAGAACTCCGATGTACTTGTCCTGAAAATACCACTCTTCCATATTCCTCATTCCAGACAAAGCCAGACAGCATATAAGCAGTGCCAGCCCTCCGCTGATAATCGGCAGCCTCCCGCGCCTCACAATCCGCTTCTGCAGCGAATACTTCAACTCCCTCGTCCGAATTCCGTCCACAATTGGCTTTCTCTGCTTTCCCCGGTTTTCCCGCCAATCTAAAAACAGCAGATAACACAGCCAGAAGCACACCGGAAGCATCATCCTCTTTAAAGCAGGCAGCAGGCAAACCAAAAAGAACAGCAGCTTCACTTCTAGATAAATCTTTCCCAAAAACCTGGAAATCCCTCTCTCTGCGCAGTGTTTTTCCTTCCGCCAGATAAAAGCGAGAACCAGCAGCAGCACAGAAGCAGCCAGCAGCGCGCAGTTTATCTTAAACTGCCGCTTCGATGCCAGAAAGTTCTTACGCATGTAATACAGCGTCTCGCCGTAGCTGACGGTTCCATTTTTACTGTAACCTCCCTCTACATAGAGCTTTGGCTCTTTCGCCGCCGCCATAAAAATAATCACATTCTCCGAAGCCTCATCTATGCTGAAATTTGTATAACCCGGCACAAACCAACGGCTGTCTGATGTGTATACGCCATTTCCATAGATATCTTCTTTTTCCCCATCTTTAAAAATCTGCACCTTCCCATCCCTGTTCCTGTTAAACCACAGAAAAAAGTTGTACTCGTCTGCAGAGAGCGATTCCTGAATCGCGTCGCCCCGGAACTGTTTTCCAAATTCATTCTGAAATTCTTCAATATTTGTATACAGCAGCCTATCATTCCGGATTGCAGCATAGCGGAGGTTTTTATTCCGTTCCATCCCCGCCATATACTCGTCCAAGCTTTGCCCCTCATACCAATCTGTATCCGCTGCCTGCTCTTCTGTCTGGATTTGCTCCTGGAACAAATACTCAGCCACTGCTTCTGCCTTTTCTTCCACTATGGCGTCTGACACTTCATAAGCGCCATCCCATGGCCATGATTGCTGTGTATCATAGCCTCCTTCCGTCATAACCCCGTACTTCCAGCTCTCCCCGCCATTCACCACGCTCACCAGCTCTTCCAGCTTCGCTGAAATATAACGGCGGAATTCGGCGCTTTCCTGGTAATCATTTTCCGGCGCACACACTTCCCCATCCGTTTCTACAATTAGCCTCGCCAGATGCCACACGCTTCCAATCAGCAGCGTCACCCCGAGAAAAAATGCCGCAAAGCTAAGAATGATTTTCGATTTTTTCCATTTTGTATCCAATTCCCCACACCACCTTTAAATATTCTGGCTCTCCCGGATTGAGTTCGATTTTTTCCCGGATATGACGAATGTGCACCATCACCGTATTTTCAGGCGCAAAGCCCGGCTCCTCCCAGACCCTCTGGTAAATCTCTTCCGCCGGAAAAATCCTTCCCCGGTTCCGCATAAACAAATCCATCATTTTCGTTTCTGTCGCCGTAAGCTTTACCGGCTCCCCGTCCACATAAAGCATACGCTCCTGTACCCGGTAGCAAAGCCTCCCGTTCCAGATTTCGTCCATCTCGCGGCTGGCGTGGATATCACCCAAAAGCGTATAGCGGCGCAGATGGCTCTTCACACGGGCTATCAGTTCCTGCGGATTGAACGGCTTCGACACGTAGTCATCCGCCCCCATAGAAAGCCCCAGCACCTTGTCGGTATCCTCCGTCTTAGCGCTCAGAACGATAATCGGCAGGTTTTTCCTTTCCCGGATTTTCATGATTGCGGACAGCCCGTCCAGCCTGGGCATCATCACATCCATAAGGATAAGCTGTATCGGCTGTTCCGCAAGAATGCGCAATGCTTCCATGCCGTCATAAGCTTTTCGTACCCGGTACCCCTCCTTTTCCAACAGCAGCGCGAGCGCACGCACGATTTCCCTGTCATCATCCACAACCAGCACACATTCATTCATATCTGTCTCTCCTCTAAACTCACAGGCATCCGAAGTTTCTTTTGCCTTTCCTTCGGCCTGGCACTATTCTAAAAATACTTTCTTATAAGATTCCTGTTGTATTTCTTATAAAAATCTTAAAACAAATCTTCGATATTCTTGTTCTATTATACTTCATATCTTCTAAAAATCAACGCCCCTGAATCACGTTTTTAGGGTCTTTGCAGCAAGTGCAAACTATTACGCAAACACACCCTTGCAGTCCTTTTCATCAGGTGTTATACTACTCTTTATGAAATCATTTCTATCAGCAAAGGAGTATTTTATGAAAAATCTGATGATACCGGAAAATTATAAATCTGATTTAAACCTGCATGACACGCAGGTGGCGATTAAAACTGTGAAAGACTTCTTCCAGAAGACTCTTTCTGAACGCCTGAACCTGCTTCGAGTATCTGCGCCGTTATTTGTGACGCCGGATTCCGGACTGAATGACAACTTAAACGGCGTGGAACGTCCCGTAAGCTTCGGCATCAGGGAGCAGAATGACGCCCAGGCTGAAATTGTCCATTCCCTGGCGAAATGGAAACGCTATGCCTTGAAAAAATACGGCTTCACTTATGGCGAAGGGCTGTACACGGATATGAGCGCCATCCGCAGGGACGAGGACACCGACAATATCCATTCTATTTATGTAGACCAGTGGGACTGGGAAAAAATCATCAAAAAAGAAGAGCGCACCATGGAAACCCTGCAGAACGTGGTCCGCACCGTATACAAAGCCTTGAAAAAGACAGAAAAGTACATGTCTATCGAATATGATTACATAGAAGAAATCCTTCCAAAAGAAATCTTCTTTATCACTACCCAGGAGCTGGAGGATATGTATCCCGACTGCACGCCGAAGGAACGCGAATACAAAATTGCGAAATTAAAAGGCGCTGTATTTATCATGCAGATTGGCGGCGCCCTGGCATCCGGGGAAAAGCATGACGGCCGTGCCCCGGACTATGACGACTGGACATTAAACGGAGACATCATCGTCTACTATCCGGTGCTGGATATTGCCCTGGAGCTGTCCTCCATGGGAATCCGTGTAGATGAGGACGCGCTGCTGCGCCAGCTCGAAACCGCAGGCTGCCCAGAACGCGCAGAGCTTCCGTTCCAGAAAGCAGTTCTGAACCAGGAAGTCCCCTACACCATTGGCGGCGGCATCGGCCAGTCCCGCATCTGCATGTTTTATCTCCGGAAAGCCCACATCGGCGAAGTGCAGGCTTCGCTGTGGCCAGAAGATGTGATGAAGGAAGCGCTGGCAAACGGAATCCAATTACTGTAAAAAATATGTTACTTCAAACAAAATGACAATAACGAAAATATCCCTGGGGATTCGCGCATATCTGATGCGCCCCGAATCCCAGGGACTATTTTTTCAAAAACAGGCTGCCGCATGCTTCAAGACTCTATGGATAGCCAACAGCCCTAAATATTCTGTATGATTAAAAATACGGTATTTGACAAACCACAAAGACGCTGCGAATGCCATTATCATTTTTCACAGTTCTTTCAAAACTTCTACATAAGTTTTTCACATTTATCAAATATACTGATAATCGAACAAGGCGCATACCTTTTCAAAAATCTTTTTCATAACCCGCCGGGGCTTACACAGCCCCGGCTCTCCCTTTATCTGGAGCTATTTTCACTTCAGGTTTAATTTTGCAAAGGCATCTGCAAAAGCATGATTCATCGGCGCTTCTGCTTCTTTCTTCTGCTTATTTAAGTAACGCTGCACGTCTTTTTTATTCACGCCTGCACCCTCTTTTTCACGGCGTGATTTGAACGCGGACAGTTTTTCTTTGTAGCCGCAGACGCAGATAAATGTTTCCTCTTCTCCCTTTACAAACATCTCCATTTTCTTATGGCATTTCGGACAACGGGCATTTGTGATTCGGGACACTGTCTCTCTATGTCCGCATTCTCTATCCTGGCACACCAGCATTTTGCTGTTCTTGCCATTAACTGCCAGCATCCGTTTGCCGCACACCGGGCATTTCTTATTTGTCAGGTTTTCATGACGGAATGTACCCTGCCCCGTCTTAATCTCTCCCACGATTTCCTGCGTATATTCCCTGATATTTCTCAGAAAATCCTCTTTCTTAATCGCACCTTTTGCAATACCGGAAAGCTTCATTTCCCATGATGCCGTCAGCTCCGGCTTTTTTAAATCCTCCGGTACCAGCTCCAGGAGCTGCTTTGCCTTGGAAGTGATAAAAATGTCCTTGCCTCTTTTTTCCATCAAAAAGGTATGGAAAAGTTTATCAATAATGTCTGCCCGGGTTGCCACGGTTCCCAGTCCTCCGGTTTCCCCCAGTGTTTTGATTGCCTTCGCATCCCTTGACTCCATATATTTTACCGGATTTTCCATGGCAGACAGCAGCGTCGCCTCATTAAACGGAGCAGGCGCCTTCGTTTTCCCGCTTGTCAGCTTTACACTCTCAATCTGGAAACTGCTGCCCTTCTTCATTTCCGGCAGAGTCTGTTCCCTGACATCAGATTCTTCCTCATCCTCTTCGTCCAAAGGACTTTCATAGGCTGCTTTCCATCCCTGGCTCTTTACAATTTTTCCCTTCGCGGTAAAAACCTCTCCCCCTGACTCTCCGCACATCGTCGTCTGTTCATACTCAAAAGGCGGATAAAGCACTGCCAGGAACCGCCGCACCACCAGGTCATAGATTCTGCGCTCGTCCACTGTCATATGGTCAAGCTGTACAAACTGCTCTGTGGGAATAATCGCATGATGATCGCTGACCTTTTTATTATCTACAAAGGAACTGTTTGTCCGAATCGGTTTCATCGCCAGGCTCCCTGCCATCTTGCGGTAAGGCCCTACGGCACACGCCTGCAGGCGTTCCTTCAAAGTCTCCGCCACATCGGAACTGATATAACGGGAGTCTGTACGCGGATAGGTAAGCACTTTATGGTTCTCGTAAAGCCTCTGCATAATATTCAAGGTTTCCTTCGCCGAATACCCAAACCGCTTATTGGCATCCCTCTGCAGCTCTGTCAAATCATACAATCCCGGCGCATAAGACTTCTTAGCAGCTTTCTCCACCGAAATGATTGTCAGCTTCTGTCCTCCCAGTTTTTTCCGAAGTTCCTCCATGCGCTCTTTCTGGAAGGTACGGGTTCCCCGGCTTTTCCTGTCCTGCCATGTCCAGCTTACTTTTCCTGCCTGGAGATTCATGCCAAAATACTCTTCCGGTTTAAACTTCCTGATTTCCTCTTCCCGCTTTGCAATCATCGCGAGAGTAGGGGTTTGCACACGGCCGCAGGAAAGCTGTGCATTATACTTGCAAGTAAGGGCACGGGTCGCGTTGATGCCCACCAGCCAGTCTGCCTCCGCCCTGGCCACGGCTGCCGCATAAAGGTTATTATATTCTTTCCCATCTTTTAGATGAGCGAAACCTTCCCGAATCGCCTTGTCTGTGACAGAAGAAATCCACAGCCGTTTCACAGGCTTTTTGCAGTCTGCTTTTTCCAAAATCCAGCGCGCCACCAGCTCGCCCTCCCGCCCTGCATCCGTAGCGATAACGATTTGTCCAATATCTTTCCTGAAAAGCTGTGTCTTTACATCTTTAAACTGCTTCGCAGTCTGCTTAATAACCACAAGCTGCATCTTCTTTGGCAGCATAGGCAGTGTCTCCAGATTCCACTGGGCATATTTTTTATCATATTCCTCCGGATCTGCCAAAGTCACCAGGTGCCCCAGCGCCCAGGTGACGACATACTGCTGCCCTTCCATAGCACCTGGCAGCTTTTTCTGACAATGCAGCACCCTGGCAATATCCCTCGCCACAGAAGGCTTTTCTGCGATAACTAACGATTTCATAAAATTCTCCTTTCCTGCGCTGTCTCCCTGCGGGAAGCAGCACCTGTCATTCTAAGCACAAAATCTTCTCCGTAAGCTCCCTGTGCGGATAATCCGGATTGGCCTGGTATACAGCCACATGATTTAAATCACTGCTCCTGTCCTTAAAGGATGGAAATAAAAATCCACACTCCGGTTTCCCCGGTTCATAATCCCCGATTAGCGGGCAGATAACACAAATCAAATATTCATACACTTCCTCCGATTCCCCCAGCCGTTCTTTATCCGCTGCTTTCACCGGCACGTCGTAGCGGTCATGGTACACAAATATAGCATAGTCCCTATCTGCCCGGTACTCACTGCCCACCAGTTCGTAAAAAGTATCCATTAGCGCATCATTTTTCAGTCCACACGCTTTCATCGCCATTAACAGCTGCCAGATTTCCTTTGCCTTTCCATTTTTTTCTAGAAATCGGTATTCCTTTAGCTGTTTATTTGTTTCCGAAAAAGGCACCGCCTTTGCAGCCGCCAGATTTTTCTCTTTCTCAGACACAGACAGTTTCAGGAAATTCGTGTTGAAACTACCTTCTATTTCTCCAGCCTTATCCATATATGCTCCAGCAATCCGGGTAAAGGAAGTCCTTTTCGGCGTCATTCGCCTTGTAAGCTCCAGCATATCCTCTCTTTGAATCATAGCAGCCTCCTATTCTTCCCCACTCTTTTTCTCCTCAAGCTCAGCAAACTTTGCCGCCATAGTCGGGTTTTTGCGTGTCAGCCGTTTAATGCTTAACTCCTCAGCCTTATTATTTGCCAAACGAAGATTATTCTCTGACGAAAGCAGCGCCTCCTTCGTTTTCTGCAAATGGTCAATTGTCTTATCAATTTCTTTAATTGCCGTCTGAAACCTATCGCTGGCCAGCCTGTAATTTCTGGCAAACCTCTCCTTAAAATCATTCATATCATCTTCAAATCGTGAGATATCAATATTCTGATTTCTGATAACGGCAAGCTCCTGCCTATACTGCAGCGAGTTCAGCGCCGCATTCCGAAGCAGGGTAATCATAGGAATAAAAAACTGAGGGCGTATCACATACATTTTCTGATATCGGTGGGACATATCCACAATCCCAGAATTGTATAGCTCATTGTCCGCTTCCAGAAGTGATACCAGCACCGCATATTCACAGCCTTTCTCTCGCCTGTCTTTATCCAGCTCTTTCAAAAAATCCTCGTTCTTTTTCTTTGTTGCGGTTTCATCCATCTCATTTTTCATCTCAAACATGACCGAGATAAATTCCGTTCCATCAGGGTCTGCCTCTCGATAAATGAAATCCCCCTTGCTCCCTGTCCTTGCATCATTATCTTTCTCAAAATATGCATTTGGAAATGCCGTGGCACGAAGCTTGTTAAACTCTATTTCACAGTGCTGTTCCAGGCTTTCCCCTACCATCTTCGTCGACTGGCGCGCCTTGAAATCCTTGTAATAGCTAATCTGTTCTTCCTTCATCTCCAACTGCTTCTCGTAGCTCTCCTTCAGTGACTGCTCTTTCAGCTGCCTCGCCGTTTCCTGATTCTCAATCTCGCTTTTCAGCTCATAAATTCTCTTTTCCTTATCTGCAATCTCTTTCTCTTTTTCCGAAACTGCCTCTGCTACCGCCAATTTTTTTGCACTACTTTCTGACTCTATTTTCGCCCGAAGCTCGGCAATTTCCTTTTCCTTTTTAGAAACTGCTTCTGCTACCGCCAGCTTCCTTGCACTTCCCTCTGCCTCTATCTTTGCCTGCAGCTTGACGATTTCGCTTTCTTTTTCTGAAAGCGCTTCTGCTACTGCCAGCTTTTTTGCTTCATTCTCAGCCTGCACCTTTCTCTCAAGCTCTGCAATCTTCCTCTCCTGTTCCGCAAACCTGTCTTGTAAAGTCTTTTCCGTTTCCGCCTGCGCCAGCTTTACAGCCGCTTCCTTCTCCGTTTTAAACTGTACCTCCCGGTCGCGTATTTCTTTTCCAAACTCTTTGTCCCTGACCTGCTTCACAATCGCGGCATAGCCTGACTCGTCCACCTGAAATACCTCACCGCATTTCGGGCATTTAATTTCCTGCATAAAATCCCTCCCCATATCTTCACCTATGCATATTTCATACATAGCATCCTTTTATCACAATATTTTAATTCTATCATACCCGCCTGGATTTTCCCATACAAAGTCAATATTTTTTATCCATTATTATACTCACCATTGACACCCCCCTGCCGCTGCTTTAAAATACCTGTAAATACAGGAGGAAATCATACAATGAAAATCACAGGACATACGAAACTCACAGGGCTGCTGGGAAGCCCTGTATCCCACAGCATTTCCCCGCTGATGCACAACGAAGCCTTTCAACTACTGGGGCTTGATTATGCTTATCTCTGTTTTGATGTAGGAGAGGATTCACTGGCTGATGCCGTACACGGGCTGCGTACCCTCGGCGCCAGGGGATGGAACTGCACAATGCCAGATAAGCAGCGCATGTGTGAACTGTGCGACAGCCTTTCCCCTGCCGCACACATGATTGGAGCAGTAAATACCGTTGTCAATGAAAATGGCATCCTAATTGGACATAATACGGATGGTGTTGGCTATATGATGGCCGTAAAAGAAGCCGGATTTGATATCATTGGAAAAGAAATGACGCTTTTGGGGGCCGGGGGCGCCTCTACCGCCATCGCTGTGCAGGCTGCCCTGGACGGCGTAAAATCACTGAACATTTTTAATCGGCGGGGACGCTCCTGGGAACATGCTGTCAAACTGACTGACACAATCAACACAAACACTTCCTGCCGGGCCAGCCTTTATGACTTGGCAGATGCTGCATCCCTGGAAAAGTGTCTGCGTGAAAGCGCCATTCTCACAAATGGTACTTCCGTAGGCATGGCCCCCCACGAATCCGAATGCATCCTTTCAGACGATTCTCTGCTCCGCCCGGAATTAGTCGTATCGGATATCATTTACAATCCCCGAAAAACGCGGCTGATGCAGATAGCCGAATCCAAAGGCTGCCCCGCCTTCAACGGACTGTACATGCTGCTCTTCCAGGGTGCCGAGGCTTTCCGCCTGTGGACCGGAAAGAAAATGCCGATAGAAGAAATCAAACATGCTTATTTTACCCCTTCTAATTTCTAAGCAGCTGCACATCTGCATAAAAACGGGAACCGCTTCACACCTGAAAGCGGTTCCCTATTTTTTATCCACACTCTTTATTTTGTATTGTATCCGTCCGGATTCTGGCTCTGCCATCTCCAGGAATCTTCACACATCTCTTCAATACCATACTCTGCCTCCCAGCCAAGCTCAGCCTTTGCTTTTGCAGGATCTGCATAGCAGGTAGCGATGTCTCCAGGGCGGCGCTCCTTAACCTCATAAGGAAGCTTCTTTCCGCAGGCTTTCTCAAACGCATGAAGTACATCCAGTACGCTGTAGCCGTTTCCGGTTCCCAGATTGTAGATGTATACGTTCGGCTCATCCTGGAATTTCTGCAGCGCTTTCACATGTCCCCTTGCCAGGTCTACTACGTGGATGTAATCACGTACGCCTGTCCCGTCGTGGGTGTCGTAATCATCTCCGAATACGCCCAGGCATTCTCTCTTTCCAACTGCTACCTGTGCGATGTACGGAACCAGATTGTTCGGGATTCCCTTCGGGTCTTCACCGATGATGCCGCTCTTGTGCGCGCCAATCGGGTTGAAGTAGCGAAGCAGTACCACATTCCACTCAGGATCTGAGATATGAAGGTCTGTCAGCACCTGCTCCAGCATTCCCTTTGTCTGTCCGTATGGGTTTGTAATCTGTCCCTTCGGGCATTCCTCTGTAATCGGAATAAACGCCGGATCACCATATACGGTAGCAGAAGAACTGAAAATGATTTTCTTCACGCCATGGTTTCTCATCACATCACAGAGATTAAATGTTCCGGTCATATTGTTGTGGTAATACTCCAATGGCTTTGCTACGGACTCACCAACAGCTTTCAGACCTGCAAAATGAATAACGGAATCAATATCCTCTTTATCGAAAATCTCGTTCATCGCTTCTTTATCAAGAATGTCTGCTTTATAGAAAGTCACTTTCTTTCCGGTAATCTGCTCTACACGCTCCAGTGCCTTCTCGCTGGAATTGTAGAGGTTGTCCAGTACGACTACTTCATATCCTGCATTCAGCAGCTCGATACATGTATGGCTTCCAATATACCCTGCACCGCCTGTAACTAAAATTGACATCTGAAATCCTCCTTTAAAACCATAATCGTTTACGTCTGTAACGTTTCACTTTTACTATAACGCACTTACGCATACTTGGCAACAATTTCTTTCATTGTCTCCCATTTTGCTTCCATGTCAGCTACCAGTTTGAACTGGGTTCTTGCACGGTCTAAGTTATGGTTTTCTCTGTGGATTTTGAAGTATACGTCACCCTCCAGATAATCTGTCAGGAAACGCATACCACACTCATAAGTCATAACCTTTGCGCCCATTGGAAGCATCTCAATTTCCTTTGCTGTAAGGCTTCCCTTACAGCCCTCGATAAATCCTTTTGTATAAATATCAAATAAATCCATGCTGCAGGTTACTTTGTCCAGGTCTACCTCGTCCTCGGCAGCAGTGCTTGCACCGAAACGGATACTGTCACCAAAGTCATTGATAGCCAGTCCCGGCATAACTGTATCCAAATCGATAACGCACAGACCTTTTCCTGTCGCCTTATCAATCATGATATTATTGAGCTTCGTGTCATTGTGGGTTACACGCAGCGGAAGTTCCCCTGCCGCCTGCAAATCTCCCAATATATTTGCTGTCTCTTCATGGTCGAGTACAAACTGGATTTCTTTCTGTACAGAAGCCGCTCTTCCCATCACATCGGCTGCCAGGACTTCTTTAAACCTTGCAAATCTCTTCTTTGTATCATGGAATCCCTCGATGGTTTCATGAAGTGTCTCAGCCGGATAATCAGCCAGAAGGCTCTGAAAATCCCCAAATGCCAACGCACTCGCATAGAAATCTTCCGGTTTCTCTACCGCATCATAGCTGAATGCATCTTCAATAAAGACATAAACTCTCCAATATTCTCCGATGCTGTCCACATAAAAGTTCTTTCCATCCTTTGTCAAGATGATGTTCAAAGTCTCCCTCTCCGGATCTCCGCCTTTCTCAATGATAATTTTGCGGAGATAAGAGGTTACATTTACAACATTCTCCATCAGCTCTACCGGTTTTGTAAAAATCTCTTTATTCATGCGCTGAAGGATATAATATTTCGTGGAATTATCCCCCAGACGGCAGGTCACACGGTAAGTATCATTGATATGCCCGCTTCCATACGGCTCATAGGTATCCACGGTGCCTTCTAAAGCAAACTGCTGAATTGCCTCTTCAATCGCTTTGCATTTCTCATTTCTCTCCATTTTATTTTTCCTCCCATAAGTGCTGTGGATATAACCCACTGTCTTTCAGTCCTTTGATTGCATTTACGACAAACTCTTTATCCTCTTTGTAGGTCACGCCGTACCAACGATCTGCAGATTCCAACACCTCCACAGTAGCTTTCCCTTCATCCAACAGCTCATTTACGACTGACGGAAGGAAAAATTCACATTTAAGCGGATTAGAAGCCATATTCGCCTCCAGGAACTTGGGGAATCTCTCTTTCAGTTCTTTTAAAAGACTTGCGGAAAATCCCCAGAGATTCATGGATACGATACTGCCCGCCGGAATTGTCGTCCAGGTTGCCCCTTCATCTTCTGTATAGGCTGCCGTTCCGTCATGCCTGCGCTCAATGCGTGTACGCTCATTGATATCTGTCAGGAAGTTCTTCTCATCTGTTACGCACACACCCCTTGCCACATGCCCGTTGTCCGTCAATGTATTTTCCAGGATATATCCCACCATCGCATAGCGGTATTTGTCGTCATCCTCATGGTTCGCCAGATAATCGTAAATCATCTGATATGCATTCTTTCCATAATAATCATCTGCGTTGATTACCGCAAACGGACCGTCGATAGCATCCAGACAGCTCAGGATTGCATGTCCTGTTCCATATGGCTTTACACGCCCTTCCGGTACAGAATATCCCTCTGGAAGATTCGTCAGCTCCTGATATACATATTCTACCTCTATATGCTTCTGCATCCTGTCACCGATAACAGCTTTAAAGTCTGCTTCATTTTCTTTCTTAATGATAAATACGACCTTCTCAAACCCCGCCCGGATAGCGTCATAAATAGAAAAATCAATGATAATATGCCCTTCATCATCAATCGGGTCAATCTGCTTCAGTCCACCGTAACGGCTTCCCATGCCTGCCGCCATAATCACTAACACTGGTTTCTTCATTTTTTCCCCCTTCTTGACGCACTTACTGCGTCGTCTTTTATCCCTATTCTACAAAGGGCAGGAACCGCAGTCCCTGCCCCCTTGTGGCTATTCAGCCTACGTTACATCTCATACCATATGATTTCGTTTGCTTCCATCTTCAATTCAAAACTGGAACCGTCACCGCGGTAAACTGTTGTTTCCTGCGGCTCATAAGTATTATTGACTACACAATATTTCCCATTTTCCACATAAGCGTGAACTTCTACATTATAATTTGAACTGAACCACTTATACAGATGCTCCTCATCATGGGAACTCCACAGGATAGAGCGGTATAACATACGGCTGTTCTCAAAGCTGTAAGGCAGGCCGCACATATATACGGCACGTCCTTTTCCGAATTCATTTACAGCCAAGCGGACTCTCTTGCCTCTCTGCACCAGAATTTTCGTTCCCTCCAGTGCATAAATACTCTTCAGATTCTCGCCAAAATCAATCTCTTCGCTGCTGTCCTCTGTGATAAAGTGCTCATGGCTTTCCCAATTGTACTTATCATATCCCAATGTGAAGCCTGTCTCTTCTTCCACGCCAAGTACATTTGCAAGCTGGAAAAAGTGTCCGTTTGCCTGATGTGCCGTCGGCTCACCAATGCCGATAAAACCACCGCCATTATAAACAAATCTCCGAATGGCTGATGAAATTTCCGGATTCACCCACCATTCACCGCCTGTATGTGCCGTATCTGCATCGCCCACATTAATAATGACATCAATGCCCTCCAGAAGCTTCGAATCTTCAAGAATATCCTGGAAGCTGATAAACTTCACATCAAACGGAGCGCCGGAAAGCGCCTCCACAACTCCCGCGTAGAAATAGTTCTCTTTCTGGTAAAGTGCATGATGTACCATATGGTTTCCCCACGCACGCATCTTGCCCCAGCAGTTCAGTACAGCTACCTTCTTCACGCAGTAAGGAACACAGCCCTTAATATTGTCATACAGTGTGCGGAACTCATCCGTAACAGATTTCACATAATCAATAAATTCCGGGAAGTCCAGCGCAAGCTTTAAATATCCGCCATATCCGATACGGTCAATCGGCTTACGCAGAATGGCACGTCTTGCCGTTACCCAGTTAATCTTTGCTTCCTTTACCGGGTCTCCCCCCTCATGGAACACATCTGGGAAGAAATACGGAAGAAGACGTCCCTCGGTATATTTCACGCCCTTGATATCACTAATCAACCGAAGAGTAGAGCCGTTTCCCACACTGCCCACAATAGCATCCAGCCCGATTTCCTCAAATCCTTCCAGGAATGGCTCTGTCCCAATCCAGTGGTCGCCCAGGAACATCATGGCCTCTTTCCCGCATTCATGGGTAATGTCCACCATCTCTTTAGCAATCCTGCGCACCTCACGACGCTGAAATGCCTGGAAATCCTGGAATTCTTTTGTTGGGACACGGTACTGGTTGTTATAGTAACCCTGGTCAATGATAAATTCCGGCCGAAACTTATACCCAGCCTCTTTCTCAAACTGCTCCAGGATATATGGACTGACCGATGCGGAATATCCATACCAGTCTACATATTTTTCCCTTGCCATCTCATCAAACAGCAAGGTAAACTGATGGAAAAATGTAGTAAAACGAAGCACATTCACATATGGATGATCCTCAATGAATTTACGAAGCCGTTTCATCGTATAATCATGGGTTTTCGGCTGACGCACATCAAACGTAATCTGATGCTCTACACCCTGCCAGTCATTCGTTACTGCATTGTACATATGCACCGGATCCCACATGATATATGCCAGGAAGCTGACCGTATATTCATGAAAAGCCTCCGTTTGAATGGTGACATCACCATCTTCCTGCGAATAACTCCACTTTTCCACAGGCACTACCTTGCCCGTAGTACGGTCTACGACTTCCCACCAGCGCCTGATATCATCTCTGCTGTTCGGCGTGAGCATATCAGGATAAAGTCCCTTCATCAGATGAATTTTCAGCACATCGCCATCTGCTGTATAGAACGGCGTCATGACATACACCTGCTGTATTTCCTCGGGATTTTCCAATGCCCACTGATTATCTTTTCTGGTGGTATAATAAGTGGAATAAATTTTAGCATCTACATCACAGAGTTCTTTTGGAAAATCTGTACCGTCACAATCGCGGATAGCATCTGCTCCCCATTCCTCCATTAGTTCCAGAGTCTGTGGAATCACATCTAAGTCGGTGGGTATTGTTACCCTGCCTTTCTGCTGGTTCATATAAAATCCTCCTGTATATGGTTTCCCATTTACTTATATTGTCTATTGTAAAGTCCAAGCAGGACAAGCAGACCTGCAAGCCCGGCTAACATCATCAAAAGTCCGGTAGGACCAATATTCCTCTGTCCCACAACAACCAGTGCGATACATGCAATGAACACAACTGCTGCGAGGATCCCAATTAAAATGTTCTTTGAATATTCACCCATACTGCATCCTCCTTATCCTTTCAGTCCGCCCACTGTCATACCTTCTGTCAACTGTTTCTGAACGCACATATACAAAATCAATGTCGGCAGCATAACGAGAACCAGGCCCGCATACATCCTTCCGTACTGCACTGCCGATTTCTGGGCAGCCATCAGGTTCATCAGACCTACCGGAAGTGTCTTAAGCGTCGGTTTTGTCAGCATTGTCATGGAAATAATATACTCATTCCAGAATGACAGGAAGTTAAACAGGATAATGGTGATAATACTTGGCTTTGCCATCGGGAAAATGACCTGTATCATTGTCCTGAAGTATCCTGCACCGTCCACATAAGCGGCTTCTTCATAATCTTTTGCCAGAGATTTGAAATATCCCGACAGCAGATAAATCGTAAACGGAAGCGCTGTGGATGCATAAATCAGTGCCAGTATAAACAAGTTGTTCAAAAAGAATCCATGTCCGAGCGTACTCTGAAGGAAACTGTCTGCATCAACCAGCATCAGGAAAATCGGTACGACGATATAGTTCACGTTGATGAACAATCCTGCCATGAACAGAACATTCCAGAATTTGCTGGTCTTAAATTTAAATCTTGCCAAAACATAAGCTGCCGGAAGTGAAATAATAATCAACAGCCCAATGCCGAGTGCCGTTACAATTACGGAATTCAGCATATAAGAACCCATGTCCGCTTCTTGCCATGCCTGGACAAAGTTCTCAAAATGCAGTCCATTCGGAAGCGTCCAGGGACTGCCGTAAAACTGCTCATTCTCCTTAATCGAAGCCATAAATACCCAGGCGATAGGAACGATAATCGTAATAGCCAGAATGATTAATACGACATAAATACCGATTTTTCCTGCCTTCGATGTCTGTTTAATTGCTCCTGTATCTTTCTTGCTCATTCCCATCCCCCCTTAAAATTCAATCTCTTCACGCTTCGTAACGGCATTGATGATACCTGCCAATGCAAAGGAGAATACAAACACGACAGAACCAATTGCCATACCATATCCGTAAGAGGAATTTGTATATGCTTCCAGATACATATAGCTCAGGAATACATGGGAAGAACCGTTCGGATTTCCCTGCGTCATAGCCTTTACAAAAAGGAAGCTCATGTTAATCGTACTGATAATGAAGAACGTCAGCGTCGTCCTGATATTTGTCCATACCAGAGGAAGTGTCAGTGAGAAAAACTGTTTAATTTTTCCTGCGCCTTCCAAGCTGGCAGACTCATATATGCTCTCGGATACATTCGCCATACTTGCCATATACATAACCATGTAATATCCGATTGCCTGCCAGATCATAGCAATTACGAGACTGTACATAACAACTTTCGAACTTCCCAGCCACTGGATTTCCTCGCTTCTGAAAAGATTCAAAAAGGAGTTCAGCAGTCCGACCTCCGGCCTGTAAATTGCTGAGAAAATTGCACTGATAACAACTACGGAGAGAATATTCGGGATATAGAAGATAATCCTGAAGAAATTCTGCCCTTTGATTTTTTCCCTTGTCAGAATAGCTGCAAAGATAAGCGCCAGGGAAAAAGTCACAATCGTTACAAGCACAATCAGAAGCACCGTATTCTGGAATGAGTTGTAGAATTTATCACTCTTGAACAGTGTCTGAAAATTCTGCAGTCCTACAAAAGTCTTATCCGCCGTGTAACCGCCCCATTTATACATAGACATACGGAACACATCTATTGTAGGGTAAATCATAAAAATCAAAAACAAAATCACTGCGGGGGCAAGGCAAGTGACTATAAATCTCCCTCTACCTTTCGTTCGTTGCATTAACCCATCTCCAATCTTTCCTGATATTGTGTTTAAAGAAAAGCGGCCAGTGCATAAAGAGCTTATCCACCGGCCGCCTTACCGCCTTACTTCTGTCTGTAGGGCAGACAGTACACTATTTCATTACTCTTTTAAAGCGCCTCTTAATGCATCGCTGTCAGTCTTAATCTGCTCAACCCATGCGTCCTTTGTTGTATCTCCAGTTACCAGAGAGTTTACAGGGTCAAAGAATGATGTACGAACAGTGATACCCTCAACCGGATCTGTTGTAGCAAATGCGTCCATAACTGCAACTGCACCTGTGTCGTAGATGCTGTAGTACAGTTTAGCGTCGCCTTCCAGTTTGTCAGACATACCTACGATTGGCTGAATAGCGTTAGATGCTGCAAAGATATCTGCTGCTGTATCTGAATACAGGAAAGCGATAAATGCCTTACCTGCATCCTGGTTCTCAGAACCTGCCGGCATCCAAACCTGCTCAAAGAACGTATAAGAAGCTCTCTCTCCGCCTTCTGTCACTGCCGGAAGTGCTGTGAAGCCCCACTCGAAGCCGTCTGCACGAGGTGCCTCAGCCATCTCGCCGATTACCCAGTTTCCGTTCGGCATGAAGATTGCCTTGTCATCCAGAACTAACTGCTGATTCATCTGGAAGTCATTGTCATTTGCCTGTGACGGTGTGCTTGCATGTGTGTAAGAAGCAAGCTTCTCGATGATATCAAATACCTGTTTTGCACCATCAGTATCCCATACGCCCTCACCATATTTCAGAGCGCTGTTGAATGTATCTGTGTCAGTTGCCTCGTGAAGCAGCGCATAGAAGAATGCATCAAAGTATCCGGTTGTCGGATATGTAAACAGCGCGATATCTTCTGCTTTTGCTTTCTCGCCCAGCTCCCACATCTCATCCCATGTCTGAGGAACTTCCCAGCCTTTGGTCTTCAGCAGGTTTGCATCGTAGAACAGACCGCATGGGCTGTAGAACATCGGCATCAGATATACATTGCCGTCGCCGTATGGCTGTGTAATTGTGTTCTCTGTGAATCCCGGAAGAATCTTCTCCCCAACTTTCACGTCCTCACCCGGTACTGCCATATCCAGAACATCTGTCAGGTTTACAAGGTTGTTGTCCTTTGTAAATGTCTCTGTAAGCGCTGACTCAGCACCAACAGAACGGCAGATTACGTCAGGATAATTGCCTGCTTTCATATCCGGTGTGATAACATCCTCAAGCTGCTTGTCAACTGTTAACTCAACGGTAACGCCCGGGTTAGCTGCTTCGAAAGCTGCCTTTACATCTTCCCACATCTGAGCGCCATATGCAGTCTCAACAGCTGCAACCTTTACGGTTCCGCTTAACTCTGAAGCTGGAGCCTCTGTATCGGCTGGAGCTTCTGTATCAGCTGGAGCCTCTGTGTCAGCCGGAGCTTCTGTTTCAGCCGGAGCCTCTGTCCCCTCTGTAGCAGCTGGAGCCTCTGTCTCTTTCTTGCCGCTGTCACCGCAGGCAACGAGACCGAAAGCCATAACTCCTGCCATTGTTAAGCAAAGTACCTTTTTCAGTTTCATAGCATATCCTCCTTTTAAAATGCAGGGACAGGATGTCCCTTTTGGTATATATATACAATACTCATTTTTCTCCCGCATTTCTAGCCTTATTTTGCTTATTTTTTTATATATATTGCTGTTTTATTGTTTTTGTGGTATTATACAAACTATAAAATTTGCTTTCGGGATTGAGAATGCGATTTCCGTCATTTCTTTTAATTTAGGAATGGTTTTTGAGTTTTTTTATAGACGCTTTACCTAATCCCGGCGGCAGCAGCAGGATGCCAGCCTTGACTATTTCACTACGATAACAGACATATGTATTTTTTCACACGACAAGATTACTAATAACGAAGAAAGGAAACGCATCTATGGGAAACCTGAAATACCAGTTGAAACAGATTCCGGGCAGCAGCGCCATCGTACATCTTCTCTATGTCACTTCATCAAAATATGAGGATGATTGGCCCAGCCTGAAACACTCCCACTATTTTACCGAACTGTTTTATGTAAGGGACGGCAGCGGAGAATTTGTTGTCGAAAATGTATCCTTCTCTATCAAAAAGGACGACCTTATCATTGTCAACCCCAATATCCTCCACACAGAAGTGTCCCACGGTTCCCCTCCGCTGGAATACATCACCCTGGGTGTAGACGGTCTGAGCTTTTCTTTTTCTGACAACCAGGACTACATGGTATTTAACTGCCGGGAACAGAAAAATGACCTGCTCTTTTATTTCAATTCCATGCTTTCCGAGCTTGAGCGCAAAGAAACGGGCTATCAGGAAATATGTAAGGATATGCTGGACATCCTGACTATCCGTCTGCAGCGTCTTACAAACTCCCCCTTCGAAATCATGGTTTCCCAGCGCCCCAACAGGGAATGCGCCAAAATTAAACGCTACATTGATTCCAATTATCAGGACAATATCACCCTGGACAGTCTAGCCGCAATGGCCCACCTGAACAAATATTACTTTGTCCACACCTTCACGAAATGCTATGGGCTTTCCCCCATCAATTATCTGAATGAGCGGAGGATTGAGGTAAGCAAAGCTCTTCTGGCCAGCACAGACCACTGCATTGCAGAAATCGCACAGCTGTCGGGATTTTCTTCCCAGAGCTATTTCGCACAGAGTTTCAAAAAAAGCAGCGGTATGACAGCAGGTGCATACCGCAAACTTGTAAAAAGAAAAGACTGAAGGAATCTGCCTCTGGCAGTTTTCCCCAGTCTTTTCCCATATCTCAAGCCCAGCATAAAAGTGTCTATCTATATATCTGCTTATTTCCGTCTGAGAAAATCCGGTATCTGTATCTCTCTCACCGGAACACTGCTTTCCGGCGTCTTAAGCTTCCCAAGGGACGGATTCATTGGCTTAACCGTCGGATTTACTGCATTGTTCCTCTGGAATATGCTTCCTGTCGGCGTCTCCGGAACTACCGCTTCTGCAAATTCTGCTACTTTTTTCTTCGGAGCTACCGCACTGCCTACAGATGGCTGCGTCGCTGTAGCGGAGTCCAGCCCTGTAGCGATTACTGTGATACTTGCCTCATCGGTGTATGTATCATCATACATCGCACCAAAGATAATATTTGCTTCATCGCCTGCCAGCTCCTGCACATAGCTTGCCGCATCGTTTGCATCCATAAGGGAAATATCTCCCGAAATATTAATGATTACATGAGACGCACCCTCAATCGTAGTCTCCAGAAGCGGGCTGGAAACTGCCTGCTTCACTGCTTCCAGTGCCTTGTCGTCACCTTTGGCATGTCCGATTCCGATATGGGCGATACCCTTTCCGGTCATAACTGTCTGCACATCTGCAAAGTCAAGATTAATAAGTGCCGGAAGGTTAATCAAATCCGTGATACCCTGCACCGCCTGCTGCAGTACCTCATCTGCTTTCTTCAAAGCCTCTGGCATCGTTGTCCTGCGGTCTACGATTTCAAGAAGTTTATCGTTAGGAATCACAATTAAGGTATCTACATTCTCTTTCAGCTTTTCAATGCCTGAAAGCGCATTGTTCATGCGCGTCCTTGATTCAAAACGGAACGGTTTTGTCACTACACCTACTGTAAGGATACCCATCTCTTTCGCAATGCCCGCAACTACAGGAGCCGCCCCGGTTCCGGTACCGCCTCCCATACCGCATGTGACGAATACCATGTCAGCCCCCTGGACCACCTGCTTAATATCCTCTGCGCTTTCTTCTGCAGCCTGCTCTCCGACCTGGGGACGTGCGCCTGCGCCCAATCCCTTCGTCAGCTTCTCGCCTATCTGGATTGTCGTGGGCGCTTTGCAGAGAGCCAACGCTTGTTTATCTGTATTTACGCCGACAAACTCTACTCCTCCGATTGTCTCGTCTACCATCCTGTTTACTGCATTATTGCCTGCACCGCCAACGCCAATTACAATAATTTTTGCGGCTGATTCGGCTTCATTCGTCATTATTTCTAACAAGAGTATTTCCTCCTTCTCACATCTGTATCAAATCCAAAGCTGTCTACAGCTTGGGCAGTAGAGGCCCCGGCATGTCAAGAACCCGCGAAAAAGTGCGGGAATTAACCATATTTCCTATATCATATAAGTTTTTCAAAAATTAATCAAGTCTATTTTATAAATTCATGGAAAATTCAAATCTCTGTAATGATTTAATTACTGTTCACACAGGTTTGTACGTTTACCGCATAGCCCTATGCAAACAGTGCCATTCCTTATTTCAAAATATACGCTCCTGTATACGGGTCAATATAACCATAGCCATCCGTAATCACTTTTCCATTTTCATCCGTATATTGATAACTGTCCACATTTGGCGTCGTATTACCATTCTTGTCCGTATAAATCGGAGTTCCGTCTGCATCCGTAGAAAATGTTCCGTCCGATTCAGAATATACCGCTCCCATGCCTACAGCCCCGTTTTCCGGCTCGCTCTCAGACTCCTTCTCCGTTTCCGGCTCGTCCTCTCCCGGCTTTTTCGGCTTTTCTACCTCCAATGTCTCCTCTGTCTCCCCCTTTTTAAACGTAACGGTCTGTGAATCAGAAGAATACCCCTCCATATGCAGGACTCCCTCTTTCTTTTCTACCTTTTCGTATACGGATTTCAGAACCATAAGCTTGTCCTCCATATCCATATTCTTCCCCAGCTTCACCCGCATATTCTCAAAATACAGTGTAATCTCCTGCTTTTTATCAAATTTAATTTCCTTTGGCACCAGTTCGTTTTTATTCAAAATCTGCGCAATATCCACTATAGCATCAAACACTTCCTGGTTTGCAGCCTCCTCAGCCGTCATACCTGATGCTTCCGTGCTCTTTTCACTCCCTGTCTCTGCCTCTTCCGTCTCTTTCTTGCTGCCTGTTTCCGGCACGCTCCCTGCCCTGACAGGAATCTTCTCATATCTTACCGGTTTCGCAATCGTCACACCGGTAATTTTCGGAATATTCTCCCGCAGCTTCTTCGAAATTTCTACAATCAGCCCATCCCTGTCAAAATACACATAATCTGTTCCGTTTAGAAAATACCCCACCTCTGGTTTTTCATACACCCGTATTTCTACCTCAGATGGCGAAATCATTTCCACCTCCACAGAACTGAGAAATGGAAGCTCTTCTTCCACCCTGGAATCATCTTTATATTTCCACATAAGATACAGTGTATTTTTACACAGTCCATCCTGCATCACCGCATTCTGGATATCCGTGGACGAATATATGGAATTGCCGCTGACCTTCATATGGCGGACCCTGAAAAGGCCAAAAACCACAAGCGCCGCCAGCACGGCAATCCCTGCCAGCGCGCCTATGATTTTCCCTATTCTTCTTCGCTTTTTCCCATAGGTGGTTATCTCTTTCATGTTTTCCTCTTTCTGACGCACCTGCTGCGTCATCCTGGTAGATTTGGAAATTTATATCATTTGGATATCCGCCCCCAGCGCCCTCATATCGCGGCAGATGTCCTCGTATCCTCTCTGGATGTAATGGCAGCCCTCTATCCGCGTCCTACCTTCGGCCGCAGCCCCTGCAATCACAAGCGCAGCCCCGCCCCGCAGCTCCGGCGCCGCCACCGCAGCTCCGTGCAGCCTGCTGACGCCCTGTATTCTGGCTTCCTGTCCGTGGATGCTGATATCTGCACCCATCTTTGCCAGTTCACCCGCTGTGCGGAAGCGCGCCTCAAACACGCTCTCCTGGATTCGGCTCTCCCCGTCTGCCAGGCAGAGCGCCGCCATCACCTGCGATTGAAGATCTGTGGGAAATCCGGGGTGGGGTGCCGTCCGCAGTATCGGGACAGCTTTCACAGCCGCTCTTCCGTCAACCCGTATCCCTTCCGGCATCCGCTCTATCCGGGCACCCATCCGCTCTGCCACTGCAATTACATTTTCCATCTGTTCCTGGGGCGCCTCCCGCAGCATGCATCTTCCTCTGGAAGCAATTGCCGCCATCAGGTACGTTCCCGTCACAATCCTATCCGGCATCAACACGAACTCGCTGTCCGAAAGCTCCCTGACTCCGTCAATCCTTATCCTCTCTGTGCCCGCACCCCGGATTTTCGCTCCCATGCCGTTCAGAAAACGGCACAGTTCCAAAATTTCCGGTTCTCTTGCCCCTCCCCGGATTTCTGTCGTTCCCTCTGCCAGCACTGCCGCCAAAATAATATTTTCGGTAGCGCCAACGCTGGGAAACCGCAGGGAAATCCGGCTTCCACAAAGCCTGCTGCTCTTTCCGGACAGGCATCCGCAGCCTTCCCGAATCTCCGCGCGCATCTGATGCAGCGCTTCCACATGCATATCAATGGGCCTCTCTCCGATTGTACACCCTCCAGGATAAGGAATCTCTGCCCTGCCTGCCCTTCCCAAAAGCGCTCCCAGAAAAATTACCGAGCAGCGCATCTTCTCTCCCAATTCTTCCGGAACACGCGGCTTATTCAGCCCTTTTGCATTAATACACAGCGTATTCCCGCTCTGTGAGACGCTGCATCCCATTTCCTCCAGGATTTTTATCATATGCATGACATCCGAAATCTTCGGACAGTTATGCAGCACTGTTGTGCCTCTGTGCAGAACCACACCGGCCAGAATCGGCAATGCCGCATTTTTTGAGCCCTGAATCACGACTTCGCCATCCAGGGGATGACCGCCATAAATTTCTATACAAGCCAAATGCATTTCCTCCGATAAATCAGCCCTTATAAATTATATCTATGCAGTGATTCTACTTTTGCCACCGGCTGACAGAAAGCACCAGTCCCATCTCTGAGAGCAGGAACAGCACCGAGGTTCCGCCGTAGCTGATAAACGGAAGGGTAATGCCTGTATTCGGAATCGTGTTTGTCACCACGGCCACATTCAGCATGACCTGAATTGCGATATGTCCCATCACTCCCGCCGCAATCAGCGCGCCGAACAAATCCGACGCATGGGTGGCAACCACCATGAACCGCCAAATTAGTATCATGAATACCAGAACGAGCAGGGCAGCACCCACCAGTCCTAATTCTTCACAGATAATCGAAAAAATCATATCATTCTGCGCTTCCGGCACAAATCCCAGTTTCTGGATGCTGCCGCCCAGTCCCTTGCCAAACAGCCCTCCTGAACCAATGGCATACAGCCCTTGTATGGTTTGGAAACCTTTCTCAAAATTCTCAGGATTCCTCCATATCTGCAGCCGCTCCAGACGATAGGATTCCAGACTCAGGAAAATCCCGATGAACCCCACTCCGGTACATCCCATCCATACAAACGGAAGATATTTCGGATTGGATACAAATCCCATAATTGCCGCAATCCCCAGGATAATAATCGCCGTACTCAGGTTGTTCGTCCCTACCAGCCCCACAATCGGAAGCACCATCCCCAGCACAATCCCCAAAGATAGAATGCTGTTCTTTCTCTGTTTCTGGCGGCTCACCATGTATGCCAGGAACAGAATCACCGCAAGCTTCGCAAACTCCGAAGGCTGGAACGAAAGCGGCCCCAGAGCCAGCCATCGCTTTGAACCATTGTAGGAGCTGCCCGCCACCAGCACCAGGCTTGAGAGAGCCAGGGATGCCAGATACCCTGGGACTGCCAGCCCCACCAGCATATGGTAATCCACGCAGGACAGGACATACATCGCTGCCACTCCAAGCACCGTGGCAAAAAGCTGTTTCTTTAAATAGTAAGCAGAGTCATCAAATTTGACCTGCCCGTTATAGGCACTTGTGCTATAGAGCATGACCAGCCCGAATCCCACCAGAAACAATACAAGTATCATCAGTGTATAATCCAGCCTTTTGGCTGTTCTATCCACAGAACCACCCCTTCCGGCCCTCTGAAACAGCAGGCCGCCGGGCCTTTGCTGCCGATACGGCAGCCGCTATTTACAGATTCCCCACATACTCTTTAAATTTCCGCCCCCGCACCTCGTAGCTCGGGAACATATCCCAGCTTGCGCATGCCGGCGAAAGAAGCACTGCATCGCCGCTTTCTGCACGTTCCGCGCAGATTTTCACGGCCTCTTCGAGCGTATCTGCAAATAAAATATTATCAAAGCCGCAGTTTCTTGCCGCTCTGGCAATCTTCTCCCTGGTTTCTCCTAAAAGAACCAGGTATTTCACTTTTCCGTCAAAAGATAAAATCCATTCATCGTAAGAGGATTCCTTATCATACCCTCCGCCAATCAGAAACGTTGGGCGGTCCATTGCCTGGATGCCTTTGATTGCCGCATCCGGGTTCGTCCCCTTGGAATCATTATAATACACCACGCCGTTTTTCTCCGTGACATATTCAATCCTGTGCTCCACTGCCTGAAACTGCCTTACCGCTGTGCGGATTTCCTCTGCGGAAACTCCATAGCTGAGCGCCATTCCCGCGGCTGCCATTACATTTTCATGATTGTGTCTTCCCGGCAGGTTCAGTTCGCTGACATGGCAGATAACTGTCTTTTCTTCACCGTTTCTGTATGTAATCCTGCCGTCCTCCAGATAAATCCCCTGTTCTAATGTACGCAGGCTGCTGAAGAATAATACCTGGCATTTCAGGGTTTTTCCAAACTCCCGGAGCACCTCATCCTCATAATTCAGGACACAGATATCCTCCTCTCCCTGGTTCTTCGCAATGCTTTCCTTTACCCGGATATATTCCCCCATCGTATGATGCCTGTTTAAGTGATCCGGCGTGATATTCAGAATCGCGCTCACCTTCGGACGGAAAGCATCTATCGTCTCCAGCTGGAAACTGCTGATTTCAGCCACCGTCACAGATTCCTCATCCGTCTTTAATGCCGCGCCTGTATAGGGCGTTCCAATATTTCCTACCACAAACACCGATTCCTGATGCCTGCGCATGATTTCCCCCAGCAGGCTTGTCGTGGTCGTTTTTCCATTCGTTCCCGTTATCGCCAGCACACTCCCTTTGCTGTTCGCATATGCCAGTTCTACCTCTCCCCAAATAGGGATTCCCCTGTCCCTCAGCATATTCACCGCCGGAATATCTGTCGGTACGCCAGGGCTTAACACCGCCAAATCCAGCTCATCCATCACAGCTTCCGGCAAATCGCCAATCAATATCCTGGCCGGAACCCCCAGCTTTTCCTTCACCTGTTCCGGGTCTGTTTTCACATTTCCGTCGTATATCACCGGTTCTGCACCCTTTTTATACAGCAAAGCCGCTGCACCGATTCCGCTCAGCCCGGTTCCGAATACCAGCACCTTTTTATCTTTCAATTCCATTTTTCCCTCCTGTTTCCTAACTTAATAGGACAATATCATCAGCCCTGCCATACACAGCAGTGCAGTAATCACAGTAAATACCGTTACGACCCTTGTCTCAGACCAGCCGCAGAGTTCAAAATGATGATGGATAGGCGCCATTTTAAAGAACCTTTTCCCGCCTGTTTTCTTAAAATACGTTACCTGAATCATGACAGAAAGCACCTCAACCAGATAAATCAGCCCCACGATCACAATAATCCAGGGAATCCTGAGGATATATGCGCTTCCGGCCACAAACCCCCCCAAGGCCAGAGAACCGGTATCACCCATAAACACCTGCGCCGGGTGCACATTAAAGAGCAGGAACCCCAGCAGCGCACCTGTCACTGCCGCCGTAATCGGTTCAATCCCGCCTCCGAACACCGCAGAAACCACCGTAAAAAATACTGCCACCATCGCTGTAACCCCGGTAGCCAGGCCGTCCAGCCCGTCCGTGAAGTTTACGCCATTCACAGTTCCGATAACTGCTATGTACACAAGCGGCACGGTAATCCACTTACAATCAAAATACTTCCCGCCGCTAAATGGAATCAGCACGGTAAGAAAGCTGTCGTCCACCAGCAGCATATATGCCAGGAATACCGTCGTCACACAAATCTGTCCTGCCATCTTCTGCATCGGGTACAGCCCGTCTGAACGCTTCATCACGACTTTCAGATAATCGTCCAGGAAACCGATAATCCCAAAACCCACAGTCAGAAAGAGCACCGGAACAATATTCGGATACTGTCTGATAAAGAGCAGGGAGGTCACTACGATAACCATCAGTATGATAAGTCCGCCCATGGTCGGGGTCCCGGCTTTTTTCAAATGGGACTGCACCCCTTCTTTCCGCTCTGTCTGTCCTATCTTCAGTTTCCGCAGAAACGGAATCACAAAGGGACTCAATGCTACGCTGATTGCGAATGCTGTCAGCAATGGAATTACTACTTCTGTACCTAAAATCATTTCGCACCTCTTCGCTTTTTATTCAAGTGTGCCGTTTTTCTCTGCACATTTGGTATTAGTATAATTCTTTTCGCCCCATTAATCAACCATTATTTGCCTCAGTTTCCTTTTCGGTGCTCTCTGGAGCATCATTTTCCACTCCCAGATAAGGAAGGATGTTCTTGTAAATGTCTTGTATTACAGGCGCCGCGATAATCCCTCCATAGTACAGCCCCTGTGGATTATTGATAACACACAGCCCGATTACCTGCGGATCTGGCGCTGGCGCAAACCCTAAAAAAGAGGATATATATTTGTTTGCGCTTCGTGGAAGCGTCTCTGAAGTAGCCGTTTTCCCTCCGATATGATACCCTTCAAGAAACGCATTTTTCCCCGAACCGCCATCCACCACCTGTTCCAGTATGTAGCGCATAGTCTCTGAAGTCCCCTCTGATACAATCTGGTCTCCCAGCGGATACTGCAGCTTCTCGTACAGGGTTCCCTCATCATCCCTCACTTCCACGCCGAAATGCGGCGTAATCCTCCGCCCCCCATTAATAATGGAACTTGCCGTAGTAATCAGCTGCATCGGCGTAATCTGGAACGACTGGCCGAAAGAAACTGTCGCCAGCTCCACCTGTCCCATATTTTCTTTCTTGTGCATGATGGTAGCGGCCTCTCCCGGAAGGTCTACTCCTGTCTTTCCTTTCAGTCCAAATTTTTCAAAATAGTGGTAATAATTATCAATCCCCAGACGCAGCCCTACTTCAATGAATACCGGATTACAGGAATTCATCGTCCCCTGCACGAAATCTTCCGCACCATGTCCGCCTACCTTATGGCAGCGGATGCGCCTGTCCTCCACGATTTTAAAGCCTGGGCAGCTGAACCTATCCTTTAAAGACACCACACCCTCCTCCAGCCCGGCGGCAGCTGTTATGATTTTAAACGTGGAACCCGGCTCATAAGTATCGTTAATACATCCATTCCTCCACATACGGTTCAGTGCATCCTGCTTTTCTTCCGCGCTCATCCCTGAAGTGTCCATATTCAGCGTAAATGGATCATTCAGGTCAAACTCCGGCACATTTACCATCGCCAGGATTTCCCCATTGTATGGGCGCATCAGTATAATAGACACCGAGTCCGCCTGTTTCTGCTGCATCACCTGGTATGCCGCCTGCTCCACATACTTCTGGATATTAGCGTCCAGGCTGATATGCAGGTTCTTGCCGTTCACCGGTTCCTGGCGGCTCTCTCCCGCATCAGGCAGTTCCACGCCCCGTGCATCTGTCAGAGTCAGGATTTTTCCCGGTTCTCCCTGCAACACATCATCATACTTTACCTCCAGCCCAACGATTCCCTGGTTGTCGCTTCCTGTGAATCCCAGTACTTTTGAAGCCAGCGAGCCATATGGATAATACCTCTTAAAATCCTCATCCACTTTCACTCCCGCTAAATCATATTCCCGTATTTTGTCCCCTACTTCTTTCTCCACATTTGTCTTTACCCGCTCAATAGAACTAACCTTCTCTACACGTTTCCTGACATCTTCTTCCGGAATCTCCAGCTCCTTCGCCAGTATTTTGATAATCTTCTCCGGCTCTTTTATCTGGCTGTGGATGACTGAGATAGTACACACCGTCTTGTTCGCCGCCAGCACATTCCCACATGCATCAATAATTTTCCCCCGCGCCGCCTTAATATCCCTTTCCCTCTCGTGAAGCTGCTCTGCTTTCTCACTATAATACTCCGACTGCGTGAGCATCAAAAACCCCAGCCTTCCAATCAGAAACGAAAGCACCAAAAAGCAGATGAGAAAAACCACCAGGATTTTCTTCTTGTGGAATGTTTTCATCCTCTGCAGCGCGCCCCTTTCTGCCTTCTGCTTTGCAGAAAATGATAGTTTCATAAACAAAACCTCATAAAAGCTTTGTTATAAGTATATCTCAGCTTTTATGAGGTTATGTATGCTTCTTTATTCCAATCCTAAATCTTCACTTGTAACGCCTTCACCTTCACCCATCCCTTCGGAATTCCCGCCATTCTCCGGGGGCGGCGCCGCAATATCGGGGTTATCTGCAGGCTGTTCCCCTGCCTGGACAGGATTTTCATCTTCATCCGTTTCCTGCACCGTCTCATTCCCATTCTCATCTGTTTCCGGCTCCTGTGCCTCAACCTGCCGTCCGATTTCGGCTTCTTCCCTGGTAATCCCGATGTTATTCAGCTCCTCGTCCGTCACTTCCTCAGTAGGATAAATATTCAGGTAGGGCAGGATTTCCTGCAGAATTTTCCGCGCAATGATATGGGCATATCCACCCGTGGACTGATCCGCTACATTCGGTTCATCGACAACTACATAAATAACCACCTGAGGATCATCTATCGGTACACATCCAATAAAAGAAACCAGATATTTTCCTTCCCAGCGCTTTCCTGTCTCTGGGTTAATCTTTTCTGCCGTTCCCGTTTTTCCTCCTACCCGGTAACCCGGAACCTTAGCCTTTCTTCCCGTACCTTCCCGCACTCCTGCCTCCAGAGCTTCCCGAAGTATAGAAGATGTCCTGGCCGAAATTGGCTGGAGCATTAGCAGCGGTTCTACACTTTTCGCTACTCCGCCATTCGCATCCAACACCTGCCTTACCAGATGCGGCTGATAATAATAGCCTCCGTTTACAACAGCAGAAAATGCTGCAAACTCCTGCACCATTGTACATGTAAAGCCCTGGCCAAAGCTGTTTGTAGCCAGCTCTACCTCATGCATCCCTTCTCTTGTATAAACATTCCCCGTGCTTTCATTCGGAAGGTCTATCCCCGTAACACGTCCAAAATTAAACAGCCTCTGGTATTTGCAGAAATTTTCAACTCCCAGCCGGAACCCTATTTCCATCAGCGCATCGTTGCAGGAATTCTTGATAGCGTCAATCACGGTTTCCTCCCCGTGGCCATAGATATTGTCACACTTAATTTTCCAGTCTGCAACCTGTCTTCCACCGTCACAGATAAATGTTTCATCTCCGGTAAGCGCCCCTGTTTCCAATGCGGAGGATACGGTAATCGGTTTAAACGTAGAACCAGGCTCAAATGCATCTGACACACAGAAATTGCTCCACATCTCATTCATAATCTGGGAACGGAATTCACTCCTCTCCTTTTGAACCTTTTCCTCTGCAGTCAGCTTTTTCCCCGTTTCTGCATCGGTCTCCGTTTCCGTTATCTGCCCTTCCGACTCTGCATTTTCCTTTTCTTCTGCCTTTTTTTCTTCTTCTGCCCTCTTTTTCTCAATCCTCTGATCTATTTCTGCTTCAAGCTCTTCTTCCGTATACAGCCTGCTCATGTCCTGGGGATTATTCAAATCAAACCCATGGTTACTGGCCATCGCATAAATTTCACCCGTATTCGGGTTACCTACGATAACCCCCGTATTCTTACTACCCTTTCCCTCCAGCTCCCCAGACGTATCTGAGACATATTCCTCGTCAAACTCCTGAATATACTTTTCCACAATTTCCTGGATGTTCACATCCAGGGTAGTCACAATCGTATTTCCATGTTCCGGTTCAATCACAGTGCGTTTCAGCTCCGAATCTTCATTCAAATATCCATATTCCCTGCCATTGACGCCATTCAATATATCCGAATAATATGCCTCCAGTCCACAAATACCGTCATTTGCATTATTAGAAAAGCCTATGACATTGCTTGCCATTGTATTCATAGGATACTTCCGGATATAATATTCCTCAAACCAAATTCCCTGGATTTTCTGCCTTTTTGCGATTTCTTCCTTCGACAGTCCCGAATTTTCACCTGGTGATGCATACTCCTCAAAGGCTTTCTTTTTTTCAAGCGTAATCCCCCGCGCCAAAACCTGGTACTGGCTTGTTTTCGTATTCTCGTCTGTCAGCCGCTTTCTGATATCTGTCTCGTCCAGCTCAAAAAGCTCCACTAACGCCTGAACCGTCGGTTCTAAAAAGCCTTTTCCGTTATTCAGTTCCAGACAGTCCATAACTACATTATAGACTTTCTCACTCTGAGCCAGCACATTTCCGTTGGTATCCTGAATATCTCCCCGGCGGTAAGGAATCGCCCGGCTGTCATACTGCTGCTGGGAGAGTACCTGCTTCGTATAAGTATCGCCGCTCTTTGCCGTAATAAGCGCAATCTTAATATTCAACCCTACTAAAATGAATAAAATAAATGCAAACAAAACCATCAGCTTTATCTGCATTTTTTTTGTGAATTTCCTATCTTTTCTCTTTTTTCTTCCTGCCACGTTCTCACCTGCTACTCTATGGGGACATCATCATACTGTCGGACATAATCACTATCCTGCACATCGTATGTAATAATCTGTCCCTGATTTGCATATATCATACCAAACTTGCTAATTGCAATATTCTTTACTTCATCCAAGTCCACGGAAGCCGCCGCTTTTTCATAAGCTGCATCATTCTCCATCTTAAGCTTGGAAATCTGGCTTTCCAGAGCTGCAATCCGCTTCCTGTACGCTGTGTTGTCAGCCTGGGGCTGCAGATACCCCACGCACACAAATACCGTAACCGCCGCAGCTACAAAAAGAAAAAATACATATTTCAAATTCAGCTGCAATGCTTTTTCACGGTTCCTGCTCGTCTTTTTGCTGACGGAAGGCCTTGCCTTCTCCTTCCTCTGCGGAATATTTTCCTCTCGCTCAGGAACCCGTACAACATTTCCCTCTATATAAGAATCCATCCTGTAATTATAGTCCTTTTTGCTGTATCCTGCTTTTCTCCCCATTTTTTACCTCCCCGGTTTTCCTCTGCCGCATCCTGTCTATGCCTCCAGGGGCGCATTCCGCTCAAACACACGCAATTTTGAGCTTTTTGCCCGCTTATTCTCCTCCAGCTCCGCCACTCCCGGTACAATAGGCTTCCTAGTAACTACCCTGCCCTTTGATGCTCTCCCGCATACGCACACTGGAAAATTTTTCGGGCATATGCAGGGATTTTCATTCCTGCGGAAACTATTTTTCACGATTCTATCCTCCAGGGAATGGAACGTAATCACACAGATGCGTCCATTTTCCCTCAGCAGATCTATCATACCGTCCAGAGAATTTTCCAGAACCTCTAGTTCCCTGTTTAGCTCAATCCGTATCGCCTGGAATGTCTTTTTGGCCGGGTGTCCGCCTACCGCCCGGATTTTCATCGGTATTGCCGCTTTTATTATTTGAATTAACTCCCCAGTCGTTTCAATTTCTTTCTTCTGTCTTGCACTCACAATGTGCTTTGCAATATTCTTCGCAAACTTGTCCTCTCCGTAGTCCCGGATGATCCGGTATAATTCCGTCTCACTGTACCCGTTCACGATATCTCTTGCAGTCATCTCCTGACGCTGATCCATCCGCATATCAAGCGGAGCGTCCTCCCTGTAAGTGAAGCCGCGGCCTGCCGTATCCAGTTGGTAGGAGGATACTCCCAAATCCAAAACAATCCCATCTACTGCCGCAATCCCCATCGCGGCTAACTCTTTTCGCATATCGCAGTAATTGCTGCGTATGACTGTTACTTTATCTCCAAACTCCCCTAAGCGCTTTTTCGCAGCCTCGATAGCCGCCGCGTCCTGGTCAATCCCTATCAGGCGTCCTTTCCCGGACAATCTCCTGCATATTTCATAAGAATGACCTCCGCCGCCCAGCGTTCCGTCCACATAGATTCCATCCGGCCGGATATCCAGTGCCTCTATTGTCTCATCCAATAAGACAGATTTGTGTTCAAATCCCATACTTTCCTCCCCAGGTTATATGCCTAAACCTAAATCCGTCATCTGCTCTGCGATATCATCCATATCGTCATAGGAACTGTTTTCTATCCATTTGGACTTACTCCAGATCTCAATCCGATTCAGCATGCCGGCAAGCACCACATCTTTTTCCAGACGAGCAAATTCTCTCAGCGTCTGCGGCAAGAGAACCCTCCCCTGCTTGTCCAGCTCACACGGTGTAGCGCCCGATACAAAGAAACGTGAGAACTGCCTTGCGCTCTTGTTTGTAAGCGGCAATTTTTCCAGCTTTTCTTCAAAAGCAGCCCATCTGCTATTCGGGAACACAAACAGACAGCCGTCTAACCCTTTCGTGACTACAAACTCGTCGCCCAGTTCCTCGCGGAACCTGGAAGGGATGATTAGCCTGCCTTTGGTATCAATACTATGATTGTATTCTCCCATAAACATAACGACTCACCTGCTTTTGGGAAGATGCCTCCATTTGGCTCCACCTTCCTCCACTTTTCACCACTTATGTTACTATCATAGCATACTTTTCACAAAAAACAAGGAAAACTTTGCAAAATTGTGCCGTCTCTGACTGCGTAAAAAAATGAAGCGGACTCCCCTCTGGAATCCGCTCCGTTTTTTCATATTACATTTATTCATTTGTAAGACCAATATACTCCGCAATCAAAGCATCTACCAGAAGGCTCTGTTGATACGCCTCATCTACCTTCTTATCCTTTACCATCTGATTCAGGCTTGTACGCTCTTTTTCAATCCTTATCTTCAAATCTTCAATTCTTTTCACATTCATCACCTGTGCTTTCCACTATCTTTGCTTTTCTTCGTTTTACAGTGATCATAGCCGCTGAGACAACTACCAACACGACTGCCAATACCTGCGAGACTGGTATTTCGGTTCCCGGAATCCAGAGCTGGTCAGTCCGCAGCCCTTCAATCCAAGCACGTCCCAGCCCATATCCCAGCAGATACAGACAAAATACTTCTCCATGGAACTTCTTACGCTTTGTGCAAACTACTAAAAGTACAAGAACCATGAGATTCCAAAGGGACTCATAGAGAAAGGTCGGATGTACCTGAATATACTGCACACCGTTGGCTGTCCGCAGATTCTCCATCATCTCTGGCGTCACATCCCAAGAATATACAGCATCCAACGGAAGCTGCATGGCAAACAAATTATCTGTATATCCCCCGAAAGCCTCCCTGTTAAAGAAATTCCCCCATCGTCCTATAATCTGCCCCAGAACCAGCCCAACGCTTGCCGTATCTGCAAGCTGCAGAAACTTCTGCTTTTTCGCCCTGGCAAACATATAGACTGCCACAGCACCTCCAATCACACCGCCGTAAATCGCCAGGCCGCCATGCCGCAAATTAAAAATTTCCAGAAGGTTATCTTTATAATTCTCCCATGCAAAAATCACATAGTAGGCTCTCGCTCCAAGCAGTGCACAGAAAATTGCCAGCATTCCCATATCGAAGTACAGATCCGGATTCTGCCCTGTCTTTTTCGCTGTGCGCATAGCAATCCATAACCCGGCAAGCATCGCAGCAGCAATCGTAATCCCATAAAAAGCGATTTCAAATCCGAAGATACTGATACTTTTCCCTACATTCTCAAGATAAATCCCCAGATGCGGGAAATTAATATTTTTATTCATGCTTTATCCCGCCTTTATACATTGAATCTGAATAAGATAACATCCCCATCCTTTACCACATAGTCTTTTCCTTCCAAACCTACCAATCCTTTTTCCTTCGCCGCCGAATACGCGCCGCAGTCCAGAAGATCCTGGTAATTCACCACCTCCGCGCGGATAAAACCCCTCTCAAAATCTGAGTGGATTTTCCCTGCCGCCTGGGGCGCTTTTGTGCCTTTTCGGATGGTCCATGCCCGTGTTTCTGTCTCGCCTGCCGTTAGATAACTAATTAACCCAAGCAGGCTGTAGCTTGCTTTTATCAGCTTTTCAAGCCCGGACTCCTCCAGGCCCAAATCCTCCAGGAACATTTTCTTCTCATCTTCTTCCAGCTCAGCAATTTCCTGCTCAATCTGGGCGCAGATAACGAAAACCTCGCTCCTGTTCTCCGCTGCAAATCCGCGCACCTGCTGTACATATGGGTTTGATCCCCCGTCATCTGCCAGATCTCCTTCCTGCACGTTCGCAGCGAAAATTACCGGTTTGCTGGTCAGTAAATTATATGTAGGAAGCCATGCCGCCTCCTCTTCATCTTCTGTCTCAAAATTAATTGCCATCCTTCCTTCTTCCAGCCACTCCTTCAGCCGGTTCAGAAGGTTCAATTCTTTCGCAAGGGTCTTGTCATTCCTCGCGCCCCTTGCAGTTTTCGCAGCCCTCCTCTCCAGAATCTCGATATCCGAGAAAATCAGCTCCAGATTGATTGTTTCTATGTCCCGCATAGGATCAATGCTGCCATCTACATGGATGACATTCGCATCCTCAAAACAGCGTACCACATGGACAATAGCGTCCACTTCCCGGATATTCGCCAGGAACTGGTTCCCAAGCCCTTCGCCCTTCGATGCCCCTTTGACAAGCCCTGCAATATCCACAAACTCAATAACTGCCGGCGTCACCTTTGCAGAATTGTACAAGTCCGCAAGCTGCTGCAGCCTTCCATCTGGCACGGCAACAACGCCTACATTCGGATCAATCGTACAAAACGGATAATTTGCCGACTCTGCTCCTGCTTTTGTCAAAGAATTAAATAATGTACTTTTCCCCACATTGGGTAACCCTACGATTCCTAATTTCATTTGTAATTTCCTTTCCGGTATTGAAAAATCATCCTGCCCGGCGCCTTCCGCGTCTTTCAGCTAAAGACAAAATTACATCTGTCAGCGCCTGTTTCCCATTTCCTTAACTTTCTTGCATTTCTTTTTTTCGCTAAACAGTGTATCACAGAAAGCGACAAAAAATCAACCCTTTCGCCCGGGAACTCATCGACAGCGTTCGCCACAAACTGCACTATCCCGACTTTCTGCGACAACAAGCAGCCCTTTTCGAAAAAAAATCTCCGCTTTTTCTCCTTTTATCTCATTGCTGACCCCCATAGGATTATCCCCCGCCAGCCCATAGTCCGCAAGAGGATACTTAAATCCTGTCAGTGTCAGCCCTTCTACCTGTCCTCCCAGCGCAAACAAAGACACATACTGACCGATGCTCTCCTGCCGTGAAAGTATCAGCGGCTTATCAATCACCCGTATCCGGTTCCAGGGATCCACAAGAAAACATGGAATTCCTTCTTTTCCCGGAATCGCCAGTACCCTGATATTCGACAGGAGATGATCCACCCGTTTTCCCATGCCCCCAAGTATATAAATCTCATCACTTTTAAGTTCCATCGCCAGTTCCACCGCAATCTGCGTATCCGTGGCATCTTTTTCTGTGGGATACGTATACACAGGCACCTGGACATTCTCTTTAAAATATTCCAAATCCTCTGTCTCTGAGGAATCAAAGTCCCCTACAATATGTGTGGGTGTCCTTCCCGCCTGCCGCAGAAAACGAATTCCCCTATCCGCCCCAATCAGGAAGCTGTACTCTTTCTCATTTAAAAAAGAAAGGGCGAAACCAAAATCGATATCGCCCCCGCTGACAATTATTGACCTTTTCATCCGTATTTCCTCATTAAATCCACAAATTCCACCGTACGCCGGGCGGGTTCTCCACCAAATACTGCCGAACCTGCCACCAGAATATCTGCCCCGGCTTCCAGTACCTCTTCTGCCGTAGAAAGATTAATCCCTCCGTCCACTTCTATCCTTGTGTTCAGTCCGCGCTCCTCAATCATCTTCCGCATCTGCCTGATTTTCTGCGTACAGTAAGGAATATATTTCTGGCCTCCAAAGCCCGGATTTACAGACATCAGCAGCACCATATCCACCTTCTCCAGAACATAGTCTAAAACACCCAGACCTGTCGCTGGATTCAGCGCCACTCCCGCTTTCTTCCCAAGGCTGTGGATAAACTCCACCGTGCGGTCCAGATGAAGACACGCCTCTGCGTGAACTGTGATAATATCCGCGCCGCATGCTGCAAAATCCCCTATGTACCTGTCCGGCTCCGAAATCATCAGATGCACATCAAATACCTTGTCTGTAACATCCCGGACGGCTTTGATTACTGGCATCCCAAAAGATATGCTGGGAACGAAAATACCATCCATCACATCAATGTGGACATACTGCGCACCTGCGTCCGCAACCGCTGCGATCTCTTCACCCAGCTTTTTAAAATCCGCCGATAAAATAGAAGGCGCTAATATTTTCATCTTCCATATCTCCTTTTCTCTTTCAATTCACCATAAAGCTCCAGATAGCTGTCATACCTGTCCCGGCTGAACCGTCTTTCTCCCAGAGCCTGCTTTACCCCACAGTCCGGCTCATGAATGTGCATACAGCCTCCAAACCGGCAGAACGGCTCATATTCCGCAAATTCCGGAAAGAAATTTTTGAGTTCTTCCTTCTCCATCCCTTCCAGATAGAGAGAACTAAATCCTGGCGTGTCCATAATATAGGTGCCGGAAGCCACGGCAATCAATTCCGAATGCCGGGTCGTATGCTTCCCCCTGTCTATCTTCTCGCTGATTTTTCCTGTCTCCATCCGCGCCTCCGGCTGCAGAAGGTTAATCAAAGAAGATTTGCCCACACCAGAAGGTCCGGCCACAGCTGTGGTCTTTCCGTCTAAAAGCGCACGAAGCCTGTCCAGTCCCTCTTCCGTCTGCGCGCTCAAAAAGAGCAGACGGCAGCCGCTTTTCCCGTAAATCTCTTCCAACCGTGCCTGTTCTTCCAAAGAAGCCAAATCTTTTTTGTTAAAACAGATAACCGTATCTGTCTGCTGCCGCTGCATCATAATCAGAAATCTATCCAGAAGCCCAAGATTTGGCTGGGGCTTACGCATAGCAAAAATCACCAGTGCCTGGTCTACATTTGCTACCTCCGGGCGTATCAGCTGGTTCTTACGCGGAAGCATCCGGATGATATTTCCCTTTTTCCCTGTTTCGTCCAGTACATCCAGTTCCACATCATCTCCAACCAATGGCTTCTTCTTGTCCTTCCTGAAAATCCCTTTCGCCTTACACTCATAAATTCCGGATTCCGCTACATGAACATAATAGAATCCGGCAATTCCTTTCACTATCTTACCATGCATCTATTCGACGTCCCTCATCGTTCACACATTCAGTCCAAGGGACGGAACGTGATATTATCATAGCGTATCGTTGTACTCTTGCCATCATCATATGTGATAACCACATAACCTGTCCCTGTACTTCCCGATTCGCTCTCCCATTCCAGAAGATACGGAAACTCTACTGGTTCATTATCCACGATTGTCGTTGTCTTTCCGTCCTGCTCAATTGTAATCTTTACCTTTTCGCCATTATAAGCCTTGGGAAGTCCTTCCGGCAGATCCATCTTCACCTTGCATGCATATGCCGCTTCAGCTGTTCCCGCGCCAGAATCATGATTTGGCAAATCTCCGATACTCACTTCCAACTCTATCGTTCCGCCCGCTGCCATCTCTGTCCCTTCGCTCACGCTCTGACGCATAATCTGTCCTTCTGGGTATTCAGAACTGTAACTTTCTATAATCTTTACATAAAGACCAAGCCCCTCCAGGATTTCCCTGGCTTTCTCTGCCGACTCACCGAGAACGGAAGGAACCTCTACCATTTCATCTCCTTCTTCCGTCTGCGGCCCTTTGCTGATTACCACAACGGCTTTATCCCCTTTTCTGACAGACGCTCCCGATTCCGGTCTGGTAGACACTGCCTTTCCTTCCTCTACTTCGCTGTCATAGGCATAATCTGTATCCACCTGCAGTCCCAGCGCCGTAAGCTCCTGCTGTGCCTCTGTCAGAGACTTCCCTGACACATCCGGCATAGGTATTGTCTCCTCGCCTTTACTGATATATACCACAACTTCCGTATTTACCGCCACATCTTCTCCAGCCTCAGGGCTCTGTTCCATAACTTCGCCCTCACCATACTCTGACGACTCTTTTTCCCCGCCGAACTTAAGCCCCAGCCCAAACCCGTTCAGCTCATCCTGTGCCTCTGCACGTGTCATGCCTTTCACATCCGGCACCTTCACGGTTTCCGCGCTGTTCACGGTATCAGACTCTGTAGAAACCTCTGTCCCCTTTTTCTTTCCACCTGTCAGGAAGCCTATATCAATAAACCCTGCGGCGCTCCCCACCAATGTCAGGAAAATGGCCAGAATCAAGATTCCAACAACAATGCTACCCACTGTCAGGAACTTTTCCGCCTTTTTATTTACACCGCTGTTATCCTCATCCATATCCTGGGGATAGCCGCCCTGCCTGTGCCTGCCGCCTCCGTAAACCTCGCCTCCTGGATAATCCCCGTCTGGCCTCTGTCCATAGTACGTATGTCCGCTTTCTTGATAGCCTCCCCGTCCAGGCTCGCTCTCAGGTACGTCATCTGCTTTCATAGCTTTTCCGCTTTTAATCTGCTCCAGCTCTTCCTTCGATACCACTATCGTCTGCGCATGGGTCGTCAGCGGCGCAATCTGCACAAAATCCCCATCTGGGTTCACCAGGGATTCCTTCAAATCCCGGATAAGCTCTGCCATATCGTCATAACGCCTGTCCGGACTTTTCTGCGTACATTTATAGATAATCTGTACGATGCTCTTCGGCAAATCCGGCACATATTTCCGCGGAGACTGCATTTCCTCCTGAAGATGCTTAATGGCAATCGCTACCGTAGTATCCCCGTCAAAGGGAACATGCCCGGTAAGCATCTCATACATGGTGATGCCCAGAGAATAAATATCACTCTTATAATCGCTGTACCCGCCCCGTGCCTGCTCCGGAGAACTGTAGTGGACAGATCCCATCACATTGGAGTTAATCGTATTCGAGGATGCCGCCCGGGCAATTCCGAAATCTGCCACCTTTACTTTCCCATCCGTGGAAATAATAATATTTTGAGGCTTCACATCCCGGTGTACGATACTGTTGTGGTGGGCTGCCTCCAGCCCCATAGATACCTGGATGGCAATGCTTGTCGCTTCTCGCACCGCCAGCCGTCCTTTTTTCTCTATATACTCCTTCAGCGTGATGCCCTCTACCAGCTCCATCACGATAAACTGCATGCCGTTATCGTCTCCTACATCGTAGACATTTACGATATTCGGATGCGCCAGACCTGCTGCGGACTGGGCTTCCACACGGAATTTCGAAATAAACGCGCTGTCTGCGCGGAACTCCGGTTTCAGCACCTTCACAGCCACAAAGCGGTTCAGTTTATGGTCTTTCGCTTTGTATACATCTGCCATGCCTCCGGCGCCTATCCTGTTTATAATTTCATAACGCTCCTGAACAAACATTCCTTCTTTTAACATCCTTCCACCTCACATGCCAACGGCTCGATTAACACTACCGCGATATTATCCCTTCCGCCATTCTGATTGGCACGCCCAATCAGCTGCAGCGCAATCTCTGGCAGGTCATGGCTGCCTGTCCTGATGATTTCTTTTATCTCCTCGTCCTCAAGCATATTGCTGAGTCCGTCAGAACACATCAACACAGTATCGTCCTTTTCCAGCTTCATGTCAAAAAAGTCAATTGACACCCTGCTTCTGACTCCGACTGCCCGGGTAATAATGTTTTTATCTGGATGGTTCCTTGCCTGCTCTCTGTTAATCTCTCCCATCCGCACCATCTCTTCTACAAGAGAATGATCCCGTGTAATCTGCTGTATTCCATCCCTAATCAGATAAAGGCGGCTGTCGCCCACGTTCGCCACATATATGTAGTTCCCTACGACTGTCGCCACTACCACTGTAGTTCCCATCCCGGCAAGATTCTCATCCGAATTTGCTTTCTCCAGTACTTTCATATTTGCCGTCTCAATCGCCATCCTGATAATCTTAATAGGATTCCTTTCTCTGTTTGCACGGATGCTTTTCTGAATGATTTCCACCGTATATCTTGAGGCAAAGTCACCCGCCCTATGTCCGCCCATGCCGTCTGCCACTACAAACAGATTTGGAAGATTGCCCACCGGCTCCTCAGACGCATAGACGAAATCCTGATTCATCATCCTTTTTTGCCCTACATCTGTAACGCAGCACGATTTCATTCCTCTTCCTCTCTTTCTTTTCGTACCATACTATGAACTTCTGTCATCCATATATCTCTTTCTAAGCTGTCCGCAGGCACCCTCAATGTCCCTGCCCATTTCCCTTCTTATAGTAACATTAATTCCGTATTTTTCAAGTTTATTTTTAAAATCCGCGATAACTTTCTTCCCGGACTGCACAAAATCCCGCTCTTTTATAGGGTTTACGGGAATCAGGTTCACATGGCAGTTCATGCCGTCCAGCAGCCCCGCCAGCGATTCTGCGTCTTCTGTACTGTCATTTACCCCGCCGACCAGACTGTACTCAAAAGTCGTTCGTCTGCCTGTTTTCTCAAAATAATATCTGCATGCTTCCAGAACCTCACCCAGCCCATACTTGTATGCAATGGGCATCAGCTCCTTCCGTTTTTCCTGGCTGGACGCATGAAGGGACAAAGCCAGGGTAATCTGCATCTCCTCCCCAGCCAGCTCCCGTATCTTCGGAACAATTCCACAGGTAGACAGGGTAATATTCCGCTGGCTGATATTCAGCCCCTCGCCATCACTCAACATACGGATAAATTTCACCACATTCCCGTAATTGTCCAACGGTTCCCCAGTGCCCATAAGCACCAGGTTCGAAACCCGCTCCCCTGAAGCCTTTTGGATGCGGTATACCTCGTCCAGCATCTCCGAGACCGTCAGCTGCCTGGTCAGGCCGCCGAGGGTCGAAGCACAAAAACGGCACCCCATACGGCATCCCACCTGGGTAGATATGCATACCGAATTTCCATGCTTATATTTCATCAGCACACTTTCCACCACATTGCCGTCTGCCAGTCGGAACAAATACTTCTGCGTTCCGTCTATCCGGGAAGTCAGCACCTCTGCCGGAACCAGACAGGTATAGCTGCAGATAGCAGACAGCCTGTCCCGAAGACTTTTCGGCAGGTTCGTCATCTCCTCAAAACCATCCGCCAGCTTCTTGTGCATCCACTGATATACCTGTTTTGCGCGGAAAGATTTCTCCCCCAGCCCTTCAAAAAAAGTCTGCAGCTCTGCATAATCCAGCGATTTTATATCCATCTTTTCCATCAGTCAATCCTCTTTAGGCGGGCAATGAAAAATCCGTCCGATTCATTCACACCCGGCAAAAGCTGCAGATACCCCGCTTTCGTAGTCTTGCCTTTTAGCTCATCGCAAAGATAGGGCTCAATGCTTTCCAGCCGAAACGGATAATTTTCCAGGAACCATTTCACATTGTACTGGTTCTCGGCTGCCGCTATCGTACATGTACTATAAATCAGTACGCCGCCCTTTTTCACATATGCCTGTACCGTATCCAGGATTTTTCTTTGGAGCTTTACAATCTCTGCCTGCTTTGCGGGAGTCATCTTGTATTTGATATCTGCTTTCTTTCCCATGACTCCCAGCCCGGAACAGGGGACATCGGCAATCAGGATATCTGCTTTCTCCACAGATTCCGGATCGAACACTGTCGCATCCATCAGTACGGCAGACATATTAATATTCCCAATGCGCTCTATATTCTCCTGCATAAGCTGTACTTTATAATCTGTCACATCCCGAGCCTCCACATACCCGCTGCCCCTCAGCATATCAGCCAGGTGCAGGCTCTTCCCTCCCGGTGCCGCGCACACATCGATACAGTAGCTGCCCCATCTGGGCGCCGCGATTTCTGCTACCAGCATGGAACTGACATCCTGTACCTGAAACCATCCCTTCTTAAATGCTTCCACGGCCTTCATATAATTATAGTCCCCGATATCCAGCGCATATTCCAGATAGGGATTCTCCCTGACCGTAATTCCCTGCGCCCTCAGGCTCTCCACAATCTCTTCTTTCGATGCCTTGTCCAGATTGCAGCGCACAGAAGTCATTTTCTCCTGGTGGGTATCACGGCAGATTTTCTCCACCGTATCAAAATCATAGACTTCCAGCCACTCCTTCAAAATCCACTCCGGCATAGAATACGTGACAGAAAGGTATTCCACTGGCTGAGATTCTGCCTGAGGATACACCACCTTATCTAAATTGCGTGCTACACTCCGCAGCACGCCGTTGACAAACCCTTTCAGGCTGAAAAACCCTTTTCTCTGCGCCAGCTTCACTCCTTCATTGCAGACTGCCGAATCTGGAACGCTGTCCATAAATTTGAGCTGATACACTGACATCCGCAGGATTGTACGGATTGCAGGTTTCATGTTGGCCACGCTGACCGTGGAAAACCTCTCAATAATATAATCAATTAGTATTAGATTCTCCAGCGTCCCTTCCGACACCCTGGAAATAAAAGCCCGTTCCCTTTTATCTAGGTACTGATATTTCTCCAGTACCTCCCGGAGCACAATATGGCTGTACTGTTCCTCTTCAAGAATTTCCATCAAGGCAGCCAGTATAATCTCCCGTATATTTACCACATCAGTCATTGCGCCGTCTTCCTCCTGACAAAACAAGCAGCCTTAAGAGCTGCAGCACCGAAGCCGCAAGGCTTGCCACATAAGTCAGCGCTGCAGCAGTCAGGACTTTTTTCACCCCGGAATTCTCCGTATGCCCCAGCACCCCCGTTTCCTCCAGCAGCCTTACCGCCCTCCGTGACGCGTTCAGCTCTACAGGGAGCGTCACCAGCTGAAACGCCACCGCCAGTCCAAACAGGATGATGCCCACTGTCGTCAGCATCGGCAGGGACGCAATCATTCCGATAAGGAATACCGGCCACGCCAGAGACGAACCGATATTTGCCGCCGGAACCAGTGTACTCCGGAGAACCAGCGGCGCATAGTGCTTCTGGTGCTGGATAGCATGGCCGCATTCATGGGCAGCCACCCCCACTGCCGCCACCGAATCAGAACTATACGTTGAATCTGACAGCCGCAGCGTCTTGCTTCTTGGGTCGTAGTGATCTGTCAGATTTCCCGATACATGGGAAATATTTACATCATAAATGCCCGCACTGTGCAAAATGCGCGAAGCCGCCTGCGCCCCAGTCATTCCCGACATACTCCGCACTTTGGAATATTTCGCAAACGTCCCTTTCACCAATGCGGACGCCAGCAGGGAAAGAGCCAGGCCGATAAGCACTAAAATCATCGTAGGGTCATAAAACATTCCCATGCCGTACCGGAATCCGCCATAATAATAACCATAATTTAAGAACATAGCCGTGTTCCCTCCTCAATTTGATATCCCCGCAGGAATGCCCCGGCATCCATGCGTTTCTTTCCTTCAAGCTGCAGTTCCCGCACCGCAAGCACTCCTCTGCCCGTCTGGATACATAGGCCGTCCTTTCCCGCTGCCGTCACAGTTCCCGGCGCTTCTTTTGTATTTTCCAGCAGGACATCCGCCTGCCATATCTTTAACGTCCTGCCATTCAGATGGGTATACGCACTGGGCCACGGATTCAGCCCCCGCACCAGCCGTTCGATTTCTGCCGCACTCTTCCCCCAGTCAATCAGCCCCATATCCTTTTTCAACATCTGTGCATAGTCAGTGGGGGATTCCCCCTGTTTCTCCGGCACTGCCGTCCCAGTCTCCAGGGCGTCCAAAGTCTCTAGCAGCAGCTCTGCCCCCGCATCACTCAGTTTTTCAAACAGGCTTCCGCCCGTCTCCTTCTCCTCCAGAGGAACCACTGCTTTCAGCAGCATATCTCCAGTATCCAGCCCTTCGTCCATCTGCATCGTCGTCACGCCTGACTCAGTTTCCCCATCGATAACCGCCCACTGGACGGGCGCTGCACCCCGGTACTTGGGCAGCAGCGAGCCATGGACATTGATACAGCCATACTTCTTCATTTCCAGAATTTCCTTCGGAATCAGCTGTCCAAAAGCCACTACTACAATTACATCCGCCTCAATGCCCCGCAATGCTTCAATTGTCCCGCCATCCCGCACCCGTCTGGGCTGGAGTACGGGAATCCCCGCTTCCAGCGCCACTTCCTTTACCGGCGGAGGACATAAGGCTTTTCCTCTTCCTTTCGGCTTATCCGGCTGCGTCACCACCGCCGCCACCTCATGTCCTGAAGAAATCAGGCGTTTCAGCGTCTGCACCGCAAAATCCGGTGTCCCCATAAAAATCACTTTCATTCTGTCACTCCTCTTCTTCCGGCTCCTGAGCTTCTGCATCCAACAGTTCCCCTTCTACATGCTCTACATACATGATACCGTCCAGATGTTCGCACTCATGGCAGATACACCGCGCCAGCAGCCCTTCTCCCTCCAGTATGAACGGCTCCATATTCTCATCCAGCGCTTCACACTTTACATAATCCGGCCTGGTCACCTCGCCCATCTTTCCCGGAAGGCTTAAACATGCTTCCCTTCCATGCTGTTCCCCGGCAGTCTCTAAAATTCTGGGATTAATCAGAAGATACGGATCATCGCCTGTGACATCTATCACTACGATACGTTTCAGCACGCCCACCTGGGGAGCAGCCAGTCCTACGCCCATAGCCTCGTACATTGTCTCAAACATATCATCAATCAAGTCCCTGGTTCTGTCCGTCATTTCTTTCACTTCCCGGCACTTTTTTGCCAGCACCTTATCCCCCATAATCCTAATTTCCCGAACTGCCATTTTTTCTTATCCTCCTTATGCTTCCAGGCCTACTCCATATCAAATAAGACATGGACCGTGTCATAGCCTTCATTCATCTCAATATATTGTTCCACTTTATTTTTTATCATAGTCAATATTTTGCGGTCATGGTACTTTAAATAAACCACTTTTCGGTAGACGTCATTGATTTTTGCCACTTGTTCATCTACCGGCCCCATCACCTGCACCTGGCTCTTCCTTACCAGCACATCTATAAATTTTTTCAGATAATCCATCGCAAGCGTCAGATGCGCTTCTGACTCTGCTGCCCCATGGACAATCAGCATCCCGTCCACCGGAGGGTAGCCTGCCAGCTTCCGAAACAGAATTTCCTGCTCATAAAATCCCCTGTAATCCTGTGCGGCCGCTGACTGGATACTGTAATTCTCAGGGTCATAGGTCTGTATAATGACCTGCCCTGGGAGACTTCCCCGCCCCGCCCGGCCTGCAGCCTGGGTCAAAAGCTGGAATGTCCTTTCCCCACAGCGATAATCATTCGCGTGAAGAGACAAATCTGCCGCCAGTACGCCTACCAGCGTCACCTTTGGAAAATCATGCCCTTTTACAATCATCTGGGTTCCTATCAGAATATCCGCGGCTCCGTCCGCAAACTTTTCCAAAATTTTCTGATGCCCATTCTTTTCCCGCGTTGTATCCAAATCCATGCGCAGGATACGCGCTCCCGGAAATTCCCTTTGCACCAGCTCCTCTACCTGCTGGGTTCCCACGCGGAATCCCCGCAGATAAGCAGAACCACAGTCCGGGCACGTCTCCGGCTTCCTCGTCTCATAGCCGCAGTAATGGCAGACAAGACGCCCGTCCCTGTGCAGGGACAGTGACACATCACAGTGGGGACATTTGATTGGCTGGCCGCACGCCCTGCAGGACAGCACACCGGAATAGCCTCTGCGGTTCAGAAACAGCATCATCTGTTCTCCCTTCCCCAGCCGCTCTTCCATCATGGCTTTCAGGCTTCGGCTCAGTACCGAGCGGTTCCCTGCCTGCAGCTCTTTGCGCATATCCACAACCTGTACTCCGGGCATATGGCTCTCTTTTGCCCTTTGATCAATGGTAAACAGCCTATATTCTCCTGCCTTCGCCTGATAATATGCGTTCACGGAGGGCGTCGCTGAGCCGAGCACCACCTTCGCCCCCTCCAGCTCTCCGCGCCGTATCGCCGTCTCCCGAGCATGATACCGGGGCGTTGTCTCGCTCCGGTAACTGTCCTCATGTTCCTCATCTATGATAATGATGCCGAGATTCTGAAATGGAGTAAACAACGCAGAACGGGGACCTATCATCACATCGACCAGCCCTTCCCTTGCCCGCTGGAACTGGTCAAAACGCTCTCCCGCCGAAAGCCTGGAGTTCATGATGGAAATCCGCTCCCCAAATCTCCGGTAAAAACGCATAACCGTCTGATACGTCAAAGCTATTTCCGGAATCAGCACAATTGCCTGCTGCCCCTGGCGGATAGCATGGGCAATCAGCTCCATATAAATCTCTGTCTTTCCGCACCCGGTTACCCCATGAATCAGGTAAACCCCTGTTTTCTTTTCCCATTCTCTGATGACCGCATCTGCCACCGTTTGCTGTGCCTCATTGAGCTTTACCTGCCCTTCCCTGCTTTCCATGCCCTGGACAGGATTTCTGTACACAGTACGTTTCACACATTCCAGGACGCCCTGTTCTTCCAGCGATTTCACCGCTGACAGCGACACGTTCAGTTTTCCACTGACAAACTCCATCGGAACCTCGCCGACCCCCAGAAGCGCCTCTAGCAGCCGTGCCCTGGCTGTCTGGTGTTTCTTCCTATAAAATACCAGTTTCTCTTCCGCCTCCTCCCTGCCCAGCAGCAGACGGACACTCTTCTTTTCTTTCGGCTTTACCTTTTGTTTCACCGGAATCACCGTCTTTAACGCCTGAATCATCGTAGAACCATAGTAATCCCGCATCCATCCCGCCAGCGCTATCAGGCGGGATTCCACCGGACTGGCATCCGTAACCACTTCCAGGATTTCCTTCATCTTCTCAGGAGGATACTCCGCCTTGTCTGTAATTTCAATCACATAACCTTTAATCCTGCGGCTGCCCATTCCAAAAGGAACTGCCACCACCATGCCTACTTCCAAAATTCCCCGCATATTCTCCGGAAGCCGATACTGGAAACTGCGGTCCAGCTTTTCATGTGAAATATCCACGATGATGTTTGCGTAAAGCTTCTTCATGCCGCCTCCGTCCTGATTAAACACCAGCTCCTGCCTGGCTCCCTCCGTCCTCTTCCAGTATTTCCCGAATCAGTACCCTCTCATCCATCGAATACTTCTTCCCTTCAATTTCCTGGTAATCCTCATGCCCTTTTCCTGCCAGCACAATCACATCCCCCGGCTCCCCGTGGTGAATCGCATAGGCGATAGCCTCTTTCCTGTCAGGTATCTCCACATATTTCCCATCTGTTTTCTCAATTCCCGCCCGTATATCTGCAATAATATCCTCCGGTTTTTCAAAGCGGGGATTATCCGAAGTAATAATCGTTAAATCCGCCAGCCGTCCCGATACCTCTCCCATCTCATACCGCCTTGACTTTGCCCGGTTTCCTCCACAGCCAAAGAGACATACCAGACGCCTGGGCTGATATTCCCGCAGTGTAGTCAGCAGACTCTCCAGGCTCATGGCATTATGGGCATAATCAATCATCAGCGTAAACTCATTCGATACCTTCACCATCTCAATCCTGCCTTTGACCCTGGCCTTTTTCAACGCTCCGATAATATCTGTCTGACTCACGCCAAAATGTCTGCAGATAGCAATCGCAGTCAGGGAATTATACACGCTGAACTTTCCCGGAATATCAATCTCCACATCCATATCCAAAAGCCCTGCCACATGATAATCAATGCCCAGATACCCCGGACGCGCCACCATGCGCGTGCGCTCTGCCCGCAAATCCGCTTTCTCTGAAAATCCGAACGTTTCTACCTCGCAGGTATGCCCCTCAAGCACTTGGGTGAGATGAGCGTCATCCGCATTAACAATTCCAATCCGGCACTGGCGGAACAGCAGCCCCTTACACCGTATATAATCCTCAAAGCTCTCATGCTCCGCAGGTCCGATATGATCTGGCTGTATATTTGTAAAAATCCCAATTTCAAAAGGAATTCCAGCCGTGCGGTGCAGCATCAGCCCCTGGGAGGAAACCTCCATAACCACACAGTCACACCCCGCATCTACCATTTTTGAAAAATATTCCTGAATCGTACAGGATTCAGGCGTAGTATTTGTAGCCGGAACCACTGTATCTCCGATAATCGCTTCAATCGTGCCAATCAGCCCTACCTTATGCCCTGCGGATTCCAAAATGGACTTCACCATATAAGTCGTGGTCGTCTTTCCCTTCGTTCCGGTAATACCAATAACTTTCAGCTTTTCCGCCGGATATCCGAACCATGCCGCCGAAATCACAGCCATGGCGTAACGGCTGTCCGCCACCTTTATCACTGTCACTCCCCCAGAAACCGGAACAGCCTCCTCTGTTACCAGCACCCGCGCGCCCTTTTCCACCACTTCCGGCACATACTTATGTCCGTCAACAACAGCTCCCCGGATGCAGAAGAACAGGAAGCCCTCTTCCACATGCCTGGAATCGTTGGCAATCCCATTCACTTCTGCGTCCACGCTGCCGCTTATACATTCATATTCCAATCTTTCAAGCAAATCCATCAGTTTCATAGTGTTACCTCCAATTTTGATAACCCGATTCCGTTATCCTATACAATATCACATTTACTGTGCATTTTCAAATAAAACTGCATCCCAAAAATGCGAGCAGGCAGCAAAGGGCTCTGCTGCCTGTTCTTATCTGTCCCCATATAAAGTTTTATGTCTCTGCAGTGCTTTCGCCATCGCTCCCACCACTTCGTCAAGATCCATGGGCTTTGTCAGGTGCGCGTCCATACCGCTCTCCAACGACAGACGCCTGTCATTTTCAAATGCATCCGCTGACAGGGCAATAATCGGAATGTGGGCCAGCTCAGGATTCCCAAGCCCGCGGATAGCCTCTGCTGCCTCTCTTCCATCCATAACCGGCATCTGGATATCCATCAAGACAAGCACATACTCCCCCGGCGTGGAATTTTTCACCTTTTCAACCGCTATGCTTCCATTTTCTGCTGTCTCTATATAGAAGCCGGCTTTCTCCAAAATCTCCGTTTCAATTTCGATGTTAATCTCATTGTCTTCCACCAGAAGAATCTTCCCTCTCTTCAGGCACACCGCCACATCCTCCAGTGGAGCCACTGATACAGGCGGCGTTTCCTGTATCCGAAGCCGGATGGTAACCGTAAATGTGCTTCCCCTGCCAATTGCGCTGTCAACTTCTATCGTACCACCCATTATTTTCACAATATTCCTGGTAATCGTCAATCCTAGTCCCGTTCCGTAAATACCGCTGAACGTCGTGTTTTTTTCTCGCTCAAAAGGCTCAAAAATGTGTTCCTGGAACTCTTTGCTGATTCCAATGCCGTTATCCGACACCACAAACCGATACACCGCATAATCATTTGCCAGTTGTTCCCCTTCCACAACAGCCACACGCACTCTGCCGCCTTTTCCCGTATATGCCACTGCATTCGCCGCCAAATACTGGACAATTTGGCGCAGCTTATCCCTGTCACTGTAAACGTCAAGATGCTCCACGCCTGTCAGATCTGTCTCAAAAGTTATCTTCTTTTTTGAAAAGCGCGGAGCCAGCGCCCTTTCCACGCTCTGCAGAATCTCACACAAATTGCATTCTGCTTCTTCCACATGAACATCTTTCGTCTCTGTCCAGGATATCTCCAGTACTTTATCAACCAAATCAAGAAGCTGTCCGCTGGCCTCTCCAATCTTATCAAGATACCTCTGCACCTCATTCCTGTCATCTATATGGCTCTTCGCAAGTGATGTAAAACCTGTAATCGCATTTAAAGGTGTCCGTATATCGTGGGACATATTCGATAAAAATTTATTTTTCGCCTCAATCGCCAGATTTGCATTGCTCAGCGCTCTCTCAAGAATCTGCAGCTGACGGCTCCTCTTTTCTGTCGCATCCCCCAGAAAGACATAAAAAATATCCCCAACCGTTTCACTGCGGATAAAATGCCCGTAATCTTCAATCCAGCGTATCTCTCCATCCTTCCGCACAATCCGGTATTCCACATAATCCAAATCATACTGGCTGGCGGCAACCTGTTCTTTAATACTTTCCTCTATCTCATCCAAATCCTCAAAATACACAATCCCCCTAAAAGAGTTCCCCGTCATTTCCCGGAATTCTTTCAGCGTATCGCACTGGAAAATCCGAAGAAGCGCTTTATTTGCATAAATAATCTCTTCTGCTTCGTTTGCATGATAGATTAGAAATCCTCCCGGCATTTCGTCCATAAATTTGATAACTTCATAAACCGTCCGGATATTCTGTGAATCCATTAGTAAAAATGTATCGTCTCTTTCGCATTCTTCCATCAGGTTTTCTATATTCCTGCCGCTGTTTTCTGAAATGCTCAACAGCGTTAAGATATCTTCAATCAGGTTATGTATTGCGTTCTGTCCAATCACATCCGTATCCTCCCCAAATCCTTAAGACAAATTTTAACATAAAACAAAAGAGCTGTCACCACTCATTTTATTTATCACATGGATTTCCGGGCAGAGAAAAGCGGCTGCCGAACGGCTGCCGCTTTTCTCTGCCCCTATTTGCCCCACAATTTTTTGATTTTATGATACGCCTTGCGGAGCAGAGCTCCTGTCGTGTACCTCTCCAGCTGCTTTATTTCTCCCAGCAGCTCTTTCAATTCAACAATCTGCTGCTCCTGTTCACTGAGCTTTTCTGTCATGAGCGCCACAACGCTGCGATAAGAACGTTCTTCTCCACCCGTTTCGCGTGCCCACAAATCATTTGCCAAATCATCCATTTCCATAATGCAGCATAACACCTTCGCCGCGCCCTCAGCGCTGCGTTGGATTTCCTCCTTATCCTGCCATCTCTCCGTAACCTTACGGTTCGATTATAGTATGGAATTTTGATGGAAATTAATTCGTCGAAGCAATTGCAAAATTATAAATTGCCTGGTATACTGCCGCCGTATAGTGGATACCATCTACGGTTCCCGCCCCCGCTTTCACATTCCGTATCAGATTCTGCGTCATCAGATACGTATAACAATCCAGGTATGCCCCCGGGAATGCCGCCTGCAGGCTGGCGTTAAACGCCTTGATTGTATTATTATTCACTGCCGTGGTATTGTAACCCCTTGCTTTTGCCAGCTTTGCTTCTATGGGATTCACAGACATAAAGTAAAACCTTGCTCCGGGATACTGGACAATCAAATTCTGATAATATGCAATATAACTGCTGATATTCCCCAAATCATTCACACCCAGGTTAATAATAACTTTAGACTGCGGAGCCGCTTTCAACGCTTTTTTCAAAGTCCTTATCCCTTGTGTGGAAAACCACTGGTAGCCTTCCCCTACTTTTCCGATATAAACATGCTCTCCGCCCACCGTATTCTTCATTCCTACTGTACGGGAGTCTCCCACAAAAATATACTGGGACGCTTCTTCCTTTGGGTCTCCGTCTTCAAAATGAACCACCGTACGCTTTCCGTTTTCGTCCACGTAGTAACCGTCCACCATCGTATCCCTTACCAGCGTACCATCCTGTCCCACATAATAATCCCCCACCCAGCAGTTTTTCTGCTGGACGCCGTTTTCATTAAAGTAATAGCGCACTTTCTGAATTGTCTGCCATCCCGTGAGTGCTGCGCCTGTCCTGGCCGAAAAATAATAGGTTTTCTTCCCTATCGTCTGCCACCCGGAAGTCAATGCCCCCCGGGAGTTCAGATAATATTTTTTTCCTTTATATTTTTTCAGCCCTGTAACACGGTACGATTTACTGTTAAAATAGTAAATCCTTTTCTTAATGGGAAGCCACACATTTCTGGCATATTTCTTGTTATGTGTATAACGGTATCGGTAGCCCTTGTCGGTTTTCACCCATTTTCCTTGTATCGGCGTTTTTGCCGATACCTGCTTTACCAAATTGAAAGAAGCTGCCTTCGTCCTCAGCACGCCTCCGCCCAGGCACAGAAAACATAAGAAAACCAACAGGCTGATTCTGATTCGCTTCATACTTATCACCACAGTCCTAACTGTTACCTTTCTTTTACATTTTTATTTCTTTTCTGTATCATTATAACACGCCCAGATTGGAAAATACAAGTAAAATATTTAAAGCAAAAGGACCTCTGCCATTAAGCAAAAGTCCTCTCTGTTACTATTTTTTCGATTTTGAAATCAGATAATAAGGAACCGCTACAAACAGGATACCGCCAATCATATTTCCCACAGTAACTATCAGCAGGTTATACAGACAGCCCCCCATATTCACCGCTGCACCGTTCGGATTCAGCAGACCTATCGTAAAAAATGTCATATTAGCAACACTGTGCTCGAATCCGCATGTCACGAAAGTAACCACCCCGGCAACCGCCATGGCAATCTTTCCGCCTTCTGTTTTCATCTTAATGCTGCACCACACAGCTAGGCACACACAGATATTACACAAAATTGCTTTCGCGAAAAGCTGCATCGGTTCGCCGGCTATCTTTCCTGCAGCCGCATTCGCCAAAAACGCCCCCACGTCTCCTGCCGCAAGTCCTGTCAGGGTGAAAAGACCTCCCCCCAGTACAGAACCTATCAGATTTCCCAGATAACATACAATCCAAAGCTTGGCAGCCTTTCCCCAGCTTACCTCTTTCTTCAATGCGCCGCACGCCATCACAAAATTATTTCCAGTAAAAAGCTCTGCTCCCGCCATAATTACAAAACACAGCCCTACGGAGAACACAAGCCCGCAGACCAGCTTTGTAGAATAAGCGCCGCCTGCCGTAAAAGTACCGCCTACCATTCCCATCAGGACGCTTCCAAATGCTATGTACAATCCGGCCATAATAGAAGACATGACATATCCCAGCGGATTTTTCTCTAAAAGTCCCAGCTTATTTTTCGCCGCATTGCTGGCCGCCTGAAACTCGTCACCAAACATAATAATACCCACCTTTCTTTTAAGAATCCTGTAAAAAAAGCGGACTGCAAAGCATCAAACGGCTCTGCAGTCCGCCGCAGCCTTTCAAAACTTAGAACAGGCCTGTGATTTTTCCGCTCTCATCTACATCAATCTTCTCAGCAGCCGGAACCTTCGGCAGTCCTGGCATTGTCATGATTTCTCCGGTCAGCGCTACGATAAATCCTGCACCCGCAGAAATCTTCAGGTTGCGTACTGTTACCTCGAAATCAGTCGGAGCACCCAGTTTCGTCTGGTCATCTGTCAGGCTGTACTGCGTCTTTGCCACACAGATTGGGCAGTTTCCAAATCCAAGATCCTCTAACTGTTTTGCCTGCTTCTGGGCATTTGCCGTCAGGACAACTCTCTTGCCGCCGTAAATCTTCTGAACGATAGCATTCAGCTTATCCTCAATGCTGCCTTCCAGTTCATAGGAGAATGTAAAGTCATTCGGCTGCTCTACCAGCTCCAGAACCTTCTCTGCCAGAGCCTTGCCGCCCTCGCCGCCCTTTGCCCATACTTCGGACAGGGCTACATTTACGCCGAGCTCTTTACATTTCGCCTCAACCAGATCCAGCTCTGCCTTTGTATCCGTCGGGAATGCATTGATAGCAACTACACATGGCAGTTTATATACATTCTTGATATTGCTTACATGTTTCAGCAGGTTCGGAAGTCCTTTCTCCAGCGCCTCCAGGTTCTCATTATTCAAATCAGCCTTTGCCACGCCGCCGTTGTATTTCAGCGCACGTACAGTAGCTACGATAACAACTGCATTCGGTTTCAGTCCTGCCATACGGCACTTGATATCCAGGAATTTCTCAGCTCCCAAATCTGCGCCAAAGCCTGCTTCTGTGATGGTATAATCAGCCAGCTTCATAGCCATCCTGGTTGCCGTCACAGAGTTACATCCGTGTGCGATATTTGCAAACGGGCCGCCGTGTACGATTGCCGGAACGTGCTCCAGGGTCTGTACCAGATTCGGTTTCAGTGCGTCTTTCAGAAGTGCTGTCATAGCGCCCTCTGCATGTAAATCACCGGCGGTAACCGGCTTCTGCTCTGACGGTTTGCCATATGTGTATCCGATAATGATTCTGGAAAGCCTCTTCTTCAAGTCTGTGATATCACTTGCCAGACACAGAACTGCCATAATTTCGGATGCTACCGTGATATCATAGCCGTCTTCCCTTGGTGTGCCGTTTGTCCTGCCGCCCAGTCCGTCCACTACATTACGGAGCTGACGGTCATTCATATCCACGCATCTTCTCCATGTAATTTTCCTCGGGTCGATGTTCAGGTCATTTCCCTGGAAAATATGGTTGTCAATCATAGCTGCCAGCAGGTTGTTTGCTGCGCCGATTGCATGGAAATCACCGGTAAAGTGAAGATTAATATCCTCCATCGGAACTACCTGTGCATAACCGCCGCCTGCTGCGCCGCCTTTTACTCCAAATACAGGTCCCAGGGACGGCTCACGGAGCGCTACCATAACATTCTTTCCAAGTTTCTGCATACCGTCTGCCAGACCTACGGTCGTTGTTGTCTTTCCTTCTCCTGCCGGCGTCGGGTTGATTGCCGTAACCAGGATCAGCTTGCCGTCAGCCTTGTCAGACTCTTTCAGCAGATTATAGTCGATTTTTGCTTTGTACTTTCCGTACTGCTCCAGATACTTCTCATCGATGCCGGCCTTTGCAGCGATTTCAGTGATTGGAGACATCGTTGTCTCCTGTGCGATTTCGATGTCTGATTTGTAACCCATGATAAAAAATCTCCTTTCATTTTCCGCATTCCCAGCGGGATTTTACTGTTTTTGGGCAAAAAAATGCCGCGCAAATTTAATGGACAAGAATGTCCACAGTTTACGCAGTAGCGGAAGCAACATTATAACGCGGCGAACCTTCGTTCACAGAAAGTCTCCCTCTTCTGTGACACTTTACGTATAACGTCTACTCTACCAGGCTCTGATACATAAAAAGCAGCACTCTAAAATCTCGAATGCTGCCCAGACGGTCGACCCACATATAATTTTGATTTCCTTGTGGTACTCCACAACTATCCGTCAGTAATCAAAACCTTTTCTTTATGCTTTTTAATATACACCCGAAAGACGGATTTGTCAAGGAATTGTGTGCATGATTTACCTGGTATTTGCAGGTTACGGTTCACTCTGTTTGCACCTGCACAATTATTACTATCCTGCCAGCGCCGCCCCCAGCGCCCTGCATGCATCCGCCGCTTCATCGTCCGGAGCTTCATTGCAGATCACGCTCTCGCATACAAGCACTGCACCCGCTTCCCTGCAGGCTTCCTCCCAGTCCCGCATCCATTCTCCATCGCCCCATCCATAAGAGCCAAAGAGCGCCAGTTTCTTTCCTTCGAGTTTCTCCCTGCAGGATGAAAACATAGGCTCAAATTCCGTTTCCTCCAGCTCTTCGCATCCCATGGAAGGGCAGCCAAACGCGATAGCGTCCTGTTCCTCCACCATAGACACGTCAAAGTTATCCGGTGTATACAACGCCGCATCTGCGCCTTTTTCTTTTGCGCCTTCCAGGACGGCATTTGCCATCTCCTCTGTGTTTCCGGTTCCACTCCAATATACTACTGCAATCTTACTCATATCTGATACCTGTCCTTTCTATTCGTTTTGTGTACTAAACAGCCACTGCAAGCCGTTCCATACTCTCTCCTTTAGACCAGCTGTTCCAGTAAATATCTGTGCATTTTTTGTATTTTCCAAACAGCCGTTTTGCTTTCTCTTCATCTCCATAAACTTTCCAGCATCCCGCACATTTACAGTTTCCCGCCCTGTTTTCGATAAACCCTCTCACATCCTCTGGCGGATATCCCAGGAACAAACCAATTTCATGTGGAAACTCCCCTTCTTCCCTGAGCCGTTCCATCAGGCGGATTAGACAACGTTCCGGTTTCTCTGCGGCATATCCATACTTCTCCAGCAAAGACACAGCGTCTCTATTTGAAAAATCCCGCTTTAAATAACTCGGACGGTACAAGTAAATTAATACCTTCTGCTCATAATATTTTATCGGCAGCACACGGATTCCCTTGGATGCCAGCAGACGGTTCAGACGCCTGATATCTTTCTGCAGCTCCTTCTTTGCCTGATAAGGACAGGCAAAAAGATTCCCTGTTTTCATCCCTGCCAGAGTAGGCGCGCAGTGCTGTATAATCATTTCTTCCGACATATTCTCCTCCATCCAGACACTCAGATTTTTTCTTCTATTTTTCCCTTCCCCAAAATGATTATGCGTGTTCCTTTAAAATCTTTTTTAATGCCGCCATAGAACTGGAGTGGGAACGTGCAATCACAGTTTCCTTCCCTTTTGTCCCATCCAAAGCACAACGTACCATCTTATGGCATGTAGTATTTGTAAATAACACCAGCAGGTCTGGATTTCCAATCTTTCTTTTCAACCCATCCTTCATTCTCGTAAAAACTTTTACACTGCATCCATATTCCCGGCACAAATCCTTATATTGCCTTTCCATGCACTCATTCCCTCCCACAATAACAACACTCATACATGACCTCCTTCTGGTTAGCATTAGCTAACCTTTGATAAAAAAGCAGTTCAGCTATCTATTGCTTCTTGATTTTCCTTCCCCGCCATTTTCCAGTGCAGGCTTTCCTATCAGAAGATGCCATATATAGCTGAACTGTGCTTTTTATATTTCTTTTTTTCCGTGGCAGCACGCACCGCAGCTCCCGCAGTCACATCCACAGGGGGATTTTCCCTGCTTCCTGTCCTTCACCATCTTTACAATGATGAGACACACTGCCAGAACGAGGATGGCGCTGATAAGAATTGTAGCCAAATTTCCCATAATCCAGGATAACATTTTCCCCTCCTTTGCTATCACGCAACAGAACGCGCCTTTTTCGCGCTGAGTGTCTTTGCTTCACTATAGGGACGAAACAGCATAAACAGCATAAATGCAACAACTGCCAGGGCTGCTATTACTCCCACTGGATTTCCCTCTCCCATAAAAAACATTCCAAACTGGTAAACTGCCAGGGAAACTGCATAAGCAAATCCGCATTGGTATCCGACAGCAAACCATGTCCACTTTGCACTATTCATCTCCCGCTTAATAGCGCCGATTGCCGCAAAGCAGGGCGCGCACAGAAGATTAAATATCAGGAATGAATATCCGGCAAGCTGAGTCATTCCCTCAAAGTCTAACACCCCAAACACGCCTACAACCTCTTCCTTTGCAACCAGTCCCATAATGGTAGCAATCGCCGCTTTGATACTTCCAAATCCAAGCGGTGCAAAAATCCAGCAGATTGCTCCCCCGATGATACCTAAAATACTACTCTCAAGCTCCATATCCGAATCAAATACAAATGCACCATCCACAAATCCGAAAACAGAACCTGCCCATATAAGAATAGATGAAAGAAGAATAATCGTTCCTGCTTTTTTGATAAATGAACTTGCCCGCTCCCACATAGAACGCAATACATTTCCTGCTGTTGGCCAGTGATATGCCGGAAGCTCCATAACAAACGGCGCCGGATCGCCTGCAAACATTCTCGTCTTTTTCAGCATAATACCTGAAATAACAACTGCCGCGATTCCCACAAAGTACGCGCTCGGCGCTACCCACCATGCGCCGCCGAACAGGGCTGCCGCAATAAGGGCGATAATCGGAAGCTTTGCCCCGCACGGGATAAATGTAGTCGTCATAATCGTCATCCGCCGGTCACGCTCATTTTCAATCGTTCTGGAAGCCATGACGCCAGGAACGCCGCACCCTGTTCCAATCAGCATCGGAATAAAAGACTTACCTGACAAACCGAACTTACGGAACACCCTGTCAAGCACAAATGCAATCCTAGACATATAGCCGCACGCTTCCAAAAACGCCAGCAGAATAAACAGCACCAGCATTTGAGGAACAAAGCCCAGAACTGCGCCAACACCACCGACAATGCCATCCAGCAGCAATCCAGTCAGCCACTCCGCGCAATTCACTGCGTTTAAGGCATTTTCAACCAAAACCGGAATACTCGGAACCCATATCCCATAAGCAGAGGTATCCGGCATATCGCTGCTTTCCAATGCCTCATCCACCAGTTCGGAAATGTCAAAACCTTCTTCCGCCAAAGAGTCTGCATAAGAACCATATGCCTCCTCAAAAGCTCCAAAGTCTGCTTCTTCTACCGCCCCCTGGACATCTTCTGCGCCAATCACTCCAGCTTCTGCCGCACTGTTTACTATATTTTTCAGTTCATCGGTAAATACATACTGTTCTGCATATGCATTCATATCTTCTTCATAATCCGCTGTTCCTATACCAAACAGATGCCAGCCATCGCCAAACACCCCATCATTCACCCAGTCCGTGGCAAACGTCCCCACTGTTGATACCGCAAGATAATACACCAAAAACATAACCGCCGCAAAAATTGGCAGCGCCGCAAACCTGTTTGTCACTATTTTATCAATTTTATCGGAGACAGAAAGTTTTCCTGATGATTTCTTTTTATAACATCCTTTGATAACAGATGCAATATAAAGATAACGCTCATTGGTAATGATGCTCTCTGCATCATCGTCACACTCCTTCTCTGCTGCCTGAATATCCGCTTCGATATGCTCCAAAACGCCCTTTTCAATCCCAATCTGCTCCAGAACCTTATCATCCCGCTCAAAAATCTTAATTGCATACCAGCGCTGCTGTTCTTCCGGCATGTGATGTACCGCTGCTTCCTCAATGTGGGCAAGTGCATGCTCCACTGCACCCGAAAAGGTATGCATCGGAATTGTCCTTCCGCTCTCCGCAGCCTTGACTGCCGTCTCTGCAGCCTCCACAACTCCTGTCCCTTTCAATGCCGAAATCTCAACCACCGGGCATCCCAGTTCCCTGGATAATTCTTTGATATGAATCTTATCCCCGTTCTTTTCTACAATATCCATCATGTTAACAGCTACCACCACCGGGATTCCCAGCTCTGTCAACTGTGTAGTCAAATACAGATTCCTCTCCAGATTTGTACCGTCCACAATATTCAAAATCGCATTCGGCCGCTCCTGAATCAGATAATTCCGGGCAACCACTTCCTCCAGCGTATACGGAGAAAGAGAATAAATTCCCGGTAAATCCGTAATAATAATTCCATCATGTTTTTTCAATTTCCCCTCTTTTTTCTCAACCGTTACGCCCGGCCAGTTTCCCACAAACTGATTGGAACCGGTAAGCGCATTAAACAGAGTGGTTTTCCCACAGTTCGGATTTCCTGCAAGTGCAATTCTCAAGTCCATAATTCTCTTCCTTTCTTTAATATTATTCTTTCTGTCCCCTATCTTTTCCTTTAAAAATTAGCCCGTGCTAACATTGTGTCCAAAAAATAATGGGAAGCCCCCATATCCTAATTACTCAACCTCTATCATCTCCGCATCGGCTTTGCGAAGCGAAAGCTCATATCCCCGTACCGTTACCTCCACCGGATCTCCCAAAGGCGCAACCTTCCGTATGTAGACTTCTACTCCCTTCGTAATCCCCATGTCCATAATCCGCCGTTTTACCGCCCCTTCGCCATGAAGCTTAACAACTTTCACCCTATCTCCAATCTTCACCTGTCTAAGTGTCTTCATAATTCCATATCCTCCTCTAAATATTTACCATAGGGAATCACACCATGATTTTCTGCGCCATCTCTCTGCTGACAGCTACCCGGGATTCCTTCACATTCACAATCACATTCCCGCCCAGCATACTGATAACAGTCACTCTGCTTCCTGCCACAAAGCCTAAATCTTCAAGATGCTTTTTTACCTCCTGTTTCCCTCCAACTCTGCGAATCATATTCTCCTCACCGATATTTGCAAGTGTCAACGGCATCATATCCCATCCTTCCTTTGCATTACATTCTCATAATTAGCAATCGCTAACACAAAGCCTAACAAAATAATTAGCATTTGCTAACCTTACACTATGTTACCCTATGCTAACTCTTTTGTCAAGAACTTTTTTCCATTTGTCCCTTACCTATTTATTCAGAACCGCTGAAAATCAATTGAAAAAGCCATAGAAACTGTTATAATGATTACAGTTTCACCATGTATACCGAAAAAATGAACCGTATATCCACCAATGGAAGGAGAATGTCATCATGCAGATACAAGAATCCGGCGAAATGTACCTTGAAACTATTTTAATATTATCAAAGAAAATGAACTCTGTGCGTTCCGTAGACGTTGCCGAATATATGGGCTATACAAAGCCCAGCGTCAGCCGCGCCATTAGTCTGCTGAAAAGTGGAAATTATGTACTGATGGATAAGCACGGCTATCTGTCACTGACCGAGGGAGGCCGCCAGATTGCAGAAAAGATTTACGAGCGTCATACACTCCTCACCCAGTTTCTAATGCAGTTAGGCGTGGACAGGCAGACTGCTTCTACAGATGCCTGCCGGATGGAGCATATTATCAGCGATGCTTCTTTTGAGGCCATTAAAGCACATGCCTTACAGGAAAACAAAAAGTCTACCTGCTAAAATTGTTTTTAAAAGCAAAAATGGCGGTATCTCCACGATACCACCTCTTTGCTTTTCGTTCTAAAGATATGCTAAAAATCCGAAGCCGTCCCCCGATTAGAACCGGGCTCGGATTATCATTATCTGGTGCGGATAACAGGACTTGAACCTGCACGGTCTCCCACCAGAACCTAAATCTGGCGCGTCTGCCAATTCCGCCATATCCGCTTTTCACTGCTCAGCTATTATACTAGACAACGACATACTCTGTCAATACCGATATGACATCTATTTTTGCCGTCTGCTTTTTGCTAATGCTTAAAGAAATCCCCCACCTTCCGGTATGTGCGCAAAAGCCGGATATTGTTTAGATTTTCCAATTCTCTTTTTGTTTCTTTCAGCTCGCTTTTCAAATCAGCAATCCGCTTTTCCTGCATACTGAATGCCTCTGTCATGATCGCAACAATATCCCTTGAAAGCCTGTCCTCCCGAAAAGTCCACTGGGGCGCCTCCTTGACATCATCATAAAACAACGGTCCCCCTTCTCGTCCCAGGTACTCTTCTGCCACCTTCCGATTACTCTCTTCAAACTGCGCAAGATAAGCTACCTGTTCTTCGTAACTGAACATATTTGCTTTTTCATTTTCTCCCAGTTCCGTGTAATGCATGCTGGCATTTAACACGGGACGGCTGAGGAAATCACGTATCTCAGCGTAGCCCGGCACATTGTTAATCCATCGCTTAATTTCAAGAAAATTTCCTTCTAAACCATGATTTTTGCTCACGCTTTTTTGAAATCCATCTGTCAAAGTCAATCCGACGCTTTGGAAAAAATCTGAAAATAAGGTGTGTTCCTCTCCTTCAAATCTTCCCCGCTCATACGGGCGCACAATGATATTTTCTTTTCCCAGAAACTTCTCTATATGCTTCAGGTTTTCATAATAATCCAACGGATGATAGCTAAAATAATTCTTCTCTATACACTCTTTAAAAGTCAGCTTATTTTTCTGGAACATCTTGATACTCTGATTCCAAAGAGACTGTATCAGTAAATCCTGCCGCCGGAGATAAACAATCACTTTAACCTCACAGCCCATCTCGTGAAACCTGTTCAGCACATCACGCCAAAAGTATTCGTAATTTCTGCTCCGATACCAAATCTGTTCATCGGAAAGAATAATATTTGGATATTTTTCTATATATTTCTGCAGCTGCTGATATGCCATATTCCGGACTTTTGCCTCACGCTCCGCCTTCTTCTCCTCACAGCGGGACTTATAGACAAGAAACTGCCCATTCCTGTCCGCATAATACGGCGCAATGCCCAGTTCAAGCATGGGGTAGCAATATCCTTGCTTATTCAGTTCTTCCTCATTTTCACGCAGAAACGTCTGCAGCGCTGTAGTTCCTGTCTTCGGCGTACCAATACTGATATAAACTGTTGACATAATCTTCCCTTTCGTGACACCGTTATTTTCCTGCCGCCTGAGAATCTGCTTCCCAGGCCAGCTTTCTATTCACTCTTTAAATATTCTTCCAGGCCTTCCAGGAGAATATCCACACATTCCTCAAGGCTGTGCTTGCTGGTATCTATCACAATTGCCGGATGCTCTGGTGCTTCATACGGGCTGCTGATACCTGTGAAATGCTGAAGATTTCCCTTTCTGGCCTCTTTGTACAGACCTTTCACATCCCGCTTCTCGCACTCTTCCAGCGGCGTACTCACGTAGACCTCAACGAAACTCTCGCCTATAATGTCCCTGGCATTTCGCCTGTCCTGCCTGAACGGTGAAATAAAGGAAGTCAGGACAATCAGCCCGGCATCGTTCATTAGCTTCGCCACTTCTGCAATTCTGCGGATATTTTCAATCCTGTCGTTTTCTTCAAATCCCAGATTTTTATTCAGCCCCATACGCACGTTATCACCGTCCAGCAGCATCGTATGCCTGCCCATAGAAAATAAACGTTTCTCCAGCGCATTTGCTAGAGACGATTTCCCGGCGCCGGACAGCCCGGTCATCCATATGGTAATTGCCTTCTGCCCCAGCTGGCTCTCGCGCAGGTTCCTTGTGATATCCATATTATGCCAGGTCAGGCTCTTCCCTCTCGCCAGCGGTTCCTGCACAATCCCGCACGCAGACGTAGCATTTGTAATCCTATCTATCAGAATCAATGCTCCAAGCTCCCTGTTATTTTCAAACCTGTCAAATACAATTGTGCTGCCCACTGAAATCTCACAGTATGCGATTTCATTTTTATAAATTCTGTCCGCATATACTTCTGCACCGGAATTCACATCAACCTTATACTTCACCTTCATTACGGTCGCCGGAACCTGCTGGGTTCCCAGCTTCAGCCAGAAATTCCGGCCTGCCACCAGACTGCTGTCATCCATCCAAAGGATAGAAGCCGTAAACATCGAGCCTGTACAGAGCTGGTATTCCCGTTCTAAAACACATCCTCTGGACACATCAATTTCCGTATCCAGACGGATAGTTACTGCATGCCCTTTGCTGCTTTGTTCTACACTCTGATCGCCCTCCAGGATTTCCGCCACCTTCGCCGTTTCACGGCTTGGCATAGCAGTAATGGTATCTCCCACTGCGATTTTCCCAGTAGAAATCTGACCCTGGAATCCCCGGAAACTGTGGTTCGGCCGACATACACGCTGAACAGGCATAGAAAAGCCTGTCTTTCCTTCTTTTTCACCTACATCCACATTTTCCAGATAAGTAAGAAGCGGCTCTCCCGTATACCATGGCATATTTTCCGAAGGCTTTGTGATATTATCCCCCTCCGTTGCCGAAACAGGAATAATTTTCAGCGACTGATATTCAAACTCCGCCATTAGGACCTTAATATCTCTCTCTATCTTCCGAAACTTCCGCTTATCATGGCACACCAAATCCATCTTATTCACCGCAAACACAAAGTGCCGGATGCCCATAAGAGAACAGATTCTGGAATGTCGCTTCGTCTGAATCAGCACTCCCTGGCTGGCATCCACCAGAATCACGGCGAGAGATGCAAAGGAGGCGCCTACCGCCATATTCCTTGTATATTCTTCATGTCCCGGCGTATCCGCCACAATAAAGCTCCTGTTGTCCGTAGTAAAATAACGGTAAGCCACATCAATCGTAATTCCCTGCTCCCGCTCTGCCATCAACCCGTCCAGCAGCAGCGAATAGTCAATATCGCCGTCCCTGGAACCCACCTTACTATCTAGTTCCAGCGCCTTCTGCTGGTCGGCAAACAATAATTTTGCATCATAGAGCATATGTCCTATCAGCGTCGACTTCCCGTCATCCACACTTCCGCAGGTTATAAATTTTAACAAATCCTCTCTCATCGTTAAAAATATCCCTCCCGCTTCCTTTTTTCCATGCTGGCAGAGCCTCCGTCCGAATCAATAATGCGGCTCGTTCTCTCCGATTCTACCGCAGCCAGCGTCTCTTCTATAATTTCATCCAGAGTTTCCGCGTCAGACTCCATCCCTCCAGTCAGCGGATAACAGCCAAGCGTGCGGAAACGCACCTTTTTCATCTCTATTTTCTCACCAGGCAGTAGTTTCATGCGCTCATCGTCTGCCATGATAAGCTGCCCGTCCCGCTCAACCACCGGACGCTCCTTTGCAAAATACAGTGATACAATCGGAATATTCTCCCTGCGGATATACTGCCAGATATCCTTCTCCGTCCAGTTTGAAAGCGGAAAGACGCGTATGCTCTCTCCCTGTGCAATCCTGGTATTAAAAAGCTTCCACATTTCTGGGCGCTGGTTCTTCGGATCCCATGCCTGTTCCCTATTTCGGAAAGAAAATATCCTTTCTTTTGCCCTAGACTTCTCCTCATCCCTTCTGCCGCCTCCAAAAGCCGCCGTAAATCCGTATTTCCCCAAAGCCTGCTTGAGCGCCTGTGTCTTCATAATATCTGTATAAGACGCCCCATGGTCAAAAGGATTAATCCCCTGGCGCACACCCTCTTCATTAATATATTCCAGCATCTCTATGCCCAGCTCCTTCGCACGCCTATCCCGGAACTCTATCATTTCACGGAATTTCCAGGTCGTATTTACATGTAAAAATGGAAATGGGGGCTTCTCAGGATAAAATGCCTTCATCGCCAGATGCAGCATGACAGAGGAATCTTTTCCTATTGAATATAGCATCACGGGCTTTTCACACTCTGCAGCCACTTCGCGAAGGATATATATCGCTTCTGCTTCCAATTCATCCAAATGATTCATAAGTTTTCTCCTGTTTTCATTTTCTATGTGGTTATAAAAATAATTACCGCTTTTTCTCTTTTTATGTATCACGCAAAATGTTTCCATATTCTCCCTGTAAAAAAGAGTATAAAATAGAAATATGATACGAATATGTTATTCCTTAAATCTATCTTAACTAGCCCATTCTGTCAATATGTAATCCTAATATTTTTCTTTTTGTGGTAATTATTCAAGCCGTACATCCCCGTAACGCCAGCCACTGCCCAGCTGGAAAGCTACAAACCGGAATTGGCGGCTGAAATGAATGTCCAAAGACTGAACAGTTACTTTTTTGCACATACTACATAACAGTTCAAAAAAATTGAACGATTACCAGAAAGGAGAGATTTAAAATGATTTATGTGAACTCAACCGTCACTGACCTGCCTCGTTCCTGCAAATCTGCTGCCGAACGCATGGCAAAAGAATTGGAGCGGGAAGATGCTTATGCATCTCTTACCGAATCCTGCGTCCAGCAGATAACAAAACTGGAACAAGCTGTCTCCAAAGAAACAGGCGAGAACATCGCCCTTGTTGCATACCGCCTGTAAATTCAGTAATAACTATTATTTCCCGTAAATATTTTATGCTTCAACCCAAAACAGCCTATTGCATTTCTTCTCTTCCTGCGCTAAAATACAATCATTCACACTATTTTTGCTTCCCCCTGTTAGCTCTCACCGGCGCAGGGGGCGTTTTATATCATTTTATGGGGAGTCCCAATCTAAAATGCTCCAGAGAAGTTGCTACCCTTGACAAAACCAGTCTTTTTCATGTATAACTTTGAAACAGGGGATATCTATATGAACGGACATCAATATGAACATAAATGTGCTAAAAAACTAAAAAAACACGGATTTAAAAAAGTAAAAATTACCAGAGGAAGCGGCGACCAGGGAATTGATATCATAGCCTACAGAAAAAGAAAGAAATATGGCATCCAGTGTAAATATTATTCCTATCCCGTTGGGAATCATGCCGTCCAGGAGGCTTTTGCAGGTGCAAAGTATTATGATTGCGATGTAGCAGCCGTAATGACAAATGCTGCCTTTACAAAATCTGCAAAAACATTGGCTGATAGAACAGAAGTCCTTCTTTGGAGCGACAACGAAATCCCTTTTTCAAGAAGCAGCTTCCGTGTCACAAGATATATAGGGTTATTTGCTTTTCTGGCAGGAATTTTTGAATGGATAGCAATGCTCAAAACAGGCAATGCTACCTATCCATTTCTCCAAAAAGCAGAAATACTTTCATTAATAGCCGGAGGCTTCCTGGGAATTTTTGAATATGGAAAATGGACATTGCCATTTCTGTCAGGTATCTTTTATTTCATCGCCGGATTCATAAATTTCCTATTTCCAGCTATGGCAAAACGAACAGAAACTTATGATACTATATTCTATCTCATAGTCACTCTTATTTCATTTTCGAGAGCCGGTTATCTGTATAAGAAAAAGCATAAAAAATAACCACTGATTTTTGAGGCAAAAATGATACATTAAGCCGCAAAACGATCTTCTGAGACAGGTTTGAAACATTTACTTTCGGCTATTTTAGACTACATGAAAAATAGCGGAAAGCCGCATATTTACTGGACTTTCCGCTATTTGCAAGGAGTGAGACATCGGGGATTCGAACCCCGGACAACTTGATTAAAAGTCAAGTGCTCTACCAACTGAGCTAATATCCCATAAAAATTGCTGCGTCTTTGCCCGCAGCATATCTCTGTTTAAAAGCTAGGCGGCTGAACATTCGCCAGCCAGCTCCCGCTAACTGGGCTAGCTGGATTCGAACCAGCGAATGCAGCAGTCAAAGTGCTGTGCCTTACCGCTTGGCGATAGCCCAACAAAGGGTGGATAAAGGGATTCGAACCCTTGGCCTCCAGAGCCACAATCTGGCGCGCTAACCAACTGCGCTATACCCACCATATTTACATTCTGGACAGCTTAGAAGCTGTCCAACGAGCCTGAAGGGATTCGAACCCCCGACCCACGGCTTAGAAGGCCGTTGCTCTATCCAACTGAGCTACAGACTCAAAAGCGGGTGATGGGAATCGAACCCACATATCCAGCTTGGAAGGCTGGTGTTCTACCACTGAACTACACCCGCACAGTATACAGCCCATTACGGCTTTGCTGCGGCTTCTTTATAACATCGGGGTGACAGGATTCGAACCTGCGACCTCCTGGTCCCAAACCAGGCGCTCTAGCCAAGCTGAGCCACACCCCGTTGCAATATTTCCTGCGCCGCTCTCGACGCAAGACATATTATATTATACACATTTCTAATTGTCAACCATTTTTTTCAATTTCTTAATCACTTACAAAAACCGCACCTCAAACTGCATCTTCCCTTCTGCATCTGTCTCCATCACAATATAACTAGGCTTCCTGCCTGACTGACGGGGATAAGACAGGCTTCCCGGATTCAGAAGGAACGTTTCTTCACTCTTTTCCAGCAAGGGCCTGTGGGTATGCCCGAACATCACAATATCAATTCCCCGGTTTACCGCCATCTTCCGTATCTCATGTAGATCCACAGTGACATAATAATAGTGCCCATGAGTCAAAAGCACCTTATATCCCCTCAGCATAAACTCCTCCTCCCTCGGCAAATCACAGAAGAAGTCATTATTGCCGCTGACGATATGTGTTTCACACCCCGCAATTTCCCGAATGTAATCCTCGCTGCCCTCCACATCCCCCAGATGAATCAGGCAATCTATTGGCTTTTCTCTCTCTAAAACCCTCTCGAGATTCTCATCTCTGCGGTGCGTGTCGCTCACTATCAAAACTTTCATTTTCTCTTTCTCCCTTATCTGCTGTATCTCTCAGCTTCTCTTTTATCTCACGGAGCGCTTTCCCCCGATGGCTCAACTCATTTTTCTTTTCCGGCGGAAGTTCCGCTGTTGTACATCCGTATTCCGGAAGATAAAAAATCGGGTCATAACCAAATCCATTTTCCCCCTTGATTTCATATCCGATCATCCCTTCTATCGTCCCGCGTCCGTGAAGTATCCTACCGTCCGGAAACGCCGCTGAAATCACACATACAAAACGCGCCGTCCGCTGCTCGTCCGGCACGCCGTCCAGACGCTGTATCAGATGGCTGTTCTTTATATCATAAGAAGTATCCTCTCCCATATAGCGGGCAGAATAAATTCCCGGCTCTCCATTCAGCCAATCTATTTCCAGTCCGGAATCGTCTGCCAGAACGATATCGCCCGTAAGCTCCATAATCGTCCGCGCCTTAATATCTGCATTTTCTTCAAATGACTTTCCATCCTCTACAATCTCTGCCGTAATCCCCGCTTCCTTCATCGAAAGGACAGGTACACCTAAGTCAGCTAAAATCGCGCGGATTTCCTTCATTTTTCCCTCGTTACTCGTTGCAAAAATAATTCTTTTCATCTCATCACTCTTTTCTTAAAGATTATACAAGTATAAAATCCTACACCGCCTTTGTCAATCCATATTTCGCGTATATGCCTTCAGACAAATATTACACGCATTGCTCTCCTCCGTATTCTGCCAAATGATTCCGTTGGTGCTCAGATATCCTTCCCCATCCTCTATTGTTACGTTTCTGCTGTTTTCATCTGCCTCAAATTCCGTAGCCACAGGATATTCAGCCCCCGGCGTATGGATTTTCACAATCACCGCAAACCTCTCTCCAGCCTCCAGACTTTCCGGCTCATCTAAATCTACCGTATAGTAGCCCGGATTCTGAAAGCTTCCTGAAGCCGCAGAATGCTTTAACACAAAAGAAAGGCTATTTACAAAACCTTTCACCACATATACCGTATATTCCGTATTCTTTCCCGTAGCATAAAACCCCACTGCCGACAGTTCTTCTGCCCGGCCTGCGGTATACACGTTTGCAAAATAGCAATCCGGACTGTCATATCCTATCTGCCCTATCCAGCCGCACAAATCTGTCTGATAAATGTGATGGTAATTATCCGTCTCTTCGACCCTCGTATACCCCACACAAGAATTCCCAATCAGGGCATCTTCATAAGATACATAGAACACTCCATTCTCTCCAAAATCCCTGCCCCAGCTGTTCTGGCAGATAAAGGCACCATCTTTTTTCACATTTACAGAAAACCTCTCTTTGGGGTAAGCGTCATCCCATCCAATAATCAGCACATCATGGTTTGCTTCCTTATCCCCATCATAACAATAAGCATGTTCGAACTCATTATAATACACCGACGAATGACCCGAATTTTCCATATCCATATAAAAAGAAGACTGGATAACTCCGCAGCGAAAAACCAGCTCCTTCACAGACATAATATCCTTTTCCCGCAGAAGCTGCATCTCCTGTACATGGCACACCGGAGACAAGCCATCTGGCGAATAACCATCCCCGTAGGGATCTTCCTCCTCCGTTACAGGCCCCAGCCACCCTGCCAGATAGGACATGGACATAATATAAGCGCCTCCTTCTTCCACATCCTTTCCGTAAGCATTTTTTGCAGCAATATGGTCCGCCGAGAAAACCTGACGCCTCCCCGGCAAAAGAGCCGCCTCCAATGCCGATGAAGACGCTACTGCCCAGCATGTACCAAATTCTCCCTGGTTCTTCACAACCGGAGCACGCCCCTCTTCCCCTGCGTGGAAATAGCCCGGAAGCTTTTCTTCCGTCTCCTGTTCTTCCCCACTGCTTTCCTCCCGCGGTTCTGTCCCAGCTATCTTCTCCGTTTCCATTTTATTTTTTATCAGATGAATAACGTCCTCTCCATACATCTGATACACAAGGTATCCACACAAACATAAAATCAGGACAATCACTGTCCCCTGTATTTTCTTAGCCAAATGATTCCCCCTGCTTCTTCTTCGGCTTTGGCGGCTTTGCACCCAGGAACTGATAAAAATACGTCTTAATCATCCCATTATAAATCTTCCGGTTCTTGTCCGCTTTCCGTCCGATATATTTTTCAGCCTCTTCATAGCTGGTAATCACATATTCCGACCATGAATCGAGTCTCTGAAAGGCTTCTCCCATTTCCCGATAAAGCCCTGGCAGTTTCTCTTTTTCCTCAATCCGTTCTCCATAAGGAGGATTTGTAACCACAAAGCCATACTTTTTCGGATGATTTAACATACTCACAGGACGCTGCTGAAAATGAATCAGATGATCCACCCCTGCTATTTTCGCATTAGCGCGTGCTGCTCTCACCACTTCGCCGTCGATATCGTACCCCTGGATATCCACTTCAATCTGCGTATCCATCCGCTCATTCGCTTCGTCCAAAGCATTATACCAGAACTTTTTCGGAACCAGCCCATCCCATTTATCTGACAGGAATTCCCGGTTCATGCCTGGGGCAATGCCCGCCGCCATCATAGCCGCCTCAATCGGAAACGTACCGCTGCCGCAAAATGGGTCCACAAAAATCCTGTTCTTATTCCAAGGCGTGAGCATAATCAGCGCTGCCGCCAATGTTTCCGTAATCGGCGCTTTTGCAGTCATCTGACGGTATCCCCGCTTATGCAGGGATACTCCTGTAGTATCGATACCTATCACTGCCTGGTCTTTCATGAATGTCACGCGGACAGGATAGCTCTCACCGCTCTCCTCAAACCAGGAAACTCCATACACCTTTTTCAGCCGTTCTACCATCGCTTTCTTCATAATTGACTGGATATCCGAAGGGCTGAACAGTTTGCTCTTGATAGAAGTAGCCTTCGCCACCCAGAACTTCCCATTACGGGGGATATAATCCTCCCAGGGCAGCTCCCGTGTCCGCTCAAACAATTCATCAAATGTCTCTGCATGGATTTCCCCCACTTTCAGCAAAACCCTCTCTGCTGTCCGCAAAAACACGTTTGCATAAGCGACCGCCTCCATGTCCCCCCAGAAAGTCACTTTCCCATCCTCTACCTTGCTGATTTCATAACCCAAGTCCAAAATTTCCCTCTTTAGCACCGCCTCCAGTCCAAAATGGCAGGGCGCTATGAGTTCCACCGTATTCATCATATGTTTATCTCCTTTATAATATTCCCGTCAAAGTCCTTCACGCGGAAATTTCCGCCTTCCAAAATCCCATATGTAGGCGGGTTTCCTTCTTTCGGTATAGACACAGAACCCGGATTCAGCAAAACATATTCTTCCCGCCGCTCTGCCCGCGGCACATGGGTATGCCCATGAATCAATATATCCCCATTTTTCAGGGGCGGCAAATGATTTTCATGGTATACATGTCCATGGGTCGCATAGATCGTGCGTTCCCCTTCAACAATTACACAGTAATCCGCCATCACCGGAAAATCCAGAACCATCTGATCCACTTCTGCTTCACAGTTCCCCCTGACAGCGCAGATTTCATTTTTCAGGGAATTCAAAAGAGAAATAACCTCTTTCGGTGCATATTCCTTTGGCAGCTCATTTCGGGGGCCATGGTACAGCAAATCTCCAAGCAGTATCAGGCGCCCCGCTTTTTCTTTTTTCCACATCTCCAGCATCTTCCTGCAAAAGTATGAAGAACCATGTATATCCGATGCAAACATCAGCTTCATAATCTTTTCTCCTCGTGTTTTCATTTCTTTCTCTATCTTAAAGCCCGCCGGGATAGCTGTCAATCGAAAATTTCCCGGTAGGCATGAATTCCCCCAATCACCGTTTTTACCCGATACCCCCGTGCTGCCAGTTCCTTGGCGGCTACCATGCTCACAGCCCCCCGTTCGCAGTAAAGAACCAGCGTCCTTCCCCTAGGAAGCTCGCGGCACTGTCCCAGCCTGCCATATGGAATGTTTACAGCACCTTTGATATGACAGCGCCGATATTCCTCAGGAATGCGCAAATCTATAATAAACGCTTCACCATCTTCCACATATTTATCCAGCTCATTTGCCGCTATCATTCCAAAATCCAATCAAATCCACTCCTTCCATTCTCCTCCTTCTATCACAGTATATGTAAAAAAAGAAAAACCGTTCAGAGTCGGCCGCGCGTCTAAGACACTGCCTTGCAAATAGAAAAGACACCGCCAAGCGGTGCCTTTTCTGAAACCTTTAGTAATTGTTGCTGCTGTTATTTGCGTTCTGGGAATTTGTGCTGTTGCTGCTGTTATTTGCGTTCTGGGAATTTGTGCTGTTGCTGCTATTCGTACTATTGGTAGAGTTCGTGCTATTTGTGCTGTTGTTGGCATTGTTCTGTGCTTTGTTCTTAGAATTCATATTCTTAGCCATTTCAAATTACCTCCTAAAAATGAAGAATTATTTGTTGCTCTCTTATTATGCCGTGAATTCATCATTTTATACAGCACGCCCATCTGCCATATATAGCTTTTTCGTCCATTTTATGGCTAAAAACCGCTAAAAACTGTCATAAATTGAAAAATACGATAAATTAATGTTGCATTTTTTTCCAATGTATATTATAATTCTGTTGTAAAAAGAATTTTCCCTTCAAAAATTTTTTTTACAACCCCTTATTAATTATTTATACTCCCCTCGAAACAGCAGGTAGCTCCCCTACCTGCTGTTTCACATTTCTTTAAATTTTCGAATATCCGTGGCTGTTCACCATAGCGTCAAGCGGCACCTTTTTCTGGCAGAGCGGGCATTTTGCCGTCTCATATGTCATATAATCCGGCACATCTTTCTCTGTAAATATAGAATTTACTTCAATCCCTCTCGCAGACTTAATAACACTGAAAATAGAAGAAATCCCTACTGTCTGACCGCCATAATATTCAATGCATTCCAGGGCGCGGTTCAACGTCTTGCCTGTCGTTACATTTGCCAAGAGCAGAATAACGTTCTTTCCCCGAATCATCATCTGCATGTTATCCCTGAAAATTAACTGACCTCCTGTGTGGCACTCAGGGGTAGATACATATATCGTCCGATGCTGATTCATGGACATGACTCCTGCCCGGGTCAGTTCGTCCGCAAGAAATGCGCCAACTACTTCACACCCGTCTATGCAGACAATCGTGTCTACGATTGTTGTATTCTCATACTTCCTTGCCAGCACAGAAGCAGCTCCCCTTGCCTCATTCAGACGCGATTTCAAGCCCGTCATATCCATAAAATAATTGATATGCGAGTGTGTTGTGGCAAAATGCCCTTTGATTACCCTCAATACTACATTCTTGTTTACCTGAGAATAAATCTTTACTGCACGTGTTTCCATAAAAGCCCTCCTTCTATGATTTTATCTAACAAACGGGGCTGCCGCTCGGCAGATTACTTTCTGCCTTTGCAGCAGCCCCATTTTGCTGTTCTTACTGACTATTTCAATTTCAGTTTTTTGCTCATGCCGGCCTTTGTCAGCTTCTTCTTGAATGCTGTAACTTTCTTTTTATTCTTCTTCAGGCTCTTCGGAACCTTAACAGTCACTTTCTTAGCTGTTCCCTTGAAAGCCTTACCCTGAATCTTGCTGACTGCTGTCCCCTTAAAGGTAACCTTCGCAAGCTTCTTACATCCAGAGAATGCACTTGCACCGATAGTCTTAACTGCCTTGCCTACGACAACAGATTTCAGCTTGCCAGCGTTTGCAAACGCGTTCTTACCGATGGAAGTCACACCACTGCCAATAGTAACAGAAGTCAGGCTCTTCGCTCCCTTGAAAGCATTTGCGCCGATTGATACAACTGTACAATCAATACCGTCAATCTTCACTTTGTCAATCTTCACTGACTTAGCTTTTGCATCGCCCTTTGTAAGCTCTACCGTATTCTTCTCTGCATCCAGGACTTTATATGTCACGTTACCTACTGTCTTTGTCTCGCCCTTTGTCAAGCCAGGAGTAGGAACAGGCGGGTTCGGTGTTACACTGCCTGTATCTTCTTTCAGTGCGGCTTTTGCTGCCTGAAGTTTTGCCAGTGCTTCATTTAATGCTTTCTTCGTTGCATTTCCGTCTGCCAGAAGCTTCTCTGCTGCTGCCAGTGCATCCTGATATACTTTCAGGCTCTCCGCTGTATACTTCTTGTTTGCAGAAGCTTTAATTTTATCAACTTCACCTTTGAATGCCGCTATCTCTTCTGCGCTGGCACCGCGTGGTACCAGGCTACTTTTTGCAGCCTGCAGTTTTGCAAGCGCATCTGCGACTTCTTTCTTCGAAGCATTTGTTTTTTCTGACACTGTCTTTGCCTCTTCACGTGCTGCAACAAATGCATCCCAAAGAGCTGTATCATACAAATCTTTCTCTGTATCTTTAACAGAAGCTGCTTCATTCACCAAATTCTGCAGCCCGGCTTTCTCTTCCGCACTTGCCGGAACCTCCACCAGAACATCTGCTGCAGTTTCCATGTTGGTAATCGCAGTTGTCACTTTGCTCTTTTCAATCAGTTCGCTCTTAGCTTCAATTTTTTCAATAAGATCTGTAGCTTCTTTCAGCTTATTCTGGAATGCTGTCCAGCTATCAGCTGTATAATCACTTTCTACTTTGCCATTTTTCGCTGCATTGAGTGCATTTTCCAGTTCTGTTTTGCTAACTGTTCCTTCACTCTTTAATGTATTATACGCCGTCGTTAAAGCCGTATTCTTAGCCGCTGCCTCATCTGCATCAACGTCATCGTCTGGCTCCAGGAAAGTTTTCGCAGCGTTCAATTCTGCAACAAAAGTTTCCCAGTTCTCTTTGTAATACGTAAACTCTGCATTATTCTTCGTTTCAGTTTCAATCATATCAACCGTTGTCTGAAGTGCAGGCGTTGTACGTGTTATTTCATGTGTATAGTCAAAATCTCTTACACGCAGTGACAGCCCTGCCCCTGCTGTAACGCCAACGCTTCCTGCTGCTAAATCCGCTACGGATACATTGTCTGCTGCGGTTACAATATCATATGTGTCAGTTTCTTCACCTTCTGCTGCAACAGGCGTTACACTTGCGATGAGCTTTCCATCCTTTGTGACTTCCAAACTCACTGTATAATCCTGTCTGCCCATAGGTGTAAGAGCAACAGCCTCCTTCGCAACAAATGCCGCATTCCCTATCTGATATCCCCATTTTGTGCCGTTGAATCCAACCTTTACACCAGTTGCCGCAGTGCCCTCACCTGCCGGGGTATACTTTGCATCCAGGTAAAATGCCTGTGTTGCCGCAATCGCCTCACCCTGCGCATTTACTGTATAAGGACGCAGGACTGCTGATACAGTGCCTTCTTCAAATCCGGTTGTGCCACTTTCATATACGGTTTTTCCAGACGCACCCCCATCAATTGTAACATAATTCACACCACCAATAGGATTTTCGCTGTCAAATGTACCTTTTGTCGTTTCATTAACCCATTTCCAACCACAGTTGTTAAAAGCTAAAACTCTGTCCTCTCCTGAAGCACAATCTGCATTTGTTCTCGCATTTACAATATTTAACTCTGTAACAGCGCCCTGATAAACGCCGCCCTTAAATCCGAAACATATTTTGGGTGCGCTCTCTCCGGCCTCTGTAGCCTTCTGCTCTGCTACTGTCCGCAAAGTTGCTAACGACTCCTGCTCCAATTCCTTAGTCACCGGAGTCGCATTTTCTACAGGTATTAATGTTGGTTTTCCGTCTACTTCCGGCCCCTCCTGCAATTTAGTCATTTCGATGTTGATTTTATTACTCTCCACATATGTTAGCTTTACACGGGTGTATTTCTCTTCTTCTAATGAATGCAGTTCGCTAAATACAGAAGTATAACTCGAATCATCACCTACTCTATACTGATAGTACCAGCCTCCCGGGTCATGCCCTAATGCAGCCCAGTTTTCCGCATCTACATACTTCAACATAATTGCAAAACGCAAATTTGCTATTGTCCCCTTATACGGATAAAGGTCAAATGTCAATTCTCTGGCATCAGCACCAGCAACTGTCGCAATATTAACATCATCAGCAATAGCAAGCGATGGAGCATCAGCTGCCATAAAATCATCATTATTATTACTGGTTCCCGTTACTTCCTTCGCCTTAAAATGCCAGCTCTGGAAACCTCCCACATTCAACTTACCGTCAAATGCCGACTCACCTTCAGCGGCCGGCCCCCAGCTTGCTTCAGCATTCGCTTCCCAGTCCGTTCTCTTTGTTTCGTTTTTAATGGTCGCTGCTTCTGCCATCAGCCCACTAGGCAGGACTGATGTTACCGCAACTGCGGCAGCAAGCACTTTTGCTAAAAAAGCTTTTCTTTTCATACATATCCTCCTTTTTCTTCTCCAGTTACCAGAAGCCTGCCGCTAATATGCGCAGACCTCTTTATGTCTTATATTCTATAATTTCTTCTCCAAAAATTCAAGTCTTAAATATGAATTTCCAATATTTCACCGTAATATTTTTCAAGAAATCCTTTTCATGTCTCTTTCAAAATTTCGTTATATACTTTTTGTGATATGATTATTTCAAAATGTTATTTCTTTCACTTGCATTTTTTTCTGTTCTATAGTAATATACTTCCATACTTTCATTTTCACAGCGAACAAAGTTCTGTACTTTTCCACAGAAGAAAGTATACACTGCGCAGCAAATAACCCGCAAAATACATATTTTTAATGGAGTGTGATGAAATGACATTAACAAACGAAGATTTATCGGCAATTGCCCAACTGATGGACACGAAACTATCCGAACTGGATACGAAATTCGATGCAAAACTCGAAAAAAACATCCAACCGCTCAGACAAGACATCCGCAGTCTAAAGGAAGAAGTCTCTGAACTTAAGCAGGATGTCGCTGAACTCAAAAAAGAAGTCTCTCTTCTCAAACAGGATGTCGCTGGGCTCAAGAAGGAGGTCTCTCTTCTCAAGCAGAAAGTTGCTGGGCTTGAGAAGGACGTTTCTGCTCTCAAGCAGGACGTTTCTACTCTCAAGCAGAAAGTCTCTGGGCTCGAAAAAGATGTTGCTAATCTTAAACAAGGATTTTCCCACATCAATCTGCACCTTGAAAATGTTACTGACAAACGTCTCCAGATACTGGCTGAGAACTATTTGCCTGCTGCCAGACGTTTTACCGAAGCTGTTTCACAGATTGAAGAGCTGCAAAATGACAACAAAATGATAAAGCAGGTACTGGCAAAGCACAGTGAAATATTACAGGGCTTTGCATAACTTTCCAAAACTATTGTTTTCAAATTTTATAGAGCGCATTCTCCTGTCGGTGACGTCCACAGAATGCGCTCTATTTTATCTGTTAGAAAAGCTTTCTAATATCATTAAACATCACTACAATCATCAATACCATCAAAAGCATCAGTCCGACAAAGTGTACCATTCCCTCTTTTTCCGGGTCAATCCGTTTTCTTCGGATTGCCTCAATAATCAAGAACACCAGCCGCCCGCCGTCCAGAGCTGGAAGAGGCAGAAGGTTCATCACGCCCAGGTTCGCCGTAAGCAGTATGGAAATATTCAGCATATTCAGCCAGATATAAAAACCTCCGTCAGCCGCACTTTCTTTATAGGTGTCTCCGATAATCGTCACTACGCCTACTGGACCGGACATGTCGTTAATTCCCACCTGTCCTGTAAAAAGCATTTTCAGACTGGAAATCGTGGTCTGAATCCAGTATTTCACTTCATATGCACTGTATTTAAGCGTTTCCCAGGCTCCCACTTTCTCCCGATAAGAGGAAACTGTACTAAGCCCGAAGATATAACGTCCGCCTTCATTCTGTTTCGGCGAAAGCGTAACTGTCCGTTCCTCTCCTTCATGTTCATACACAAAGGTCACATCCTCCCCCTGATGGAAAGTGACATAGTTCGTGACCTCACGGCTGAGGCGGATTTTTGTACCGTTCATCTTAAGGATTGTATCTCCCTTTTCCATCCCTGCCTCTGCTGCCGGAAATCCTTCCGATACTGCCAAGACGACTGGCTTATCCACGCCGATACTTCCTATGATAATCACAGAAAGGATAAATGCCAGAATAAAGTTAAAAATAGGTCCTGCCGCAATAACCGATATTCTGGTCCATACGGACTTGCTGGCAAAAGAACCTTCCTCTGTCGTTGCCTCATCCTCTCCCAGCATCATACAGGAACCGCCAAAGGGCAGAAGTTTCAGGGAATACCGTGTGCCGCCTTTTACCGTGCTGATAAGCCGCGGCCCCATTCCCAGGGAAAATTCCTCCACCGTAACTCCTCCGCGTTTTGCCAGAAGAAAATGTCCCAGTTCATGAATCAGAATAATCAAACTAAAAATAATAAGCGCTAAAATTATACTCATGCTACCACCTGTTTTCTATAAATTCATAAGTCATCTGCTCTGCAGCTAAAATCTCCTCCACAGCAGGATTCTCCACGACATGGTGTTCTTCCATGCATGCCTGGAGAATCTCATAAATATCCAGGAAACGAATCTGCTTATGTAAAAATCTGCTCACTGCACATTCATTTGCCGCATTAAATACTGTCGGCATGGAACCACCAGCCCGTGCCGCCTGAAATGCCAGCGGCAGTCCCAAAAAAGTCTCTTCATCCGGTTTCTCAAAAGAAATCTGCCTCAGCTTGCTGAAATCCAGCCGCTCACCGCCCAGATGCCTCCGCTCTGGATAATACAGCGCATACTGAATCGGCAGCTTCATATCCGGCGTGCCAAGCTGTGCCATCACCGCCCCGTCCGCAAATTCCACCATTGAATGAATAACGCTCTGGGGCTGAACCACCACTTCTATCTGTTCCAGTTCCGCACCGAAAAGCCACTTTGCCTCCATAACCTCCAGTCCTTTGTTTACCAGAGTTGCAGAATCAATGGTTATCTTCTGTCCCATTGCCCAGTTCGGGTGTTTCAGCGCATCTTCCACCTGTACATTCTCCAGCTCCTTCCTTGTCTTCCCACGGAAAGGTCCGCCGGAAGCTGTCAGCAAAATACGGCTGGCCTGTTTCTCATTTTCTCCATTCAACGCCTGGAAAACAGCGCTGTGCTCACTGTCCACCGGAAGAATACGTACATTCTTTTCCTTCGCCAGCGGCATGATAATATGTCCCGCCGTTACCAGAGTTTCCTTATTCGCCAAAGCGATATCCTTTCCCGCCTCTATCGCCGCAATAGTTGGCCGGATTCCTATCATCCCCACGATTGCCGTCACCAGGATGTCTGTTTCTGGCATCACTGAAACTTCTATCAGCCCTTCCATGCCGCTGACAATGCGCACATCCAAATCACGCACCCGCACCCGCAAATCCTTTGCTGCCTCTTCGCTTGCAAGTGCAGCCAGCTTCGGGCGGAATTTTCGAATCTGCTGTTCCAGCATCCCCACATTGCTCCCTGCTGCCAGTGCCGCCACCCGCAAATCCCCATTCGCCTCTGCCACTTCCAGAGTCTGAGTGCCGATAGAACCTGTAGACCCCAATATTGCTATTGTTTTCATATTTGCATCTCTCCTTCGTTTTTCAGGCGGCAGCAGATTATCAGCGGATCAAAAGCACCGCCATCCAGTAAATCACCGGTGCAGTAAATATCACACTGTCAAACCGATCCAAAATACCGCCATGTCCCGGAATCAGCTTCCCATAATCCTTAATCTCATGATTTCTCTTGATGGCGGATGCTGCCAAGTCCCCTACCATGGAAATCAGCGCCCCCACCGCACAAATCACGGCAAACTCCGCGATACGGCTTCCGCCCTGCATATAACCTCCTACGGCAGCCCCGTAAGCCGCGCCCAGGAGAGCTGCCCCTGCCACACCGCCGACCGCCCCTTCTACCGATTTTTTCGGGCTGAGCTTCGGGGACATTTTATGCTTTCCTATCAACATCCCCACGCAGTACGCACAGGTGTCACATCCCCAGGAACATAGAAAAATCAGCCATACCAGAAACGCACCGTTTTCCAGATTTCTGGTCTGATAAATATAGGACAGCATCACGCCCACATAAATAACGCCGAAAAATGCCGCCATCACATGTTCCGCCCTGTATTTGGGATAGGAAAACACATAGACAAACATAAATGCCACCAATATCAGTATGACATCCATCATAATATATGCATCCAGACCGATATTTAACAAAAAATAATAAGAAATCACTCCCAGATACCCTGTGGCGCTTAAGAGATTCATCCTTTTTTCCTCTACCTTCACCGCCCGATACAGTTCACAGACGCCAAGCAGCGAAACTGCCAACAGCGTTCCGTACAGCACATACCCTCCGCTGATAATCGTAAAAAGCGCAGCAGCAACCAGCACAATACCACTTAACAATCTTGTCTTAAACATGCTGTTCCTCCTTCACGCCCCCATACCTGCGCTCCCTGCTGTTGTATTTCTCGATTGCCTTCCAAAGCTCTTCTTTTGTAAATGCCGGCCACGGAACCTCTGTAAAATAAAACTCTGTGTAAGCAAGCTGCCAGAGCAGATAATTGGACAAACGCTGTTCTCCGCTGGTGCGGATAAGTAAGTCCGGATCCGGCACTTCCCGGGTATCCAGATAGGAAGCAAACAGCCCTTCATCGATATCTTCCGGCTGTACCTCTCCCTCCATACAGTCCCTCGCCAGCTTCCGTATCGCGCGGACCATCTCATCCCGGCCGCCATAATTGATGGCAATCTGGAAATTCAATCCTGTATTGCCTTTCGAACTTTCCTCCAGCTCTTCCAGGCTCCGCCTGAGATCACTGTCCAGCGCTGCCGGGTCACCCAGGACACGTACTTTCATATTATTTTTTCTGGCCGTATTTTTACAGGTCTTTGTATAACTGCGGAACAAATCCATCAGTGCATCCACCTCTTCCCTGGAACGCTTCCAGTTTTCCGTGGAAAACAAATAAACCGTCAGATATTTAATCCCCATATTATATGCATCGCGGCAGATTGTCTCTAGGTTCTTTGCACCTCTGACATGCCCGTAATTTCTCGGCATCCCCTTGCTCTTCGCCCACCGGCCATTTCCATCCAGTATGATTGCCACATGCTGCGGAATTACCATAGCGTCCTCCTTTATCCCTCATAACTGCAAAAGGCTGCTGCAAAGTAGTCTTTTAACTCACTGCAATTTGCAACAGCCCATCTTCTTATACTGTTAATATTTCTTTTGATTTCTCTTCGACTGCCTTATCAATTTCTTTGATATACTTATCTGTCATTTTCTGTACTTTGTCTTCCAGCTCTTTTATTTCATCCTCGGAAACGTCTGAACTCTTTGCAAGCTTTTTGAATGAATCGTTTGCATCGCGGCGGATGTTTCTGACTGCGACTTTCGCATTCTCGCCTTTCTTCTTAACATCTTTCACCAACTCTTTTCTGCGCTCCTCGGTAAGCTCAGGAAATACCAGGCGAATAATCTTTCCATCATTCGAAGGATTAATTCCCAGGTCCGAAGTCATAATTGCCTTTTCAATTGCTTTTACCAGGGACGCGTCCCACGGCTGAATCTGAATCATCCGCGCTTCCGGAACCGTGATATTGCCTACCTGCTGGAGCGGCGTTGGCGTTCCATAATAATCTACCGTGATTCTGTCCAGCACATGCGGGTTTGCCCTCCCTGCACGGATTGCCCCAAACTCTGACAAAAGATTGTCATAAGATTTTGTCATTTTAGTATCAAATACCTGAAGTCTTTCATCCATTTTTCTTTTCCTCCTGATTCGCAGCTCTTTCTACATTCTATACGGTTACTTTTGTCCCGTGAAATTCTCCTTTCACGGTGTTCACGATACTATTTTCTTCATTCAGCCCAAACACCAGCATTGGCATCTTATTCTCCATGCAGAGTATCGATGCAGCCATATCCACCACACCCAGTTTCCTGTCTATGACCTCCTGAATAGAAATCTCATCATATTTCTTCGCATCTGGATTCTCCTTAGGGTCGCTGTCATAAACGCCATCAATAGATTTCGCCAGCAGGATGGCGTCTGCTTCTATCTCAACCGCCCGCAGCACAGTGGCCGTATCCGTGGAAAAATACGGATGTCCTGTCCCTCCCGCAAAGAAGGATACGATACCTTTCTCAAAATACTTATTCACCCGGTCTTTCGCGAAAAGCTTCGTAAATGCGCCGCACGCGAAAGGTGTCAATATCTGGGTCATCATCCCGGCAGAACGAAAAATCTCTGACACATAAATGCAGTTCATCACTGTGGCCAGCATCCCTATCTGATCGGCTTTCGTGCGGTCAATATTCTCACTGGAACGCCCCCTCCAGAAATTCCCGCCGCCGATAACAATGCCCACTTCCATTCCATCATCAACCAGCTGCTTTACCTGCTTTGCAACTTTCATAACCGTAGGCTCGTCAAAGCCCATTTTTTTATCGCCTGCAAGAGCTTCTCCGCTCAGCTTCAGCAATACTCTTTTCATCCTCGTACCTCTGCTTCCTTTGTTTGCCATCAGTATAACATATATGTCCCAAAACTACAACCAGCTGTTTTTCCGGACACCCCACTCCATCACATAAAGAACAAAAGTTACTTTTTCTTGTACACCGTCCTGCTTCCCGCACCTGCCGCTTTCATTTTCTTTTTCCATTTTTTTAATTGTTTTGCCGACGTCTTTTTGGGGACAGTAATTTTACACTTTGCAGCAATTCCCTTGAAAGCTTTTTTACCAATTTGGGGAATGGCCTTGCCCTTAAATGTAATTTTTTTCAATTTCGCACATTTATAGAATGCTGCACTTCCAATCTTCTTTACATTTGCCCCTATAACCAAGCTCTTCATTTTTTTATTCTTTTGGAAAGCCTTCTGATTAACTGCCGTTACTTTAAAAGCAAAACCATCTTTCTTAACAATATCCGCTATCACAATCTCAGACTTCTTTTTCCCTTCCAGCTTAACTGCCGCAGCCGTACCGTTCTTTGCGTCTGATTTTGTAACTTTATACCGAACGCCTCCCGACACAATCACTGTCCCAACTGCCGGAACTATGGCAGGTTCTTTGATAACTGGCTTTTGATTATCTTTTGGCGGCTTCTGTTCTCCTTCTGACGGCTTTTGATTGTCTTCTGGCGGCTTTTCTTTTAACTCTTCTCTTGCTTTCTGCAAAGCCCTCAGAGCTTCATCTATCTCTTCCTGTCCTAAGCCGCTGGCTAACACTCTTCTCGCTTCTTGCAGAGCACTCTGAAACTTTTCTACACTTTCAGCCGTATAGATCTCAAGATTCAGTTTCTCCGCTTCTTCAACCGCATTCTGCAATCCTGCAGGATCTCCTGGGATTTTCGCCGGATTTACCTGAACTTTTGCGGTAACTGCCTGCATCCCTGGCCTTCCTTTCTTATCTACCGGATAAATCCTGCATTCTACAGTGCCCTCATATTCTAATTTAAGACTGGGACTTTCTGTCACTTCCTTAATGCCATTGCTGTAAGTAAAACAAAACAGCGTCTTGCCTTCGTCGTCTCCGTCCGGATCACTGTAAGCATAGTTTACTGTAACCGTATCTCCCACTTCATAACTTTCGCTGTCAAATGCTGCATCTGCCGCCGCAGGCGCTTGATTTTCCGGTTCCATAAAGGAAACGCTGTCCTGTGCGCAAAGCTGTTCATAAGAAGTACTTCCAGAACCTACACGAAGCCCTGAAAATATGGCCGTTTTTCCTCTATCATTTGTCTCCCATGCGCTAAATCCAATTTTATAGCTGCTTCCCAGCATATCCCCAGATACATCCCGTACATGCTGCCACTGACCATTTTCCATCTTAAAATCTACGGAAACTGTATTTCCATTTTTATAAAATCCCAGGTATGCAGACGAAAGCTCATTCTGCGCCGCATCCCCTCCTGTCTCCACAGCAGAACCATTCGTTTCTGCTACTGTCGCAATTCCGTCATAATGTGATTTCTTGCCGCAGGAAATGTAATTGTCATCATCTTTATACAAGAAAAACGATGCCGTGTCCCACTGCCCGCTTTCTTTTACAGGAAGATTTTCAATCTTAATCACAGTTCTTAGATTATTTCTATCCAAACTCTCCGGTATCTGATACAGAAACAGGTTTTTCACAGTGTTATCATTATTATACAAATCACCTGTCTGCATATCAATCGTAATTTTATCTTCCGTCAGTGTATAATTCTCTGCATCCTCTCTTGTAACTGTAAAATCAGCGTTCCTGTTACCCGTTTTCGGTATGCTGATAAGAACGATTTTCCGGTCAACACTCAGCCCAGACATAGCTTTTACCAGAACAATTCCGTTTTTCTGTGCCGTCAATGTCCCATTGGCATCAATACTTGCCGCGTCAGTAGCTCCTCCTGTCAGAAAATCTTCTACAGACCATGTAACTGCCTTGCCAGAAGCAATATGCGCTGAAAATGAAAGTTCTGCACCTATACGGTCAAGAATCTGGTTATCTTCACCATTGATGGTAACGACATCTTCCGGCGCCAATTCATCCGCACTGACAACGGTCATAGCTACTTTGTTCGAAAGGATTTCTTCTCCATTCCACACATAGTATGCCCAAACCTCAGCTGTTCCTGCCTTCTTTGCAGTCATCCTTCCATTTTTATCCACGGAAAGGATTTCCGGCGCACTGCTTTTATATTGAATATCTGACACCGCTTCCGCCGCAGGCTGGTTCCTGTCATATGCCGCCGTAATATCTTTATCCTTATTATTCAAATATTCATCCGGCATATTGCTGAGCACTGCGTACATCTTCAAACCATCATCATATGTATTCCCTTCCAATGTGACATTTTTACACTTCGTAAATTCATAGACATTTTCTGTTGCCGCTGTGTGACGGTTTCCGTCAGCCTCGGTATTCAGGGTAAGCTTCTCCCCTGCCAGGATGCTGGTCTGCGGTGAACGGATTTCAAGAGAAATGTCGGGATTTGTGCGAACAATTACATTATTCTTTATTGTTAGATTTTCTACACTCTCCGCTTTCACAACAGTATCACAGTCCATATGGAAAATATTCCCATCAATCATAATGTTTTTGTGGATTGGATTTTCTGCGGAAGGCAGGCCGCCGCCCTTTGTAACCGGATGGATATAAACCGCTGGCGCATACTCCCATGACGTCCTACCAATGCTCTTAATATAGAATTCATTGTTCCGAATGGTCATGTCGCGAATCGGGCCGGATTCATACCATTCATCGGAGTCATTGGAAAGAAAAATCGTCGCCATTGACATATTTTTAAAAGTATTTCCTTCAATCAAGACAGGATTTCTTGTCGTACACAAAATCCCCCTGGTAGGCACCTGCTGGAAGGTGCAGTTACGGATGGTTACCTTAGGCGCATAAGTGACATTTTCAGCCACATACTTCGGTTCATTCCCGATTTTATCGCTTAAATTAGAAGGCAGAGTCTCCTCAAAAGTTACCTGCATAGTCCTAAGGTCATTACCGCTTTCTCCTGGATTGACTACCGAAGCTACCGTGTACAGTGTTTCATTATCTGTAGATTCCAGCGTATCCCTAGTAAAAAAGGCTACCTTATCTCCTGCATGGAACTGCGGAAACCCACCCTGCTGATTATGAATATATTTCAGCACCAGCTGTTTGTCGCTCACGCGCTGTTCTACACGCGTAAAGGTTCCATGCAGATTAATCGGATCATCATGCGTATTTGCAAAATTGCAGTCCTCAATCACCAAATCTCCAGCCGCCCCAGACGCATGGATTCCGTCTGCAAAACTCACCACGATATGCCCGGAATTCTCCCTCGGCACGAGATTACATTCATAATAATAAACATTTTTGCTCATCTGAATCAGCCATCCAAACCCATGCATATAATGAACATTTACTTTCCTGGCAGTCACATTTTCACTCTCCCACGTAAATGCCCCCGCTGTCTGGCGATGCGCATTTGCTGCCAGCTGGATAACCGCTCCCTGCTTCTGCAGCTCCTCCATCTGGGCTGTTTTTGATGTATATACAATGCGGACATAGGCATCGCCCGTATTGTCTGTATCATCTATTTCCTGGATGCTGGAAACATTTGTAAACGGCCCCGCGCTTGTATAATAATTCCTTGACATCTCGCCGCCTGGCTGATATGCCACAATTCCATAAGACGGATTATGAATGCCTGTCTGCGTCCAGTAATACTCTTGTGTATAGGGACTCTTCTCACTGTTCCAGGTAATCGTATTTCCTGTAATCTCATATGGGAAACACGCAGGTATCCGATACTCTGTATATGGTTTCCCGTCACTCGCCGTCCCAGTCCCCGTGACTGTCATTTCTGATATGGTAGGCACTCCAAAATCCCAGGAAAAATCCTCCAAAGTAACATTCCTTGAATTTACTACTGCCAATGCCATCATATTTCCATGAAACATAAACAGGGAGCCATTTCCCTGCAATGTGAAATTTTCTTGTCCCTCAATCAACAGTCCGATCCACTTTGTAGGATTCTCAATACTGTTCGTATTGGACGTATGATATTCCCTCTGCTGGGCTTTATCTTTATAAATGTGGTATTCTCCTTCTGGAAATTCAACGGTAACATGGGACGCGCCATTTGCGGTAGCAGCTTTCGCCGCCTCAAATGCCTGCCAGACCGCCTCTGCACTGTCAGTCTGCCCTGTAGGGTCTGCTCCATAATCCACAGGATTAATCGTCACAGCTCCAGTCTCTTCTGCATACACAGCTGAACTTTTCAAAACGACCATTCCCAGAATCATGCATATAACAGCTACCCAAAAACGTTGTTTTCTTTTCATTCTGTTTTCTCCTTCCTTTGTGGATATATTTTTGTACAATTATAACATAAAGTCCCCCTGTTTCCTAATATTTTTATCAAAAAAGCGCAAAAAAGACTGCAGCCATACCTCGACTGCAGTCTCCGATTTTTTCTATTTTAGCTTCTCCCTCAATAATTAAATATAATCAAATTTATCCGGACCTTTGAACCAGGAATCCCGTCCAAGATGAAGTATGAATGCAAGCACAGCAACCGAAAGGTATCCAAGCGCATACGGGGACAGCGGATAGAACCCGAGCGCCGCACTGTGGATAAATCCAAGCGCTGCCAATACATAGCCTACCACACCTGTAACCGCCACCTTATCCAGCTTTTTGTCAATGACAAAGACTGTCATAGTTCCAAGCAGGATACCAATGAGAATCGCACCTGCTTTCGTAGCGGCCACACCATTCCACATAACGCCCGCGTCAAGCAGCTGCTGCGAAACATCCGCCGTAAAGTCATTGATTCCTGTCGAAAGTACCTCTGTGTAATGCCCTGCCAGCCCCGCTGCACCAGTCACCTGTGTATACAAGTAATCTGCAACAGACGGCACCATGGCAATACCGATAGCAGCATAATGCTTTTTCTCACAGACGTCAAATGCCTGCGCTACCATAACAACTGCACACCATAGGAATGTAATTGCACACACTGCCGGAGGAACAATGCTGTTAAGGAACGTAAACAGGCCGAAAATACCAGCAATTCCAAACACCACGCCAGACACGATAGAATAGCCGATTCCGGCATTTGCTTTCTTAAGCCCAGCATGGCCAAGCCATACCGTATTGGGGATAATGCCGCCAAACAGTGCAGAAATCATCGTGCAGATACCATCCGCAAACTGCGCCTCACGCACATTGTAATTATCGCCGGCAGCGTTTGACGCCTCTACATTGTCCATCGTCTCGATAAAGTTATAAATCTCTACCGGAATAATAATCGTCAGGTACGGCACGACAACTGCAAAACCATTTATCAGGTATTGAATACTCGTTGCCGGGTTCGGACAGTAGAATCCGATTCTGCTAAAATCCACCGTGGTACGTCCCAGGCAGAATGCGTAAATGATACCGCCCACAATAGCCACTACCAGCGGGGGAATCTTCTTCGGGAAGAGATAACCTCCGAAAACCCCAACAACTGCGATGAATAATACCGGAAGTCCAATCATCGGGTCGCTCAGAATGTCGAACACACCCTGGGTAGCCATCCAGATAAATCCGATTCCCGCCACAGTGCCCAAGAGCGCGGCTCTCGGAATACGCTTTTTCATCCAGGGACCAATAAATCCGCCAAAAAACTCAACAAAACCACCGATAAAGCATGCCGCCATCGCCGCAGACCACGCCAGCTTCGGATCTTCCAGCGCATAGCTCAGAGGCATAACCACGCCGTACAGAATTACAAACATAGCGGGAGTAGACACGCCCGACGGAAGAGCCGTGACATCTGCACGCCCCTCCTTCTTTGACAGCTTATATCCCATCCACGCATAGTAAAAACATCCAAGCATCAAGCCAATAGACATGCCCGGCACTACAAAGCCGAATACAATGTCATCCGGCCATCCCAGAACCCCCGTCAGCGTCGCAATGACAATCAGATAGTTAACAATGTTGTTTGTCACCGCATAAGACACGCCGCCGATATCGCCGCGCCTGAAAAACGGCACCAGTGTTTTCTCTTTATTCATTTTTTCTCTCTCCTTTGTATTAATTCTCTATCTCGACTGGGATAAACGAAAAGCTGGTCACGTCAAAAAGCCCCATATCCGTAAGCTTAATCTCTGGAATAACAGCCAGTGACATAAAGCAGAGCGTCATCACAGGCTCAACCGTACTGTCAATGCCAAGCTGCATATAAGCCGCCTCATGAAGCGCCGCCAGCTTCTGGGCAACCCACTCGCCCGACTGATCGCTCATCAGCCCGGCAATCGGCATTGGCATGCTTTCCACAACCTTTCCGTCTTTCACCAGAACGATTCCCCCGCTCTGTTCCTCCAAATACTTTACCGCAGACTCCATCTCATCATCATTCACACCCACAACGATAATATTGTGCGAATCATGCGCAACAGAAAGTGCAATGGCTCCCTCTTTGATTCCATAGCCTTTCAAAAAGCCACAGGCCACATTTCCAGTGCCCTTATGCCGTTCCACTACGGCCACCTTGACCAGATCCACATCCTTCGACCAGACAAATTCCCCCTGCCCATCCAGCGTAATCTCTGCCACTGCTTTCTTGGTCACGACGCCGCCCGGCATAATCTCAATCACATTCACATGATTACTTTTCAGGTGCATCTGGAATTTCTCTTTTGAAAAGTCTTTCAGATGAATACTTCCCATGACACCGGAAATGTCGTGGCGTGTAACATCCGGCAGATACTTCCCATTTTCTGCCGTCAGTACGCCCTTCACCCACACTCTGTTTACATGGAACTTTGTCAAGTCATCCAGAAGCACAATGTCCGCACGGTATCCTGGTGCAATCGCCCCCCTGTCATACAGGCGGAAGCACTCAGCGGCATTCAGCGTTGCCATGCGAAGCGCCGTAACTGCGTCCAGCCCTTCCTCAACGCAAATCTGCAGATGGTTGTCCAGATGCCCCTCCTGTAAAATCGTTTTCGGCTGGCGGTCATCGGAACAGAGCAGGCATCTGCGGCTGTTTTCCGGCGTAACGCCCTTTAACAGTGTCCGTAAATCATGGCAGGCTGACCCCTGACGCAGCAGCACGTACATACCGCAGGCTATCCGCTCCTGCATATCTTCCACCGTAGCACACTCATGATCCCCCTGAATGCGGGCAGCCGCATAACCATTCAGCGCCAGACCGGACAGTCCCGGTGAATGCCCGTCAATCAGCTTGCTTTCTTTTTTCGCCAACAGCAGCTTGTCCAGCACAGAATCATCCGTGGAAAGAACACCCGGGAAATTCATAAACTCGCCAAGCCCAAGAATCTTCTCTCTCTTTATCGGCTCATCCATCTGCGGCGCTTCCACCGTCGCCCCTGCATTCTCAAACGGTGTCGCCGGTACACAGGACGGAAGCATATACTGAATGTCAAGCGCCGTATTTTTCGCCGCCTCCATCATATAGTCCAGCCCTTTGATTCCACACACATTCACAATCTCGTGCGGGTCGGCGATAATCGTTGTTCCGCCATGAGGAACCAGCAGCCTTCCCAACTCCTCCGGGCAGAGATAGGAGGACTCAATATGAATATGGCTGTCGATAAAGCCCGGAACCGCATAGCGTCCCTGTGCATCAATCTCCGTCTCGCCGTGATATTCTCCTACACCTGCAATCTGCTCACCGCAGAATGCGATATCACCTTCTATAAATTTCCCTGAAAATACATCCAGCACCTTACAGTTTTTAATGACCGTATCCGCGGGAATTTCCCCCGAAGCAGTCTGAATCAATTTTCTAAGCATTTCCTTTTCCATCGTCTCTCTCCTCCGCTTATGCCTCTTTTAAACCTAATATCGGGTCAAAGGTAGTCAACGCCAGATAATCTACCGGGCCCACGTCCGTAATCGCATAATCCGGAATCGCCGTAATCGGCAGGAAGAACATATACATCATCGGATTCGGCAAATCAGAACCCAGCGCGCGCGCCGCAAGGTCTATACGCTTTTCCTGCTCTGCAACCTCTTCCGGCTCGCAGTCGCTTACAATGCCTCCAATTGGCAGCGGAAGAAACTCTACAATCTCGCCGTCTGCGACTACGACCTGGCCGCCGCCCTGCTCGATAAGATAGTTGGCCGCAATCGACATATCTTCCGCATTTACTCCCATAACCACCAGATTATTGTCATCCGGCGCCGCGGAAGATGCCATTGCACCTTTCTTTAACTTCCAGCCGGAACAGAACGCCAGAGACTTATTTCCGTTTCTGCCAAAGCGCTCCAGCACGGAAACCATCGCTACGTCCTGCTCCACATCCGGCAGGACGATACCATTTTCAACCTTTAGCACCACATCTCTTCTCTTGCGGACGAAAGGCCCTTTGACATCCATCGCCAGCACTGTAGCTTCACCGCTTGGGATGGATACTTTATATTCAAAATCAGCTTTCGTTGTCATTTCACACTTCAGCGCGCCTTTCAGCACAGAACTTCTTTCCGGCGCTTTCAGCTCATAGGACAAATGCTCATTTTCCGCGACCATCTTTCCGTTTGTCATGACCTTCGCAATCTTAAATTCATTCAAATCATCAACAAATAAAATATCTGCAATACGTCCCGGACAGATAGAGCCAACCAAATGGTCGATGCGGTATGCCTCGGCGCTGTTAATGGTTGCCATCTGAATCGCTGTCATCGGCTCCACGCCTGCTTTCATTGCCAAACGCACGACATTGTCAAGATGCCCCTTGCTCAAAATATCGGTCGCTGTGACATCATCCGTACAGAAGCTTACACGGCGGGCAAACGCCGGATTTACCTCTGTAACCGCACGGATATTTTCTTCCAGGAAATGTGTCACGCAGGACTCACGGATCAGCATATGCATCCCCTTACGCATCTTCTCCACAACCTCTTCATGGTCATAGCTCTCATGGTCAAGGCGCACTCCCGCGCACAGATAACCATTCAAGTCATTCCCCCTTGCCATCGGGGCGCATCCAAATACCGGAAGGCGGTTCTTAAATGCTTCGGAAATTGCACCAAGTGTATCTTCATCCTCTTCCTGAATAAATTCCCGCACCGTTTCCCATACGCCAAAACACTCCGGCCACTTCTGTACCTCAGCATGTACCTCTTTATTGAAGTTAAATGCAATCGTAGACTGAGGAATGGTGTAAGGCGTTTTATACGGCGCGCCCCAGAAGACTTTAAGCGGACTTTTTTTCACCTCGTCCATCACTTCACGCAGTCCTTCCAGACCGGAAACTGAAATATATTCATCCAGGCCGGAAATCATGCTGGTCGTTCCGTGAGGCACAACAGCTTTCGCATAGCTGGTAATGCTGAGCTTGCTGCATTCGCTGTGGATATGCCCGTCAATCATGCCTGGCACCAAATATCTGCCGCCCGCATCGATAACTTCCGTTTCCGGCCCAATATACGCCTCCACATCACCGACAGCAGCAATCATATCATTATAAACTGCCACATCCGCCGGATAAATCTCGCTTGACATGACATTGACAAGCTGCCCGCCGCGAATCACCTTATGCGCCGGAACTGCCGCCCTGCCCGCACGGATTCTCTCTTTTAAATCAGATACACTTCTTTCCATGAGTACTTCTCCTTTTCATTTATAGTTATAGTTTGGGTAAAAAGAAAGATATACCTCAGACGCAGGAAATCCTGCTCATGGCAGATCGGGTTTCCCGTCCCAAGATATATCTTTATAGAATTTCGATCATACAGCCGATATTCAATTACTCTTGAATACAGCTTATACTTTCGATATAAAATTGTCAAGCTTAATCCCGCTCTTTCCGGTTAAAAAATCCTTCCTGCCCCAGTTCTGCCGTCCTGGAACGGTCTTTAAACTGCAGTTCAGGATTCTTGATACTTACTCTGGTATGAGGCGGTACAGACGCCGTTACAAACGCGTTACTTCCTATTACGGCGCCCTCTCCAATCACAGTTTCCCCGCCCAGGATAGAGGCCCCGGAATAAACCGTCACATTGTCCTGAATCGTCGGATGACGCTTTATGCCGCGCAGCCCCTGGCCTCCCCTGGTGGAAAGCGCGCCCAGCGTCACGCCCTGGTACAGCTTTACGTTCTTTCCTATCGTCGTCGTTTCCCCGACTACCACTCCGGTGCCATGGTCAATGAAAAAATATTCCCCGATGGTTGCCCCCGGATGAATATCAATTCCCGTTAGGCCATGGGCATGCTCCGTCATCATACGCGGAATCAACGGAACCCCCATCTGATAAAGCTCATGGGCAATCCTGTTGACAGAAACCGCATAGACGCCCGGATAGGAAAAGATAACCTCGTCCGTGTTAAACGCCGCCGGATCGCCGTCATATGCCGCCTGGACATCTGTAGCCAGGATCTCGCGCACCTTGGGCAGCTTATACAGAAACCGGGTAACAATGCACTCTGCCTGTGCATACGCCTCGTCCTCGTCTTCCGTCTGATATTTCGAATCATGATACAATGCTTTCATCACCTGCTTCGTCAGGTTGTAGCGCACACTTTCCAGGATTTCGCCCACATGGTACTCGATAGAGCTGCTTTTCAGCTTTCTCATCTCGAAATACCCTGGATAGATGAGCCAGCGCAGCATATCCAGGATTTCCAGAATTACATCCCGGTTAATCTGGTTTTCTGAATCAATGTTGCAGATAATCGGGTGTTCCTCATAGCTGCACAGCAGCCCTTCTACCATTTCACTTATTTTCTGCTGTGATGTTTTACTCATACACACTCCTTCCAACGCTCCGCTTATGCTGATATCCTATTTTATATTCTCTCTCTATACCAGCTGTGCAAGTCTTTCTTTTACCTGCGCCATCATCTCGCTGTACTTTTTAAGTTTTTCTTTCTCCTCTTCAATCTTTGCCGCCGGAGCCTTGCTTACAAATTTTTCATTTCCCAGCATTCCGTTGACGCGGGCAAGCTCTTTTGTCAGACGTGTCTCCTCTTTTTTCAGGCGCTCAATCTCCTTTTCGATATCCACCAGCTCCGCAAAAGGCATATAAATCACTGCCTTCGGAATCACGGCTGACACGGCATCGTCGGCAATTCCTGCTTTATCTTTCTGTACAGACACTTCATTCGCATATCCCAGGGTAGCAAAAAATACTTTTCCGTTCTCAAAAATCTCCCTGATTTCTTCTGATTCGGAAACAACAAACACCTTTGCCTTCTTGCTGGGCGGCACATTCATTTCCGCACGCACATTCCGGATGCCGCGTACTGCAGCCTTAATCGTCTCTACTGCAAATTCGTCTGACGCAAAATCCCACTCCTCTGTAAATTCCGGCCATCTGGAAACCATGATGGATTCCTCCTCCGTCTGAAGTGTACAAAAAATTTCCTCAGTTACGAAAGGCATATACGGATGCAGGAGCTTCAGCGCATTTACCAGCACGGTTTTCAGCGTCCAGAGCGCCGCTGCCTTCGTGGTATCCCCGTCGTTGTAAAGCCTGGGTTTCACCATCTCGATATACCAGTCGCAGAATTCCTCCCATATAAAATCATACACCTTCTGCACGGCAATTCCCAGCTCATATTTATCCATATTTTCTGTGACATCTTTGGCCAAGGTATTCACCTTCGAAAGAATCCATTTATCCGCCCCAGTCAAAAGCCGCGCATCCATCTCTTTCGGAACCTCCGCTTTTTCCAGGTTCATCATAATGAAGCGCGAAGCATTCCACACCTTGTTTGCGAAATTCCGGCTGGACTCTACCCGTTCCATATAAAAACGCATATCATTTCCCGGCGCATTTCCGGTAATCAGCGTAAGCCGCAGCGCATCCGCGCCGTACTTATCAATAATCTCCAGCGGGTCAATGCCGTTGCCCAGGGATTTGCTCATCTTCCGTCCTTGGGAATCACGCACAAGTCCATGAATCAGCACATGGTGGAACGGTGATTTCCCCGTCTGCTCCAGCGAAGAAAATACCATACGAATAACCCAGAAGAAAATAATATCATATCCTGTCACCAGCACGTCTGTAGGGAAGAAATAGTCCAAATCCTCCGTTTTCTCCGGCCATCCCAGCGTGGAAAATGGCCACAGCGCTGAGGAAAACCAGGTGTCCAGCGTGTCCTCATCCTGTGTCAGATGAGTGCATCCGCATTTGGGGCATTTCTTGGGCATTTCCTTTGCCACTACGATTTCCCCACATTCATCACAGTAATACGCCGGAATCCTGTGCCCCCACCAGAGCTGCCTGGAAATACACCAGTCGCGGATATTTTCCAGCCAGTGCAGGTAAATCTTATCAAAACGCTCCGGCACGAAATTCAGCGTATGGTTTTTCAGCGCCTCAATCGCCGGTTTTGCCATCTCTTCCATCTTCACGAACCATTGCTGCTTCACCATCGGCTCCACTGTCGTCTTGCAGCGGTCATGCGTTCCTACGTTGTGGGTATGCGGCTCTACCTTCACCAGCAGTCCCAGTTCCTCCAAATCATGCACAATCGCTTTGCGCGCTTCATAGCGTCCCATGCCCGCATACTTGCCGCCCAGCTCATTGATGGTCGCATCGTCATTCATTACATTGATTTCCGGCAGGTTGTGTCGTTTTCCCACTTCAAAATCATTGGGATCATGGGCAGGTGTAATCTTTACACAGCCTGTCCCAAACTCTTTATCCACATAGGCGTCTGCCACCACCGGAATCTCGCGGTCTGTCAGCGGCAGCTTCAGCATCTTGCCCACCAGATCCTGATATCTCTCGTCCTCCGGATTGACTGCCACGGCAGTATCGCCCAGCAATGTCTCTGGGCGCGTCGTGGCGATTTCCACAAACCGCCCTTCTTCTCCCACAATAGGATAATTAATATGCCAGAAATGCCCGTCTTGGTCTATATGCTCTACCTCGGCGTCTGAAATCGAAGTCTGGCACACCGGACACCAGTTAATAATTCGCGAACCCTTATAAATATAGCCCTTCTCATACAGCTTGATAAATACTTCTTCCACCGCTTTCGAGCAGCCCTCGTCCATTGTGAAACGCTCTCTGTCCCAGTCTGCAGAGGAACCCAGCTTTTTCAGCTGGTTGATAATCTTTCCGCCATACTCCTCTTTCCATGCCCAGGCATGTTTCAGGAATTCTTCACGCCCGATTTCATCCTTATCAATCCCCTGCTCTTTCAGCTTTTCAATTACTTTGACCTCTGTAGCGATTGCCGCGTGGTCAGTTCCCGGCTGCCACAGAGCATTATATCCCTGCATCCTCTTATAACGGATTAAAATGTCCTGCATCGTATTGTCCAACGCATGTCCCATATGAAGCTGCCCGGTTACATTTGGGGGGGGCATCACAATCGTAAAGGGCTTCTTGCTGCGGTCTGCCTCCGCATGAAAATATTTCTTGTCCATCCATTTCTGATAAATCCGATCTTCCATTCCTTTCGGTTCATAGGTTTTTGCCAGTTCTCTGCTCATTGCTTCCTCCTTAAATTTAAAAACGCCCTCTGCATTTTCCTGCAAAGGGCGAGTTATCGCGGTACCACCTTTTTTCACATCTGCCAGGGCAGATGCCTCTTTCATCCTTAACGCGGATTCACGTGAGAGCTTACTGACACATTCAGCCCTCCGGCTCCGAAGCTACCTTCCACGCATCCTTCCCTGGATATCCTCTCAGTCAGCGGAATATCCTTCCTGTCGGGGGTGCGGCATGTACTCCTCTTCCTCCCAGCCTTTATTATAGAAACGATTATGCTCCTATCATAGACGCTCCGCCGGGATTTGTCAACCGGGAGGATTCAGATATTCGGCTCAGCAATCCCACGAATTTATGCAAAAGTAACATTATTTCTGTTCACAACCCCCTTAAATGTGTTATAATGCTTACAGAAATGTTTTCTATTTTCTGAATTATTCTAAAATCATTTAAAAGTAAAGGAGACGCGACATGAAAGAACAGATATTGGGGAAATTCAAAGAACTTTTCGGCGGTGAGGGCGATATCCGCACTTATTTCGCTCCGGGGCGCGTGAATCTGATTGGCGAGCACACAGATTACAACGGAGGCCATGTATTTCCATGCGCACTGACCATCGGTACCTATGCAGCAGCAAGGAAGCGTGACGATAATCTCCTGCGTTTCTATTCTATGAACTTCGAGCGTCAAGGCATTATCGAATCCAGCCTCACCGATATGAACCCAGGTAAAGAAACTATCTGGACCGCATATCCAAAGGGCGTGATGTGGGCGTTCGGGCAGCGCGGCATGGAAATTCCGAACGGTTTGGATATCGTTATCTACGGAAATATCCCGAACGGCTCCGGTCTCTCCTCTTCTGCATCCCTGGAAGTGCTTACAGGCTACATATTAAAAGACATGTTCGGATTTAATGTCACAAATCAGGATCTGGCGCTGATTGGGCAATATTCCGAGAACAATTACAACAGCGTAAACTGCGGTATCATGGACCAGTTCGCCATTGCCATGGGCAAGAAAGACCATGCTATTTTCCTTGACACCAGCAATCTGGAATTCCAGTATGCCCCCATTCATCTGGAGGGTTCGAAAATCGTCATTGCCTGCAGCAATAAAAAGCGCGGCCTGGGCGACTCAAAATACAACGAAAGACGCTCAGAATGTGAGACTGCCCTCGCAGAACTGCAGAAGACAGTAAACATTGATAATCTTGGACAGCTCACAGAAGAACAATTCGAGGAGCATAAAAGCGCCATTGCAGACGAAGTGCGGGTAAGGCGTGCAAAACATGCCGTATACGAAAATCAGCGGACGCTCCGCGCCGTAGAAGCGCTGAAAGCAAACGACATCCGCCTCTTCGGAGAGCTGATGAACGCTTCCCATGTTTCCCTGAGGGACGACTACGAGGTAACAGGCATTGAACTTGACACACTCGTAGAGGAATCCTGGAAACAGCCCGGCGTTATCGGTTCCCGTATGACCGGAGCAGGCTTCGGCGGCTGTACCGTCAGCATCGTAGAAGACGATGCCATCGAAAACTTCAAGAAAAATGTAGGAGAAGCTTACAAAGAAAAGATAGGCTATGCCGCTGACTTTTATGTAGTAGAAATCGGCGACGGCCCTGCGAGAATATAAGGAGGAAACGCTATGATTTTCAACAGCATTAAAAAGCTGGTAACTTACGGCCTGGAAACCGGACTGATTACCGAGGAGGACAGGATTTTCACCACAAACGAACTTTTAGAACTTCTGAATCTGGACGAATATGAAGAGCCTGAAGAAAGCTATACGGATGTAGATTTGGAATCCACCTTGGCAGAAATCCTGGATTACGCCTGCGAAAACGGACTTCTGGAGGACAGCATCGTATACCGTGATTTGTTTGACACCAGGATTATGGGACTGCTCACTCCAAGACCTCACGAAGTCATCCGCACGTTCCAAGAACTGTACGCAAAATCCCCAAAAGAAGCTACAGACGCCTACTATAAATTCAGCCAGGATACAGACTACATCCGCCGTTACCGCATTGCACGGGACAGGAAATGGGTGACCTCTACGCCATACGGCGATTTGGATATCACCATCAATCTTTCCAAACCGGAGAAAGACCCAAAAGCAATCGCTGCCGCAAAGGCTGCTAAGCAGAGCGGATATCCCAAATGCCAGCTCTGCATGGAAAATATCGGCTACCGGGGGCGCACCAACCATCCGGCGCGCCAGAACCATCGGGTCATGCCGATTACCGTAAACGGAAAACCCTGGGGATTCCAGTACTCTCCTTATGTATACTACAATGAGCACTGCATCGTATTCAATTCCCAGCATACTCCGATGAAAATCGAGCGCGACACGTTTGCCAAGCTGCTGGATTTCGTGCGCCAGTTCCCCCACTATTTCGTCGGCTCCAATGCCGATCTGCCGATTGTGGGCGGTTCTATCCTGAGCCACGACCATTTCCAGGGCGGCAACTACGAATTCGCTATGGCAAAGGCTCCGGTAGAATCTTCCTTTACCATAAAAGGCTATGAAGATGTCACTGCCGGAATTGTAAAATGGCCTATGTCCGTTATCCGTCTGCAGCACGCAGAACCTGACCGCCTGGTTGCTTTGGCAGACCATATCCTGGGACTTTGGAGAGGCTACACAGACAAAGATGCCTTCATCTTTGCCGAGACGGATGGCGAACCGCACAACACGATTACGCCGATTGCAAGAAAAAGGGGAGAAATCTTCGAATTGGATCTCGTTCTGCGGAACAATATCACCACAGAAGAGCATCCGCTGGGCGTATACCATCCCCATGCAGAGCTTCATCATATTAAAAAGGAAAACATTGGCCTGATTGAAGTCATGGGCCTGGCCGTACTTCCCGCAAGGCTGAAACCGGAACTGGAACTGCTGGCTGAGTATATGGTTTCCAGCAAAGATATCCGTTCAAATGAAACTTTGGAAAAACATGCAGACTGGGTTGATGAATTCCTGCCAAAATACGGGACAATTACTCAGGAAAATGTTATGGATATCATTCAGGAAGAGGTTGGAATTGTCTTTATGAAAGTCCTAGAATGTGCCGGCGTTTATAAATGTGACGAAAAGGGACGAAAAGACTTCCAGAAATTTATTGATTTGCTTTAAGTCTCCCAAAAGGGCGGCTGCAATTTGCAGCCGCCCCTCTTTCATGTCAGATATGCTTTCATAATCTTGAGTGCATTTTTCTCCAGACGGCTCACCTGCGCCTGGGAAATATGAATTTCATTCGCCACTTCCATCTGTGTTTTTCCCTCATAAAACCGCATCTCAATAATCATCCTCTCCCTCTCGCCAAGCCTCTGGATTGCCTCATTTAAGGAAATAGATTCTACCCAGTTTTCTTCTTTATTCTTCCTATCGCTAATCTGATCCATCACGTAAAGCGTATCCCCGCCTTCCGTATACACCGGATCGTAAAGGCTGACAGGAGTCTGTATAGCATCCATCGCATAGACGATATCCTCCTTGGAAATCCCGATTTCTGATGCAATCTCATTGATTGTCGGTTCCTTCAGATTCTTTTTCACATAATTTTCTTTCGCATAAATCGCTTTATATGCCGTATCACGCAGCGAACGGCTCACCCGTATGCTGTTATTATCCCTTAAATACCTTCTGATTTCCCCGATAATCATAGGGACTGCATAGGTGGAAAATTTTACATTCAGTGTAGAATCAAAATTATCAATCGCTTTAATCAGACCGATACAGCCAATCTGAAACAGGTCATCTGCATTTTCATTGCTGCTCGCAAAACGCTTGATAACACTGAGCACCAGCCGCAGGTTCCCTTTAATATAAAGCTCCCGTGCTTCCATATCACCCTCTTGGATCCGCGCAAAAAGAGCTTCCTTTTCCTCATTGCTTAAAAGCGGAAGCTTCGATGTATTTACGCCGCATATTTCAACCTTATTAAGAGCCATAATGTTCATCCTCCTATTACCTGGTATAGTAAAATGTTTCACATTATGCCTCTCTCGTATTCAATTCCCGGCGAAATTTAATAAAGTTTTAGACCTTGACAACTCGGAAGCTTATGAAGGGTGCCTGCAAGACAGCTTAGCTGATTCTGCCCTTTCCTGAAATATATTCAGGTACAATCTTAATTATCTTAAATTTTGCAAATGCGCGCTCCGCATACGCACGCCCCTCTTCCTGAAAATCAGCGCTGTATTTTTCCATCAGGGCAAGAATTCCCTGCATCTTTTCCCCGCCGTCCTCCAGTACCTCTGCCATTCCGAACACTATTGCCGATTTGTACTTTGTACTAAACTTCTCTGGCAGCACTTCCGTATCCCCTACTACTGTAAAGCATACTTGAGGCATCTCGGCAATATTATCCAGCTTGTGCCCCTCTCTGGCACAGTGGAGATACACTGCTCCGCCTGTAAAAACATAACTCATAGGGACTCCATAAGGTTCCCCGTCTCTGCTCACAGTAGAAAGTACGCCAAACTCCCCTTTCTCCAAAAGTTCCCTCGTCATTTCATCCGTCAGCATCCTGGCGCTGTTTCTTATCTCCCGTCTCATCCTGCTTCTCCTCACACTTGTTACTTCTACTTCAAAATCTCAACACGCTCTGTCACACTTCTTCTGCCGGCTGCATATCCTGGTCTGTAGATAAACCGCACACACAGCAGGTTCAGGCACACTGCTGAAACCACGTCAATCACCGTATGCTGCTTTAAGAAAACCGTAGCGCATACAATCAGCAATGCAAGCACATTGGAACCGCGTACCACCCAGGCATACTCTTTCAGCGTCTTGCTGTCTGCCACTGCCACAGCTACAGCTATGGAGTTAAACACATGAATACTTGGAAATATATTCGTCGGCGTATCAATCCTATACAGCATCCTGACCATGTCCACAAAAATATTCTCATGCTCAAAATGATACGGACGCAGTGCATGACCGTTCGGCCATACCAGGGAAATCGCCAGAAACAGCGTCATACCGATTCCCAGGGACACTATCAGCCGAAAATACTCCTGCCGGCTCTTACCTATCAGACCGAAATACAGCACAGCTGCCGCTACATATACAAACCACAGCACATATGGAATAATAAAGTATTCACAGAATGGAATCATATCATCCAGCCGTGTATGAAGAATATGTATCTGTGCACCGGAACGGCTCTCCACATATTGGAACACCAGCAGATAAAAGATCAGGTATATCGGAACTATTATGAAATGCCTATACTTGCTTATGATCTTCATAAAATCATCTCCCCTGTATGATAAATGCTTATTATGTCGGGAGGTATTATAGCACTCTGTTTTTTTAGAATCAATATAGTTTCGATTTATTTAAGAAATTTAAGCAGCTGTTCCGATGCATATTCTAGTTTGCCACGCAAAAAGACATTGCCGACAGCCTTATATCGCCATCAGCAATGCCTCTATTTCATAAATGCCCATTATTCTTTTTAAACTGGATAAGCCCCATTCTTTGTATCAGCTGCCGCAGGGTCTACTTTTGTTTTCTGCGCTTCACGATACTTGAAGAACTCTGTTGCTACCTGCGGGAACAGCGCGTAGGAAAGGACATCCTCATCCTGCTCTTTCCACTGGGACATTTCTGCCTCAATGGTCTTCAGCTCCGGCTTAATCAGGTCTGCCGGACGGCAGGTAATCGGCTTCACATCACCGATACATTTCTTCTGTACTTCCGGATTGAAAGGCTTGATAGTTGCGCCATACTTGCCGCTGAGCACATCTTTCGTCTCTTTCGTTACCATCTTGTAACGCTCACCCATGATTACATTAAATACCGCCTGTGTCCCTACAATCTGGGAGGATGGTGTAACTAAAGGACACTCACCAAGGTCTGCACGCACTCTCGGCACTTCCTCTAATACATCGTAATATTTATCCTCTGCATGCTGCTCTTTCAGCTGGGAGGTCAGATTGGAAAGCATACCGCCCGGTACCTGGTACAGCAGGGTCTTGATATTTACGCCCATGTTCTTCGGATTCAGAAGTCCGCTCTCCAGCGCCTCATCACGGATAGGACGGAAATAATCTGCGATTTCTGCCAACAGATTCTGGTCAAGGCCGGAATCATACGGTGTTCCCTTAAAGGTTTCCACCATAACCTCAGTAGCCGGCTGGGAAGTTCCCAATGCAAAAGGTGACATAGCTGTATCAATCACATCCACGCCAGCCTCAACAGCTTTCAGATAAGTCATGGAAGCCACACCGGAAGTATAGTGTGTATGCAGCTGTACCGGAATCTTTACTGCGCTCTTAATCGCAGAAATAAGCTCGGTAGCTGTATATGGGAGCAGAAGTCCTGCCATATCCTTAAAGCAGATAGAGTTCGCACCCATATCTTCAATCTTCTTTGCAATGTCTACCCAGTAGTCCATCGTATAGGCATCACCCAGAGTATAGGAAAGCGCTACCTGCGCATGGCCCTTTTCCTTATTTGCAGCTGTTACGGCTGTTTTCAGATTTCTAAGGTCATTCATACAGTCAAAAATACGGATAATATCTATACCATTTGCAATGGACTTCTGTACGAAATATTCTACCACATCATCTGCATACGGGCGGTATCCCAGGATATTCTGCCCGCGGAAAAGCATCTGAAGCTTTGTGTTCTTAAAACCGTCACGGAACTTACGAAGCCTCTCCCATGGGTCTTCTTTCAGGAAACGCAGGGAAGCATCGAATGTAGCGCCGCCCCAGCACTCTACAGAATGGTAGCCTACCTTGTCCATCTTATCAACGATTGGGAGCATCTGCTCCGTCGTCATACGTGTAGCAATCAGAGACTGATGCGCATCTCGCAGGATTGTCTCTGTAATCTTAATCGGTTTTTTCTTATTCTGTGCCATTTCTAAACCTCCTCATTTATACGCCAAAGATGGCCATGAAAGTACCGGCCGCAACTGCCGTACCGATAACACCTGCTACGTTCGGTCCCATCGCGTGCATCAGCAAGAAGTTGGTCGGGTCTGCCTCAGCGCCAACCTTCTGGGAAACACGTGCCGCCATAGGTACGGCCGACACTCCTGCGGAACCAATCAGCGGATTTATCTTACCCTTGGTAACTTTGCAGAGAATCTTTCCAAAAAGTACGCCGCCTGCAGTACCAAATGCAAATGCTACCAGACCCAGCGCAACGATTTTTATGGTATCCATGTTCAGGAATGCCTCTGCACTGGTAGATGCGCCTACGGAAGTACCCAGAAGGATAACAACGATATACATCAGCGCATTGGAAGCTGTCTCCGTCAGCTGCTTTACAACGCCGCTCTCACGGAACAGGTTACCCAGCATCAGCATACCTACAAGAGGAGCCGTGGTCGGAAGAATCAGACATACCACAATCGTAATAATGATTGGGAATAAAATCTTCTCCAGTTTCGAAACCGGACGAAGCTGCGCCATCTTGATTTTCCGCTCTTCCTCTGTCGTGAAAAGTTTCATAATAGGAGGCTGGATAATCGGAACCAGCGACATATAGGAATATGCCGCTACTGCAATCGGCCCCATCAATCCCGTCTGCCCCAGCTTGCCTGCAAGGAAAATAGATGTCGGGCCGTCCGCACCGCCGATAATGGAAATCGCCGCTGCTGCCTTGCCGTTGAAGCCCATGAATATTGCCAGGAAGTATGCCATATAAATTCCCAGCTGCGCCGCCGCACCCATCAGGAAACTGACAGGGTTCGCAATCAACGGGCCAAAGTCCGTCATGGCGCCCACGCCCATGAAAATCAGAGATGGAAGAATACTCCACTCGTCCAGTATATAAAAGTAATGTAAAAGTCCGCCTACACCGTTCGACATATCTTCCGGCTTTGCCATAATATCAGGATAGATATTTACCAGCAGCATACCAAATGCAATCGGTACAAGAAGCAGCGGTTCAAATCCTTTCTTGATAGCCAGGAATAAGAACACACATGCAACTGCAATCATCAGATAGTTGCCCCAGGTCAGGTTGAAGAATGCCGTTTGATGGAGTAGGTTCGACAACGTGTCTGTAACGTATGACATGTCTCTACCTCCAATATTAGTTCATCGTTGCTAATGTGTCACCAGATTCTACTGCATCTCCTGCCGATACATCAATACTTGCCACAGTTCCGTCCTGCGGGGCTACTACAGGGATTTCCATCTTCATAGCTTCCAGAATGATAATGTTATCCCCGGCTTTCACGCTCTGTCCCACGCTTGCTTCTATCTTGAATACTTTACCTGGAACGGATGCCTCTACTTTAACCGCACCTGCGCCTGCTGCCGGAGCTGCTTTCTTCGGAGCCGCTGCCGGAGCTGCCTTTGGCGCTGCTTTCGGAGCTGCTGCCGGAACAACGCCTGAACCTGTTCCTTCTTCTACAGTTACATCATAAGCGGTTCCGTTTACCGTAATTGTATAATTTTTCATTTCCATATCCTCCTATCACTATGCTCTTTTCCATCTTCTAACATTTGATTTTCTAATCGAACGCACCGTAAAGCTGTCTGTAGACGTATTTTCGGATGCGGCAATCGCTGCTGCGATGACTGCCACCAGTTCCCCGTCGTCCACAAGCTCTTCCGGCTCCTCTGCTACTGCCGGAACCGATACCGGAGCTGCTGTCTTTTCTTCCTTCACCCCTGTGAATTTTGCCTCCAGCTTCGCAATATGCTTAAACTGTGCAATCAGTAAGCTTAAGAATACCAGCATACAAAATACAATACCGATTCCCATCAGGGTATTCAGCCCTGCCATCTTCATCGTTTCTGCCATGGAGTAGTTCACATTAAAGCTCATGCTCTTCGCCTGCTCCATTCCGGTCGAAACGTCCAGAATCAGTTCCACTGTCGCCTGGGCTTTCTCAAACTCAGCCAGGGATGTAATGATAATCTGGCTTCCATCCTCTTCCACGGACTGGGCAGTAATCTCCTTGAAAGCGCCAAGCTCGCCCTTGCTTCCCTTCCAGGACTCTACTGCGGATGAGCTGAACTCATCTACCTGCTGACTCAAAAACTGCTCAATCTGCTCATCATCAAATGCCGCTACTGTCTGTACCGTCTGAGCCGCCGAAGTCTTATAACTCTCCACCTGTTCATCTGAAAGTGTAGTTACGCTGTCTTTGAGCTCCGTCTCTGAACTGCAGCCTGTCAGCGCCGCAACCGCAAGCACCATGCAGAGCGCCATCCATAATCCTTTAATTTTTCGCTTCATCATTATTCACCTCGCTTAAACCGTGCCATGTTTTTTTGCCGGACGATCTTCTCTCTTTGTGAATAACATTTCCAGGGCCCCAATCACATACTTCCTGGTATCCTCTGCCTCAATAATTGTATCTACATATCCGCGCCTTGCCGCAGACATCACATTTGACTGCAGTTCGGCATATTCTGCCGCTTTCTCACTCAAAGCTGCCGCATCTGCATCCGGATACATGATTTTCGCTGCAGACCTTGCATCCATCATTCCGATTTCTGCCGTGGGCCATGCAAATGTCATGTCTGCGCCGATAGCTTTACTGTTCATCGTCACATAAGCGCTTCCGTAAGCCGCGCCGATAACCACATTTACCTTCGGTACTGTAGCATTTGCAAACGCATACGTCAGCTCTGCCGCTGCCTTTGCCACTCCTCTCTCGGAATGCTTGTCTGCTTTAAAGCCTTTCACATTCGTGAAAGAAACTACCGGAATCTCAAACGCGTCACAGAACTTCACAAGCTTTGCTGCTTTCCGCGCGCCTTTTGTAGTAAGCACTGCGTCAAACTCTGCTGTCTTGCTGCCGTCCTCGCCATATACCTCGGTGCGGTTTGCCACGACACCTACGGTCATACCGTTCAGCCTCACAAATCCGGTAACCATTTCTTTCGCAAAATCCGCCTGTGTCTCTACGAACACGGAATCATCTGCAATATTCGAAAGGAGGATCGATGTATCTCCCGCTGCATTTGCCAAATCCTTACATACCCGGTTCAAATCGTCTGTGCACTCTTCATAAGACGCATCATCCTCATTGTTTGCCGGAAGCATACATACCAGCTGCCGGATTCCCGCCAGGACTTCGTCTTCCGTCCCTGTGAAATCCACCATGCCTGCCTCTTCACTCTGGAACTTTGCAGAAGCAGTATCACACCTGGAAACCTCATTTCCATCCAACGCATTCGGAGAATTCACGAATAATTTCGCTTTTTTATTTTCCATAAACACAAAATCCGTAAGCGCCCCTGAAACAGCCAAGCCACCGCCGCACGTCCCAAGTACAGCCGTAATCTGCGGAACTACACCGGAAGCAAGCGTCTGCTTCATATAAATTTCACCAAACCCGTTCAGGGCGTCTGTCGCCTCCTGGAGCCTGAGCCCGGCGCAGTCCACCAGTCCAATGACTGGAGCGCCCATTTTCATTGCCATATCATAGATTGCGGTGATTTTCTTCGCATGCATTTCTCCAATCGTACCGCCCAGCACGGATGCATCCTGGCTGTAAACATAAACCAGATTTCCATCAATCACGCCATATCCGGTGATAACGCCGTCTGTCGGAGTCTCTGCCTGCTGCATGTTGAAATCAGTGCTTCTGGCAGAAACACGTCCGCCGATTTCAACAAAACTGTTCTCATCAAGTAAAGCGGCAATTCTTCTACTTGCTAAGCTTTGTGCTGTATTACCCATTATTCAGCCCTCCATTTTTCTATTTAAACATTTCAAAATCTCTGCCGATTGTAATTGTATCTTGTTTTGGCAAAAATATCAAGCTTTTTGTCTAATTTCCGCAGAAGCCGGGAAGTCCCCTGCTCAAAGGCTGGACGGCTCCCCGGCTCCTTTTCTTTTTCTGCTGCCCTTTCACTTTTCAAGCTCTGCGCAGCCCCTTACATACATAGTTTCTCTAATATTTTCTCTGCACACCAGGACATATCAATTTCCCGGACGGAGTTCTGGATTTTTATAGGAAATTCTCTTATCAGCCCATCCCCCAGATAATAGCGCACAGTTCCCACCTGCTGTCCTGCCTCCACTGGGGCGGCAAGCTGCTCTGCCTTTTCAACTTCCACAGAAACCTTCTCATCTTTCCTCAGAAGGAGCTTGACTTCCTCCTTCCCTTCAATTTCCGCCTCTGTATATGCAGTATCCCACAGCCGCCCGCTCTCCGGAATCCCGTTCTCCACAGGAATCCTTCCAATCTGTATATCCTCCCATACATTTCTGTACTCATAGTTATTCAGCCCGTACTCCATCAATTTCCTAGTATCCTTCCACTTATAGGTCTTGTTGTTGGGCCAGCCGCAGGCAAGCAGCGCGACAATAAACGTTTTCCCGTCCCGCGTAAGCGCGCCCACATAACAGTAACCTGCTTTTCCTGTAAACCCTGTCTTGCCTGAGAGCGCCCCATCCATCATCCCCAAAAACGCATTGTGGTTCACACAGGAAAAGCTCCGCTTTCCTTCCACATCTGAAAATGCCCGTGACGATGTCCTGGTAATCTCCAGAAATTCTGCTTTCTTTGGTGAAAGCGTAATACAGTAACGCATAATCCTTGCTAAATCTGCTGCTGTCGTGGAATGGACTCCTCCTTCGTCCTCCGCATCCAGTCCGTTTGGCGTAATAAAATGAGAATCCGTACATCCGATTTCCTTTGCTTTCTCATTCATCAACGCGGCAAATCCCTCCACGCTCCCCCCCACGTGCTCAGCTAGGATTACCGCCGCATCATTGTGGCTCTCCAGCATCAGGGAATACAGAATATCCTGCACGTAGTACTTCTCCCCCGCGCGCACTCCCAGGTGTACCTTCGGCTGGGATGCCGCATTCTGGGATACCTCCGCAGTCTCCTCCAAGCCTGCCTTTTCCAGCACCAAGATACAGGTCAGTATTTTCGTGGTACTCGCCATCGGCCTCTGCTCCATCCCGTTTTTCTCAAACAAAACACGCCCGGAATCGGCATCCATCAGAACCGCCGACTGGGCGTATAACTCTTCGGGTGCGGCAAATACCTCCATCCGAACATTCATTATTAATAAACATATAACAATTACTGCAGCTACTATCCTTTTCACATCCACGTCCATCCTTTTTTGGACAGTATATGCAGCTTTTTGCCCGTCCATGCACAAACCCATAAAAAACTGCATGATTACTTATAATTTCTGGAAAAACGGTAATTCACCGTCTCAGGCTCGTCCAGTGTAGCATAAAATTCCTCCAGAACCGTAACCGTCTCGGGCACCGCACATTTTACCATACGCATCAGCTCCCCTGTGCTCTCCTCACATTTATTAAAATGCTGCTTTCTCATTACCCTTCCATGCGTTTCCTCATAGACACCCAGCAGCCTCAGAAACCTCAGGATAAATTTCCGCTTCCACGGCATACGGCACACCAGAATCCCGGTATAAAATTTCATTCCCCGCAGTGTCCTGTGAATCTGCTTTTCGCTGATTCCCTCAAATACAGCGGCAATTGTCTTCTCTGCTTTTTTATCCGGATGAATAACCGAAGCCGGGCGGTAACGAAACGGGTTCTTCCCATTCTTTTCCATAAAAGCACGGTCCAGCTCCGTCTCAATCTCCGCATGGCTGGCGCCCGTCCGCTCTGTATAACTGTAAATATACGGATGACAGCCGCTGTCCAGCATATAATGGCAGATAAAACCCAGCATATACGAAAGTATCCCTTCATCCCCGGAAGCAAGATATTCACGTTTACAGTGCCGAAAAAAATCAGCCGCAATCTCTTCATGCATCCGGTGTCCTGTCTGATTTACTTCATTCCTGTGAAATGGCCTGTAATAAAACAAAATATCCGGACCATGCAGCCCGATAAGATATTCCGTCTTATTTCTGTGTATAATCTTCCGTATCTCTTCCGGCAATTTCTGAAACACTGCTTTTCCAAATAAATCATGTGTATACGTGGTGGGCATTTTACTGACTCCTTATATCATGTAACCTACTATATATTTAACTTCAGCTGTATCTCTTCCTCTGCTTCTGCCTTAAAATCCTCAACCCGGACAGGATTCGGAACCGGCAGCTCATCCAGGGACTGCACGCCGAAATTTCTTAGAAATTCCTCCGTAGTCCCGAACAAAATCGGCTTTCCCGGCGCGTCCATGCGTCCAAGCTCCGCCACCAGGTTATATTCTACCAATTTATTTACCGCATGGTCACTCTTTACGCCCCTGATTTTTTCAATCTCAGCTTTCGTAATCGGCTGCTTATAAGCAATGATGGAAAGTGTCTCCAGCGCCACATCGGTAAGTACGATTTTTTTCGGCTGCTTTGCTACCTGAATCAGATACTCATACATTTCCTTCTTGGTACACAGCTGAAAAGAGTCCTCCAGCTCGATAATCTGAATCCCTCTGTCTTCCGCCTGATATTTATCTGCCATACCGTGCAGAATTTTCCGAGTAGTTTCCTCATCATGCCCCACTGCCTTTGCGATCTTCTGCAGCTCCACAGAATCGCCCATAGTAAACAAAATCGCTTCAATCGCCGCTTCTGTTCTTTTCCGTTCCACTCTTATCCCTCTCTTCCAACCGCCATGATAAAAATATCCCCGAATGTCCCCTCCTGGGAAATCGTAATCCGACCGATTTTCATCAATTCCAGAATCACCAGGAAAGTGACGACTATCTGCATCTTTGTACGCTCTCTTTCCAACAGCGCGCGGAAATCACAGGTTCCATGCTCTGCGATATAAGTCTCTACCCGTTCCCAGGTAGCGTCCATATCTACCTCTTCCTTCTCCAGCGTCCCGAAACTGCTGCGCACCGGGTCTACCCTGTCCTTCTGCCGCCGCATCATATCCTTAAAAATGTTGTGCATCCTCTGGAGCGTAATGCCGTCAAGCAGCTCTTCCACTTTTACTTCCGGGCGGTATGCGCTTACTTCTTTCGGTATCGTAGGCGGCTTGTACATCGCAAATGAAGCATCCTGCTGCTTTTCCCTCAGTTCGTAAGACATATATTTGTAAAGCTTATATTCCAGCAGCTTCTCCACCAGCTCCTGTCTGGGGTCTTCCTCTTCCCCCTCTTCATTCACTTCTTTAGGGAGAAGCATTTTCGATTTAATATCCAGAAGCGTAGCCGCCATCACCAAGAACTCACTCATCACATTCAAATCCCTGCGTGTCATTTCCTGAATGTACTCCATATACTGCCTTGTGATTTCCACAATAGGGATGTCATAAATATTTACCTTATTCTTATCAATCAAATGCAGCAGCAAATCCAAAGGCCCTTCAAATGCCTCCAGCTTAACGGAAATCCCCATATGTTTTACCTCTGTCTGTAACCTGACCGCCGCAATTCGGCGAACTGTAATTATTGTACTAAGTTTTCCCACAATTTGCAAGAAATTCTTCGAACGCGCCAGCCAAATACTCTTTTCATTACTGTTCTCTTTATTCACAGTAACCTCTTTTACAAATCTGCGCTGTTTTTCTCCTTCTTTCCGGGAAGCTGTGCTAGGATTATTGCCCCGAACATAATCAGACAGCCGGTGAATTCACGGACGCTAAGCTTCTGTCCCAGGATTGCCCAGCCCGCCAGTACGGAAATACAGGACTCTAGGCTCAGTATCAGGGAAGCTACCGTAGGATTCATCCCCTTCTGCCCTACAATCTGCAGGGTATAAGCCACGCCGCAGGACATGACACCCGCATACAGAATCGGCATCCACGCTGCAAAAATGTCCGCAAGATGCGGTTCTTCCGTGAAAAGCATAGCTATCCCTGAGAGGATTCCGCACACGAAAAACTGAATGCAGGACATCTTTACCCCATCCGTTCGCGGTGAAAAATAATCTATCACCAGAATATGCAGAGAAAACAGCAGGGCACAGATAAATACCAGGAAATCTCCTTTTCCAATCGTTAATGACTCTGTCATGCACAGAAAATATAAACCTACGACTGCCATTGCCACGGACACCCACAGCAGCCTGCTGCATGTTTTCTTCAGAAAAATCCCTATTACCGGAACGATGACAATATAGCACGCCGTAATAAATCCTGCTTTCCCTACTGTGGTATAACGGATGCCAAACTGCTGAAAATTACTGGCTGCAAATAAGCAGACACCGCAGCAGATGCCTCCCGGCAGCAGCATTTTCCGTTCCTGTTTCCGTATTTGGGGCGTTTTTTCCTGTCTAGGCTTTTTCCTGTCCAGAAGCCAGATACACGGAATCAGCACAAGACCGCCAATAATGCTCCGCACGGCATTAAAGGTAAATGGCTCTACGTACTCCATCCCCACGCTCTGCGCCACGAACGCCACGCCCCAGATCGTTGCCGTCAGCAGCAATAGCAAAGAATTCCTCATCTGCATTTTCTTCATGATATCTTTCTCCTCCCGTAAACAAATCTCTCCTGAATCCATGCCTCCCCTTGCTCTAGGCGCTTCTGCAGCTCCCCGCTGTCCCCCAGGATTTCCTTAAAAGCCGCAAGCTCATCCTCGATTCCCTGGCCGTGAGGCACCCGGTAAGCTCCCGCGTCGCTCCCCAGCGCCAGCCTAACCCCTGCGTCGTATGCCGCCCGCAGGTTTTCTGCCGCAGATGCGTAGATTTTTTTCAGTTCCCCGTCCGGAAACCGTCCGCACCCGGCTAAGTTCCGTATGGTAGAAAGCGTGGGAACCCACACCGTCTGGCTGCCTGCCAACGCCTGGATGCAGTCCCTGTCGAGATAATTCCCATGCTCTATGCTGTCTGCCCCGGCAAGCGCCGCATCCCGCACCGCCTGCGCCGTATTTACATGAACCATCACGGCAAATCCCTCTTCGTGGGCAATATGTATCATTTCCCGTATTTCGCCTTGTTCTAAAGGTTCGCCTGTAATAACGCCAAACTGATGAAAGTCCATAATCCCTGTGGCCATGATTTTAATAAAATCGCCCTTTTTGCGTTTTACCTCCGCCACCAGCCCCCGGTATTCCCTCATGGTGTCAAAGCCACGCCCCACGATTCCTCCATAGTGCCCATTTTTATGAATAGCAAATATAGGAGTACGGTAAACAATTCCATATTCTCCTGCAATCTGCCTTGCATACGCAGACACGCCAAGGGCGTCGCCCCCATCCCGGATGAAAGCAACGCCTCGCCTCTCATATTCCGTAAACCACTTGCGGATATTTTGTTCATTAATGTGATTTTTGTGCAGTTCTACTGCTTTCTTGTAATGATACCCATTCATAAAAATATGGGCATGGCACTCTCCATACATCTCTTTCGCCCCTTAAAACTTTTTCCTATAATGGATTTACTTTTTCCATGTGGACGGCACAAACAGCACTAGCAGCGGCAGCAGCTCCAAGCGCCCTGCCAGCATGTCAAACATCAGCACAAACTTGGATAAATCCGAAAAACTGCTGAAATTTCCGGCAGGCCCGACAATATTCAGACCCGGCCCGATATTGTTAATGGTCGCCGCCACCGCCGTAAAATTCGTTACCAAATCTTTCTCATCCAACGTGATAATCAGAAGGGAAACCACAAAAATGCATATGTAAATGATTACAAAAGCATATACGGAGTGTACCGCCTCATGCTCCAGCGAATGTCCATCCATCTTTACTTTTTTAATACTGCGGGGATGGCACACCCTCAGTACTTCTTTACGGACGCCCTTAAGCAAAATAATAATTCTGGACACTTTAATGCCGCCGCCCGTGCTTCCCGCACATGCCCCCACAAACATAATCAATACCAGTATGGTCTTTGACAGCGCATTCCACTCATTAAAGTCTGCCGTAGAATACCCGGTGGTCGTAATGATAGAGCTGACCTGGAACGCCGTATGATGGAACGCCTGGTACACCGTCTCAAACCTGGGCAGCACCTGTATGGTAATCACCAAAATAGACGCGGCAATAATTCCCAGATATGCCCATACCTCTGTGCACGCCAAAGCCTGCCGCGGTTTCCGCCGCAGCAGCAAATAGTAAAAATTGAAATTCACTCCGAATAAAATCATCGCCACTGTCACAATTGCCTGCTGCAGATTCGTATAACTTGCCAGCCCGTCATTCTTAATAGCAAACCCTCCTGTACCCGCAGAGCCAAAACTTAATACCATAGCGTCAAATAAAGGTGTTCCCGCCAGCAGCATCAGGATAATCTGCAGCACTGTCATTCCAAAATAAATGGCATACAAAATCATTGCCGTCGTCTTAATTTTCGGCACCAGCTTACTCACGCTGGGTCCGGGGCTTTCCGCACGCATAATATACATACCCGCCCCTCCTGCCTTGATGGGCAGGAGCGCCAGAATAAATACTAATACCCCCATCCCCCCTATCCAGTGCGTAAAACTTCTCCAGAACAGGTTTGTACGGGAAAGTGCCTCCACATCGGTAAGTATACTGGAGCCTGTGGTAGTAAATCCGGAAATTGTCTCAAAAAGCGCGTCTGTAAAGGATGGGACGTCGCCGGAAAGCACGAAAGGCACCGCCCCGAAAATACTGAGTACAATCCAGCAGAGGGCTACGATAACCAGCCCGTCCCTCCCGTAAATCTTCCTGTTTTTCACTTTCCGCCTTGTCAGCAGCAGTCCCAGCACGGCGCACAGAGCCAGGATAATAAGATACGCCCAGCCCGCCGGCTCCTGATAAATGACTGCCACCATAAGCGGAAGCACCATAAACATTGCCTCAAAAAGACAGATCCACCCCAGCATATATACAATCATTCCGTAATTCATATCGAAAACTCTCTCACTCCTTCAGAATATCACTAATATCATTCAGCCCTTTATTTGTGGTAATCACTACGACCGTATCCCCCATCATAAGCATGTCCTGCCCCTTAGGAGTGATAATCGTCCCGCTGCGGTTAATACAGCCAATCAAAAGCCCCTCTTTCAAACGCAGTTTTTCCAGCGGGATATTCAGCACCGGCGCATTCTCACGGATGCAGAACTCCAGCGCCTCCACCTTATTTCCCACCAGATGATGCAGCGTCTCCACATTGCTGCCGATGGAATTCTTCATTGCGCGGACAAACCGGACGATATGCTCCGCCGTCACATATTTAGGATAAATAATGCTGTCCAAATCCAATTTATTGATAACTTCATCAAAAGTAATGCTGTTAATTTTTGTAATGATTTTCATTTTTTTGCGTTTATTCCGTGCAAACAGGGAAAGCAGAATATTTTCCTCATCCATATTCATAAGCGTCACCAGAGAGTCTGACTTCATCAGCCCTTCCTCCATCAGCAGCGCCTGGTCTACCCCGTCCCCGCAGATAATTGTCGCCCGTGGAAGAAGCTCACTCAGCTTTTCACACCGCTCCCTATCCTTCTCTATGATTTTCACATCAATCCCCATGGACAAAAGCTGCTTTGCCAGATAAAAAGACACCTTCCCTCCCCCAATGATAAGAGCATCCTTTACCTGATTCGTCTGCACCTTGATTTTCTTAAAAAACTGGCTTGCCCGCTTTGGAGACGCCACGATGGAAACCACATCCTTCTCACGCATCATGAAATTCCCGTCTGGAATAATCGCTGCGTCCTCCCGCTCCACTGTACACACCAGAACCTCATTGCAGTGCAGCTTTGTGGTAATCTCACTCACCATCATATGGTCAAGCACCGAGCCCTCCGGCACACGGAATTTCAGCACTTCTGCCCTTCCTTTGGCAAAAGGAGAAATTTCAATCGCCGACGGAAACCGCAAAATCCGCGCAATCTCAACCGACGCGGCAAACTCTGGATTGATAACCAGCGCAAGTCCCAGTTCCTCCTGGATATAACCGATTTCCCGGTTAAATTCGGGATTTCTCACCCGCGCAATCGTCTGGCAGTTTCCCGCCTTTTTCGCTATCAGGCAGCAAAGCAGGTTTAACTCGTCAGAGCCAGTCACTGCAATCAGCAAATCGGCCTTTTCAACCCCCGCTTCTTCCAGCACACTGTGATCTGTACCGCTCCCTACGATTCCCATAATATCATACTCATTGGACAATGCTTCCACTGCCGCGTAGCGCCTGTCCACTACCGTCACATCATTTCCTTCCCCGCTAAGCTGGTCTGCAAGGGCATCCCCCACTTTTCCGCAGCCTACAATTATAATCTTCATCTCATCCTCCACATATCAAATGCCTGCCAAATCCCTGATAACTTCTCCTGCCAGAACCAGTCCCGCCGCGGAGGGAACAAAAGAAATGCTCCCTGGCAGAGCCCTGCGGCTCCCCTCGGTTACTGTCCTGGCCGGTCTGCATGGCACTTCTTTTGAATAAACAACTTTCAGCCTTTCTACGCCTCTGCTCCTCAGCTCTTTCCTCATCACCTTTGCCAGCGGACAGACTGAGGTCTGATAAATGTCGGCAATCTCAAACCTGCCGGGTTCCAGCTTGTTTCCCGCCCCCATGCTGCTGATGACAGGCGTTCCCGCCGCTTCCGCCCGAAGAATAATCTCCAGCTTCGCCGTCACAGTATCCACCGCATCCACCACATAGTCATATACTGTAAAGTCAAATTCATCTGCATTTTCAGGCAGAAAAAAACATTCATGGGCATTCACCCGGATTTCCGGATTAATATCCTGAATACGCTCTTTCATAACCTCTGTTTTGGCTCTGCCCACGGTCGAATGCAGGGCAATAATCTGCCGGTTAATATTAGACTCTGACACCACATCTTTGTCAATCAGATCCAAAGTCCCTACACCGCAGCGCGCCAGCGCTTCCACGGTATAACCGCCCACACCTCCGACGCCAAACACCGCCACCCGGCTGCTTTTTAGCTTCTCCAGGGCTTCTTCCCCCAGCAAAAGCGCCGTTCTGCTCAACTGCTCTTCCATATTCTTCCTCTCTTTATGTAACCGCAAGAAGCGATAAAGATATTTTCTATCCGTATCGCTTCTATCGTTTCTGATAGCAGTGCTAACTACGAAAAGGATTATACCACTGTTTCTCAGAATATACTATATTGATTTTTTTAAGATTTTCTGTTTTCCATGCTTTTCCGGTTACTGTCCGTTTCGCTCCATGAACTTCAAAGTGCCTACATGGACTTCCTCTCCGCAATTTCCGCCATTTTCGCATCGTTCAGCCGGGTGTCTCCATGTACGCGGCTATAAGACAGATAACCATTCATACGGTCTATCTTTGTCAGGTTCCTGGAACCGCATTTCGGGCATACATCCATCTCCAGCTCCTCATAGCCGCAGTCGTCACAGTAAGCCAGGGACAGATTCACCCCTTCATAATACCCCAAATCCATAGCCCGGCGGATAAGGCTTTTGATTGCCTCAATGTTGTAGCTGATGGGGTAACGGACATACTGGATTTTTCCGCCGTTGCACAGCTCCCAGAACCGCCCTTCTAAATCCTGCTTCTCAATCGGCGTGATATCCTCTGTCACATGGCAGTGGAAGCTGTTACTCACATAGGGCCTGTCAGAGACGTTTTCCACGATGCCGTACATTTTGCGGAACTGCTCCACCTGCAGGCCGCAGAGACTCTCCGCTGGGGTTCCGTAAATTGCATACAGCCAGCCGTCCGCCTCTTTAAATTCTGTCACTTTCTTATTGATATATTCCATAACCTCCAGCGCAAACTCCCCGTCCTCTGCAATGGATTTTCCATTGTACAGCTCCTGCAGCTCATTTAACGCCGTAATCCCAAAGGAGGACGTCATGGGCTTCAGCAGCGGTTTGATACGGTCATGGGGATTCAGCCGCCCCCCGTAAAATCCTCCCTCACAGTAAGCCAGAGGATTTGTGGAAGCCCTCATATTCCCTAGATATTCATAGGTACGGATATGCAGGTTGCGGATCATTTCCAGATAATAATCCAGCACCTCATAGAAATCCCGGCTCTCGGAACGGGCTTTTGCCAAAATCATCGGCAGGTGCAGGCTCACCGCACCCACATTAAAACGTCCCACAAATATGGGCTTGTCATTCTGGTCTGCCGGATACATGCCGCCTCGTTCATACCAGGGACTTAAGAACGCACGGCATCCCATCGGGCTGATAACCTTCCCATACCGCTTGTACATACTGGAAATATAGCCCTTTCCGGACATGGACAGCCAGTCCGGATACATGGTTTTCGCAGAACAGCGGATTCCTGCCTCGAACACGTCCTCGCACTCTTTTCCGGTGCCATGAATATTTTCGTCATAGAGGAACACAATTTTCGGAAACAACACCGGTTTACGGTTTCCTGGTTTTCCCTGCCCCTTCTGATGAACCTCAAGCAGAGATACACTCGCCATTTTCGCAAAACGCTCTGTGCCAAGCCCCAGGGTAACGGTCACAAACGGATAATCCCCTCTGGAAGAACCGACCGTATTCAGCTTGTACTCAATCCCCTGCCAGCCCTGTTCAAAGTCGCGTCTCACCTTGTCCATGGCATACGTTTCAGCCTTTTCAGCATAACCTTTCCAGGAAGAATCCCCGTATTTGAGGAATTCTTCTTTATATTTCCGATAACTCTTTTCCGCATAGGGCGCCAGCACCTTATCCACCTCCGGCACTGTAAAGCCGCCGTATTGCTGCGCCGCCGTACTCAGGATGATATCTCCCATTACGTCAAACGCCGTATCCAGCGTCTTTGGCTCATTGTACCACACGTTTCCCATCTCAAAGCCGTCTTTCAGAACTGTCGCTACATCAAACAGACAGCAGTTCATGGTATCCAGCCTTGCAGACTGGTCATGGATATAAATATAACCATCCTTGCACGCCTGACGCTCATCCCGCGTCATAAAAAATTTCCGGTACAGCTCTTTATTCAGCTCATTAAAAATCAGGCTCCGCTTCGTAGCCACCAGAGCGCTGTCTGTATTGGCGTTGCTCTTATCCCCGATATAGCGGATAGATTGGCTCTTTGTATACACATCGTCCATCATATGGATAAAATCCTGCTTGTAATTCCTGTAATCCCGATAGCTCTTTGCCACCGCCGGATTTACCTTATCCAAGGCTCCCTCCACGATGTTGTGCATTTCAGGGATTGTAATCCCTGCCCTTCCAAGGGACTCTGCCTTTTCCTTTGCAGACCTGCACAAAAACTCTATCTCCTCCTCTGAAAATTGATAAAGAATCCTCGCCGCCGACTTGTTCACCGCCGCGATAATCTTGTCCACATTGAATTCTTCCTGGGTGCCGTCTTTTTTAATTACATACATCCTTGTATCCTCCTCACCATATTTAGTGCTGTATTTGTCATTTCACTTCTTTATCTAACAAGATATTGTCCCTAAAGTATATAACAAAATGCAGTAGGCGTAAAGGGGTATTTTCAAAATATCCTATGAATAATCCCGCGCAAACCGCGCATACTTGTCTATATGAAGAATAATTTTATTAAATGCGGTATTTACGGCTGGTGCATGGAACTTCTCTGGACAGGATTTTTGGCCTTTCGCAGACGGGAAATGAAACTTTTCGGACGCTCTTCTATATGGATGTTCCCCATTTACGGAATGGCTTCTTTCTTCCCTGCCCTTGTAAGCCTCCTAAAAGACCGCTGCGTATGGGTGCGGGGAAGCGTCTATGCCTTTGCCATCTTCACAGTGGAATTTCTCACCGGAAGCTTCCTAAAAAAGCGAGACATCTGCCCCTGGAACTATTCGGACTGCCGCTTCAACTATAAAGGTGTAATACGTCTGGACTACTACCCCCTCTGGTTTCTGGCCGGACTGTTTTTTGAAAAAGCTACCACAAAATAAACAGTGACAATAACATAAGTCAGCACACAAATATTATCAACAAAAACAGAAATATTCCTAAAAACAAAGGGAAGCAGAGAAAATCTCCACTTCCCAATCACACAGTCTTTCTTTTATCGCCAAAAAAACATAAAGAAGACTGTGTGATAAAATTTATTTCATCCGTACTTTTCTTTTTAAGGAGAAACCGCTATATACACGTGATTTTCCTTTTCCTTTAAATGCACGAATCTTAAAAACGTAAGTTTTCTGTTTCATCTTTTTTACTATATATTTTGTCTTGCCTGCTTTTAATGTCTTTATCTTTTTAAATTTCCCACTGTCAATCTTCTGATATATCTCATAGCCATCCGCATTTATTTTTTTCCATATCAGGCTTATCTTTTTCTTTCCCGCCATTTTTATTTTCAGAACAGGCTTAGGCACTTTTGTCTGCTCCACGGGCTTTTTAACCTGCTGATTTTGATTTTTTTCTGTTTCCTTTGGATAACCAATATCTCCCGAATTATCTACAGTAGCACACCATTCTCCTAAAGAAACTTTCTTTATGCAAACTTCCCCGGACGTACTCCCTTCCCATTCATCGTTTTTCTCCGAAATGGCAGACAAACGGAGCCTATATGGAATACTGGAATAAACATTCTGATCTGGGGCATGTAAATAATCAAGATAGTTATATGGCGGCTTCGGAATCGATATTCTTTCAAACAGAACTTCTGTATTTCCTTCTTTTTTGACTATCGCCACCATATCCTTTACATCTGTATAGCTCTTCCCATTATCATAACTAACTTGAAGTTTCCATACTCTTGGAGCTTTTCCGGAAAATCCTAATTCTACTGTAAGATAATAGAAAAACGCCTTTTCGCTCCGTGCAAAATCAAGAGAAATATTTGCGCCTGCTTCCCATGTATTCTCCGCATTCGCGCCAAAAACTACGCCGTTGCCAGAAGTCCCATCTGAAAACAAATATAGATTCCCAGATTCTTTTAATTTCACCCTGTTATTCTCTCCCGTTGAAACCGTCAATTTTATTTGTGTATCTCTGTCCCCCTTATTTGCCAAATAGCCTTCACTTGAATCTTCAAATTCTGACATTTGCATACTATCACCGATGACATCGGTGTAATCCCATTGCTTAATTTCACGGTACTCATCACCTTTTTTCGTCACATCTTCCCCAATCCCACCAGCATCCGAAATACTGCCGAAAGCCAACACAGCCATCATCAGTCCCATTATACATCCTATTTTTTTCAGTTTCATTTAATCCACCTCCTAGTTTTATAGATACTAAAACACAATTCTATTGTGTTGCCGCTGGTGAATATAAACTATGATTTTCACCATATCCATAAGCAAATATTGCATTTACTTTATAGTAATAGGTTCTTCCTGCCTCCAACCCCTGGTCAAGAAAATGCCATATCACCTCTCCAGTATTATTGTTCACCATTCTATAAGTATTCGTGTCCCTTACCAAAAATGTGGCAATATTTGTATATGTACCATTTAAACTGGTGGAACGATATAGATTATACTTTTCCGCCCAAGGAAGAGGTTTCCATTGAATATTCATAGATTGGCTGCTCTTTCTTATTAAAGTCAACCCTTGAGGATAAGTATTACATAACATCCGGCGTTTCACAAACTGCACAGCCAATCCTATATTGAGCTGTCCATATCCCGTATAACTATCTTTCCCCATGGTATGAATATCTATTGCAGAACTTATCAATAATCCGTAAATTTCATCGGCTGAAAGTGAATAATCCATAGACTTTAATATTGCTGCTGTAGCAGCTACCATCGGTGTTGACATAGATGTTCCAGATATACTTGCATATTGACTTGTAATTTGGACATCGTCTCCAAATCTTCCTTCAATGATACAGCTTAAAACATCCTCTCCATAAGCCACAATATCCACAAAATCATTATAAGTTGAAAACGCCGACTTTTCTCTATTAGCATTGATTGATCCAACTGATATAACATTATCATAACTTGCCGGATATCTCAATTCATTTATTCCCGTATTCCCTGCTGATGCACAAATTGTCACTCCAGCCGCATGAGCGTAATTTACCATATCCTGTACTTCCTGAATATATCTCGAACCACTAAGACTCATATTAATTATTTCAGCCCTATTTTTCACAGCATATTCAATTGCCAAAATCTGCCTTTCTTCTGAAAAACTTATTTTCTTAATACCATTTTCAATATATATTTCCCCCGCATTTATCGCCATTATATTACAAGCATTATTCATATAAGAAATATATTTGCTGTAAATAGATGCAATGCCTGCTACACCTGCCGCATTATTTGACTCCGCAGATATAATTCCCGCAACATGTGTTCCGTGATAGGCTGACTTGGCTCCTCTCACGTAGTCATTATTCACATTCATAATCTCTGTTGTCAAGTTCCCATCTGTGTTCTTTACAATGCATATACTTTTATCTTTCAAATATTTATTTTTCAAATCCGGATGCGTAATGTCCAATCCCGTATCAATCACAGCCACATCAATAGGATAATAGCTATAATCCAGTCCGGATTCACTCCATGCATTCCAGGCGTCATCCACATTTAATGGTGCAAAATATGTCTGTTGATTAACAAATGGATCATTAATAGCCAAAATATTCGACATAGCTTCTAACTCTGTTGATATATAATTATGTGATGTATTTTTACACTATCAATATTATCTAATAACTCTTCGGCTCTCTGAACCGTTTTGTCCAACCCTATGTCCATAGATACAATAACAGGAACCGGCATATCTTCCGCCATTCTTAACCGTTCCAACTTATAATCTGGAAGTGTTTCATCAATAGGAATATTATTTAAAATTGTGTAGCCCTTTCCCATATGCTCTGACACCTGAGCTATCACTGTTTCTGAAGTGCCATATTGAAAAGACACTATAATTTTCCCCGGTTCGTAATCCAGGTTTTCCGCATTATCACGTTCCTTTTTAGCCTCTTCATAATTTCTCACTATAACATCTGCACGTTCATCCACTGTTTCTGTAAATTTTATAATCTTTTCATTCACATCCACCGATTCTTGTGCGTAATATTCGTCAAGGACTTCTTGAACTGCTGTCTTATAAATTTCTATATCTTCTATCTCATTTATCCTTCTTGCAGATAAAACTGCATCTTCTTTTGATACAGTAACTATTTCTTCCAATTCTATCCTCTGTTCTCCCGAAAAGTCTTGTAATATTTTTGGAAGCCCCTCTAAATGTTCTTCCTCCAATAGAACTTCTTTTTCTGCCATCTCTTCAACATCTATTTCAAGCTCCTGTTCTGTTCCACTTGCATATACATTTTGCTCTAAAAGAAGCAAAAAAGCACAAATAACTGCTACAATCTTTTTTATTTTATCATATATTCTCTTTTCCTTCCTTTAATATATCTTTTATATATAAATAATTATCATATAATAGATATATTGTCAAGAGTTTTTTTAATAATAATCCTTTCACTATCCTAATTTTTGTATATATGCTCTCTATTCTCCAAGATTATATGCATAAAATTCAGGACATTCTTACTTCTCACTCAATTTCCTTTTACAGTGCTTCTACTCCTGCTTCACTGATTAAGTTTCCCTTGTGGAATTGATTTTCCCTTACACAATTTTCTCTTGAATTTCTATTCCGTTTGGTATATGATATGGTGAAAGTAAAATTTAGCTTATTTCATACCAAAGGAGATTACTATGAGACATTTGATGAGTCCCTTAGACTTCAGCGTGGAAGAAGTTGCACAGCTTCTCGACCTCGCCCGTGACATTGAGGCCAGCCCTGAAAAGTACGCGCACATCTGCGACGGTAAAAAACTTGCTACTATTTTCTATGAACCAAGCACACGAACCAGACTCAGTTTTGAAGCAGCGATGATGAATCTGGGCGGTAATGTGCTTGGTTTTTCTTCGGCCGCTTCCAGCTCCGCAGCCAAAGGAGAAAGCGTGGCCGACACGATCCGCATGATTTCCTGCTATGCAGATATCTGCGCTATGCGCCATCCAAAGGAAGGGGCTCCGATGGTAGCATCCATGCATTCCTCCATCCCCGTCATCAACGCGGGCGACGGCGGTCACCAGCACCCCACCCAGACACTGACAGACTTGATGACTATCCGCTCCCTGAAAGGGCGCCTGGACAACATCACGATCGGTCTCTGCGGCGACTTAAAATTCGGCCGCACCGTACATTCCCTGATTAATGCACTCGTCCGCTATGAAAATGTAAAGTTCATCCTGATTTCCCCTGAGGAGCTGAAACTTCCAAGCTATGTCCGGGAAGATGTTATCAAGAAAAACGGATATGAATATAAAGAGGTAGAACGCCTAGAGGAAGTCATGCCGGAGCTTGACATCCTGTACATGACAAGAGTTCAGCAAGAACGCTTTTTCAATGAAGAAGACTATGTGCGCATGAAAGATTTCTACATTCTGGACAATGCGAAAATGAGCCTGGCACGCCCGGATATGCTGGTACTTCATCCGCTCCCGCGCGTAAATGAGATTGCCGTAGAGGTAGACGCCGACCCGAGAGCCGTTTATTTCAAACAGGTACAATATGGCGTATATGTCCGCATGGCTCTGATTCTCACACTTCTGGAACTCAAAGGCTAAGACAAAACGGCCGCGGCATCTGCGGCATAGGAGGTAAGTATGTTAAATATCGACCAGTTAAACGAAGGTGTGGTTCTCGACCACATCCCTGCCGGAAAAAGCATGTCCATATACAAATACCTGAAGCTGGATAAGATGGACTGCTGCGTAGCCATTATCAAAAATGCCCGGAGCAATAAAATGGGAAAGAAGGATATCATTAAAATTGAATGCCCTATTGATGCGCTGGATTTGGAAATCCTTGGATTTATTGACCACACCATCACGGTAAATATCATTGAAAATTCAACAATTGTCGAGAAAAAGGTGCTGGAGCTTCCCAAACAGCTTATCAATATCATCAAATGTAAAAATCCCCGCTGCATCTCTTCGATTGAGCAGGGGCTTACACACGCCTTTTTCCTGGCTGACCCTGAAAAAGAAGTTTACCGCTGCAAATACTGTGAAGAAAAATACAGCCGGAAACGTCTCCGCATATAGACAAAAGCCCCGCATGGAAACCGTGCGGGGCTTTTCAATAAGCAGAACGATAAGCCGGGTTATGTCGTGAATAATCATCTATCTAGATCCGGCGTCACCGCCGGATTCAAGCGACCTACCTAAAGCTGACGGGCCGCCATATGCTTTGTCTCGGTCTTGCTTCGGATGGGGTTTACATATGCCCCTCCTGTTACCAGGAGGGCGGTAGTCTCTTACACTGCCCTTCCACCCTTACCCGGCCATGCCGGGCGGTTCATTTCTGTTGCACTATCCTTGGAGTCGCCTCCACCGGACGTTATCCGGCATCCTGCCCTGTGAAGCCCGGACTTTCCTCGTCCGGCGCCTTTCGGCCTGCCGGACGCGATTATTTATTCTACTTACCCGAAATGATTTTAACATCCAGCTTTCAGAAAGTCAAGGCTCACAGACTACGCCATTCACACGGATTACCTCAATCTGTTCCGCATATTCCAGCGTTTTTCCATAGAATAAGTAAGCACATCGTTCGTATAATATAGATTCACCCTTGGATACAGTTCAGGATTTAATATTTCCACCACCCTTCCATTCTCTAAATAGTAATCTTTCCTTTCTACCCCGAATTTTACCAGGTTCGCCACCTCTGAATCCGTGCACAGCAGTTTCAAAAATTCATACGCTTCCCTGTAATTCTCCGACCAGGAAGCAATGCCCGTGATACCTCCCCGGAGAATGACAGATACATCCTGCCTCATATTTGTCCAGATAAAATTAGATTATCTCTTTCGAAGTTTCAGCGTTATGGTGATTTCGGAATGTTCCATGATGTGCTGTAATATATCACTACATATAAAAAAAGCACAGATAGAACCGAACGTTTATTCTGTGCCTTTTTAATTTTTTCCATATCCTATTATGCTAAAATTTCTTCAAAACAATCCGTCTGGCAGATTTTGACTTCAACATCTTTATATACAACTAATATGAATATTGATAAACATAATCTGTGCTTATCCATACTCCTTGATACAGTTCACGCTTTTTCTTTACCGCACTCTTCGGAAAAGTGAACGTAATATATTTTTTTCCATATGCATCTAAACCTATTGGCACATTCTCAAATTTTTTCTTTGCAAGAACATGGCCATAAGTATCTCTGGCAGATATGGTAACCCAATCAAATTTGTTTGCTCTGAATATTCGTGCATTCATCACCACGCATTTTAATACAAATTGATTTCCCTTGTAATATGCTCCATTTACCTCAAAATGAATATTTCCATACCTTTCCTTATATGAGTTGCATTTAGACAGCGTTTTCCCTTTATATTCATTTTTCACGACTGTAATTTTACATTTCGCTTTCCTGCCATTCGGTAATTTACATGTAATTGTACATTTCCCCGGCTTTTTCGCTGTAACTTTTCCGGATGAATTCACGGTTGCTATCTTTTTATTAGAAGATTTCCACTTTAAAGAACGAGGCTTATACTCTGAACAACGATCATAAATAACTTTTAATTCTTTTGAAAAACCTTTTGTAATTTTAAGTTTATCTTTTGATAATTCAACATATTGCGCCGAAATCTTTTGGTACGGATTTTTGTCCTTGCTCTGAAACTCCATTTTAAAAGTAATGCCTAACACACTGTAATGCTTATTTCCAATATTCTCAAAAGAATCATAGCTGTAAAACAAAGCTCCTTCGTCATCATCTTCGTCATCATAATCCATCTTTAATTCGCATTCAGATACCCCATGACCGACATTGGCCTTTAATTCATCCGCAATATAATCATCATTGTATGAAAACGACACACTATTTATCGCATTATCATACATGACCTGCTTTGTATCCATATCTTGATATATCGTTTTTATATCATAAATCTTTAACTTCCCTGAAGACTCTCGAATTGGGCGTTGATATTTAATATCAACCTGCGCATCCATAGGTGTTTCTAAACTTGATGTTACGAAACATTCTTCATTTAATGGTACATAATGGTCTGAAATATCCCCGCTCCACTTACGCTGGTAGAGCGATTGGTTTACCATCACTCCTTCTATATTCATTTGATATGAAATAGTCCCGCAAGCCGCGCAGCTTTGTTTAGCAATGCTATTATTATTCATATAAGATACTGTCTTAAAATTGTGCCCCAACGCACCCACGTATGAGTTTCTAAAGAACTCGCCACATCTTTTACACGTATGTATTGTATATCCCTGATTGATACAACCTGGTTCCACTACTCTAGTCTCATATTCATGTCCGCCTTTCAGTAATTGTGTATATTTATACTGACAATTCTGACACATATATTCAGCATATCCATCCTTATTACAAGTCGCCTCCTCTATTTTAACGATTACATATTCATGTTCGGATTCATCGATGCTTATATCATCTATGCACTCTTGTCCATCTGAGTCACTAAAGCATCTGTTACAAAACAGACATTCATAATGGGCAATGCTGCCTTTTTGTGAACAGGTCGGCTCTATCCTCTCGTAATATGCTAACGAATGATTTTTCACCACCACAATAAAACTTTCTAAAATGCTACTGCGTGAATTAATCGTTATATTTACCATTCCTGTTGAGAGCGCTTTAAATAAAAATCTTGCATTATTTTTGTCATATCCCTGTTTTGCAACACTTACAACAGACGTATCACTGGAGCTCGCAGATGAATCCCAGGCATTAGTCACTGACGACAAATTAAATTCCATCAGCTTTTCCTGATTTAAACATAATTTATAATCTCCTACGAATATATGTATCTTTTTCTCCACATGATCATCATTATTTACAACAATATATGTTTCCCCAGATGCTTTTCCGGTAATTACCTGTCCTTCTATTGCTGCTATTTCTTCATTTTCGGAAGTGTATGTCGCCAACACACCTTCCTGTTGTTCAATTACATATTTTTCACCTACACTCAAAAATATCTCATCTTCTACATTACCCGCGTACACATCAATCTTAAAACAAAAGCAAAAAAGCAAAATTAATATTAAATATTTTTTCATTTAACCCTACTCCTTCTCATTTTCCCCAAAATTTTCATTTTCAACTGCCGCAGCCATTATATTTTAATCATATTATACTATTTTGTCACAATAACATCAATACTAATTCCGTATTATGACATGACAAACGCATGAATGCGTTTGTCATGAACTCAAAGCCCTTGCGGATTGACAAACCACAATTTACAAGTTATAATTTTATATAGTACTACTACATAAATCAACAAAAAAGGAGAAAATAGCTATGGGCTTTTGGGAGGACATTAATAAGGATTCGTCCACATTTTCGACAGCATCTGGAATGGATCTGCCCTATGTGGTCTTACAGGTCACTTTGAAAGAAAAGCTTTTCGGTACCGGCTCGGGCAATCTTTTTGAGCTTGAAAAAGTAATCAATGAACAGGTCAAAAAAGGCTATAGGCTTCATACCTGCACAACATCAAATGGCGGAAGTAAGGGCTTCGGCGGCGGTGACCGAATTCAGGCAACTTTGATTTTTGAGCATCTTTAATTTGCACCTGTCTTTCAGTTCAGGCAAAAAGGCTTCCCGGCAGTAATTTCCTGCGGAAATAACTGCCGGGAAGCCTTTTTGTTATTCGTCCTATAAATTAGAAAAAAACGGCAGTTTTTCCTTTCTTCTCTTGATTACATTAAGTACAGCCACCATTTTATTTAGCTCCGCCTTCAACTTTAATTCTGCATTTTTATCTGCTCTACGGTCACAAAGACTTTATCTCCCGGCTGCTTTCCTATCCTGGCACGGATATCTTTCCGTATCCCGATAATATAGCAAACACTGCCATCCTCATTCTTGACTCCCATATTTACGATACTCCCATCGTATGGTTCACCGTCAAATGTGACATGCACCCTTACCCGTCCTCTGCCAAATTCTTCCCTGATATCGTATGGGAAAATTACATAGGCACCGCCTTTTCTGTCCGCATCATAAATCAGAGATTCATATTCATATACTTTTTGATTCATCTCTCCCATCTCCTTCACAAAAGCTTAACATTGCCCCTCTTATTTTACTCCCAGAAAGCCTGCATATAAGACATCCATATTAACTCCATTGCCTGAAATCCACATCTCTGCAGCAAGTCAAAATGCTTCTCCACAAACCTTTATACGTTTATCCCATATTTCCCCAAATCCACCCTGCTATCCTTCACTTCAACTCCCTCCGCTTCCAGCAGCCTTGCCTGCGCACCAGCTCCCCCAAAGGCAAACTCTCCTGCTAATTCCCCTTTTGCATTCACTACCCGATAACATGGAATCGAATCTGGATCAGGATTCTTATGCAACGCGTTTCCCACGGCTCTTGCCATCTTTTTATCTCCGGCAAGCTCCGCGATTTGTCCATATGTAGCGACCCTGCCTTTGGGAATCTTTTTCACAGCCTCATAAATCCTTTTTGACGGACTATCCGTAACAAGATCATAGCTCTCAGCTATCATCCGCCGGATGTCCTCATCTGGAATTGTCCCGTCCAAAATAATCGTATTCCAATGTTCTTTATTCTGGTGGTAACCGGCAATTACCGATTTATATGTGCTCCTCCAAAAATCCCTCCACTCAGGATGTGCTTTTACATTTAGATTGATATAACCGTCTCTCTCATAAGTCCAAAGAAACGCTTTTTTGCTTCCCTTTACTCTTACAAGCTGCCAGTTTGGATCATGAAATGGAGCCTCCTGATAGGTATTCGGAAAGGACATGCCATAAGCCAATGCTTCTTCTCTTGTTTTCAATACCTGACCTCCTCATATTCTTCCGTCTTTTTGTAGTCAGATTTTATCACGGCTCGCCTGTAGATTCAACCGGTACTTCTCCCGTATCCATATCTCTTTTTATACTTCCGAAACATCATCGCAGACAAAGCAAGCGCCATCAGCTCTGCCGCAGGCGTTGCCAGCCAGATACCGTTCACGCCAAAAATAGCAGGCAGAGCGAGCATCATAACCAGCATAAACACAAAAGACCTTGAAAATGCCAGTACATCCGAAACGATTCCATTCGACAGTGCAGTAAACATCATCGTTATAACCCCTGTGACAAGTGCAGTCGCCATCTCGGAGCATCCATTTGCAGACGCATTTACAAGAACTTTGAAGCGGAACACCGGCTTTTTAAAGTGCAGCAGGCTCTTTTTTCTGCTGAAAACAAACAGTCCAACAACTGCCGTTACAGAATATCCCAGTCCGGTTGCAACCGCCGCCCCGCTGATTCCCATATCGCACACAGCAATCAATATGTAGTCCAGCACAATATTTAAAACACCGCCTGCCGCGGAACAAATGAAAGAAAGCGATGCTTTCCCTCCTGCAATCATATAAAGGGTAAAATTATTCATCAGCAGGATAGACACCGTAAACATCAGGTAACGGCTTAAATACTCTACACAATATCCTGCCACCTCCGCAGACAAGTTCATTCCCGCAAAAACGCAGTGCATAACCGGATAGCCCAGCCCACACATAACAAGCCCCGCCAGGACATTCACAAGTATCAGGAACGTAAAATCCTCCTTTGCCTCCTCATTCTTTTGTTCTCCCATCTTTTTCATAATCACTGCGCTTCCCCCGGTGGCAAGCATGGTAGAAATAGCAGTGACAAGCTGGATAACCGGCGCCGTCAAATTAATCGCTGACAGCGCATTCGTCCCAATCAGATTGGATACAAACAGACCGTCAACCATAGTATAAAAAGACATAAAAACACTCATAGCAATCGTTGGAACAGCAAATTTCAAGATATTTTTTAGTGTTACAGGCTTCTGATACACATTTTGATTTTCCATAAAGTTTCTCTCCTCTCGTCTTGCATTTATCTCCTGTATGCAGTATCATAAACCATACAGTAACAGTACGGTCAATAGAGGATTAAAAAATTTCAGAAGCTAGGAAAATGGAAAAGAAAAGCAAATTACTTACAATCGGACAATTCGCAGCTCTACACGGAATCAACAAAAAAACCCTTATATGGTATGATGAAATCGGGTTGTTTAAGCCCGCTGCTATCAATCCTGAAAACGGATACCGCTGCTACAATTACCTGCAAAGCCCCATATTAGAAACAATTCTGTTGCTGCGGGAATTAGATGTATCCATAAATGAAATACAGAATTTCATGAAAAACCGCTCCGCCGAAAACCTCAAATGTCTTCTGGATGAAAAAATAGCCGATTTAGATTCCAGTATCCTCCACTTGCAGGCCATCAGGAAAACCTTATGCATCCATCGGCAAAACATGCACACTTTGCTGGCCATGGATTTGTCGGAAATCAGCGTTATTGAAAAAGAAGAGCGATACCTAGTAACCGTAGACATCAATAAAGAGACTTCTTTTGAGAAAGAGGTAGAACTGATTACTGCTGAAACGGCAAAATATCAGCTTGGCCGCCTGCACGATGCCTCTTATGGTTCCATGATTCCCGTCGCCAGCCTGAAAAGCGGAAATTTTGACGATTATTCAAAACTGTTTATCGAAATCTCGCTCCTGACGCAAAAAACCGGGCTGCATATACAGCCCGGCGGAAAATATTTAAGAGCCTTTCACAAAGGCAGCTGGAGCGGAATACCCCTGCGGTATCAGTCCATCTTAAACTATGCCGGCAAACAGGGGCTGACGCTCTCCGGATTCTCCTATGAAAAAGGCATCAACGAAATGGTGTTTCCAACAGAAATTTCATACTCCGCTCACACAGTCGTGTCCTCATGGTATGCAGGCATTGAAACAGAATTTATCATTCCCAGCACAAGCGCTAATGTAATTCCTATGAACAAATATGCACTTGTTCTTCTTCGCCTCAAATCCCACTTCATCCTCTTACTTAAACCTAATAGGTAGAATTCAATATGTTTTTAAGAAAGCTGTTCCTTTTACCGGAACAAATAGCTAAAATAGACCTTGGAGTACTAAAAATCCGCGACTTCATACGCCGCATATTCATAGTCTAAATGATACCCCAGCTTTTCTGCTAAACCCACCGACCACTTATTCTGCGCATCCCAGCTGGGGTACCAGCCCCGTTTCAAACACTCCAGAATCAGCTTCGCCCCGCATATGTATGCAAGTCCCTTCCTGCGGTAATCTTCCCTCGTATCAATCTCAATCTCTATGCCTCCCATGTAACCAGAATAAGAAGAAGCCCCCGAAACAGGTTCTCCCTCCTTTACAATAACCGCTCCAAGCCCATGCTTCTGGTACGCCGCAAAATCCTCATACTGCAATACCCAATCCCTGCACCATGCTATTTCCCTGCAATACCAAAACAATTCTTCATCTATCATTTTTAAAGTATATCCATCCGGCAGTCCATCCACCGCAGCCTGCAGCGCCTCCCTGTCAAAAACATCCGGCTCTTTTTTTATCGCATACCGGACGACTCTCTTTGCTTTTTCCCCATAACATTCCTCAATCAAATCCCCCCAGTCCCTACCTTGCGGCACCATAATCATAAAGTCACGCCTGCCCTGCTCTGGCTTATACAATACAAACTCTCTGTCACACTTTCCCGCAAGAAAGCAAAAATCTCCCAGCGCCGCCATAGCTGAAACCGGTTCTTCCAGGGAATCCACATAGATTTTTCCCATCACGCCCTGTAGACATGACCATATCAGAGTTTCCTGCCAGCCTTCAAACAACGCCGCTGCCTTTTCCGCTTGTCTTAATTCAAAAACCACGCCTCCACCTCTTTCAAGACTCCTCTTTTTCCGTCTTACTCCTTTTCGGGATATCCCCTGCCAATGCTTCCTCAGGCATTGTTACTTTATACCGGCGTTCCTACTTCTATCAGATTTCCATCTGGGTCATAAAAACGAATGACACGCTGCCCCCAGCTATGCATCATCAGCGGATTTACATACTCTATTGGTTCGGGATAATCTTCCAGTTTCTTTGCAAAAGCATCTATATCGGCTTCTTCAAAATACAACTCACTCATATGATTCCGATCTATGCACTCTCTGTTCAAGAACTGCTTCCAATATTTCATATCTTGAAGAACCAGTCCCTCTGTCATAATAACATTGCCATCATTATCAAGAATCACTTCCAGTCCAAATAAATCTTTATAAAAAGCAATGGACTTTTCCATATCCTTAACCACAATCAGAATATTCTTTAATTTCATTCTTAATCCACCACCTTCTCAAAAGCTACTGTCTGCTCCTTCATAGAAATCTTCCTAACTTTATAACCGTATTCCAGCAGTTCCGTTTATAAAACAGGAAAGAATGATCGATAGGCAAACCTGCTATTTTCTCTATCTCAGCATAGCTCAGCTTAAAACTATCTGCGCCATTTTCTTTTACAAATTTCCACAATGGATCGTATTTGCTCATTTCACCATTCCTCTCATTGTTTAATGTTGTACAAATTGCATCGGTTCATCTTTTTTCAGGCTCTCCCCATTCTGTCTTAATTCTCCTCTTTTTCCGGATACTCCTTATCCTTCCAGTACCACCACTTCAATTTTTCAGGCTCATGCTGTTTATGCTCTGCAAAATACACCGCACAGCGGAATACATACAGCACACATCTATCATCCTGAAACCCTTTTTTCAGGCAGTCCAAATGATACAATTCTTCCGGACTCCTTCCCCTCAAATCTGCAATACAGCGAATCCCAATATTGTGCAGGTGCTTCTCCATATTCGCCCCTACACCGGGGATTTTCTTTAAATCACTGACTGGAACTTCTTTAGAAAACATACGATTACTTATCCTCCATATCTTACAGCCGCAAAGCTTTCCTGCTGCTTTTATTGACTTTTATTTTTGATTTGCAAAATGCTCTTGCACTTTCTTATCCTTCGGCTGTATCCATTGAATAATCCTCATAAAGCATTCTTTTTTATGTCCTTATTTTATCTCAAATCAAGACGCATTTCAAGAAACCAAAAGACTTTAAGCGCAAAAAGAACGCCGAAAACCTGTTTAAGATTCCCGGCTTACAAACTTTTTCCAATGCCCCGCCTTTATTCATTCAAGCTATACCACCACATATTTACAATCTGATTTTTCAGCGTCTCGTAACTCCAAGTCTTCTCACTGCGAATCCTGCTATTAGGGTCATTGACCTGGAACATCCCGTTTTCATAACCGGTAAGTACGATAAAATGCCCGTTATCCGTGAAGTCCCCTGGCCCCATGCTGCAGATAATCGGATTTCCATAAGAAAGCGTGTTTACCATCGCGTTTTCATCCAAGCCCAGCATTGTTCCTGTCACTCCGAACTCCTGGCAGCCGTACGTCATCAAATCCCAGCTTGTATCCAGCTCTTTCGTCAAAAATCCGTTATTCTCACTGTAGGATGCTACTGTGTAAGGCGTAATATCCGTCCGCCCTGTCAATCCCGACGCCACCATCGCAATGCATGTGGGCCCGCATCCGCTGACTGCCACCATACTTTCCCCATAAGCTCCGTAGCCCCATCTTTCATCCCACTGCAGAAGCAGGGGAATCTCTCCTTCTGCCAGAGCCTGTCCAATGCTTTCTTCACACGGCACATCCTTCTTATCCCAGTAATCCAGCACAAAATCCAGTGTCTCAATATTCTTTGAAAGCATTTTCAGCACCCGCTCCGGATACAAGTCAGCTTTTTCGACTACCTCGCTAATCCTCGGCTCCTGCGCCTCCATCTCCAAAAGCTCCTTCACGTAGGGTACGCCTGCATTTTTCTGTGGACTTGGTTTGCTCCCCAAACCGTCCTGTTTCAGAACTGCCCCATCCGGCAGCGTCCTGGAAACCTCCACCCCTGCTTCCTCTGCCTCAAAAGGGAAAAGACCTTTCAGCATCCACACAGCCCCCAATACAATTGCCAGGCTTGCCGCACAGACCAGAATGCGTCTGATTCTGCGCATCTGTTTCATACGGCGGCGCCGCTTTAAATGTCTTTCATAACTCCTGCCCTGTTCCCAATAATTATCACTCCGTCTTGCCATTCTGTGCATTTCTCCCCTCAGTACCACTGCCGCTGCCTCACGGCAGCTAATCTCGAATGCCTGTCAGTAACTGTTTATATTCTATCGAAAATGTAACAGGAAATCTTCATTATTTTGTAAATGTTTTTTAATCACGGGACACCTATGAAAAAAGGGAACACCACATTCCCTGCAGTGTTCCCTGGATTCTTCCTAAAAATTATTACTCTTCCTCTGTCTCCTGTGCTGGGACGATGCTCTCAAGCGCTTTCATGCTCAGGCTGATTTTCTTATCTGCCTCATTGAAGTCAACCACTTTTGCATCAATCATCTGTCCGGCTTTCAGCACATCCGCCGGCCTGTCCACATGCTCATGCGAAATCTGGGATACATGCAGAAGCGCGTCCACACCCGGCTCTAATTCTACGAATGCACCAAAATCTGTCATTCTGGCAACTCTTCCTGTGACCACATTGCCAACTGCATATTTCTCTGATGCAGACAGCCAGGGATTCTGATCCTCAAATTTCAGGCTCAGGGCAATCTTATCGCCGTTGATATCCTTGATAAGTACGGAAAGCGTCTCTCCTACCTTAAATACCTTCTTCGGATTCTCCACACGTCCCCAGGACATCTCGGATATATGAAGCAGACCGTCTGCGCCTCCTAAATCAACAAACGCACCAAAATCTGTCACATTCTTAACAACACCTTCTACTACGTCGCCAACATGAATCCTCTCAAACAGTTCCTTCTGCATCTCGGCTTTTCTGGCAACGATAAGCTGCTTCCTGTCACCAATAACCCTTCTTCTGCGCGGGTTAAACTCGCTGATTACAAACTCAATTTCCTGTCCTGCATATTTTCCGAGATTTTTCTCGTAAGTATCGGATACCAGGCTTGCCGGAATAAATACCCTGGCTTCCTCTACGATAACGCTCAGACCTCCATCTAAAACCTGCGCAACAGTAGCTTTCAGCACTTCTTGTGTTTCAAAAGCCTCCTCTAATCTCTTATTTCCTTTTTCTGCTGCGAGCCTCTTATAAGTCAATGACACCTGTCCCTCGCCGTCATTAACTTTCAGCACTTTCGCTTCCATCTTATCATTCACATGGACGACATCACATAAATTGATGCTGGAATCATTTGAATACTCACTCTTCGTGATGATACCATCAGCCTTATAGCCAATGTTCAGGATGATTTCGTCCTCCTTGACATCAATTACAGTCCCCTCAACAACCTCTCCGTTATGAATTGTTTTGAACGACTCGTTCAGCAACTGCTCAAAGCTCATTTCTGACATTCTTTCAGAACCTCCTCAATTAAATTATTTGGGGTTGAAGCCCCTGCGGTAATACCTACGCAACTCATGGAGTGTAACTGACGTACATCCAAATCATCGAGTGTCTGTATATAGTAAGTATTTTCACATTCATTTTTACATATTTCAAATAGCTTGCGGGTATTGGAACTGTGTCTGCCTCCGATGACAATCATGCCGTCCGATTCCCTTGCAATGCGACGGGCTTCCGTTTGGCGTTCCTCCGTCGCATTACAAATCGTATTTAAAACAATTATATCATAACCCTTTTCGGAAATAATTTCAACTAAATTATGAAATTTATTGTAATTAAATGTCGTCTGGCTGACCAGGCACAGCTTTTTTGTGCTGTCCGCAGTGAAATTCCGTGCCTCTTCCTCTGTCTGGAGCACTGTCACATCCCCCTGGCACCAGCCTCTAATTCCCTCCACCTCGGGGTGCCTAGCGTCCCCGATAATCACAATCCCCGCTCCCTTCCTGCTCTCCCTCTCCACAATCCTGTGGATTTTCTTCACAAAAGGGCAGGTAGCGTCCACCAGATTCAGCCCTTTTGCTTCTATCCCTTCCTGGATCTCACGGGACACTCCGTGGGAGCGGATGATTACCGTTCCGCTCTCCAGCTCATCTAACTCCTCTTTGCTGCCGATTACCTTTACGCCTTTTGCTGCCAAATCTTTCACAACTTCCTCGTTGTGAATAATCGGCCCATAGGTATAAATCAATCCTTCAGCTTTTTCTACCTGTTCGTAGACTTTGTCCACAGCCCTCTTCACACCAAAACAGAAGCCGGCAGTCTCTGCAACCCTTACTTTCATCCTAATGCCTCTCCTGGTACAGAGAAATGATGCGCGCCGCCACCTCTTCAATGCCCATCTCAGAAGAATCCACCAACACAGCATCCTCTGCCATTTTCAAAGGCGCCGTTTCACGGCTCATATCTTTCCTGTCCCGCTCTTCAATGTCCTTCGCTATCGCCTCAAGCGTACACGCCTCTCCCTTTTCCTGCAGCTCCCGGAATCGCCGTCCGGCCCTGGTTTCCACGCTTGCTGTCAGATAAATTTTCAACTGGGCATCCGGCAGGATATTTGTCCCGATATCCCGTCCGTCCATCAGCACATCCGCCTTTGCCGCCAAGTCCCTCTGCAGCGTCAGAAGCGTCTCTCTCACGCAAGGCTTTGCCGCGGCAGCCGAAGCCATGTTTCCCACTTCCTCATTCCTGAGCTGCCCTGTGACATTTTCTCCATTCAAAATCACCTGCTGCTCTCCATTCTCATATTCAATGCTTATATGAATCTCTCTGCAGGCACGGAGAAGCCCCTCTTCGTCCTCAGGCGAAATCCTGTTCTTTATCAAATACAGTGCGACCGCCCGGTACATCGCCCCTGTATCCACATATATAAAAGCTAATTCTTTTGCGACCCGTTTCGCAATCGTGCTCTTTCCCGCACCTGCCGGACCGTCAATTGCAATATTAAAACCCATTTCAAACCTCCGATTATTTCCTGCTATTTTGTAACAGTTCAGACCGGCTGGCCTGTTACGCTGTTTTCTTATGGGATGTTCTTCCCCGCCGCATAGCCTGTCGACCATGCAATCTGCAGGTTAAACCCGCCCGTCACCGCATCCAGATCCAGCACCTCTCCGGCAAAATAAAGATGGGAAACCAGCCTGGACTCCATGGTAGAAGGGTTTATCTCCTTTACATGGACACCCCCTTTTGTGATAACAGCTTCATTATAATCTCTCAGCCCTGTGACGGTCAACTCAAAATTCTTTATTAGTCTTAGAAAATCATGGCGCTCTTCCCTGGAAATCTCATTTATCTTCTTTTCCGGCGGTATTCCAGATTTCTCTATCATGACTGGAACCAGCTTTGACGGAAATAAACTGTTTATTGAATTTTTAAACTGTTTATTTCTCGCTTCTCCAAATTCATGCAGCAGCCTGCGGTCAAGCTGTTCCTCCGAAAGCGCGGGCTTTAAATCAATCACCATCCGCAGCTCTTTCTTCCTGATTTGCTTCTGAATACGGCTGCTCGCCGTAAGGATCAGCGGCCCTGTCACTCCGAAATGAGTAAACATCATCTCTCCGAAATCTTCATACAGACACTTCTTACCGTCATAAATACCCATGCGTATATTTTTAAGTGAAAGTCCCTGCAGCTCCCTCACCACATCTTCCTTCACATTTAACGGCACCAAGGAAGGCGAAAGCTCTGTTACCTTATGCCCCAATGCCTCCGCGAAACGGTATCCGTCCCCGGTAGAACCTGTACTCTGGTAAGAAAGCCCCCCAGTGGCAATCACCACCGCATCCCCTTCCAGACATCTGCCGTCCGCCAGACGGACTCCCCGTGCTTGTCCATTCCCGGTGAGTACAGCAGAAACCTCCGTATTCAGATGTATCCGGACGCCCAGACGTTTCAGCCTGCGCTGCAGCGCCCCAATCACGTCTGAGGAATGGTCAGATTCGGGAAATACCCTGTTTCCTCTCTCCACCTTGGTTTTCAGCCCGCTCTCCTCAAAAAAATCAATGGCGTCCTGGTTTGTAAATCCATAAAATGCGCTGTACAAGAACTTCGCATTTGTACACACGGCATGAAGCAGTTCCTCCATGTCACACGCATTTGTCAGGTTGCATCTGCCTTTTCCCGTAATAAAAAGCTTTTTCCCCAGCTTCTCATTTTTCTCATATATATGAACCTCATGTCCATTTTCTGCCGCCGCTGCCGCCGCCATCATCCCGGCCGCGCCGCCGCCAACAATCATCACTTTACTCATCTCATACCCCGCTTCTGCTTTTATCTGGATAAAGTATACCCCAGACGCCATGGAAGCGCAACAAAAGAATTCCTGGTTACTTTATCTGCCGGAATATGGTATCATAAGAATAATCAGGAGGGATTGCCATGCAGATATTAATTGTGGAAGATGAAGTAAAGCTTGCCCAGGCGCTGGAGCAGATTATGACAGAAGCCGGATATTTTGTAGACACCGCACACAATGGAGTGGACGGGCTGCGCTATGGAATGTGCGGTTTATATGATGTAATTGTACTGGATATCATGCTGCCGGAAAAAAACGGTTTTGAGGTGGTAAAAGAGCTTCGGGATAAACAGATTTCCACACCTGTTATCATGCTTACTGCCCGGGATGATGTAAAAGACAAGATTTCCGGGCTGGATTCCGGCGCAGATGATTATATGACAAAGCCTTTTGTACCGGAAGAACTGCTGGCGCGAATCCGCGCACTGGCACGGAGGCAGGGCGGACTGCTTCCGGAAGAGCTGGGTTTTTCCGATTTAACGCTGAATCTCTCTTCCAGCGAACTTTCCTGCGGCTCCAAATCTATTCATCTGGGCCATAAAGAGTTTGAAATCCTGAAAATCCTTATGTCCAACCCCGGAAACATTTCTTCAAAAGAAACTCTCCTTGCAAAAGTATGGGGAAGCAGCGCTGCTGCAGAAGATAATAATGTAGAAGCATATATTTCGTTTCTCCGGAAAAAACTCTCTTACCTCGGCTCCCTTGCGGAAATTACCACGGTACGGAAAGTCGGTTACCGTCTTACACAACCATAAAACAGGAGGCTCTTCCATGATACAAAAACTGCGTAAAAAATTTATCTTTATCAATATGGGCATCGTCACGCTCTTCCTTCTCGGCGTACTGGCATCTGTCTGGCTTTCCAGCTTCCATCACCTGAAAACGGAAGCCCTGGATGTACTGCGCCGTACCTTGAACCAGGAACGGATGACCCCGCCCCCAAAGCTGGAAGCTCCCAAAAAAGAACCGGGACATTTCCCTCCGCTGATGACAGTATTTACCGTAGAGATATCTCCTGACGGCTCCTGGGAAACTGTATATGAAAGCGGTACACAGGCATCTGCCGCCCTGATTGAAAACGCCATTAACGCCGCTGAGAAAACTGGAAAGCCGGAAGGAAACCTGCGCCGCCTTTCTCTCCGCTTTATGGCGCGCCCGAATGCTGGAAAACTCCGTATTGCATTTATTGACACGACTTTCGCAGCGGCTTCTCTGCAGAATCTTTTCTTCACCTGCCTTCTGATCTTGACAGGAGGCGTCCTTATACTCTCTGCCATCAGCTATTTTCTCGCAAAATGGGCGCTCCGCCCTGCGGAAAATGCCTGGAACCAGCAGCAGCAGTTTATCGCAGACGCTTCCCACGAACTCAAAACCCCTCTCACTGTTATCCTCGCAAACCTCCGGATTCTTCTGTCACACAAAGAAGATACCATCTCCAGCCAGGAGTGCTGGATAAAAAATACCCAGTCGGAAGCAGAAAGCATGAAAAAGCTGGTAGAAGAGCTGCTGTTCCTCGCACGTTCAGACGCCAATCTTGTCCCCGCCCCCAAAAGCGTACAGAATCTTAGCGATTTAACCTGGAATACGCTTCTGCTCTTTGAACCTGTCGCCTACGAACAGGGCGTCACGATTTCAGAAAATATTGTGCCCGGCTTAATGGTCTTGGCCGACTCAGAACAAATCCGACGGCTTCTGGTTATCCTTTTGGACAATGCCTGCAAGTACGCCGATGGTGAAAAACATGTCACACTAAGCTTATCCTGCCAGAAAGACACCATTTTCCTCACAGTAAAAAATACAGGAAAACAGATTCCCGCCGATGAACTCCCCCTTCTTTTCGAACGCTTCTACCGCTCAGATAAATCCCGCACAAAAAGCGGCTATGGACTGGGGCTTTCCATTGCACAGGCAATCGCGCAGGGACATCATGGGAAGATTTCAGCGGAAAGCACCGAAGAAGCTACAAGCTTTACCGTATCCCTGCCGCTCACAAAGCCAAAGACCCCGCCGCAAGCAGCGGGGCACCAAACCTGAAACTCCTCAGGGGGCGGGGGATTTGACCCTCGCGGCAGCCGCCAAATGCCTGCAAGCAGTCACCCGGCTCGTTGCCCGCAGGAATAAAAACAGCATAATGAAATCGAGGGACTCCTGAAGCAATCCCTCGATTTCATATGTTCGTTCCACTATCTTTCTTTTCTCTTAATTCCCAGTTGGTATAAACGGACGGATCGCCCCTGCTACATTGGCAATCGGCATCGTCTGGAGCCATACTTTCCCCGGTCCGGTAATCACTGTATTAAATAATCCTTCTCCGCCCAGCAGCTTATTTTTCATCCCCGGCACAGACTGGATATCAATCTGGCAGTTTGCTGTCATAGCCGCCAGATGCCCCGTATCTATCACGATTTTCTGTCCCGGCTGTAATTCATACTCAATGACATGTCCGTCAAATTCGGCAAATGCCACGCCGTTCCCGCTGATTTTCTGAAGGATAAATCCTTCCCCGCCAAATAATCCTGCGCCAACCTTTTTATTCAGATGTACAGAAAGCTCTACTCCCATCTCACTGGCCAGGAATGCGCTTTTCTGGAAAATCATCTCATTTTCCTTATGAATTTGAAACGCCCTGATGGAACCTGGGAAGCTGGAAGCAAATGCAATCATGCCGTCCCCCTGGGCAGTGTAGACATTCTGGAACATTTTTTCACCGGAAAACATTCTTCCGAAAGCCTTTCCGATTCCGCCGTTCGTTGTTGTCTCCATTTTCATGTTCGGTGACATCCACGACATGCCGCCGCCCTCCGTAATCATCTTCTCTCCTGCGTCCAGATAGCAGATCACTACAGGAAGTGTTTCACCCTTGATTTCGTATCTCATAATCTCATCCTCCTTGCTTAATTGCATATAGTATAGCACTAAACCGCCCCAATATCAATCAATGTAAGTTTCTTAATATCCGTATTTTCCAGGCTTGTTACCAGTGCCCGCGCCGTATCCATAGCGGTGAGTACGTTCACGCCCGTCTCAATGGCGTTTCTCCGAATCAGGAACCCGTCTCTGGAGTGCTCTACACCCTGGGACGGCGTATCAATGACAAGGTCAATCTCATGTCCCAGAATCAAATCCAGCAGATTTGGAGATTCCTGCTCTATCTTATTGATACGTATCGCATGAACTCCTCCTGCATTCAGGGCCTTTGCCGTGCTTCTGGTAGCATAAATCTTATAGCCGACAGCCTCAAACCGCCGTCCGATTTCCACGGCCTCCTTTTTGTCCGCATCTTTCACAGTCATAATCATATTTTTATACTTTGGAAGGCTGATGCCTGCTCCCAGGAACGCCTTATACAGCGCTTCATTGAAAGTCTTTGCAATTCCAAGGCATTCCCCGGTAGATTTCATTTCCGGCCCGAGGCTGATATCCGCGCCCCGGATTTTCTCAAAGGAAAATACCGGCATCTTTATCGCGATATAGTCTGCCTCCGGTGCAAGCCCTGTGGAATACCCCAGCTCTCTCAGCTTATGCCCCAGAATCACCTTCGTCGCCAGCGGTACAATCGGGATTCCTGTCACCTTGCTGATATACGGCACGGTACGGCTTGACCTCGGATTAACCTCAATCACATACACTTCCTGCCCGCACACGATAAACTGGATATTAATCATGCCGATGACATGCAAAGACTGCGCCAGCCGCTTTGTGTACTCCACAATCACTGCCTTCACCGTATCATCCAGGCTCTGCGCCGGATAGACGGAAATACTGTCGCCAGAATGGATGCCCGCCCGCTCGATGTGCTCCATAATGCCGGGAATCAGGATATCCTCGCCGTCGCATACCGCATCTACCTCGATTTCCTTTCCTACCAGATATTTATCCACCAAAATCGGATGCTCCTGCGCAATCCGGTTGATAATGCCGATGAACTCATCCACATCCTCATCATTAATCGCTATCTGCATTCCCTGTCCGCCCAGTACATAAGATGGCCTGACAAGCACCGGATAGCCCAGTTCATTTGCCGCCTGTTTCGCTTCTTCCGCCGTAAAGACCGTGTGTCCCGCCGGTCTTGGGATTCCGCATTTTTCTAAAATCCCGTCGAACAGCTCTCTGTCCTCCGCTGCGTCCACATTCTCCGCCGAGGTTCCCAGAATTGGCACGCCCATTTTCATCAGCGCTTCTGTCAGCTTAATCGCTGTCTGCCCGCCAAACTGTACCACGGCTCCATCCGGCTTCTCGATCTTTACAATGCTCTCCACATCCTCCGGCGTCAGAGGCTCAAAATACAGCTTATCCGCAATGTCAAAGTCTGTACTCACCGTCTCAGGATTATTATTGACGATAATAGTTTCAAAGCCCTCTTTTGCAAACGCCCAGGTACAGTGGACAGAGCAGAAATCAAACTCAATTCCCTGTCCAATCCGAATCGGCCCGGAGCCAAGCACCAGCACTTTCTTCCGGTCATTTGTTCCCTCCGCCTCATTTTCCCCGCCGAACACAGAATAATAATAAGGTGTCTCCGCCGCAAATTCCGCCGCACAGGTATCCACCATTTTATAGACGGCCGTGATGCCATTCTCATAGCGCATCTGCTTAATTTCGTCTTCCGCTTTCCCCGCCAGCCTTGCAATCACATTGTCCGGAAACTCCATGCGTTTTGCCTCTTTCAACAGATCCACCGTCAGCTCCTGTACCTGAAGCGCCCGCTCCATCTCCGTGAGAATCGCAATTTTATCAAGAAACCAGATGTCAATTTTCGTAATCTCATGAATTTCCTCATAGGTAATTCCCCGTCGGATAGCCTCTGCAATCACCCAGATTCTCCTGTCATCCACAACCTTCAACTGTTTTTTCAGACCATCTATATCCAATGCGGTAAAGTCATACGACATCAGCGAATCCACATGCTGTTCCAGCGAACGGATGGCTTTCATCAAAGCTCCCTCAAAATTATCACAAATGCTCATCACTTCTCCGGTAGCCTTCATCTGTGTCGTCAGAGTGCGCTTCGCACTGATAAACTTATCAAATGGCAGTCTTGGAATCTTCACGACACAGTAATCCAGCATCGGCTCAAAGCTGGCATACGTCTTTCCGGTGATGGCATTTTTAATCTCATCTAACGTGTAACCCAGAGCAATTTTCGCCGCTACCTTTGCAATCGGATAGCCTGTAGCCTTGGAAGCTAGTGCGGAAGAACGGCTTACACGGGGATTTACCTCGATAACACAATACTCAAAGCTGGACGGATGCAGAGCGTACTGCACGTTGCATCCTCCGGTGATGCCTAGCTCACTAATGATGTTCAGCGCAGAGCTTCGAAGCATCTGATACTCCTTATCCCCCAGCGTCTGGGAAGGTGCCACTACAATACTGTCTCCGGTATGCACGCCCACCGGGTCAAGATTCTCCATGTTGCAGACGGTGATACAGTTTCCCTTGCCGTCACGCATCACTTCATATTCGATTTCCTTCCATCCAGCGATGCACCGCTCCACCAGCACCTGCCCCACACGGGAAAGACGCAGTCCGTTCTCCAGAATTTCTACAAGCTCTTCATAGCAGCCTGCGATACCGCCGCCGCTTCCCCCCAGCGTATAAGCCGGGCGGAGTACCACCGGATAACCGATTTTCTCCGCAAATGACACGCCATCCTCCACGCTCTCCACAACCAGAGACGCCGCTACAGGCTCGCCGATTTTCTCCATCGTACTCTTAAATTCCAGACGGTCCTCTGCTTTCTTAATGGTCTTTGCAGTAGTTCCAATCAGCCTGACTCCATGCTCCTTTAAAAATCCAGCCTCCTCCAGCTCCATCGCCAGATTCAATCCGGCCTGTCCGCCCAGGGTAGGAAGCACGCTGTCCGGACGCTCCTTTAAAATAAGCTGCTCCACCACTTCCACCGTCAACGGCTCAATATATACCTTATCCGCAATATCCTTATCCGTCATAATCGTTGCCGGATTGGAATTTAACAGCACGACCTCGATTCCCTCTTCCTTCAAAGAACGGCACGCCTGTGTGCCCGCATAGTCAAACTCCGCCGCCTGTCCGATGACAATGGGGCCGGAGCCAATCACAAGTACTTTCTTAATCGCAGGATTTTTAGGCATGATTAATTCACCTCCATCATTTTCAGAAAACGGTCAAACAGATACCCGGAATCCAACGGTCCGGGACATGCCTCCGGGTGGAACTGCACCGTGAAAATTTTTTTCCCTGTATAACTCAGCCCCTCGTTGGTTCCGTCATTTACATTCACAAAAGCCGGAACCGCCACGGACGCATCCAGCTTTTCCGTGTCTACCACATAACCATGGTTCTGGGAAGAAATATAGACTCTTCCGGTCTGTAAATCCTTTACCGGATGATTGCCGCCCCGATGCCCATATTTCATCTTATAAGTGTCTGCACCGTTCGCCAGCGCCATAAGCTGATGCCCCAGGCAGATGGCAAAAATCGGAATGTCCGTCTGATAAAGCTTCTTAATCTCTTGGGTAATCTCCGTGCACTCCTTCGGGTCGCCCGGCCCGTTAGAAAGCATGATGCCGTCCGGCCTTGAAGCAATCATTTCTTCCGCCTTTGTAAATGCGGGATAGACAGTCACCTCGCACCCTCTCTGATTTAAGGCGCGCGCAATATTTCTCTTTGCTCCCAGATCCAGAAGCGCCACTTTTGCCCCGTCTCCCTCCAGCACATATTTTTCCCGGCATGTCACACGCTCCACCACTTTTCCTGTGGTATACTGCGCAAGCTTTGGCAGAATTTCTTCTATTTTATAATTCCCGTTCGTGGTAATCATTCCATTCATGGTTCCCTTCTCACGGAGAATCTTTGTAAGCGCTCTGGTATCAATGCCGGAGATGCCCGGAATGTCATGTTTTTCTAAGAAATGCTGTATGGTGTCTTCGCTTCGGAAATTGCTGGGAATACGGGAGAGCTCCCTTACGATATAGCCATCCGGCCACGGTCTTTCAGATTCCATATCTTCATAACAGATGCCATAATTGCCAATGAGAGGATAGGTCATGACGACTGCCTGCCCCGCATAGGAAGGGTCCGTCAGCACTTCCAGATATCCTGTCATAGATGTGTTAAATACAATCTCACTGATAATTTCTCTCCTGGAACCAATACTGGTGCCAGCAAATACCGTACCGTCTTCTAGTATTAGAAACGCTTTCATTTGCCACCTGTCCTTTCGTGTTTTGTAAAAGGTTTGCCTTCTACGGATAATTGCATAAAAAGAGCAGGCATCTCTGCCGGAAGCCGAGAGCCTACCCCTCTCCTTTGACGGGTATTCTTTTGAATAAATACTCAAATTGCTAAGATTCTACCACAAAAGATTTTGCATTTCAACCTTTATTTCTGTTTCTTTTCAATCTCCGCAAGATAGGACACCCTCGTTTCGTGCCGTCCGCCTTCATACTCTGTCTCCAGCCAGCAGTCCACAATCGCTTTTGCCGTCTCGATTCCGATAATGCGCGCCCCAAATGCAAGTATATTGCTATTGTTATGCTGCTTAGAAAGCCGTGCTGTCACCGGCTCACTGCACACGCAGGCGCGTATGCCGTTCACCTTGTTTGCCGCCAGCGAAATCCCCACGCCGGTGCCGCAGATAAGCACTCCATAGTCTGCTTCTCCAGAAGCTACTAGATTTGCAACCTTTTCGCCATACTCCGCATAGTTACAGCTCTCATTTGTATCTGTCCCCACATTTATCATCTCATACCCTTTCTCCTCCAGGTATTTGACAATTTCATTTTTCATTCCCACTGCCGCGTGGTCATTCCCGATTGCCAGTTTCATCACTTGTCTCCTTTTCCAAATTTTCTTCCAGCATTGACGTACAATGCGGACATCTCACTGCTTCTACCGCTATCTCGCTCCTACAGAACGGACATATCTTTGTTTTTGGAGCCGCCGCTTCCTCTTCCTTTGGCTTCATCCTTGACGACGCGGCGTTCATAGCTTTGATGATACTGAAAATCACCAGCGCCATGATAAGGAAATTGATAATTGCCGTAATAAATTTCCCATAATTCAGCGTCACTTCCCCCATAAGCGTAACACTCAGCTTGTCAAAATTCAGCCCGCCGAACAATCCCAGCACCGGAGAAATAATATCTTCTACCAGCGATGATACGATTCCCGTAAAAGCGCCGCCTATGATGATACCTACTGCCATATCCATGACATTCCCCCGGCTGATAAATGTCTTGAACTCCTTCCAGAATTTTTTCATTCCGCTCTCTCCCTTTCCTATGTATTTTACGAGTCCTGCGTTTATTATAAAGTATTTTTTTCTGTTCCGCAATTTTTTCCTGCATTTTCGACAGAAAGAAACTTTTCTCCACCTCATAGATGTCTGAACTGTAAAATAAAATTTATTTTCTTTCAAAAAACACTGACATTTCTCTTGAAAATGTGATATGCTTAGAATATATAAAAAATGCAACTGTCCGGCCGCAGGCAAATCTATCTATACAGAATCCGCCTGTTTTAAAAATGTATCACCGGATATCCGCTTAAGGAGGGATGAATATGTTTCATGTAGGAGAGTTTGTTGTCTATGGCTCACAGGGAGTATGCAAAGTGACAGACGTGGGATGCCTGAATTTATCGGGCGCTCCCAGTGACAGGCGCTACTATACGCTGGAGCCATGCCACATACTGGGTGGGAAAGTTTTCACTCCAGTAGACAACCAGAAAGCGATTATCCGTCCGGTTATCAGCAAAGACGAAGCTATGTCGCTGATTGACGATATGACTGATATCGAGACACTATGGGTTCCCGATGAAAGAAAACGGGAATCTTATTACAAAGATGCCCTCAGAAAGTGTGACTGCCGGGAGCTGGTCAAAATCATAAAAACCACCTACCTCAGAAAGCAGTCCAGGGCGGCAGCCGGAAAAAAGGTAACTGCCGGGGATGAAAAATATCTTCATCTGGCCGAAGCAAATCTTTATGGAGAGCTTGCCGTCGCCCTGGACATGGAACAAGAGAACGTAAAGCAGTTCATCATAGACCGCATAAAAGGCACTCAGGAACCGGATGCGGAAATCAGTTGATCCAAAGATTTAAAAGAGTATCCCATTTCTTCCCATTTTGTCAGAAGTTCATCAAGAATCTGTCCATTTGTGCTTGAAGTGTTATGAAGGAGGACAATAGCTCCCGGATGGATGCGTCCAAGAAGTTTCTCAAAGGCTTCTTCCCTGCTTGGCTGTTTGTCCTGATACCAATCCACATAGGCAAGGCTCCAGAAAAAGGTATGATATCCCAAATCTTTTGCCATCTGTAGATTATCTGTACTGTATTTCCCCTGTGGGGGCCGATAGTATTTAATCATGTCCTTACCCGTGAGTTCCCTGTAAATTGACTCCACATCCTGAAGTTCTTTTGAAAAGGTATCCAGTGTGGAAATTTTCGACATGTCCGGATGATGGTATGTATGGTTGCCAACCGTGTGTCCTTCTTCTGCCATCCGTTTTACCATGTCGGGAGAATCCCGTACAAACGTTCCTACTACAAAAAATGTAGCGGGTACGTTATGCTTTTTCAACGCATCTAGTATTAGGGGCGTATTGCCGTTTTCATAGCCGCAGTCAAAGGTAAGATAGATAACTTTCTCGTCCGTATCCTCGGCATAGTAAGCGTCATACTGCCCCAGTTCCTGAACAGTCGCATTCGCCACAGGCGGCTGCCCTTCCTCCTGGAAGCTCAAGCCCCAGTTGTCGGCCTCAGGCTGTACCATAGAACTTGCTGCGGGCGAAAAGCGGCTTGCCGCCAGCCGTCCGGCGAAAAAAGCCAGCAGGAAAATCAGGGCGGTTTTCACAAGTCCAAGAAGTTTTTGTTTATTGACCATAGAAAAATCTCCGGTACTTTTTTCCTTACAGTATATTGGCACAGTTAAAAAAACATGTATAAAAAAAAGTACTTGCAAAATGCCGCAAAAAAAGATATAATAACCCAGTCAGCAGTTATACAGGACTGCAGGACAGGCTGAAATAGCTCAGTTGGTAGAGCACTTCACTCGTAATGAAGGGGTCGAGGGTTCAAGTCCCTTTTTCAGCTTAACGAAAAGCCTTGGTTTTCAAGGCTTTTTTTATTTCTGAGTCAATGAAAGCCGCCCATTTTTGAGCGGCTTTTTCTAATTTGACTACCGAATGACTACCGGATTTTTGAAGAAGCAAGCAGCAGGCTTTCCAGTTTATCCGATGCGGTTCTATCCAGCTCTTTCAGATACTCCGCGTATACATTTAGTGTGGTAGATGTATTTGCATGTCCAAGCCTGCCGGATACGGTTCGTATGTCCACGCCCTGGCTGATTAACAGTGTCGCTGCCGTATGCCTGAGGCCGTGCAGCGGGATAAGCGGAAGCTTCTCTTCTTCCCTTTCCTGCTGCATATTATAGTTATTTATAATCCGACGGAACGCCTGATATGGTGTTTCCAGCCCCATTTGTGAGCCGTCCCACTGGGTATTTGGATACGATTTTCAATAGGTGTGAAAAAGTGAAAAAATGAAGCTGATTTTTCGTTAAACCAAAAAAACATTTTCTCGCGTAAGGGTTATATGAAAAATGGGGTAAAAAATTCACTTTTTCACACTTGGAGAAAAAAGGGACTTAAAACGGAGGTAGAACGCGTGAGTAGATTTAAATGCTTGAATGAAGCATATGTAAATGTTGACACGATTTCTGAAATGGAAATTCCTTTTCGTAACGATGATAAATGCCGTGTTGATTTTAAGGATGGGACACACATTTCCAAAACGACGAACCAACGTAGCTACACATACGAAGGTTGTCTATTTGCCCGCTGCCGCATCCGTTCCGATAGGCAAGCCCCCGAAAGCCTGAGATGTTACTATCAGTCACATCCGAAGATGGCTGGGTAAAGATGCTCAGGTTTGAGCGGCCAGCCCACTGCCAGACGGACATAGCCCCGACTTTTCGGGGGACTATGTGTAGCTTTCCTCTTTTGGAATGAGCAAAGGGGTGTAGAATTTTCGACGGCATTCCTGATTTCGAATCCTCAATTTGATGATTCGTGCTAAACGAAGGGAAGGCAAATGGAAAACCGCCCCTTGCGCTCTGGTGGGCATTGGGGCGGCATCCTTGTCACTTATAGGGATTGTACTTTTGTTAGCAGGGCATCCTGTAACACCTTTGAAAAGTTGATGCTCTTTTCCTCACAAAGAGTATTCAGCCACATAGGGATGCTTAAAGTCTTTTTTACTGCCCTGTCGCTATGCTGCCTTGCGTATTCTGTCATGTCTACTAATACCATATTGACAAAAGCACTATCCGTAGCGGATTCCATTTCAAGCTCTTCCAGTATGGCAGCAGGGCTGATTTCACTTAATGCACTGGGAGCCGGGAGCGGTTCGCCATCACGCAGGGCAGTAAACAGATACAATCCACATGCATCCTGGGCCATGTGCATAGCGTCCGCCACATTATCCCCAAAGGTAGCAAGGTTCCCTAAATCGGGGAAAATAGCTGATATTTTACCCTCTTCCTCATAGAAAACAGCCGGGTACACATAATTCATAAATCATTGCTCCTTTCCGTGATTTGTTTTAAGGGGCAGGGCTTATTGTAGCCCCGCCTGTTTGCGTATGGATTTAACAACACTTTTCGGAATGTCGCCGGGATGATTCGGAACACTTACTTTCCCGGGTTTGGCCGGGTGTTTGTACTGGTAATGTGAACCGCTTATGTCTGACACGTACCACCCATCATCCTTTAGCATCCGGTCGGCTTCTCTGAATCTCATGTATGTTATCCTCCTTACAATTATATAATAACACGTATTTTACGTATTGTCAAGGAAAAAGCATAAAAATATACGTGTTTTACGTATATATCATACACTATCCCGTTGCCTGGTAACTGATAATATGGCATACGGCAGCGGGCAGAGAGGAGAACGGATGTTGAAGAATGTTGAATCCAAAAGCTATATTGTAAGATAACTTGAACATTTGCGCATCCAGACTCTTGCGGATGCAGCCGAAGAGGAAAACAAATGTTAGCTTTTGTTAGTCTGAAAGCCTGTATTGACAGACAGCTTAAGCTTTGTACCGGATTCCCGCTGTGGGAAATTTCCCCCTGAGTGGATGCGGGTCAGATATCCAGTCCGGCGAAGTTGATACTGAACCCTGGATAAATACCTGCCTGAACGGAATCACTGAAAGAATATTCTAAAGTATCTTCTGTCTCAAAGTTATATACAAAAACTCTATCCTTGTCAGGGTCAACAATCCAGTATTCCCGGACTCCGGCGGTACGGTATTTAAACAGTTTTGTAAAATAGTCCGTTCGCCTGCTGCCAGGGGACACGATTTCAATAATCCAATCTGGCGCACCGTTACAGCCTTTGTCTGTGAGCTTACTGCGGTCGCATATGACGCTAATGTCCGGCTCGACATAGTTCCTATCGTCTGCATTCAGAAACACGGCAAATGGGGCAATATACGGCTTGCAGGAACCGTCGTTCGCTTTGATAAAATTGTAGATACTGGCGTAAAGCTCTCCGGCAAGTTCCTGATGCCGCCTATTTGGTGGAGCCATATAATAAAGCTGGCCGTCAATCAGTTCTGCCCTGGTTCCCTCCGGGAGAGCATAGATATCATCTATGGTGTAAAGGTTTGGTTGTGATAATGCCATGATATCACGTCCTTTCTTGGTTAGTGTTTGGTTAATGGGATAAAGTTATTCGGCCTGCTGGCTGTCCCGCTGCATACGCATGTCAACCGCTTTTTTGATATAGCCATTGACCTTTTCACCCGCTGCGTCGGCGGCGGCTTTGATTTCCTCATATTTTTCTTTCTGAACATCCAGAGGGATACGTTTTAATTTGGTTTTTGCGTAGTTCATGTTATATGCGGTTTTGTTTTCGCTATTACTCATAATCTAGTAACACCTTCTTTCTTTTATGTGTTCCAGTGGGGCGGCAAAATATAATTTCATCTTCTCTACCTTACACCAATAGTATACCATAAATCAATGACAACGTACATAGTAAAAACTAACAAAATACAGAGAGATACCACGTACGTAATTTGGCGATTATGTCAATAGACAAATCACCACGTACGAGGTATAATATAAACATCAACAGAGGAAAGGAGGAAACGCAGATGGACAAGAAAATAGGCAAGCTGATAAAAGTGGTTCGAGCACTCACACAACTTGCCCTTGAAGTTGGAACTCTCATAGGAGTTATCAAAATGATAATAGAGAGTATCCAATAAGGATAGGGGAGGGAAACCTCCCCTGCCTAAAAGATACCATAATCCATCTGTAGAATCAATATGATAAAGAATATTTTTAAACTCGTGGTTTCGATTGTTTGGTTGATTATCGTGGTTGTTGGTCTTGTGATACTTTTTACCTGATATCATAATCATCAAAGAGATACAGAACAGCCGGGAAAGCCGAAAGCACCCGATACTGAGAGCAATATACCTGTGAGTGAGCGATGGGGCAATACCAATAGCCAGGAAGATTCTTTCAGGGCTGTCCTAAAATCTCTTGAAAATGAAAGAGAGGTACACCACATGAAGCAGATTACCAAGGTGAGGAAAGCGGTATGCGTGATGGCAAACGAACTGAAAAAGGCGGGCTACTCTTTATCCCAGGCATTCAGGAAAGCATGGAGGCGGGTAAAGCTGACAATGGCTATTCGTGCAGCAGGAACCACCTTTGAGAACAGGCAGGAACGCTTACAGTTCTTAAAGCAGTTCCAGCCGGAAGATTTGACTGTAACACTGGAGCGGGAGCCAGAAAACAGGTTCGACAGCAACGCCATACAAGTAATTGTACATATCCGGTCTATAGCCCGGAGGACAGTTATAGGATATGTGCCCAGAGGATTAGCTAAAGTCATGGATGCAGGCATACACATGGCCGCGTCCCTGGTTCAGATTATCGGGGGATACAGTTACAAAGAATCGCTGGGGGCGTTGATAAACATAGCAGTATAAAGAAAATGCCCTTACCAGAGCGGCAACTCTGATAGGGCAGCATATAGCCGGGGGCTATACCAAAAAACACATGTTTAGTATAGCACATAACCCGGCAGAAAGGAAGGGTTAATTTAAATGAACGAAACATACAAGGCAGAAATCAAGCGCCTGCTGAACGCTATCCACGATGAGGATTCTCTTTGCAAGATATACACGCTCGCATTAGTCCGGGCAAACCATGAAGCATCACAGGAGCCGCCCTGTGGCGGTTCTTTCCTGTGCTTGGGGCATTCCTCAAGTTTGAGGAGTGCAACAGGACACGACCATTTGCCCGCTGCCGGATGTGCAAATTATGCATATCCGAAAGTCGAAGCATGAGGGAAGCAAGAGAAATTCTTAAACGAAGCACCAGGAAGGAAGTACAGCACCATGACGAACGAAGAACTTGCAGCGCGCATCCGTGCATGGAGCTGACAATATGCTGCATTTATGGTAGCACGAAAGCGGAAGCTGTTATCAAATGTTATTATTTGACTACCGAATGACTCCCATTTTTGAACACTTTTTCTAATTTGACTGCCAAAAGGCTGCCGGATTTTCATCTGGCAGCCCTTTTATTGCCTTCATTCTCTTACTTCACGCTTATGTCTACAAAGAAATCAAATTCATATTCATCTGCGACGTCAAAATTCAGATACATGCTGTCTGTCATATCCTCATCTACCACATACAGCACTGTATATTCAAGTGTTTCTCCTGGCTGTATATCACGGTAGAAGAAGTGGTTCCTGTCCTCTCCGGTATGCTGCGGCTTATCTACCCAGACTGGGGAAGCTTCTGACTGTATCAGTCCATGCTCCATATCCACTGCCTCTGTATAGACATCAGGATATTTATAAGTACCGTCAGCCTGTGCTTCCATTCGGCTCAGCCTGCCCGCGCCCATCCAGTAATCTACCATTTCCTGTGACTGATTTTCCGCCTTAAACTTTACCTCAAGAATTTTCTGGCCTGTCATCTCCCGTGAAATCTCTTCCATGCTTTCATAATTATAAGTCAGCCTCTCGTAATCCTTCAGCGTCCCATCCTTATTTATCCAGTAAGACATCTCTCCGTCATAATCAAAGAAGTTCTCTTTTGCATAGCCTTCCACAGAATCTACCAAGCGCGCACTCACAACTGTCATCTCCACGCCACTGTAAATCTTGTTCTGGAATGCCTCTCCAATCTGAGCCACCTGATCTGCGCCTGCTCCTTTTGCCCGGGCTGCTTTCTGCCGTGCTTCATATTCTTCTTCGGCTGCAGCCTCTTTTGCTTTCAGTTCCTTATCTACATATTCCAGCGGCTGGCTCTCGTCTACTGTTACATCCAGATTGTCTGCCACTTTTTTCAGCTCATCCATAGAAATATCATTTCCGCCGTACACAACCACAATATAGCCCTCTGTTGGATTAAACAGATAAATCCTCTTATCAAATCCATACGGGGTTCTGCTGGTATCAAAGTCCAGTGTGAGCACATGGGCCTCCATATTTGCCAGTGTAGTTTTTTCCAAATCTTTCAAGTTCTCCACCTGTAGGAACTCTGCTTCTGCATTCAGCCATGCCGCATTGACTTCGCATATGGAAATCCCGTTTTTGTGCTCCCCATCCTTATCGTATTTTCCTTCTCCATACTCTGTATACCCCTCTGGGATATATCCTGGAACTGCTTTTACCTCACAGGGAGTCAGTTCATAATTCATCTGAAAATCATAGGAAAGTTTGTTCTCCTGCTCTACTGTTTGTTTTGTAAAAAATCCGTTTGCTGCAAGCACTCCCAGAGAAGTCACTGCAAGCATAGCTGCAGCCGTTCCCACCAGAAGCCATTTCCTGTAGGAACGTGTTCTTGCCGGCCGGTATTCCTGTCCGCTCAGGCTGCTGTACGCACTGTACACTTTATCATTCACTTCCTCTGGAAGTACCAAATCCTGCCTCAAAATCCGTTTCATTTCTTTTTCGCTATATCCTTTCATACGTTCTGCCCCCTTACGATAATATTTTCACCTTGATATTCCTTTGCAAAATTTTTTCTCGCCCGTACAAGCCGCGTTTTTACAGTATGCTCATTCAACTCCAAAAGCTCCGCAATTTCCCGTGTATTAAACCCCTCCACATAGTAAAGAATCAATAGTGTCCGGTACTTTTCATCCATCGATTTCAGAAGCTCCATAAACTCCAGATTCTCCTGTGCCATGTCTCTTCCCTCTGCTTCAGGCAGCTCATCTGTCAGGCAAAGCTCCCTGTTCTTCCTGAGAATATCCTTACATTCATTAATCAGAATCCGTATCATCCACGTTTTAAAATACTGCGGCTCACGCAGCGTCGCCAATTTTTCATAGCAGATAAGGATAGTATTCTGCATGGCATCCGCCACATCCTCTTCATGATGCAGATAAGACTTTGCAACTTTATACATCCCCTGCTTATTCATCTCCATCAACTGTACGAAAGCAGCCTCGTTCTTTTTCTGCGCTTTTATCACCAAATACCTCAACCGGAAAACACCTCCTTCCCGTTTTGTTTTTCCTTACACCTATTAGACGGTATATCCGCGAAAAAGGATTCACCAAAAATAAATTTCTTTCCAAATCCGCCATATTTCTTAACGTTCGAAAGGCGGAGATATGTTTTCCATATCTCCGCCTTTCTATTCTTTCGCTGCACTTCTAATCATATAAAAATCGGAGTGACAAGATTTGAACTTGCGACCTCTCGGCCCCCAGCCGAGCGCGCTACCAAGCTACGCCACACTCCGATACAAACAATTATAACAAAATCTCTATCAAATAGCAAGCGAAATTTTCAATCTTCTTATCATTTGCACATCTAAACCACTTTCATTCGGTCTGTGCAGTAAATGCACAGACCTGTGTGAACAGTAACGCCATTCCCCCAGTCAGACACCTGTAAACATCTGCGTTTCCATTTGATTTGCTCTGACCTGCTATGCATCCAGAAACATTTTCATTACCTGATTTGTCTTATCTCCCCATTTCCCGAAAATAAAATGGTTTGCCTGAGGAATAATGGCCAGTGTACTGTTTGGCAGGGATGCCGCTATCCTCTTTGTGTGCTTCTCTTTAATCATATCCTTCTCGCCTGCCATCACAAGCACCTTCGCCGTAATCTTCTTCAGCCGTTCTGGCCGGATATTCGGCTCATGAATCATCAGGCCGATGATATCTGCCTTCAGCCGCAGCTTGGGCCAAATGCGTGCGCCAGACTCAAAAAGGGCATGTCCGAATATTGTAGGAAGCTGATACCGCATCTTCACTCCCCTGGGGTTCAAGTTCGCCCCGGCCAGCACCAGCCTGTCATAAGAGACATCCGTATTCAATGCCATTTCCAGGACAATATTCGCACCGTCGCTAAAACCCACCAAAGTAACATTTTCCAAATGCAGCTTCCCAATCAGGGAAACTGCATCCATTGCTATTTGCTTAATTGTCAGAGGCTTTTCACTGGTTCCCGAATTTCCATGCCCGCGGCTGTCCATAGTAACTACCTTATAATCCGCGGCAAAGAATTCTATCTGTTTCCTGAAACACGTCCAATCCTCCCCATTCCCATGAAGGAAAAAGAGCGTCCGCTGCCCTGTACCATAAATTCTGTAGTAAATATTTGCACTGTGTATCTTGAAATATCCATGCTGTCTCGGTTCAATCATAGACCTTCTCCCGCCGCCGCGCTTTTACTTAAACCGTAAAACCCCGTTTTTCTCAGAATCCTCCAGAATTCTGTCAAGCATCGCGTCGAACTCATCATCATCATAATCATCGTCATCGTCGTCGTCATCAAATTCCACATCTATCTCACAATACTCATAAGCAGTCGCATCAGCCTTGTCTGTCTCATACAGTTCACGTATCACCTTTTCTGCTTCTTTCTGGGATGCCTTCACTGCAATGTCATCCTCTGGGCCATTCAGCGCCAGCACTTCATCCTCTTCAACGTAAGCAGCCTTGCTCACTTCCATTACGCTCAGATTTTCAAACTCGTCTTTGTACAATACTTTCATCCCGTTACCTCCTGCCATTCTGCCATTTATTTGCTGTTAATATAAGGAATCAAGCCTTCAGCCTTAATAATTTTCTGCATGAACTCCGGAAATGCCTGGCCTTTGAATTCGGTTCCTTTCGTCCTATTATAAATCATCCCACTGTCAAAGTCCACCTCTACTTCATCTCCCGCCTCAATTCCTTTCGATGCTTCCGGACACTCAATAATCGGCAGTCCGATGTTAATGGCATTCCGGTAGAAAATTCGCGCAAAAGTCTCGGCAATCACGCAGCTCACTCCCGCCGCCTTGATGGCAATCGGTGCATGCTCCCTGGAAGAACCACAGCCGAAATTTTTCTCTGCCACGATGATATCACCCTTCTGTACCTGGTTCACAAACTCTTTATCAATGTCCTCCATGCAGTGTGTTGCCAACTCCGCAGGGTCCGAAGAATTTAAGTATCTTGCCGGAATGATTACATCCGTATCTACGTTATCACCATATTTAAAAACTCGTCCGTTTGCTTTCATTTTCTCTCCCCTCCTATAATCCCAATTCTTCCGGTGCTGAAATCTTTCCTGTCACAGCGCTTGCCGCCGCTACTGCCGGGCTTGCCAGATATACTTCCGAGTCTACGTGTCCCATACGTCCCACAAAGTTGCGGTTTGTCGTAGAAATGCAGCGTTCGCCTGCTGCCAGGATTCCCATATAACCGCCCAGGCATGGACCACAGGTAGGTGTGCTCACCACTGCCCCGGCCTCAATAAAGATTTTTACCAGCCCCTCTTCAACAGCCTGCAAATAAATTTCCTGGGTTGCCGGAATCACGATACAGCGTACCCCCTTCTTCACATGGCGCCCCTTCAAAATTTCAGCCGCACAGCGCAAATCATCAATACGCCCATTCGTACAGGAACCGATTACTGCCTGGTCAACCACCACATCCTCTGCAATCTCGTCAATAGTCTTTGTATTTTCCGGAAGGTGCGGGAACGCTATCGTAGGTTTCAGCGCGCCAAGGTCAATCGTATACTCTTCCTCGTACACCGCATCCTCATCCGCCTCATATACTGTATAGGGACGCTTTGAGTGTTCCTCCATGTACTGGATGGCCAACTCATCCACAGGGAAAATCCCGTTTTTCCCGCCTGCCTCAATTGCCATATTTGCAATCGTAAACCTGTCATCCATCGTGAGGTTCTTCACGCCCTCGCCCACAAACTCCATGGATTTGTAAAGTGCGCCGTCCACGCCAATCATGCCAATAATATACAGGATAACATCTTTGCCGCTCACCCATTTCGACGGTTTTCCGATTAAGTTGAATTTAATCGCAGACGGAACCTTAAACCATGCCTTTCCCGTCGCCATCCCGGCTGCCATATCCGTGCTGCCTACTCCTGTAGAAAACGCCCCCAGCGCACCATAGGTACAGGTGTGGGAATCCGCTCCGATAATCACATCCCCTGCCACCGTCAGACCTTTCTCCGGAAGCAGCGCGTGTTCGATTCCCATATCGCCCACATCAAAATAATTTGTGATATCATGCTTACAGGCAAACTGCCGTACGCATTTGCAGTGCTCCGCGGACTTAATATCCTTGTTCGGGATAAAGTGATCCATGACCAGGGCAATCTTATCTTTATCAAAAACTGTTTTTTTCGCCATTTTATCCATTTCATGGATCGCTACCGGAGAAGTAATGTCATTTCCCAGCACCAAATCCAAATCTGCCTCAATCAGCTGGCCTGCCTCTACATGCGGAAGTCCGGCATGCGCCGCCAGAATCTTCTGTGTCATCGTCATTCCTTTCATCTGCTTTTCCTCCTGAAATTTAATTTCTGAATTCTATGGACATTGTAGCACATAATGCACTATAATAGAAATATATATTACGCATATTTATCATAACGTGCGGTTATAGAATTGCCGCCCGCAAAGTAAAAGGAGTTTATCATGGAGTCTAATTTACCGCAGTACCGAATTTTTTATGCTGTGGCACAGGAAGGAAATATTTCGCGCGCCGCTGATTCCCTGTATATCAGCCAGCCCGCCATCAGCAAATCCATACGGAAGCTAGAGGAATCCCTGGGCACACCCCTGTTTTCCCGCAGTTCCCGGGGCGTCCATCTCACAGAGGAAGGCGCGCTGCTGTTCCAGCATGTGAAGGCTGCGTTTGACTCCTTAAAGGCAGGCGAAGAACAGCTCCGTCAGATGACGGAGCTTGGCATCGGGCATCTTCGGATTGGCGTAAGCACTACGCTCTGCAAGTACGTGCTCCTGCCCTACCTAAAAAAATTTATAGAGCTTTATCCCCACATCCGGATTTCTATTGAGTGCCAGTCTACCAACCATACGCTCCAGCTTCTGCAGGAGCACCGGATTGATATCGGTCTAATCGGAAAACCATCTTCTATAGGGAATATTACGTTCCATTCCCTTGGAGAAATTGAAGATATTTTTGTTGCTTCTAAAAGCTATGTTGATAACCTCTCTCTTTCCGGTTCTGTGACCGATATCTTCCATATAGCCACACTAATGCTGCTGGATAAGGAAAATATGACCCGTCAGTACATTGACGATTATCTGAAAGAGCAGCATATTGAGCCAGCAAATCTATTGGAAATCTCCACCATGGATTTGCTTATTGAGTTTGCAAAAATCGGTCTTGGCATCGCGTGTGTCATCCGGCAATTTGTCCAGGAAGAACTGGACTGCGGCATTCTCCATGAAATTCCTTTGGGATTTCCCATCCATAAACGGGAAATCGGTCTGGCTTTCCCTTCTTCCTCTGGCCAGAGCCAGGCTTTGAAAACCTTTACAGACTTTTTTCGCTAGACATTCACACACTACAAATCTCATTATCCTCAGGACGAAAACAGCCGCCACTTTCCAGTGGCGGCTGTCTATGAGTCTTTAGTTATTAATCAGCTTATCCTCGTCGCTCCAGCTGTACAGCTTACGTACTTCCTCGCCCACAACCTCTGCCGGATGCTCAGCAGCAAGTTTCCTCATCGCTTTAAAATGAGCCTGTCCGCCAGCCGGTGACATATCCAGAAGGAAATCTTTTGCAAATGTACCGTCCTGGATATCGGAAAGGATTTTCTTCATCGCTTTCTTGGTATCTTCTGTGATAATCTTCGGTCCTGTGATGTAATCGCCGTACTCGGCAGTATTTGAAATGGAGTATCTCATTCCTGCAAAACCTGACTGATAAATCAAATCTACAATCAGTTTCATCTCATGGATACACTCAAAATATGCATTCCTTGCATCGTACCCAGCCTCTACCAGAGTTTCGAAACCTGCCTGCATCAGCGCGCATACGCCGCCGCAGAGCACTGCCTGCTCACCGAAAAGGTCTGTCTCTGTCTCTGTACGGAAGGTTGTCTCCAGTACGCCGGCCCTTGCGCCGCCGATTCCCAGAGCGTAAGCCAGCGCTTTATCCAGCGCTTTTCCGGTAGCGTCCTGCTGTACTGCCACGAGACACGGAACACCCTTGCCTGCCTGATACTCGCTTCTTACGGTATGACCCGGTCCCTTCGGTGCAATCATCGTAACATCTACATCCTTCGGCGGTACAATCTGTCCGAAATGGATGGCAAAACCATGGGCGAACATCAGCATGTTGCCTGCCTCAAGGTTCGGCTCGATATCTTTCTTATACATAGCAGCCTGTTTCTCATCGTTAATCAGAATCATGATGATGTCCGCCTGCTTTGCTGCCTCTGCTGCTGTATAAACCTTAAATCCCTGCTCTTCTGCTCTCTTCCAGGACTTACTGCCCTCATAAAGACCAATGATAACATTGCATCCGGACTCTTTCAGATTCAGCGCATGGGCATGTCCCTGGCTTCCGTATCCAATAATCGCAATCGTCTTTCCCTCCAATAAAGAAAGGTTACAATCTTCCTGGTAAAAAATTCGTGCTGCCATTTGTATCTCCTCCAAATCTTTGATATATATTTGTATCTTTCCAGGACAGCGGCACAGGCATGTCGGAATCCCGGACAGCTACGGTCGTATTTTCTACAGGTATCTCACATCATCCGCACCTCTGGACAAACCTGTGATTCCGGTGCGTGCCAGTTCCAAAATCTCATATCCTCTCAGAAGTCCGATGAATGCTTCAATCTTGGACTGATTTCCTGTCATCTCTATCGTTAGGGAATCAACGCCCACATCCACGATATTCGCACGGAATATACCTGCCGTAGATACAATATCCTGACGGTGCTCTGCGTCTGCCCGCACCTTTACCAAAATCAGTTCACGGGTAACGCTCTCCCCATCCTGCAGGGTCTTGATATCTACCACGTCAATCAGCTTCGCAAGCTGCTTGGTAATCTGGTCAAGAATCAGCTCGTCCCCCCTGACAACCACCGTCATCCTGGAATACCTTGGGTCAGCCGTCTCTCCAACAGTCAGGCTGTCGATGTTGTAACCCCGGCGGCTGAAAAGCCCTGATACACGGCTCAGAACACCTGATGTATTGTCAACTAACATAGATAATACTCGTCTTTTCATAGAAAAACCTGCTTTCTCTGGCTTATTGCGCAGGACTCCGGAAATATTTCCCTCGGCTCCTGCTTTCGTTATGTCATTGTACCAACTATTAAATTCTTTGTCAATAAAAAACTGCTTTAGCAGAGTAAACTGTTAAATCAATAGGCTGCTGTTCACAACAACCCATTGATGTTACTGTTCACCGGAAGAACTTTCACTCTCTTCTGTACCAGACTCGCTCTCCTGCCCTTTTTCAGATAGCTCGTCACCGCTGCTCTGGTAATTCTCATCACTGACTGCCGTATCTTCTGAAAAGCCCGTCTGGTTAATAATATAGTTACTCCGCTCAATTACATCATCCGACGGCTCATAATCTTCATCGCCAAACAGAAAGATATGAAGCTGGTCTACATTCTTTTCCAGGGTCACAGGCACTTCATTATACTTTCCGTCCTCCGAAGTTCTGTGCCAGAATGGGAAACCTGTCGTCTCACCGATTTTGTAAGACAGCATGCTCATTCCCATGGAAAGAATCTCGCTCTTAGAGATATTTGTGCTAATCTTCGGGAATACTTCATCCATCATCTTATTCAGCGTTCCGATATCTGCATTTTTCGCCTTATCCACGATTTTCGCAATAACTTCACGCTGTCGCAGAGTACGCTTATAGTCATTCCCGCCTCCATAGCGAATCCGGCAGTAAGCGGTAGCCTGTACGCCGTCCATGAGATATGTCCCGCCCCCGGGCAGCCTCTCATAGTCTTTCTCCGCCACCTTTGCCACGCTGACACAGTAGTTGCTCAAATGCTCGGCCTCTTCGTCTGTAACGGTAATTTCAATCCCGCCTAGCTCATCAATGATATCTGTGAGCGCGCTGAAATCCACCATCACATACTTCGAGATATCCATATCCAGATTTGTATTCAGCATACTCAGCGCCCACTCCATACCGCCGTTAGGATAAGAAGAATTCGCCTTCCCGTATCTATCCTCCCCAATATTCAGCAGCGTGTCCCTGTAAATGGATACCAGGTTTACCACCTTGGTATCATTGTTGATGCTGGCAATAATAATCGTGTCTGTGTTTTCCTTTTTCTCATCCACACCAAAAAGTGCGATATTCATATATCCCTTCAAAGTAGGGTTCGTCTCTGCCGTCTTGTTCACGACAACTTTTTTCTCATCCAGCTTCTCCGTTTCCATTAGATTCAGTTTTGAATCAAGCTGTATGTAGACGTAGGCAACTCCACATACCAAGATAAGCAAGATAACTTCTATGATAAAAAGTATCTTCCTTCTCCTGTATTTCTTATAAGCTGCACTTTTCTTATCCACTTGTCTTTTTCCCATTTTCACATATCCTCTTATTTAATAAATCTGTCAATGGCCTTGTTCAATTCTTCAATCGCCTCTGTATCCCCTGTCTCTACCGCTTCCACCAGACAATGCTGGATATGGTCATGCAAGATGACCTTTCCTGTATTGTTGATGGCTGCTTTTACCGCCGAAAGCTGAATCAGCACTTCGCTGCAGTCCCTCCCGCTCTCGACCATTTTCTTAATGGATTCCAGATGCCCGATTGCCCTTGCCAGGCGGTTGAGCACCGCTTTGGTATTCTCATGGGTATGCGTGTGCCCTCCATGGCAATGGGGGACGTTTTCATTGTCATGAGCATGGATATGTGTATGCTCATACACACTGCCATCTTCTCTCACATGCTTATGTGGCTCCATCTGCTTCTCTACTCCTTCTCTGCCTGCCGCACAGCCACCTCAAGCTGCCGATAGGGTATTTCAATTCCCACTTCATCAAGCCCGTATTTTATCGCTTCCGTAAGCCTCCATTTGACCGCAAAATAATCCTCCGGGCGTACCCAGACCCTCCAGCCCAAATCCACCGAACTTTCATTCAAGGAATCCACAAAGACTTCGGCTGGCTCTGCCGCTAAAACACTTTCTTCTTCCTTTAGAATCTTCTCAATGGTTTTTTTCGCCATCTGGATATCTGCCTGGTAGGAAATCCCCACGATTTGCCGTATCTGCCGCTTTTCCTGCCGCGAGATATTCGTGAGGCTGGTATTCGATAAAGTTCCGTTCGGCACACTGACCGTCCGGTTATCCGGCGTTAGCAGATACGTATAAAAGAGGTCGATTTTCTCTACGGTTCCCTCATTTCCATGGGCATCCTCTTTAATATAATCACCGACCGTAAAAGGCTTCATGATTAAGAGTATAAATCCTCCGGCGAGATTTGACAAGGATTCTTTTAAGGCAAGCACGATTCCGACCCCCATAGAGCCTAAAAGCGCCGCTATCGAAGCTTCCTTTACCCCTAGGTAAGCAGCCAGTCCCGCCACAAGGATGATATACAACAGAGCCTTAATCAGAGAATTCATAAAGTGCAGGGAGCCTTCTTCCATCTGCGCCCGCACAAAAGAACGCTTCAGGATTTTTAAAAGGAGCGCTATCACCCTGGAACCGATAAAAAAGATAATCCCGGCTATCAGAAGCTTCAGTCCAAAATCCAACAGAGACGGAATTTTGCCATTGATATAAGACATCATCCTGTTCGCCTCTTCTGCTTTCTCCTGCACTACCTTCGCTACCTGTTCCCCAAGTTCTGTTTCCTGCATTTTTTACCTCGCACTCCGCGCTTTCACGTATTTCCCTTCTAAATCTGCTTTCAGGTTTTTCTTCTTTGCCGGAGCCTTTCCTGTTTCGCTCTTTGCTGCCTTATTATCTTTCGCTTTGGGTGCAGACTTTGTATACGAGAAAATAGAAATTCCCATAGGCGGCACCTTGATTGTAATGGAATTCGGCCTGTCGTCGCATTCTTCTTTCTTTGACTGCTTCAAACGTGGATTCACCGCGCCGCTTCCTCCGAACTCTTCCCTGTCACTATTAAAGATTTCTTTGTACTTGCCCGCATACGGCACGCCAATTTTATGGTTTTCATATACCAGAGGCGAGAAATTACACACTACCAGCAGAGTCTCTTCCCGTTTCTTTGTATTCCTTGTGAACACCAGCATATTTTCATTTCCTGAAATAGCATTTATCCAGGTAAATCCGTCTGGATTATGATCAAGCTGATACATAGCCGGATGTTCCCGATAGAACTTATTCAGCGCTATCATATACTCTTTCATCTGTCTGTGTTCATCATACTGCAAAAGATCCCATTCCAGGGATTTTGCCTCCGACCATTCGCTGTACTGGGCAAAGTCCTGTCCCATAAAGAGCAGCTTTTTCCCGGGATGGCACATCATATACCCATATGCCGCCCTCAGATTTGCGAACTGCTGTGCCCGTTCCCCAGGCATTTTCCCTATCATGGATGCCTTTCCGTGCACCACCTCATCATGAGAAAGGGTCAGAATGAAATCCTCACTGTAAGCATACACCATACTGAAAGTCAGTTCTCCGTGGGCGCCGCCCCGGAACAGCGGGTCTTTTGACATATAGTCAATAAAATCATTCATCCACCCCATATTCCACTTATAGTCAAAGCCCAGTCCATCGTCTTCCACATCCCCGGTAATCTTCGGCCATGCCGTGGACTCCTCCGCAATCAGCAGCACATCCGGATGCTTTTTCTTGAAAATAGAGTTCAAATGCTTCAGAAATTCTATCGCCTCCAGATTCTCATGGCCGCCATACATATTCGCAACCCACTCCCCGTCTTTCTTTCCATAATCCAGATAGAGCATAGATGCCACCGCATCCATACGGATACCGTCTGCATGGTATTTTTCTGCCCAGAACAGGGCGTTCGCAATCAGGAAATTTTTCACCTCCGGACGTCCGTAATTGTAAATCAGCGTCCCCCAGTCCGGGTGCCAGCCCTGCCGCGGGTCAAGATGCTCATAAAGGCATGTCCCGTCAAAGGCACACATCCCAAAGGTATCCCGCGGAAAATGTGCGGGAACCCAGTCCAGGATAACGCCGATTCCCTGCTCATGCATATAGTTCATAAAATACATGAAATCTTCCGGGGAACCACAGCGGCTGGTAGGCGCATAATACCCTGTAACCTGATAACCCCAAGATGCATCAAAAGGATGCTCCATAACCGGCATCAGCTCCACATGGGTATAACCCAGCTCCTTAATATATTCTGCCAGCATCGGCGCAATTTCCCTGTAATTGTAAAACTCGCGCTCCCCATCCTCCGGTTTTTTCCAAGAACCAATGTGCATCTCATAAATGGACATCGGCGCTTTTTTGTTCTGCATCGCTTTGCGTTCTTTGCGATAGGCATCATCCGTCCAGGTGAATTTCGTCAAATCCGCTACTATGGACGCATTATCTGGGCGAACCTCCGCCGCATTGCCATAAGGGTCTGCTTTCAGGAATGTCAAACCGCCTTTTGCCTTTATCTCGTATTTGTAAACCGTCCCCTCTTTCATCCCAGGCACGAACAGCTCAAAAATACCGGAATCCCACAGCCGCCTCATCGGAAGACGCCTGCCGTCCCAGAGCACTGAATCACACACTACGCTCACCCGCACGGCATTCGGCGCCCACACTGCAAAAAGCACGCCCGCCACGCCGTCGATAACCATTGGATGAGCACCCAGCTTCTCATAAATATCATAACAGATACCTGCGTTGAATTTCTTCGTATCCTTTTCTGTAATCTGAGGAGCAAAGGCATAAGGATCAGCAAACTCTTCCACAGCCCCATTATCAAATTCCGCCCGAATCGTATATTCCGGAATGGTCTTTCTCGGAATCAGCACTGCAAAAAATCCTTCCTCGTCTTCCATAATCATCGGATACTCTTTCTTCCCGCCGGATACCCTTACGGAAACTTTAACCGCCGTGGGAAGAAATGTCTGTATCAGAACCCCATCCTCCGTAACATGCGGCCCTAAAATACCATGTGGGTTGTCCTCCTCTGAATACACAAGCGCTTCGATTGCCGCCCAGTCCATCAGATTATATAATTTTTCCTCCATAGCATACCTCCTGCTATTCCGTTTTCTTCCATTCTATCACAAATATACCTGAATTCGCAATAAAAGATGGCATTTCTTAACATTCTGCCCAAAATCAAAAGACAAAAAAGAAAGAGACACCGCTTTCCAGCCACGTCTCCCCCTTTCAGCCAACAGCCCGGTTATCGGATCTGCCGCGTTTTTAAACCGCGCTTCTGTCGGGCATCCTTTGCTTAAAGCGCATGAATAAACAGCCCGCTCCGCAGTTTCGGCTCAAACCAGGTAGACTTTGGCGGCATAAGCAGCCCCTGGTCTGCTACCCTGTACAATTCTTCAATAGACGTGGGATACATGGCAAAAGCCGCCTTGCAGTCCGTATGTACCCGCCGCTCCAGCTCCGAAAGCCCCCGGATTCCCCCGATGAACCCGATCCGGCTGTCTGTTTTGGGGTCTGTGATTCCCAGGACAGGCGCCAGCATCTCCCTCTGCAGGATGGACACATCCAGCCCCTCGATGGGGTCGTCACTTTCATACTCTTCTCTGACTGTAAGGGCATACCACTGATTTCCCAGGTACATTCCCATCTTTCCCTTTTTTTCCGGCGAATATGCTTCCCCGCATTTTTCTACCAGAAATTTTTCTTCCACAGCCTCTAAGAACTCCTCTTCTGTCAGTCCGTTCAAATCATGCACAACCCGGTTATAATCCATGATAAAGAGTTCTTCACCCGGAAACAACACCGAAAGGAAATAGTTAAACTCTTCCTCTCCTGTATATCCTGGATTTTCAGCCCTGCGCTTCCTGCCTACTGCCACTGCTGAGGCAGCGCGGTGATGTCCGTCCGCAATATAAATGCTGTCCATGCCTCCGAAAATCTCTGTAATTTTCTCTATCGTTTCGTCCTCTGCAATCATCCATCCCCGATGCTCCACGCCATCTTCCGAAGAGAATACAAACAGTGGTAAACCCTTCTTTATCCCGGCAAAAATTTCCTGAAGCGCCTCCTGTCTCCGGTATGCTAGAAAAATCGGCCCGGTCTGGGCGTTGCACACATCCACATGGCGAATGCGGTCCGCCTCTTTATCCGCCCTGGTATTTTCATGCTTTTTAATCACCTGATTTAAATAATCATCCACCGAAGCACATGCCACCAGCCCGGTCTGGCAGCGTCCTGCCATTCTCTGTTCATACAGGTACAGGCAGGGCTTTTCTTCCCGTACAAACTCACCCTTCTCTACCATTTCCCAAAGCAAATCGTGAGCCCTCTGGTACACCTGGGGGGCATAAACGTCTACGCTGTCATCCAGCCCCGTTTCTGCCCTGTCAATCCTCAAAAAACTCATCGGTTCTTTTTCTACCTGTACTTTTGCTTCCTCCCGGCTGTAAACATCATAGGGAAGCGCCGCGATTCTCGCCTCCAGCCCCTTTCTGGGACGGATGCCGGAAAATGCCTTAATTCTTGCCATAACAGCTCTCCTTAACTAAATTTATGTATTCGATGAATAAGAGAACAGCAGGGCACATACACAATTACTGCTGTTCTCTATAGGTTTTATTTCATGGATATTATTTAATTACCCTTACTCTGAGTACCCCTTCTACGCTCTTTAAGCGCTCCAGCACCTCTGAGCCTAGAGGCTGCTCCAAATCAAAAAGCGAGTACGCATAGTCTCCTTTGCTTTTGTTAACCATGTTGCAGATATTCATGTCTGCACTCCCAAAAATAGAAGTAAATTGGCTAATCATGTTCTTTGTATTCTTGTGGTTAATCCCCACGCGACATACACTGATGCATTCTCCCATATCACAGTTCGGATAGTTCACCGAATTCCTGATATTTCCATTTTCCAGGTAATCTTTCAGCTCCTGAACCGCCATCACCGCGCAGTTTTCCTCAGACTCTTCTGTAGATGCCCCAAGGTGTGGGATTACGATGCAGTCCTTCTCTGCCGCTGTCGTATGATTCGGAAAATCTGTGACATATTTCCTTACCTTTCCAGTCTTGAGCGCCATGACCATAGCATCCTCGTCTACCAGAATATCCCTGGCAAAATTCAGAACTACCACACCGTCTTTCATCATATTTATTGCTTCCTGGTTAATCATATTCTTCGTAGAATCCAGAAGCGGCACATGGATCGTGATAAAATCACATTCCCGATAAATCTCATTCACATCATTGATATGCTTAATATTCCTTGAAAGCTTCCACGCCGCATCCACAGAAATATATGGGTCATATCCATAAACTTCCATCCCCAGGTTCACTGCGGCATTTGCCACCAGGATTCCAATAGCGCCCAGACCGATGATTCCCAGCTTCTTGCCCTGGATTTCATGTCCTGCAAACTGCTTCTTCTGCTTCTCAGCCAGCTTCGCAATCTCTTCGTTTTGGCGTTCTGCCTGCACCCAGTTCACACCGCCGATGATATCACGGGACGCCAGCAGCATTCCCGCCAGCACCAGCTCTTTCACACCGTTGGCATTTGCGCCTGGTGTGTTAAATACCACAATGCCCTTATCTGCACATTTCTCCAGCGGAATATTATTTACTCCCGCCCCAGCCCTGGCAATCGCCTCCAAAGTCTCCGGCAGTTCCATATCATGCATAGCCGCACTCCTTACCAGCACGGCTTCTGCCTCTTCGATTGCATCTACTTTCTCATATTTGTCATCAAACAGCCCGAGACCCGCCCCGGCAATTGGATTTAAGCATGTATACTTTAACATTTTACAGATTCTCCTCTTCAAATTTCTTCATAAACTCCACCAGTTTTTCCACACCCTCTATCGGCATGGCATTGTAAATGCTGGCCCTCATCCCGCCTACGCTGCGGTGTCCTTTCAAGTTCTCCAATCCTGCTGCTTTTGCTTCTTTCACAAATTTAGCGTCCAGCTCCTTGTCTCCGGTAACAAACGGCACATTCATCAGAGAACGGTCCTCTTTTACCACCGTCCCCTGGAACATCTTGCTCTGATCCAGGAAATCATACAGAATTGCAGCCTTCTTTTCATTGCGTTCCTTCATTGCTTCCAGGCCGCCCATATTTTTCAGCCATTTAAACACCTTGCCGCACATATAGATGCAGTAACAGTTCGGTGTATTGTAAAGAGACTCCGCATCCGCATGAGTCTTATACGTAAGCATGGTAGGCGTACCAGGCAGTACATCCTCCGTAATCAAATCCTCACGGACAATCGCGATAACCATTCCCGCCGGCCCGATGTTTTTCTGAACACCGCCGTAAAGAATTCCATACTTCGTCACATCTACAGGCTCTGACAAAAAGCAGGAGGATACGTCCGATACCAGGATTTTCCCCTTGGTATCTGGCAGTTTTTTAAACTTCGTACCGTAAATCGTGTTGTTTTCACAGATATACACATAGTCTGCATCCTCACTGATTGGAAGATCGGAACAGTCCGGAATATAGGAAAATGTCTTATCCTCGGATGATGCGATTTTATTCGCCTTCCCATATTTCTGCGCCTCCTGGTAAGCTTTCTTTGCCCACTGTCCGGTAACAATATAGTCTGCCACCTTATTCTTCATCAGATTCATCGGAATCATGGCAAACTGCTGGGAAGCGCCGCCCTGAAGGAATAAAACTTTATAATTGTCAGGGATATTCATTAAATCCCTTAAATCCTGTTCTGCCTCTTTGATGATATCATCGAAAACCTGCGATCGGTGACTCATTTCCATAACGGACATGCCGGAACCCTTATAATCCATCATTTCCTCTGCTGCTTCTCTTAGTACCTCTTCCGGCAATACGGCCGGACCCGCTGAAAAATTGTACACTCTGCTCACTTTCGTTTCCTCCTCATCAAATAAAATATTTCTAGTTTTCTTTTTTTGCCAGGTCTTCCTGGTCGAACGCATTTTCAATGGAATCTCCCGCCGGAACCATCGGGAATACTTTATCATCCTGGTCAATCACGCAGTCAATTACTACGGGACGCCCCAGGCTCATCGCTTTCTCCAGCGCCGGAGCCACTTCTTCCTTTTTCGTAACGCGTATTCCCACGGCTCCCATAGCCTCTGCAAGCTTCACAAAATCCACCGCATCATTGAGAATCGTATTTGAGTAGCGTTTTCCATAGAAAAGCGTCTGCCACTGGCGCACCATACCAAGCACATGATTATTGATAACCACCTGAATGATTGGGATATTGTAGCGGCTCGCCGTAGCAATCTCATTCATATTCATGCGGAAACATCCGTCTCCCGCAATATTGATAACTGTCTTGTCCGGACGTCCCACCTTTGCGCCAAGGCTCGCGCCCAGGCCATAGCCCATAGTTCCCAGACCGCCGGATGTGATAAAGGTGTGCGGCTTCTTATATTTATAAAACTGCGCCGCCCACATCTGATGCTGCCCTACCTCGGTGGTAATGATTGCATCGCCGCCTGTCACTTTGTAGATTTCTTCCACCACATAAGGACCTGTCAGGATATCTTCGTTGTAACGGAGCGGATATTTCTCCACCATGCCATGTACATATGCCAGCCATTCATCGTGATTGTGATCTTCAATTTTCGTGTTCATGCGTTTCAGCACTTCCTTGACATCACCAATCACACTGCAGTCCACCACGATATTTTTATTGATTTCGGCCGGGTCTACATCTATCTGTATAATCTTCGCATTTTTCGCAAAGGTCTTTGCATTTCCCACAACACGGTCACTAAACCTGGAGCCTATGGTAATCAGCAAATCACATTGGGTAACTCCCAGGTTGGAAGCCTTTGTCCCGTGCATTCCCAGCATTCCCGTATACAGCTCGCTTCTGCCGTCAAATGCACCTTTTCCCATCAAACTATCCGCCACTGGAGCATGAACCTTCTCCGCAAATTCCATCAGCTCTTTTGCAGCGTCTGAAATCACGGCGCCGCCGCCCACGAAAATAAAAGGCTTCTTTGAATGGTTAATCAGCTCTATCGCTTTTTCTAAATCCTTCTCTTTGATATACTCCGTACTTCTCTCTGTCTCATAAGGCTTCTCCGGCGTATACTCTGCAGTATTTGCAGTTACGTCTTTCGTAATATCCACCAGAACCGGTCCCGGCCTGCCAGAACGCGCGATATGAAATGCCATACGGATCGTGTCTGCCAGTTTGTTTACGTCCTTCACTATATAATTATGCTTGGTAATCGGCATTGTCACACCTGCAATGTCAATCTCCTGGAAACTGTCACGCCCCAGCATAGGCACTGCCACATTCGCAGTAATTGCCACCATAGGCACAGAGTCCATATATGCGGTAGCGATGCCTGTCACCAGGTTCGTAGCACCCGGTCCCGACGTAGCCATACATACGCCTACCTTCCCTGTGGCACGCGCATACCCGTCTGCCGCATGGGCCGCCCCCTGCTCATGGGAAGTCAGGATATGGAAAATATCATCCTGGTGTTTGTAAAGCGCGTCATATATGTTCAGAATCGTTCCTCCCGGATAGCCGAACACTGTATCAACACCCTGTTCCTTTAAACATTCAATTACAATTTCTGAGCCTGTTAATTTCATCTGCTTCCCTCCCATTTATCTTCCGGGCACTTCCAAGATAGCACCCCGGTTTCCTGAAGTTACCATTGCCGCGTACCGTGCCAGATAGCCTGTCGTCACCTTCGGTTCCCTCGGCTGCCATTTCGCCCGCCTTGCCGCCAGCTCCTCATCGGATACTGCAAGCTCCAGCTTATTCTCCGGGATATTGATTTTGATGATATCTCCCTCTTCTACCAGGGCAATCGGACCTCCTACCGCTGCCTCAGGCGAAACATGACCGATAGACGCTCCTCTGGACGCGCCGCTGAAACGTCCGTCCGTAATCAATGCCACACTGGAGCCAAGCCCCATGCCCGCAATCTCGGATGTCGGATTTAACATCTCACGCATACCCGGCCCTCCCTTTGGCCCTTCGTAACGGATAACCACCACGTCCCCAGCAGAAATTTTTCCGGAAAGAATTGCCTCACATGCATCTTCCTCACACTCAAATACCCGCGCCGGACCTTCATGCACCATCATTTCCGGCACCACCGCCGAACGTTTCACCACACCGCCGTCAGGCGCCAGGTTTCCTGTCAGCACTGCCAGGCCGCCCGTCTCGCTGTACGGGTTCTCAACCGGACGGATAACCTCCGGATTCTTATTCACACAGTTCTTTATGTTCTCCCCGACTGTCTTCCCAGTCACTGTCAGGCATTCCGTATGCAGGAGATTCTTTTTATTCAGCTCATTCATCACGGCATACACCCCGCCTGCCTCATTCAAATCCTCCATATATGTAGGACCTGCCGGTGCCAGATGGCAGAGGTTCGGGGTCTTTGCACTGATTTCATTTGCAAATGTAATATCAAAATCCATGCCAATCTCATGGGCAATTGCCGGAAGATGCAGCATACTGTTTGTAGAGCATCCCAGCGCCATGTCCACTGTCAGCGCATTCAAGATGGCCTCTTCCGTCATAATATCCAGAGGACGGATATTCTTCCTGTACATTTCCATTACCTGCATTCCCGCACGCTTCGCCAGGCGAATGCGCTCGGAATAGACTGCGGGAATTGTGCCATTGCCCGGAAGCCCCATTCCCAGAACTTCTGTCAGGCAGTTCATGCTGTTCGCCGTATACATACCAGAACACGAACCGCAGGTAGGACACGTCTTACACTCGAACTCATCCAGTTCTTCTTCGCTGATTGTGCCTGCACTGTAAGATCCCACTGCTTCAAACATAGAAGAAAGGCTCGTTTTCTTCCCCTGTACATGGCCTGCCATCATCGGCCCTCCGCTTACAAACACGGTAGGAACATTGATGCGCGCCGCCGCCATCAGAAGCCCCGGTACATTCTTGTCACAGTTCGGCACCATCACCAGTGCGTCAAACTGATGCGCCATCGCCATCGCCTCTGTAGAATCTGCAATCAAATCCCTTGTCACCAAGGAATATTTCATACCGATATGTCCCATGGCAATGCCGTCACACACCGCAATCGCTGGAAACACAATCGGCGTCCCGCCAGCCATGGCTACGCCCTGCTTTACTGCGTTTACGATTTTATCCAGGTTCATATGTCCCGGTACAATTTCATTATGAGAGCTGACAATCCCCACCAGAGGACGTTCCATCTCCTCTTTTGTCATTCCCAGTGCATTGAACAGGGAACGGTGCGGCGCCTGCTGTACTCCCTTTTTTACGTTATCACTTTTCATATATATACCTCCTCATTTAAACCCTTGCTGCAATCAGGCTTCCCATTTCCACAGTACCCACCTTTTTACATCCCTCGGAATAAATATCCCCTGTGCGGTATCCTTCTGTCAGTACTTGCTTCACTGCCGCCTCAATAGCGTCCGCCGCTTCGTCCAAGTCCAAAGAAAAGCGCAGCATCATGGCAGCCGAAAGAATCGTGGCAATCGGATTTGCCAAATCTTTCCCTGCAATATCCGGCGCTGAGCCGTGGCTCGGCTCATACAGTCCAAACTTTGTCTCATTCAGGCTTGCAGAAGAAAGCATCCCGATAGACCCTGTTACCATACTAGCCTCGTCGGACAGAATATCCCCAAACATATTTTCTGTCAGAATGACGTCAAACTGCTTCGGGTCGCGCACCAGCTGCATCGCACAGTTATCCACCAGCATATGTTCCAGTTCCACGTCAGGATAATCCTTCGCAACTTCTTCTACAACAGCCCTCCAGAGCCTGGAAGAATCCAGCACATTCGCCTTATCCACACTGGTTACCTTCTTCCTGCGCTTCCTGGCAATATCAAATCCCCGCTTCGCAATCCTGCGGATTTCATTTTCATCATAAGTCAGCGTATCCTTCGCTTTCCGCACGCCGTTCTCCTCTGTCGTACAGCGCTCGCCAAAATAAAGTCCTCCGGTCAGCTCCCGCATAATCATCATATCAAAACCGCCGCCAATAATATCGCTGCGCAGCGGACATGCCGCTTTCAGCTCACTATAAAGGTATGCCGGCCTCAAATTTGCAAACAGGTTCAGCTCCTTACGGATTTTCAGAAGCCCTGCCTCCGGCCGTTTGGACGGCTCCAGCTGATACCAGGGAGATGTTGCCGCATCCCCGCCGATAGACCCCATCAGCACTGCGTCACTGGCTTTCGCCTGTGCAATCACTTCATCCGTCAATGGCACGCCGTGCACGTCAATCGAGGCTCCACCCATCAGAACTTCCGTATAATCTAACTGGAAGCCATACTTCTCTCCTGCCGCATCCAGCACTTTGACAGCTTCCCTGACAATTTCAGGCCCGATTCCATCTCCCGGAATCACCGTAATCTTGTAACCCATTATACAAATCCTCCATTTCCAAAACTGATTTCTCTTAAAAACACTATCTAGTAAGGATGAAAGCCACCCTTTGCCGCTTTAGTATAATATAATAATGCATTTTCAGACAGATTTCAACCGTAAAGAATGGAATAAAGGCAAAAAAAGGCCGCTGCACCGCAGCGCCCTCTTTTTTGCTTTTACTCCATACCCTGCTTTTCTACTTCCGCAATCGCAGATTTCCTCATAGGGATACGGCAGTTTTTGTTGCTTCCAAATTCAACAATCACATCGTCTTCGGTAATGTCAATCAACACACCGTAAAATCCGCTGTTTGTCACTACACTGTCACCGATTTCCATTTCCGCCAGCATAGCTGCAACCCTTTTCTGCTCTTTCTTCTGCGGCCTGATTGCCATAAAATACATGATACCCACAATGATAACTACATAGAAAATGAGTACCCCGATTCCCATTCCTGCACCGGCTGCCTGCGTTAATAAATTCATTTTGTTTCCTCCTACGTCCTATACTGCTTTTTACCATTTTTCCAATCTTATCTATCATACACAATTTGTCCCAGTACTTCAAGTGTTTTTCCGCAATAAACAAAAATAAACAAAAAAGAAAAAAGTGCTTGCTTTTTTTCAAAAGATGTAGTAATATGAGGAAGTCGGTCAGACATGGTCCGTTGGTCAAGCGGTTAAGACGCCGCCCTCTCACGGCGGAAACAGGGGTTCGATTCCCCTACGGACTGTTGTTCATTATATAGAACGTAAAACAGGAAATGTTGAAAAACGTTTCCTGTTTTTGCGTTTACGGATATTTCTGTCCCATCACGATTCAGGGCAGGACTGCGGCCGCAGTCCTGCCCTTTCTTTCAATCTGATATCCTTATATCCTTGCCACGCCGCTCTCAACCGCCGCTTTTCTGGTAGCTTCTGCCACGGCATCTTTCACCCTGCTGTCAAATGCAGCCGGAAGTATATAGTCTGCCGTCAGCTCTTCGTCACTTACCAGTCCTGCAATCGCATAGGCAGCCGCCACTTTCATCTTATCATTGATATCCGACGCCCTCACATCCAGCGCCCCCCGGAAGATTCCCGGGAAACAGAGGACATTATTCACCTGGTTCGGGAAATCCGAACGCCCTGTGGATACCACTGCCGCGCCTGCGGCCTTCGCCTCATCCGGAAAGATTTCCGGCGTAGGGTTTGCACAGGCGAAAATAATCGGATCCTTGGCCATGCTCCGAACCATATCCTGTGTAAGCGTCCCCGGAGCCGATACGCCAATGAACACATCCGCGCCCTGAATCACTTCTGCCAGCGTTCCTTTCTCATGCTTAAAGTTCGTAATTTTTGCCATTTCCTCTTTTATAGGATTGAGCCCTTCCCTGCCTTCATAAATCGCGCCCTTACGGTCGGTCATGATGACATTTTTCAGTCCCATGGACATTAGCAGCCGGATAATTGCAATTCCTGCCGCGCCTGCGCCAGAGGTAACAATCTTCACATCCTCCAGCTTCTTTCCCACCAGTTTCAGAGCGTTGATGATGCCTGCCAGCGTGATAACCGCCGTTCCATGCTGGTCGTCATGGAAAATCGGGATATCACAGCACGCTTTCAGTTTCCTCTCAATCTCGAAACACCGCGGTGCGGAAATATCCTCCAGATTCACGCCTCCAAAACTTCCTGCCAGCAGCTCCACGGTCTTTACAATCTCATCTACATCCTTGCTGCGGACACATAAGGGAATTGCGTCTACATCTCCGAACTCCTTAAACAAGACACATTTTCCTTCCATAACAGGCATTCCCGCCTCTGGTCCGATATCGCCCAGTCCCAGGACGGCTGTTCCGTCCGTCACGACTGCGACCGTATTCCAGCGCCGTGTCAAATCAAAGCTTTTGCTCACATCCTTCTGGATTTCCAGACACGGCTCGGCAACGCCCGGCGTATACGCCAGGCTCAGCGCCTCTTTCGAATCAACAGCCGCCCTCGACTTTATCTCCAGCTTCCCTTTCAAATCATAATGCATCTTTAAAGATTCTTTTGCATAATCCATTTTCGTTGTCTCCCTTCTATTTGACTATTCCCTTTTTGCCCATGCCCGCCTTCTTCAATTTTTTCTGCAATGCGGCTTTCTGCTTCTTGTTCAGTTTCTTTGCGCTCACCACAAGCTTTGCGGATGTCTTTTTGAACGCGCCCGTCTTAATCGTTTTCGGCGCTTTTCCTTTCAGCTGTACGCTTTTCAGGTTTTTACAGCCCATAAATGCCTGTTTCCCGATTGACGTAACATTTTTGCCGAGTACCACCTTTTTCAGTTTCGTGTTCCCCTTCATAACCTTATCGCCAATCTCTGTAACCGTAAATACCATGCCATTCAGCTTAACCGTTGCAGGGACATTCAGCTTCGGTGCTTTTTTGTTGATAACTTCCACCAGCCGCGCCGTTTTCCTCTTCGGATCAACCACCTGGTAACGACCGCCCTGCGCCGGTAAAATTGTGCCTTTGTCTGGTATCTTCTTAACCAGTGCTGCCTGGGCTGCCTGGAGGTTTCTTATAGCTGTGTCAATCTCCGCCTGAGACGCCCCTGCCTTTGCCAGCACTTTTTCCGCAGACGCCAGGGCAGCACGGTATTTTTCTGCGCTTTCTTCCGTATAGACATTCAAATCCGTCTTTTTTGCCGCTTCCACTGCCGCACGGAGCGCCCTGCTGTCGCCTCCCGTATTTACGCCCGGAGTTGTTTTTATAACAAGCTGCCCCTCTGCTGTCTGCAAGGCTTCCAGGGCTTCCTGCACTTCTTTCGCCGTGGCATTTTCATTTTTCATAACTGCCTGGGCAGCCGCCAGAGCCTTGCGGTATGCTTCCGCACTTTCCGGGCTGTAACTGCCCAGTTCCTTCTTTTCCGCTGCTGCCACTGCCGTCTGAAGCTGTGTCTTAACGGCTTTGACCTTTGCTGTATACACCTTACCTGTCTGTATCTCTGAAACAGTCAATACCGCCTCTGCCGTACACAAATTGCCCTCTGCATCGTACCAGCCCAGGAATTCATACCCGCCTTTTACTGCCGCTGTCAGGGTAACTGTCCCGCCGTCTGCAACGCCTATAAATCCATTAGATGTCTGCGCCTTGCCTGTATCCGCCGAAACTGCCGCGCCGCTTTTCACCGATGCCTGGAAACGGACTGTATGCACAGTTTCAGACATTGGCAGGCTTGCGGAAAGCTTCGCGTCCGCAAAGTCTACATGGTCGTTCGAGTTGTTATCCACTTTATCCGCCGTCAGTTTCAACACCCTTACGCCTTCCACTGAAACCGACAGGAATTTCATAGCGGTATCTGCCCGCATCGTCTCTGTCTCGGCCAGCAGAACACCGTCGCCGTAAATCCGGAAAGCCGCGCTTGCTTCATTCCTATTTGTAATCTCCTGGTCAATTCCCACATAAGCAGAAAACTCTGTATATCCCAGCCCTTCAATATTATAGACCAGCGTACAGTCCGCGTGGCTTCCAAGCCCCTTTTCAAAAACCCTCGTTTTTCCGCCCTCGCCCATAAGTGTCAAAGGATTGTTTTCTATGCTCTTGTCATTTACCAGTGTTCCCTTTGCCGCCCAGCCGCCGCTTGACTCACTGGCTACATAGTCCATATCGGATAGATATCCCGTCCTGATTCCGGTAATGTCAAATTCATAAATTTTATCCACCTCGCCGTTCGGTGAAGTGACACGGATATAAACTTTATTGTTTCCGCCATGCATCGGAATCTGCGCTTCCAGAACGCCTTTCCCAAGCGCCGCGCTCTTTCCGTCCGCAATGACTTCGATTTCCGCATTCTTTTCTTCCGCCTCAAGCTTCATGGAAACAGTTTCCCTGTCTGCCTCTCCGGTGTAAGATTCGCAATGGCTGTCAAACTGTCTGTCCAGTTTCAACCCCTCTGCTGCTTCGGCTTTCAAAAGAAAGGCATTTTTTTCCGTCTTCGGCGCTTCTGTCACCGTCACGGTAACTTCGTTGGATTCATATCTCTCCGTACCGTTCTGCACATAAGCTTTCACAACGGTTGTCCCTGGTTTCAATCCTGTTGCTGTACCGTCCTCAGCAATTTTCAAGACGGCCTCATCACTGCTCTCGTAAACGATACCGCGCACTGCAGGCAGTACATTGGCATCCCCGTCTACTACAACATCCTCACCTTCGGCTACATGAACTTCACCTTCATCCATATTTTGTGTCGTTGCGTTCAGCTTCAGTCCACCGTCATAGACATTATTAGACAGCGTTACATTTTTGCATCCATTAAATGCATAGAGGTTCGAAGAAAAGACCTTTCCTTCCCCCTCTGCCACAAGCTGAATACTTTTCCCTTCCCGCAGGGTTCCACTGGAAGCTTCCAATGACAGGCTGATTTCCGGCTCATAGCGGTAAATTCTGTTTCCGGTAAAGCTCAAATCTTTCACGCTCTTTGCATTCAGCACCTGTCCATTCTGCATATAGAATGTGTTGTCCAAAATCTTAATATTCTCATGTATCGTCTTCTCCCTGGAAACGCTCGGATTCGTCGGCTCTATAAAAATAACCGCAGCTCCCCCTGTCGGCCGCAGGAACGTATTTCCCTCAATCGTCACATCCCTGACAGGTCCTGACTCATACCATCCCTGGGCATCGTTGGAAATATAGATGGATGCCATTCCCATACCGTCAAATACATTGTCCTTAATTTCCACTTTCTTCCTCGTGGTCACCAGGATTCCCCTCGTCGGAACCTGTTTGAACGTATTGTTCCGAATTACCACGCTCGGCGTATAGGTAATGTTCTCCACCACATGGCTGTTTGCCGCAATCTCTGCCGGCATAGCCTTGTCCAAGGTAATAATGATATCCGTCAGGCTTCCTGAGCCGCTGGCAGACGCGCCGCTGTTGCCTGTTGGCCCCTGTACGTCAATTACTTTAGCTACAGAGCCCTCTACCGGAATCATATTTCCGCTTGTCATGAATTCCACTTCATCACCCACGAAAAAGTTCGGAAATCCTGCAGTTTCATGGTGCATATAGCTTACCTTAAACTTGGTATCGGAAATGCGTTCCGTCACCTGGTTAAAGGTTCCGTGGATATTAATGGGGTCATCATGCGGGTTCGAGAACAGGCAGTTCTCCACCCGGATTTCCCCTTTACATCCGGACATCTGTACAAAATCTGCAAATCCCGCCGTTGTCCTGCCACTCCCCTCCGGCGTCTCTATATTTACGCCGTCCAGTGTGATATTCGTAGAATGCTGCCCTACAATACCGAACCCGTACAAGAAATGCGCATCAATATCCTTCAGGGTTATGTCCTCGCTCTTCCAGAAAAACATTCCAGAATGATCTCGTGTCGTATTGCGCATTTGATAGGAAAGCCCCGGTTTTATACTGCTGTTTATGCTGCTGTAATTAAATTTCAGCCTGTGGTTTCCCAAATCTTCAATGCTGCTGAGATTATTAAACAACGGCGTTCCTGAACGCACTGTCAGTCCCGTTGCCGCATCATAAACCTGATTTGCCGCATTTGCCAGCGCATTCGTGGCCGTCCAGTAAGGCTGCCCGGTGTATGGGCTGACATCGCTCCTCCAGGTAACTGTCGTCCCGCTGACCGTATAATTATAGCACTCTGGCACATAAATAACTGCCGAATTTCCTTCCACAGACTCCGCTGTGATATCAATAACTGACGGAACCTTAAAATCATATTCGCAATTCTGGAACGTGATATTTTTACAGTCAATCGTTGCAAAACTAGTCATCGCGCCGTGGAACATAAACATAGAACCGTTCCCTTCGATCGTAACATTCTCCATCCCTTCCAGCAGGAAACCAATTTTCTTCATCTTATGGCTTTGATTTGCTCCCACTGTATTGGAAATATAAAGCTCTCTCTCATATGCCTTATCTGGATAAATTTGATACTCTCCTTTCGGAAAGCTGATAACCACCGGCCCCTCTATTTGTTTTGCTGCTTCAATCGCCGCCTTGACTGCTTCCGCGTTGTCTTCTGCTTCCGGACTGGCTCCATAGTCTGCCGCATTAATGACCGTCGGCTCCCCCTCATCTGCTGCTTCTGCCGCTATCTGCGGAAACAGCACTGAAAACACCATACAAATTGCCAGAAACACTGCCGTTATTTTTTTCCTGCCCATAATTTTCTCCTTTTCTTACCTGCTGTCTGTATCCCCCACTCTTTTCACCGGTTTCTTTTCCCCCTTCTTTCCGCAGCCCATTTTGCTTCGTGCATCCTGCATAAAAACCGCTGATTTTTTTCATTATACTACATCGCGGCAAGAAATTCCACTGATAACCTCAAAAAGCAATCCTGCACTTTCATTTTTATAAAGAAAAAAGTTACCACCCTGGTATTCCAAAATGGTAACTTTCCCCTAATCAATATCCCTGAAATTTATCGAAGCGCTTTGAATGCTTCCTCCAAATCCTGGATAATATCATCTATATTTTCCGTTCCCACCGAAAGCCTGATCGTATTCGGTTTAATGCCCTGTTCGGCCAGTTCCTTATCGGTGCACTGGCTGTGGGTAGTGGTTGCTGGATGGATAACCAGCGATTTCACATCCGCCACATTCGCCAGCAGGGAAAACAGCTCCAGATTATCAATAAAATCTTTCGCTCTCTGCGCATCCCCTTTGATTTCAAATGTAAAAATCGAACCGCCGCCCTTGGGGAAATATTTTTTATACAATTCCTGCTGCACTGCATCCTCCGTCACGGACGGATGGTTCACCTTCTCCACCTGCGGATGACTCTTTAAATACTCCACCACTTTCAGTGCATTTGATACATGGCGTTCTACACGGAGAGAAAGTGTCTCCATCCCCTGCAGCAGTAAAAATGCATGAAAAGGAGAAAGCGTTGCGCCGGTATCCCGCAGGAGAATCGCACGGATTTTTGTCACAAATGCCGCTGCCCCAACCGCCTTTGTAAAGCTGATGCCGTGATAACTCGGATTTGGCTCTGTCAGGGACGGGAATTTCCCGGAAGCTTCCCAATCAAACTTTCCGCTATCTACAATTACGCCTCCCAGCGTCGTCCCATGGCCACCGATGAACTTCGTCGCAGAATGCACGACAATGTCTGCACCGTATTCTATGGGCTTTACCAGATACGGCGTGGCAAACGTACTGTCTACCACCAGCGGAATCTTATGCGCATGTGCAATTTGCGCCACTTTTTCGATATCCACCACATCCGAATTTGGATTTCCCAGAGTTTCAATAAAGAGCGCTTTTGTATTCTCTTGAATCGCCGACTCCACCGCATCATAATCAAAAATATCCACGAATGTAGTTTGAATTCCGTATTGCGGCAGCGTATGTGCCAGCAAATTGTACGAACCCCCATAAATATTTTTTGCCGAAACAATATGATCCCCGTTCTGAGCCAAATTCTCAATCGTATAAGTAATAGCCGCCGCCCCCGATGCCACGGCCAGCGCCGCAACGCCGCCCTCCAGCGCCGCAATCCTCTTCTCAAAGACATCCTCCGTCGGATTCGTCAGTCTCCCGTAAATATTTCCCGCATCCGCCAGCCCAAACCGTGCCGCCGCATGGTCACTGTTTCGGAACACATAAGAAGACGTCTGGTAAATCGGAACCGCTCTCGCGTCCGTAGCTGAATCCGGCTGCTCCTGCCCTACATGAAGCTGTAAAGTCTCAAATTTAAATTTCCTGTTTTCCCTCGTAATTTTTTCGCTCATAATATGTCCTCCTCATTTTTTGTAAATACTTTATCAGTGCTTACTCTGTAAACAACGGCGTAGAATAATACCTGTCGCCTGTATCCGGCAGCAGCGTCACTATAGTTTTCCCTTTATTTTCCGGGCGTTTCGCCAGCCGAATCGCCGCAGACAATGCAGCTCCTGATGAAATCCCCACCAGAACCCCTTCCTTTTTCGCCATCAGCTTCCCAACAGCGAACGCATCCTCATTCTCAACTGTAAGAATTTCATCATAGATAGAATTGTTCAAAACTTCCGGCACAAATCCGGCTCCAATTCCCTGAATCTTGTGTGCGCCGCCTTTACCTTCCGAAAGCACCGGAGAGGCTGCCGGCTCCACTGCCACCACTTTTATTTTTTCATTTCGGGTTTTCAGATATTCTCCCACGCCTGTAAGCGTTCCTCCCGTACCTACTCCAGCCACAAAAATATCCACTTCCCCATCCGTATCCTTCCAGATTTCGGGTCCTGTAGTCTGCCTGTGCGTTTCCGGATTTGCCGGATTCACAAACTGCCCTGGAATGAAGCTGCCAGGAATCTCTTTCGCCAGTTCCTCTGCTTTGGCAATCGCTCCTTTCATCCCTTGCGCCCCTTCTGTAAGCACCAGCTCTGCGCCGTATGCTTTCAAAATATTCCGCCTTTCCACGCTCATTGTCTCTGGCATAGTAAGGATAATCCGATACCCCTTGACCGCCGCAATCGAAGCCAGGCCGATTCCTGTATTTCCCGATGTCGGCTCAATAATAACAGAGCCTTCCTTCAAAATCCCTTTCTTCTCGGCATCCTCAATCATGCTCTTAGCTACCCTGTCTTTTACACTTCCAGCCGGATTAAAATATTCCAGTTTTGCCAGGACTCTGGCCTCCAGTCCCAGTTCCCTCTCAATATTAGTTACTTCCACCAGCGGCGTATTCCCTATCAAATCCAAAGCGCCTCGATAAATAGCTCCCATAATTTCCCCTCCTTTAATTCCTACTTATTTGATATGAATTATTTGATTTATCTGCATTATATTCCTGTTATTCCTACTTGTCAAGTATAAATTCAAATAGCACAAATAAAAAAGCTGCTGCTCAGCCTTCAAATTGCGGTTTGTCGGGGAGATTGCCGCTTACCCCGGACAGTCACGGAAGCGACAGTCCAGGGTAAGCGATGAGCTCACAGACAAACCGCAATTTAAACTAAGCCGCAACGCAAAAACAGAGAACAGGCTCCAAATCATCCCTGTTCTCTGTTTTTTTACTAATTGTCGGAAAATCTGTAATATTCATGGCCTCCATATTCAAACAGACGCTGCAGTGTTCCGTCAAACCACTGTGTATTATGTGATTCTGCACTGGAGCGCGCCATAAAGAATAACGCCCCCTCTGAATAATCCTCACCAGCCAAAGCCCTGTCAACTGCCTTATACGTGTCATCTGTGATTTCCACAGTGTAAATTCTGCCGTCCAGTGTCGGGGAAAACTGCGCCGTTCCGCCTCTTTTATCCCAGATTACCTCATAAATCGTATCCGGGAAGCGGCTGTCCGCCAGACGGTTCAGAACCACATTGGCAATCAATATTTTACTTTTAATATCTCCGCCTGTAGCCTCTGCCTCTACAATCCGCAGCAGAGAATAGTAATCCTCTGATGCCATATGGTTTTTGCGCACTGCCTGCTGTGCATAATAGCCAATACCGCCGGCCCGGCTCGTCCCTTTCCCAAGGGCAATTCTGTTCAATGCGCCCCTGCGTATCCGGGAAGGGCCTACCAAAACCTCTTCATTTTCTGTTGTAATATTGACAGAGGAAACTGCTTTCGAATACTCTTCTATACTATCTATCGAATTAGCAATTCCCATAACGCCTGTCTGCAGCCCTCCGGCCGCCACAGTTTCCTTCTTCCCGATACGCATATCTGAAGCATGAACCGCGTACACTTTACCCTTACTCTCTCCAGAAAATCCCGAAACCAGCATTGACACTGCCGCCACTACAGTCACACATGAGATTATCGTTGTAAAACTGCGTTTTTCCAGCGCTTTCATCCGACACAAGCTCTCTTTTAAAATCACCTGCATCAACCGCATACGGTACTCTCCTTTTTTCCAAAAATTCCTTAGCTTTCCAAGTACCTGCATTATATTGAATCTGAAAGTATGTGTCAAGGTGAAATTCACAATTTCGTAACAATTAACATGTGCATCTTGAGTGGGATTATCCATTCTGTAAATTATCCACCATTTTTTCGTTATACAAAAAGGGAATTTTGTAAAATATGCCCAAGGCTTTTCTCTTTCCTTGGGCATATTTCCTAAGTGTTTTTGCGACATTTTACGACATTTCCACAATTTATTCCGCTATTCCAATCGCTTTTTTAGCACTTTCACAACTCGTAACACTTCTGCAATATTTGTATTTTTTTGTAAAATCTAGTCAGCTTCTTTATTATTAATCGCCGTCAGCAGAGCATTTATGGAAGCCCGGATAATATCCTGGTCAACGCCTGCGCCCCAGAACATCCTGCCTTCTTTATCCCTGATACCCACGTATGCGATAGCCCTTGAACTGGAACTCTGCTCTAATGCATGCTCCTGGTAAGTAATCAAATCATATTCCAAGCGGAACTGCTTCTTGAGTGCATTGCTCACTGCATTCAGACGTCCGTTTCCTGCTGCGATAGCAATCTTCTGCTCGCCCTTGTAATCTACAGTCACCTCAGCAATAATTCCGTTGTGCTGTTTGAAATGTACTTCCGTAATATTATATGGCACTGTAACATCTTCGAATTTCTTCTTGAACAAACTAAAGATTTCTTCCGGCAGCAGTTCTTTATGCTGTTCGTCGGACACTGCTTTTGCTGCATATCCCATAGCTTCCCGCATCTTTGCCGGAAGATTCAGACCAAAATTATGCTCCAGAATATATCCTACGCCGCCCTTCCCGGACTGGCTATTGATTCGGATGACGTCCGCCTCATAGTGCCTTCCTACATCTGTAGGATCAATAGGCAGGTACGGTACCGTCCATTGCTCTTCGCCATGCTCTTCCCTGTATTTCATGCCCTTTGCAATCGCATCCTGATGGGAACCTGAGAATGCCGCAAATACCAGTGCACCGCTATATGGACTTCTCATGTCAATAGACATTCCCGTATACTTTTCATACGCTTCACAGACAGACGGCATATCAGAAAAATCCAGCTCCGGATCAACCCCCTGAGAATACATATTCATCGCCAAAGTCACAATATCTACATTCCCGGTTCTCTCTCCGTTGCCAAAAAGCGTGCCCTCAATCCTGTCTGCACCTGCCAGAATCCCCATTTCCGCATCTGACACGCCGCAGCCCCTGTCGTTATGAGGATGCAGCGACACGATAACATTTTCCCTGTACTTTAAATTATCACACAGATACTCCACCTGGCTGGCGTATACATGGGGCATGGAATGCTCTACCGTACTGGGCAGATTGATAATCGCTTTCTTATCTGCTGTAGGCTTCCACACATCCAAAACCGCGTTGCACACTTCCAGCGCATACTCCGGCTCTGTTCCTGTGAAGCTTTCCGGACTGTACTCGAAAGAAAAATTCCCGTCCGTCTCATCTGCCAGCTTTTTCAGCAATGCAGCCCCATCCACGGCAATTTTCAGGATCTCTTCTTTTGACTTATGGAATACCTGCTCCCGCTGCGCCACAGAAGTAGAATTGTACACATGGACTACTGCTTTCTTGCAGCCATCCAATGCCTCAAAAGTCTTTCTGATAATATGCTCTCTCGCCTGGGTCAGTACCTGAATCGTTACGTCATCTGGAATAAGCTTCTGCTCAATCAAAGCCCTCAGAAAATGATATTCCGTATCAGAAGCTGCCGGAAACCCCACTTCAATTTCTTTAAATCCGATTTTTACCAGCAGCTTAAAGAAATCAATCTTCTGTTCCAACGACATCGGAACAATCAAAGCCTGATTCCCATCACGCAAATCCACACTGCACCAGATAGGGGCTTTCTCCACACGATCCTTCTCTGCCCATTTCATAGATGGAACGGGCGGCATAAAATACTGCTTTCTGTACTTCGCAACGTTTTTCATTTCCATTCTCCTTTTCTGATATAATTTCATAATTACAAGTTCTTTTTCCGGCAAAAGAAAAAGCCTGTCATCTCCAAGGCATTTCATGCCTGATAGAGACGAAAGACTCACTATCTGCCTTACGCGGTACCACTCTACTTTATGAATTCTTCACTGCTGCTCCTTACACCAAAATCTGCCGCAGTAATTCCTTCATCACTCACCGGATACGGGATAAACTCCTTATATCCTTCCCTGATAACGGCAGGGAATCCGTCTGCGTCTACTCTTCCCCTATGTCTTCCGGAATTTCGGGCAGCCGCTCCAAGGCGAGTTCCAACTCTCCCTCCGCTGCCTCGCATCACCCGGCAGCTTTCTGGATTCAGGATAAGCTGTACTATTCCTCTTCTTCGCATTTGCTTATAACCGATTTCTATTAAGATAACATCTTCCAAGACGGCTGTCAAGATAGAAACAAATTTTCTGACATTTCTAAAACATCCTCCTTTTCGCGGTCAATAGCTCTCACGGCATACTGCCATAAACTTTTGTCCTACTCTCTATCAGCTCATCTCCCCGATATCTAAGTACCATAGAAAACATCGGAGAATCTTCCGCCAAAAGCTTCAAAAAAAGTTTATCGCCCTCCCAAAGATTCAAATTCACTACCTCGTTCCGTGGAATCCAATGAAGCTCCCCTTCCACACATTCCTGTAAAGTTCCGGAAAAAGCAGACGCCGTATAGAGATACATATATTCTGTTCCCCATCCCTCAGAGGAAAATGTAATAATCCCCCGAAGCTGATAATCCTCAAGCGTAAGCCCCGTTTCCTCCTTCACTTCACGAAGAAGACATTCCTCAGGGCTCTCGCCCTCCTCAAATTTGCCGCCGATTCCTATCCACTTATTCTTATTGATATCTGCTTTCTTTTTATTTCTGAGAAGCATCAGATACTTCCCGTCCCGCTCAATATAGCATAGTGTTGTATTTTTCATTGCAATCCCGCCTATCCTATTTATCTCCAAAATTTGTTCTTAATTTTCTAATCGTGTCATACATAATTTCCAGACATTTTTCAAATTCTTCTTTTGTCACAGTATAAAAATCATCACCTGGATAACGCGCATCAAAATAAAAATCGGTCAAATACGCCAAACCTATTGTATCCAAAGCTATTTCCGGTTTCATCTCATTCAGCTTTGATGCAATCTTCTTCATGTTATGCTTTCTCAGCAAATCAGAAACATCCTCATTAACCATAAGCCTGTCCAAATAACCTTTCAGAAACTTTTCTGCAATCTGCTCACACTGTACCGCAAGCTGATTATAAAATGTACTTCCTGTCTTAACAACAGATTCCAAATATTCCAAATCATTTTCAGCAATATCTATATATGAATTGTTTATCATCCAAGCACCTCCAGAATCAATTTCTTATCACGTTTCAAAATATTCCTGAAAACCGTTCCTTCCTGTTCTGTATCCCCACTGGCATAAACGATATCAGTCCGTACCCCATCAATCGCTTCGTCCAGGGTCCAGCGAATGTCTGCTGCCAGCATTCTATCCTCCATCTTATGCTCCGTATATACCAGCAAATCAATATCACTGCTGCTCCGCACCTCTCCACGCGCGCAGCTTCCAAAAAGATATACTTTTCTCAAACCAGGGATTTCTGCATTTATCAAATACTGCAGATCATTCTCCAATTTATTTACAAACCTTACCGGTAAATTTTCATACCGCTCATTGTATATTTTTATAGTTTGCGGCAACGCCACCCCTCCATCTTCTCAAATTCACTCTATCTAATGCAGCGTATTTTTTACAGATATTTTCTGGATTCTTCCGGGCTTAAATTATATTGCTCCTGAATTTTAACCAAAATGGTCTGCAACGGAATATTCAGCCCTTTTAATACAGAAACAGTTCCTTTAATCCCTTCTTCTCTTCCTTCTTCTCTTCCTTCTTCTCTTCCTTCTTCCCGAATCTCTTCTTCTCGCATAAGCAGTGTCATATATTCCAACCTCCATTCTTTATTCATTTTCACCTGTGCTACTTTATCCTCAATCGCTTTTACAAATGGATGAGCGCTCGTTCCGCCGTTTACATATTTAAGAAACTCCCTTACCTCTTCATTTTCCGCATGAATATAACCGCCAGCGTTAAAAAAAACTTTTTTTGTTCCGTCCCCCAGTTTCAGCCCCCTGTCCTCCAAGCAGAAATTTTCAAATGTATATTGTGCCTTTCCCTGATAAAACGGGTCGAACGTGCATATAAATACAACATAGCTCTCCTTCAGCTTCTTATAACTTTCTCCCTTCTCTATTGTATTTAAATCTATCATTCCCTGATAATAGCGGCTTCTCTTCGGCAGGTTTCTCTTATTCGTCGTCTGCATTTCCAAATCAAATACCTTGTTTCCATCTTCTACGTATACATCCAGGCGCACACTTTTCGCATCTTTCTTAACATCAAGTGTCTTCTGCTCCTCCAAATACACAATGTCCTCAATTTCAATTTGAAGCAAGCCCTCCAAAAGCGCCTTGCAAATCTTTTTATCACGCATAACTTTCGCAAAAAGAAAATCATTCTTTATCTCTAATTTCTCCCATATTTCCATTGCTTCCGCTGTTTCCATTATGTCTATATCTCCTTATATATTATCATGCTTTTTTAAGATAGACAATCGCATTTCCAAACGCTTGTCAATTACATTCATCCCACTGCGATTCGCCGTTAAGTTTTAAATTTACCTTTCAGACAGAAATTCTGCCCTATTTTTGTAATTCTTTTTATATATAATGCACTATACGCCCCAAAAAGTCAATTCTTTTTATATTTTTATTTATCATATTATTTATAATTTCCTCCAAAAAAAATCCCTGAATACCCAACCAGAGCATTCCGGGATTTTCACCACGCTGTATTCTATCGCTTTTATGATACATCATTGCAAAGCTACCGCTTCTCCAGCCTCACCTGGCGCGTACAGATCTGCTCCAGCAGCGGCTGGCTGTGACTGACTGCCAGCAGCCCGATTCCCCGCCTTTCCACCTCCTGCAAAAGAAAATGCCATATCTGGCTCTGGGTAATCAAATCCAGCATCGTTGTGATTTCATCCGCAAGCAGAAACTTCGTCCGTTTCCCCAGCGCCCTAGCAATGCAGAACCGCTGCAGCTCACCGCCAGACAGCTCGGATGGAAAACGGTTCAGCCAATCCTCCTCAATGCCGAGCTCCCTGACAATCCGTTCTTCTATCTCATCGCCTTCCAGAAGCACTTCCCGCATCCGCAGCCGTGGGTTTACTGCCAGCTCCGGCTGCTGCCACACCATCTGTATCGGGCAGTAACCTTTATAAGCCGCAAGCGGACGGCCGTCCACAAGAATTTCTCCTTTATCCGGCACTAAATATCCGGAAAGCAGCTTGCACAGCGTGGTTTTTCCGTATCCGCTGGGCGCAATCAGCCCTACCCGTTCTGTATGCTCCACCGTAAGACAAAAATCCTCCAGGATTTTCCTTCCGCCCTTTGTATATTGATAAGATACATTTTTAATCTCTAACTTCATGTCAATCCCTCTCTGTCCGCGCGGTAGACACCGCAAGATATCACGCACATCCATGAAAATCCATTATTCAGCAAATCTTTCTTCCGGGTGCAGGCATCTCACGCTCCCGCCCCGTATTTCCCGGCTGGGAATCTCACCTTTTTTACACTCTTCCGTACACCTTTCACATCGCGGGGCAAACGAACACCCCTCCGGTAAATCCTTGACGTAAGGCTGCTCTCCCGAAACAAAACAGAACCCGTTTTTCGGCATCGCGCGCCAAAGCGCTTTCGAATACGGGTGGCGCAGTGTCTCTTCCTGCTTAAAATCAGATACCGGCGCTTCCTCCAGCGTCGTCCCTGCATAAAACACCGCTATCCTGTCTGCCGTTTCAAGAGCCAGCTCAAGGTCATGGGTAATCACGAGCACCCCGGCTCCCATATCCGCTAATTCCCGAAAATGCTCCATGGCCAGCTTCGCCATTTTCAAATCCAGCCCTGGCGTGGGCTCATCCGCAATCACCAGTTTCGGTTCCTCTATCAGCGCCGTAGAAATCAGAATCCTGCGGTTCATACCTCCTGACAGTTCAAAGGGATACAGCTCCTCTACCTCTGGCTTCAGGCTGTATTGCCAAAAAATGTCACGCAGCTTTTTTTTCACTTTTTCATCCTTACTGCCCTTTCGTATCTGGGAACCGATTTTCATCAAGGGATTTAGATAAGCGATACTCTGGGGAACCAGTACAATTTCATTCCCCCGCAGCTTCTCAATCCTCTGCTTCGTCAGTTCCTCCCCGCAGTACAAAACCTTTCCTCCCACAGAGGCATTATACGGAAGAACCCCCATCACTCCATGAGCCAGCAGGCTTTTCCCGGAACCGCTGGAGCCGACGACTGCCACCATCTCTCCCGCATGGACTTCCACATCCAGATTCCGGATGACCGGAAGCTCCGTCTGGCGCATTCCCCTGTCATACTGGGTAAACGTGATATTCATATGTTCAATTTTTAAAATCGGCGTCCGATCTGTCTTTTTCTTTTCACTCATCATCCTGCTCCTCTTTGATTATGGCTGCTGCATAACCTTATAGACTCTGCCGCCCGGATTACTCATGGACACTGCCTGGATTCATCAACTTCTGCAGGCTCTCCCCTGCTACATAAAATAAAATCACAACGATAACCAGCAGAAGCCCCGGAAACAGCGCCAGCCACCACTCCCCTGTAACCAGGTACTTCATCGCCTCCGACAGTACGATACCGATTGCCGGCTGCTCCGTCGAAAGCCCAAAGCCCAGAAACGTAATGCTGGATTCGTGGAGAATCGCATGAGGAAACAGAAGCACCAGCCCTACCACAAACTGCGGGAGCAGATGGGGAAGCAGATGCTTCCTGGCAATATACCATTTACTCTTTCCCAGCTTTTCCGCAATCTGGATATACGGGCTTTCCTTTAGCTGGATGACCTCTGCACGGATTAGCCGTGCCAGAGAGGGCCAGTGGGTCAGCGCCACCCCTACGATGACTCCCCGCAGCCCTTTTCCCAAAGCCACAGAAATCAAAAGCAGCAGCAAAATATGCGGAACCCCCATCACCAAATCAATACAAAAAGTAATGACAGCATCCACAGCCTTTCCCATAACAGCAGAAGCGATTCCTAGTACAAGCGCCAGTACCGCACTGACTGCCGCCGCCAGAAGCCCTATCAGGATGCTTAGGGACAGCCCTTTCAGTGTCCGAGCCAGCATATCCCTCCCAAGCCAGTCCGTTCCGAAAATATATTTTACACAGGGCGCCGTATTTTTCCTGGAAAAATCGGTCACCATCGCCGCCTCCCCGGACAGGATACCCGCTGCGCATACAACCGTTAAAAACAAAAGAGAGACGCCCAGGCCAATCAACACCCGCTGCCTGCGATTTAACTTCATTTTGATGCCCCTCCTCTCCGAATCCTTGGGTCAACCACTCCGTACAGGATATTTGCAGCCAAATTTCCTCCAAACACAAACAAAGCGCTCACAATCGTAATTGCCATAAGCAAGGGCATATCACTCCCCAGCCCCGCATCCACTGCCGCCTGTCCCAGCCCTGGATAGGAAAATACCTGCTCTACCAGCACGGAACCGCCGAAAATTTCGCTGATAGCAGCAAAATGAAGCGTGATGGCAGGAAGCAGCACATTCCGGAATCCGTAATTCTTAAACAGGCGCCAGCCCTTTTCCCCCCGCATCCTGGCAAACAGCATATAATCGCTGCCGCAGATGTCAATCATTTTTTCCCTGGTATGGAGCGCGATATTTGACACTCCGGTGATGCTGAGCGTAAGTGCAGGCAGCACTGCATGATACACCCTGTCCAAAAACGTCACGCCGCTGGCTTCCATACCGATCGGCACACTTAATCCTATCGGAAACCATTTCAGCCCCACGCCAAAAATCATTAACAGCAAAAGCGCCAGCCAAAAGGCCGGTGTACTGGAAATCACCAGGCAGTACCCTTTTATCAATTTATCCACCAGTTTTCCCCTGTTCATCCCGGCGATTACTCCAAGCACAAACCCCAGGATACCGGAAACCAGCCATGCAAAAATCATCAGAAACAGAGAATTCGCCAGCTTCGCCCCTATCACCTCCGCCACCGGCTGACAGTACAGAAGAGACGTCCCCATATCGCCCCTCACAAAATCCTTTGCCCAGGACAGATACTGCTCCGTCGGCGGAGTATTCACTCCCCAGTATTCCTCCAGCTTTTCAATCTGCTCCTGGCTCATGCTCCCAAGCGCCGCCTGTCCCACATTCGTCTGTAATGGGTCCATAGGCGACGACTTCATCAGCCAGAACGTAACGATACTGACCGCGAGCACCAGCAGCATAGCCCTCGCAATATTTTTTCCTATCATAACAGGGATGCGTCTATCCATTTCCTCTCCTCCGTAAACCCCCGAAACGGGACGCCTGGTACAGCGTCCCATTTCTTTTCACTTTTTATTCCCATGACCACTGGTCTACATTATTTACGATAGACCATCCATGCCCGTGGGGATGAATCTTCTGCTCCGCTATCTGCAAGCCATTCCGTACAAAATACAGATGGTCGATATTACAGAGCCAAATCCAGGGAATGTCGCCCTCCTGGGTGATTCCTGTCGTCCCGTCCCACTGTGCTTTCTGCCACAGCTCATAAGACTCTTCCAGTGTGGCGGACTCCAGCGCTTCGTCCATATAGCGATCTACCGTTTCATTCGCATACGGAGAATACCCTGCCTGTCCGATTCCCGTATCCGCCAGGGAATGATAGATATTGTAGACTTCCATCGGCGTATGCGCTCCCCAGCCCCACATGAGAGGTTCGGACTGGGCGCGGTCATATGCTACATCCCAGCCCACGCCCTCCGTGGTAACCTGGATTCCCAGTTCTTTTAACTGGTTCGCCGTATCCTCTGCCAGCGCCTGACGCACCGAATCCCCGCTGCTGAACATCAGCGTAAATTCCGCTTTCACTCCATCCTTTTCCCGGATGCCATCGCTGCCCTCCAGCCAGCCGGCATCATCCAAAAGCCTCTTTGCTTCTTCCTGGTTATACGTTACTTCACAGGCATTATTATACCAGGGCATCTTATCACACACGCTGTATGCAGCCGTCCCGTGTCCGTTCAGCACATGTTCAATCATCTCCTCACGGTCAATGCCGATGTTGATTGCACGTCTCACATTCACATCCGCAGTGAACGCATTTCCATACGTAATGCCGTCCTTCTCCTCTGGAACAATACACGGAAGATTAAATCCACGATTGTCCACAGTCTGCACCGACAGCAGTCCATAGCCATTCACCGCCTGGTCAGCATAAGAAGCCGCCGTGTGCGCCACATCCACCTGGCCTGCCAGAGCTGCGGCCAGTGCAGCGTCTTCTTCCATAAACAGCACTGTCACTTTTTTCATCTTCGGGGCATCTCCATAATAATCTGGGTTCGCCTCAAAAATCACCTGCTGCCCTTTATCCCACTGTTTCATGATGTAACGCCCTGAGCCGATGGGATTCTGTCCGTAATTTTCATCATACGCATGTTCCGGCACGATGCCCACGATTGCCATGGTGTAGGGCCAGATAGAAAATGGTTTTGTCATCCGAAACTCTACCGTCGTCTCATCCAGCGCAACCGCCTCGTCCAACATCGTAAAATCATTGACTGTACTCTTTTCCTTGCAATTATTATACGTAAACGCCACATCCGACGCTGTCAGCGCCTTGCCATCTGTAAACTTTACATCGTCCCGGATAGAAACTGTCCACGTCATGCCGTCCTCACTGACACTGTAATCCGTCGCAAGGTCTTTGCCTATCTGCAAATCCTTTGTTGTCACGGTAAGCGTACTTTGAATCAGCGGCTCATGCACATGCTCCCCCGCTCCCCAGCCAAACGCCGGGTCAAATCCTGCTTCCGGCTCCGAGGAGATTGGCATCGTAACCACAGCCTCATCCTTCGCCGCCGTCTCACTGACCGTCTGCGTCTCCTGCTTTTTCTCTTCTGCACCGCCCGCACAGCCGATAAGAAGCCCCATTGCCAAAGCTGCCGCACATATCATTCCTGTAAATTTCTTCCACATAAGCCTCTCTCCTTATTTATAAATTCATTTTTGTCTACTATATCATCGCTGCCATACCCCCGCAAGCCTCCCTGGGGGTTAAAATTTATCTCCTTTCCTGGGTACTTGACTTTTCCGTCCAAAAATTATAAGCTCTTCGTAATAAGTGAGGTGTCCTATGAAAACAATTGCTATTATTGACGACGATATTCCTATTGGAGATATGCTGCAAGAAGTGCTGCATCGGGAAGGGTACCTTGTACTGCGCGCGTATTCTGGCACAGAAGCGCTGTATCTGCTTTCTCAGCACAGACCTGACCTGGTTTTGCTGGACTTGATGCTTCCCGGGCTTTCCGGAGAAGAACTTCTCCCCCATATCCAAAATCTCCCTGTGATTGTAATCAGTGCAAAGATAGATGTACAGGATAAAGTCCGGCTGCTGCTGGGAGGAGCTGCAGACTACTTAACCAAGCCTTTCGATATCAAGGAACTGCTCGCCCGAATTACTGTCCAGCTCCGGAAAACCCATGATTCCAGCCCGGCCACCGTGCTTTTCGTAGATGATTTAAAACTGGATTCTTCCTCCCATGAAGTGTCCGTGGGAAACTGTCCTGTAAAGCTTACAAAGACGGAATATGCCATTTTGAAACTCCTCATGAAAAATCCCGGACAGGTTATCGCCAAAGCCGTAATCCTGGAACGGATTGCAGAAGATACTCCAGACTGCACAGACAGTTCTCTAAAGCAGCACATCAGCAACCTCCGCCGGAAACTGCGTGCCGTGAACGGCAGGGATTACATTGAAGCAGTGTGGGGAATCGGCTTTAAGCTGGCTGATTCCCCCTCCAGCAGTTTCACTGAAAACTAAGCCGCTGTAAAATCTTTGTAACAGTTCAGCTTGGCTGGACTGTTACAAATCTTCACCCTTTCTTTACCCTTTTCTTGACCGCTTTCTTTACCCCTGTGCGGTAAACTGCAGGCATCAACGATAAGGAGGAAACTTTTATGGATGATATCTTGATTACCCATGCCTTAAGCAAGCACTATAAACATTTCAAAGCGCTGAACGGGCTTTCTATGCATGTTCCGAAAGGCTCTATCTACGGTTTTGTAGGGAAAAACGGCGCAGGAAAAACCACCCTGATACGCATCATCTGCGGACTGCAGAATCCTACTTCGGGAGACTATTCCCTTTATAACATCAGCAATGGAAGCTCTGCCATCTTAAACGCCCGCAGGCGCATAGGAGCAGTGGTAGAGACGCCTTCCATCTACCTGAACATGACTGCAGAGGAAAACTTAAAGCAGCAGTACCAGATTCTCGGCCTTCCGTCTTTCGACGGGATACCCGACCTTCTAAAACTTGTGGGATTGGAAAATACCGGAAAGAAAAAGGCTAAGAACTTTTCTCTCGGAATGCGCCAGCGTCTTGGTATCGCGGTGGCGCTGGCAGGCGACCCTGATTTTCTGGTACTGGATGAACCAGTCAACGGTCTGGACCCCCAGGGCATTATCGAAATCCGCGAACTCATTCTGAAGCTGAACCGTGAACGGCAGATTACTGTGCTGATTTCCAGTCATATTTTAGATGAGCTCTCCCGGCTTGCCACCCATTATGGTTTTATCGACAGAGGACATATGGTAAAAGAAATCAGCGCCCAGGAGCTGGAAGCCGCCTGCCGAAAATGCGTACAGATTGAAGTATCCGACACACAGGCGCTTTCCCGCGTGCTGGACAGTATGGGACTGGAATACCGCATCCTCTCCGAAACCCAGGCGGATATTTATTCTGAGATACATGTTACCCGCCTGGCTCTGGCTCTGGTTCAGGAAAATTGTGAAATTTTTTCTCTGCATGAGCATGATGAAAGTCTGGAAAGCTACTATATGAATCTTCTGGGAGGTGCCGCTCATGAATAAACTGATATCTGCAGGTTTTGCACGTTTGAAAAAAGATAAAGTATTTTGGATTAGCGTTCTTTTGATGCTGGGAATAGGGATTTACCTGCCTATTAGCAGCTATTCCTTCAGCCAGAACTATGGCCAGCCCACCGTTTTAGACTCTAATATCTTTAGCCATATAATCCTCGCCTTCATCGTTTTTTCCGTATTCTGCAGCCTGTTTATCGGAACAGAATACAGTGACGGAACGATTCGAAACAAGATAGCCGTGGGACATACGCGGGGAGCGGTTTACCTAGCAAACCTTATCGTTTGCACAGCAGCAAATCTAATCATACTCGCTGCCTATGAAGCCGCGTACCTCTGCGTTGGGATTCCTCTTCTTGGATTCTTTCAGTCAGATATCCGGACCATACTGTTGTTTGCACTGTGCACCGTCGGGATATGTCTGGCAGTTTCAGCCATATTAACGTTGATTGCCATGCTGTGCCACAGCAAAGCGATTACCACCGTGCTCTGTATCATAGGTATGGTAATCCTTTTATGTGCAGGTACGTACATCAATTCCCGGCTTAATCAGCCGGAAATATATTCCAATTATTCCTACGTAAACGGAGCATTTGTCGAAGAGGGAGAGCAGCCGAATCCCCTTTATCTCAGAGGAAGTGAACGGAAAGTATATGAATTTCTATATGACTTCCTTCCCAGCGGACAGGTGGCGCAGTGTCAGGAAATGACTTCCAAACACCCGCAGCTTTTGCTTTTATACTCAGGAATCATCCTAATTGCAGCATCCGGCGCAGGACTTTGTGCTTTCCGCCGGAAAGATATTAAGTAAGGAGATATCTCATGGAATTCTATCTGTGGCTTATCATCGGTATTCTGCTCTGCATCATCGCGGGACTTGTCATCCGTCTGCACCTCCTGCGCAAATCTGCCCTGGAAATTGATAGAGGGTTTGCTGAACGGCTTACCATCGAAACCAATACTCTGATTTCTATTTCCAGCCGCGACAGCCATATGCGGAAGCTGGCAGCCGATATCAATGTACAGCTTGGAAAGCTCCGTAGTGAACGCCGCCGTTTCCAGCAGGGAGATTTGGAATTAAAAAATGCCATCACAAATATCTCCCATGACCTCCGTACTCCGCTGACCGCTATTTACGGCTATCTGACCCTGCTGGAACAGGAGGAAAAATCCGAAACTGTACAGCGGTATCTCTCTATGATTGAAAACCGCATCCACATGCTGAAACGGCTTACCGAAGAACTGTTTCGTTATTCGGTAGCCGTCTCCGTAAAAGAACTTGACTGCGAATGGATAGACTTGCGCCGCATACTGGAAGAAAGCCTACTTTCTTTCTATGGAAGCTTTCAGCAGCAGAATATCACACCGGATATCTCTCTCCCTGAGCAGAGAATCCGGCGGTTTCTCGATCCTGCCGCTGTCAGCCGTATTTTCAGCAACATTATTAGCAACGCCCTGAAATACAGCGACGGGGACTTCGCGGTGCGCATGGATATCCACGGCACGATAACCTTTTCAAACACCTCTAAAAAAATGACGCGGGTAACTGCGGAAAAATTGTTTGACAAATTTTACACCATAGAAACCGGCCAAGAAGCTACAGGACTAGGGCTGTCCATCGCCCGGCTCCTCACAGATTCCATGGGCGGGAGCATCCGGGCAGATTACAAAACTCACAGACTGACGATTACTGTGTCCTTTCCTCCGGAAAGCCCGGCTAGTTAAATTACTTCCTGGATTCCCTGCCTTCGCCATAGCATTTCATTCCTTGCCAATAACCTCAAATTCCATGCCCTGATACTCTTCCGGATGCAAATAAAACAGCCTGCTCCATCCTTCGATGCCATCACCTGTTACTATTTTTACCCAAGGTTCCACATGTTCATCATCGGCCTCTGCAAAAACCAGCTCTCCTCTCCAAAGAACTGCGTCACCATTTTTAAGACGGCACAGCTTTTCGCTGTTTTTCATAGATGGCATACTCCTGACTAATAAAGAACTACGCACACCAGAAACGTTGTGTCTACTGTCTTTAACACAATTTTCTGTTTATTTTAATGAAACATTTTCTGCCATCTATCATGCATATTATTCCCACGTAAAAAACACGGCAGCTCGTAATCTCTTACAAGCTGCCGCTTCTCTATCTTTATTCTATCTGTAAATAATATCCTCTCTCCCCGGTCCATTAGAAACCATGGTTATTGGGAAGCCTATTTTTTCTTCTACGAACTCAATGTATTTCCTGCAGTTCTCAGGAAGTTCTTCATATTTCCTGATTCCGCGGATATCCTCTTTCCAACCCGGAAGGCTCTCAAAAATTGGTTTTGCTTTCTCAAGCTGCGCCGTGGTCGGGAAATCCATCGTCACCTGGCCGTCAATCTCGTAACCTACGCATACAGGAAGTTCATCTAAATATCCCAGCACATCCAGCACGGTAAATGCAACTTCCGTAGTTCCCTGGAGTCTGCATCCATACTTGGTTGCCACGCAGTCAAACCATCCCACACGTCTCGGACGCCCTGTAGTCGCGCCGAATTCTCCGCCATCTCCGCCTCGGCGTCTCAGCTCATCAGCTTCTTCGCCAAACAGCTCGCTGACAAACGCCCCGGCACCTACCGCGCTTGAGTATGCCTTTACCACGGTTACGATTTTCTTGATTTCATAAGGCGGGATGCCCGCCCCGATAGCGCCGAACGCCGCCAAGGTAGAAGAAGAAGTCACCATTGGATAAATCCCATGGTCAGGGTCTTTTAAAGAGCCTAACTGTCCTTCCAGCAGGATATTTTTTCCTTCCTTGATTGCATTCCAGAGATATGCGGATGTATCGCATACAAACGGCCCTACCATCTCCCGGTAGCCGTGCAGTTCTTCCAGAAGATCCTCTGGATTCATCGGCGGCTTGTGGTACAGATGCTCCAGAATCACGTTTTTCTGCTCGCAGATACGAAGCACTTTTTCTTTCAGCCTCTCCTCATCAAACAGCTCGCTCACCTGGAAGCCGATTTTTGCATATTTATCTGAATAAAATGGTGCAATCCCTGACTTGGTTGAACCAAAGGACTTGCCGCCCAGCCGTTCCTCCTCGTACTGGTCGAACAGGATGTGGTAGGACATCACAATCTGCGCACGGTTGGACACCAGGATTTTCGGCATAGGCACTCCCCTGTCCACAATGCTCTTCACTTCATTAAATAAAACCGGAATATTCAGCGCTACGCCGTTCCCGATAATGCTGGTCGTGTGTCCGTAAAATACACCCGACGGCAATGTATGGAGCGCAAACTTCCCATAATTGTTTACAATGGTATGTCCGGCATTTGCGCCGCCCTGAAATCTGACGATGATATCAGCCTTCTCGGCAAGCATATCCGTAATCTTGCCCTTGCCTTCATCTCCCCAGTTTGCCCCTACAACTGCTTGTACCATATCATTTCCTCCTGTGTTCCAATCTTACGCCTGCTGCGTTTTCATAAATTTGCCAGAAAGCTCCCTCCTGTCCCACAAACGGCAGCCTTCCGCGGGTTGACATGTAAAATGTAGCCTTTTATACATTTATCTCTGCTTTTACGCCCAGCAGCTCTTTGTTCATCTCCAGAACCGGAGCCACCACATGTTTCAGGAAATTCTCTACCTGGAGCGGCGCCCGTCCTACATACTGGGACGGCTCCATAGTTTTCTGAAGCTCCTCCAGTGTCAGGTTAAACGCCGGGTCTGCCGCAATCAGCTCAAGGAGGTTGTTCTCAAGTCCCAGCGCTTTTACATTCCTTCCCGCCTCCATGGACAGCTCCCGGATACGCTCATGCAGCTCCTGCCTGTCGCCGCCCGCTTTCACCGCATCCATCATAATATTCTCCGTAGCCATAAACGGCAGCTCTGCCATCAGACGCTTTTCGATTACCTTCGGATAAACCACCAGACCGTCCACCACATTCAGGCAAAGGTCCAGGATGCCGTCAACTGCCAGAAAGCCTTCCGGAATCGAGAGCCTCTTATTCGCGGAATCGTCCAGCGTCCGCTCAAACCACTGAGATGCAGATGTAATCGCCGGATTTAAAGCATCCGCCATCACATAGCGCGCCAAGGAAGCAATACGCTCGCTCCGCATAGGATTCCGCTTGTACGCCATGGCAGAGGAACCAATCTGAGTTTTCTCAAACGGTTCTTCCACTTCCTTCAGATGCTGCAGCAGACGGATATCATTCGAAAACTTATGTGCACTGGCAGCAATTCCCGCCAGGATATTCAGCACTCTTGTATCTACTTTCCTGGAATATGTCTGCCCCGATACGGGATAGCACTCCTGAAAGCCCATCTTCTTCGCAATCATGGGATCAATCTTGTCAATTGTCTCCTGGTCACCATCAAACAGCTCCTGGAAACTTGCCTGCGTCCCCGTAGTTCCCTTGGAACCCAGCAGTTTCATTGTTCCAAGCACATGTTCCAAATCCTCCAGATCCATCAGGAATTCCTGCATCCACAGAGTTGCCCTTTTGCCTACTGTCGTCGGCTGTGCCGGCTGGAAATGGGTAAATGCCAGCGTAGGCTGCGCCTTATATTCGTCCGCAAACTTTGCCAGCTCTGCAATGACGTTTACCAGCTTTTTCCTGACCAGGCGCAGCGCTTCTGTCATCACGATAATATCAGTATTGTCGCCTACATAGCAGGAAGTCGCCCCCAGATGAATAATACCTTTCGCTTTCGGGCACTGTACGCCATAAGCATATACATGGGACATGACATCGTGGCGCACCAGCTTTTCCCTCTCTTTCGCCACCTCATAGTTGATATCCTCGGCATGGGCTTTCAGCTCCGCGATCTGCTCTTCCGTGATATTCAGCCCCAGTTCCTTTTCTGTCTCCGCCAATGCTATCCAGAGCTTCCTCCAGGTGCGGAATTTCATATCTGGTGAAAATATATACTGCATTTCTTTGCTGGCATAACGCTCAGATAATGGGCTTTGATACCTGTCTGTACTCATCTTCTTCTCCTTTTCTGTTACTCTCTATTTCTCATAGCTTCCGCGGATGTCCTCTTTAGGCGGCTCCATCGGATATTTCCCCGTAAAGCACCCTTTACAGATAGGCAGTCCGTCCGCCATCTCCTCCAGGCGTTCCAGTTTCAGATACCCCAGGGAATCCGCGCCAATCATCTCACGGACTTCCTCTACTGTCCGCTCATATGCGATAAGCTGTTCCCGCGCAGGCACATCTGTCCCAAAATAGCAGGGCCACAAAAACGGCGGCGAACTAACCCGCATATGCACCTCTGTGGCTCCGGCTTCCTTCAGCATACCCACAATCCTGTCACTGGTGGTTCCTCGGACAATGGAATCGTCTATCATAATGACTCGCTTGCCCTTTACCACATCTTTCAGGACATTCAGCTTCACCCGCACACTGGATTCCCTGCTGCTCTGTTTCGGCTTGATAAAAGTCCTGCCCACATAGCCATTCTTCACGAAAGCCGTTCCATAAGGGATTCCCGACTGTAGCGAATACCCAAGCGCCGCCGCATTTCCCGATTCCGGAACACCGACCACCAAATCGGCCTCCACAGGGGAATCCATCGCCAGAAACCTTCCCGCCATGACACGGGACTGATAAACGTTCACGCCATCGATACGACTGTCCGGCCTGGCAAAATAAATATATTCAAAAATGCATCTCCCCTGCTTTTCCTTTGGAATGCACATCCTCGTATCCGAGTGAATGCCGTCCCTGGTAATCGTCACGATTTCTCCCGGCAGCACATCCCTGACAAACTCTGCCCCTATTGTATCCAGCGCACAGCTCTCTGATACCAAAATATAGGCATTGTCCCTCTTTCCGATGCACAGCGGCTTAAATCCATAGGGATCACGAGCCCCCATCAGTTTCCTTGGAGACATCACCACCAGGGAATAGGCGCCTTTCAGCTTCTTCATGGCTCTGGCAACTGCCTCCTCCGCCGTAGCGGCCTTAACGCGCTCCCTCGCGATATGGTACGCAATAACCTCCGAGTCTATCGTCGTCTGGAAAATCGCGCCCCCGTAAGCCAGCTCTTCCCGCAGCCCCAGCGCATTAATCAGGTTTCCGTTGTGCGCCAGCGCCAGTGTGCCCTTGATATAGTTCAGCACCAGAGGCTGTGCATTCTCCCGGGTGCTTGCCCCCGCAGTAGAATACCGGACATGCCCGACCCCGATATCGCCTTTCATACCGGAAAGCCCGCTTTCCGTAAACACCTCATGAACCAGCCCCATCCCTTTATAAGACTTCACCTGGCCTTTCGGACCGCGGGTATCGCTCACGGCTATGCCACAGCTCTCCTGCCCCCGGTGCTGCAGGGCAAACAGCCCATAATAAATCGTCGATGCCACATCATTGCCGTCAAAATCATAAATGCCGAATACGCCGCATTCCTCTTTCAATTTATCTGTTTCTATATTCTGTTCATGTATTTCCTGCATATCCATCACTCCGTCCGTGCCTGAAACCTTCTGCCGCGCTGCAGCCCTGTCAGCCTTGCCATCCTGCCGCATTCACAAGAGCAAGGCACAGACGTAGCTGCTGCTATTTCTGTGCCTCTCTGCTTTTATAACCCCAGACGTTTAAACACTTCGTTATATGCTTCCTCTACATTTCCAAGATCCCTTCTGAAACGGTCCTTGTCCAGTTTCTCATGGGTTTCTGCGTCCCACAGCCTGCAGGTATCCGGTGAAGTCTCATCCGCCAGGATAATCTGCCCATGGTAACGTCCAAATTCGATTTTAAAGTCAATCAGTTCAATATTCGCTTCCATAAAATATGCTTTCAGGACTTCATTCACCTTAAACGCATACCTTGTAATCGTATCAATCTCTTCCCTGGTCGCCAGCTCCATCGCAATCGCAAAGTAATCATTAATCAGCGGGTCGCCCAAGTCGTCATTCTTATAACTAAACTCAATGGTGGGAGCTTTGAACTTCGTCCCCTCCGGCACGCCAAGCCTCTTTGAAAAGCTTCCGGCTGCCACATTCCGGATGATAACCTCCAGCGGAACAATCTCCACCTTCTTTACGGCCGTCTCCCTGTCGCTCAGCTCTTCTACAAAATGGGTCGGGACTCCCTCACTCTCCAGCTTCCGGAAAACAAGATTCGTCATTCGGTTATTTACAACACCTTTTCCGACAATCGTACCCTTTTTCAGCCCGTTGAATGCAGTCGCATCATCTTTGTAATCCACAATCAACACATCCGGGTCGTCTGTCAAATAAACTTTCTTTGCTTTTCCCTCATAAAGCAGCTCTTTTTTTTCCATATTGAAATCCACCTGTCTTTCTTGAGTTATCATGTATGTATCTGTTCCAAACATTTACAAGTATATAACAATGTATCACATAAAGCAAGTTCCAAGTTGCAGAAAACCTTTATTCCTATTCAAATTTTCCCAGAAATTCCCGCATCCTCTGGTTGTCTGAGTGAAACAGCTCCTCCGGCGTTCCCTGTTCTGCGATGACCCCGTGCTCCATGAAAATAATGTGATCCGCCACATTCCGGGCAAAATTCATCTCATGGGTAACAATCACCATCGTCATATGCTCCGCCGCCAAATCCCGGATTACCTTTAAAATTTCCCCGGTCAGCTCCGGGTCCAGCGCAGAAGTCGGTTCATCAAAAAAGAGGATTTTCGGATTCATGGCCAGCGCCCTGGCAATGGATACACGCTGCTGCTGCCCGCCGGAAAGCTGATACGGATAAGCGTCCGCTTTATCCCCAAGCCCCATTTTATCCAGCAGTCCCCGCGCCTGCTTTTCTACCTCTGTCCTGTCCCGCTTCTGTACATGGAGCGGCGCGTCCATCACATTTTTCAGCACGGAAAAATGGGGAAACAGATTAAAGTTCTGAAATACCAGCCCATAATATCCCTGCATTCTCCGAAGCTCTGCCTGCTTCGCATACACAGCCTTTCCGCCTTCACTCCTGGCCGCCTGCTCACCCAGATAATACATCTCGCCGTCATCCATTGTTTCCAGCATCGTGGCACACCGCAGCAGCGTAGACTTCCCGGAACCGGACGGCCCGATGATTGCCAGCACCTGCCCTTCCTCCACTGTAACAGAAATATCTTTCAACACTTCCAAATCGCCGAATTTCTTCTTTACATGGTTCATTTCCAACAGCTTCATATCTCTCCCCCCTATCTGTAATAGCTTAGCTTATCCTCTATTTTCTCCATCACCCAGGCCACCAGGAAATTAAATACATAGTAGAAAATCCCGGCTGCCACATACGGAATCATGCTGGTGCTGGAGGAAGCCAGCGCCTTCGCGATAGTAAACATTTCGCTCACTGCAATTACCATAGCCAGGGAAGTATCCTTGACCAGCGTAATCACCTCATTCGTCACCGACGGGATAATCCGCTTAATCACCTGCGGAAGTATGATGCGCAGAAATGTCTGCCTTTTCGTATATCCCAGCAATGCGGCCGCCTCATACTGTCCTACAGGCATGGACTCGATACCGCCCCTGTAAATTTCAGCAAAATACGCTGCATAATTCAGCACAAACCCGATAATTACCGCGATAAACCGATAGGAGGATGCAATCGGAATTCCAAACAGATAATATGGTCCAAAATAAACCACCATTACCTGAAGCATCAGGGGCGTGCCGCGCATAATTGATATGTAAATCTTTGTAACGTTACGTACTATTTTATTCTTTGACATCCTGCCGAAAGCAATCACCATGCCAAGGGGCATGGAAAACAGCAGCGTCAGCCCAAATATCGAAACAGTTGTCAGCATCCCGCCTGCCAGTTTCGAAAGCATCATCCCATAATCCATCTTCTCTTCCTCCGCACTTACCGTAAAAAGGGCTGCTGCAAAAACGCTTTTACAGCAGCCCTGATATAGCTGTATTTATTTACCGATTGTTGTAATATCCTTGCCAAACCACTTGTTTGAAATCTCTGCCAGCGTACCGTCTGCCGCCATATCTTTCAGCGTATCCTGTACCTGGTCGCGCAGTTCTTCATTGCCCATCTTAAAACCGATGCCGTACTCTTCTGCCGCCAGTGTCTCATCCAGCACTACGAAGTCCACCTGCCTCTGCTCAATCTGATAGCTCGCCACTACATCATCCATGGCAATCGCATCTACTGCACCGGATTCCAGATCCATAAATGCTGTATTATAATCTGCCACGGTTACAAGCTGGCCGAAAGAGTTCATCAGTTCTTCATCATCCTTTAAAGCTGCCTCTGCGCTGGAATCTGTCTGTACATCTACAACCTTTCCTGCCAGATCTGCTTTTGTGCTGATGCCTGCATCTGCTTTCACTACAAACACCTGATTATTCTTCATGTATGGCTCGCTCCAGGTATAGGAATCTTCACGTCCGTTCATGGTAAATCCATTCCAGATACAGTCGATCGTGCCTGACTCAAGCTCCATGTCCTTCGCATCCCATGCGATTGGCTGGTATACGATTTCCTTGCCGAGACGCTTTGCCACCTCTGCTGCCAGCTCCAAATCAAAGCCTGTAAACTCGCCGTCCTCGCCCACAAACCCCATAGGCGGGAAGTCCTGGTCAAAGCCTACCGTAAACGTATCGCCTGACTTTTCTGTCCCTGCCGCTTCTGACTCTGGAGCGTCTGTATCATCCTCTAATTTCACTGCCTCTTCTGTTCCGGCTGCTGCAGCTGTCTCCGTTGCCGGAGCTTCCTCTTTTGCTCCGCATCCTGCCGTCATAACTGCTGCCATCGCTGCAATCAGCATCGCACTGATAATTCTCTTCTTCATAATAAATTCTCCTCCATATTATGTATAGGTATGTGTCTTTACCAATTGAGCACTCTACCATGCTAAATCAGCAAAATCATACTAGCATACATTAGAAGAACTGTCAACTGCCGTTTTTAACTGCATGCGCTTTTACAGTACTCTTTCTTCTGCTGCTCCAGAAATTTTTCCGCATCCCACTCTTTCAAAAGCTTCGGTACTTCTTCCCGTATGTATTTCGCATTCTTCGCCTCAATCCTGTCAATCTGCGCCCGCGTCACGGAAATCTCCTGCAGCCTCGCCTTGTACGCTTCCTTGTCCAAAAACAGGGGCAGCACCGAAAGATAACGGTTCAACGTCTGCGCCGATTTCACAATCCCGTAAGACTGCCACAGACAGTCCGCCGCTTCTTCAAAAAGAAAGAGATGCCCGTACCCCGCCGCCATGCTGTCCAGCACCGAGGCATAAAACTGGATTCCAAGGTTCCCCGGATTCCTGTCCTTTAAAATACGGCAATACTCCCGGATGGCATTCCCGTACATCCCATATTTCATCAGATAATCCGCCTTTATCTTTCTCCGCAAATCCGCCGGCTGAATTTCAATGCCGGAAATCTGTTCCTGCACCTGGCGGTATTCCTCCGGTGAAAGATATCCGATTTCCTTAAAAATAGGCAGTAGAAACCCCGCCATGCTGCCGTGCTGAGCCTCCTCTAAACGTTCTGTAAGCTTCCGGCACAGCTTTTTCAGCCCCAACTCTTCCCCTACCCAGCGGCACAGCTCTTCATTCATAATGGAACTGTCCACCAGATAGATATTCTGCTGCAGATAAAAACACAATTCCTCTATTGTGTAAATATTCGTGCTGATACTCTCAATATAATAAGGACGCTCCGCCTTCTTCACCTGACACAAATGATAGCCGCTCATTGCCCACGCCTCCTTTTACAGCTCAATCACTGCTTCCCATTTTTTTCCCGAACTCTTATGCAGCTCGCCAAGCCCCATGTCCTCAAGCCTTATCCGGCACTTGTCTTTTGCCGTAAAAGTTATCTCCATGTGTATCCTGGTCGCCCGGTTCGGCCGTTTGGGAATATCAGTCAGCCGCACCTTATGAGCCATGTTCTCACCATGTATGCTCCGGGTAAAAAATACCAGCTCATCCGTGCCGTCCAAAATAAATTCACATTCAAAATATGCCATATAATAATTAATTCCGGCGTTTATCATATCCACGCGGCTCTCTATCCCCCGCTTGAACATCTTCATTCCCACATTGTGTTCAATCATATCCGGCCCTGCATAGATATAATTCCCCAAAGGTTTCATTCCCGAAAGGCTCATCGCCCCATAGCACGCTCCCTTCGAGTACAGGTTCCGTCCCAAAAACACCTTCCGCCTGCTGCACAGATATTTGAGGGATTCCTGCTCCCAGCTCTGGTCGAAACCGTCTCCTACCAGATAAACCGTGGAATACGCATCCGTCCCCATCACCTTCTTCGCATGTTCCAGAAAACGCACGTCCTTCATACGCTTCCAGTGCTCCGGTTTGCGGCTTCCCCGCGTCTTTTCATCCAGGCAGATACGCCCCCGGTTCTTCACGGACACCATAGCCGGTTTCGTCTTTCCATTGATATGCAGCTCATATCCAGTGATAAAATCTCCCTCGTAAGAAAACAGCCCCACCTTATAGCGCCACAAATCCTTTTTCTGGCTCAGCGCATAATAGTAGAAACTCTCCAGATAATCCTGGAGGTAAACCTTGTCTTTCGGGATTCCCAGCATCTCCAGAGCCTGCCGGATTGCCTGCACCCAGTCCTGGCGCATCTCCGCCATTGTCACCATCACCACAGCCCCGCTCATAGGCCCCACCGCCGAAAGTTTTTCAAAGCACACTTTAAAAAAATTCGACAACAGCGCCGCTCCCAGCTCCACTTTCTGTTCAATCAGTGGAAACAAGTCTCTCGGTGTAGGAATCTGATACTTCTCCTCCCCTGGTACCGAACTGACCGTCTTAGGCTCCGTATTATTCTGATGGTAAAAAGTAAGTACAGAGGAATCCCGCCCCAAATCAAAGCCTATGATTACCTCGTTAAAATCCATTGCCATATTCGCCTCCGATTTACCTCCGAACTATTCATTATTCGGGAAAATATGCTTTGCCAGGCATTCCTGTTCAAAATAGAGCTGCATCACGTCCCTGGCTGCCCGTTTGTCCTTATCGGACACCGCCTTCGCCAGACGGTTAATTAAATCATAGCGCGTATCGCCCTCCATGTTTCCCCTGGCGTCCCAGGAAAGCATCATAGACTCCGTCTCCCGTTTTGTCCCGCCAAAATCCTCACGTATCTTATAATGAACAGTTTCCCCATAAAACAGGGTGAATTCCTTTACAAACACGCCCTGATAAACGTCCTTCATCAGCTCTGAACTCTTCCTGGTTTTCCCGCCGCCCTGTCTTTCTACATGCCAGGTCAGCGTCACGGATGCCCCTGGATTCGCCCGATACTCCACATAACTCTTATCCTGCAGCTGGAAGGGGCGGATTAACTCTGTCGGGAAATCCCTGTAGAATGCAAAAGGCATCCCCCTGTAATAAAATTCCTCTAAAAGCTTCTGCACATTCCCTTCCTGCTTGTCCGTCAGGGAAGGCTGTGCCGCATAGAACCGCAGCAGCGCCAGCAGGCATACATCCTGCATTTCCTGCCCCCTCTCATACTCCCTCTCAATATAACCAAACACTGGAGCGCTGACAGGAAGCCCTCGCACAAAATACTCATATGCGCGATAGATGACATATGCCGATATCAACGGCTTTTTCCCCATATTCTTCCGGTAAGAATCAAAAATTTCCTCTGTCTCTTCCGTACCGCAGCGCATGAAAACCAGCACCAGAAGAATCTTCTCCTCCAGCCTGTAAGTGTCCAGCTCAAACTGTTTTCCTGCTTTCCAGAGACGCTTCATATCCTGTATAGGGCCGTCATAATGTTTCAGAAGATAAGACAGCAGGGTTTCGTCATATTTCTCATGCCCAAAGCAATACCAGCAGACAGATATCAGCATATCATCCGCCTCATATTCCCTGCTCAGCACATTCCGGCTGCATATCCGCACCAGAGAGCCAAGCTCCGCTCCCTCCGCCCCATAAGTGCTCACCAGGGCAAATGCCTCACTGCACATTCCTTCCGCCGCCAGCATTCCCAGAAGCTTCCGTTTATCCGTCTGGAAAAATTTTTCCAGGCTGATTCCATGCAGAAATTCATACAGGGACGCAGATTTTGGATTTCCGTAATAATAGTCCAAAAGCTCCCTACGCACGGCCTCCTTATATCCCTCCCGGATACCGCTGACATCCAAAAGTTTCCAGAAGCTCTTTACATTCTTTTCCCCGACAGCGTGCTCTCCCGCTGCCGCCCCGCAGATATTCAGAAGAATCTCCGGGCACTCCGACGACATATTCCGGCAGAGTGTCAGAAGCTCGCTGCTCTCCAAAAGCTTCTCCGTCTCATACGGCAGTGAAACCGTACAGCGGTTCCCCCTGTCATCCTCAATAAAAATCTGATAATTTTCTGTAAACAGCTTCACCTCAGCCTTTCCGCCCAGCAACGCCGCCCGCTGCTCATGCTCAAGCTCACGGTGAACCACTACCACATAGCGGGCATTCGGGCTGTCACAGCGCACTTCGCAAGTGAAAATCACCCTTGCCAGATGCTCCGCTATCCAGCGGTTCAGGACAGACGCATTCAGAAACGTCTGATAAATCAATGCCAGGCTTCGGTTGATATGCCCCGCCTCCAGCTGCTCCACCATAAACTTTTCGATCGTCGGCTGATAGTTCTCAAACGTGCGCATATCATCTTCCCGATGTTCTATTACATTCGCATACACCGCCGCCTTTTTCTGGTAGTTCAGCGTATTATTATATGAAAAATACATCTTAATCATCCGCGGCAGAGGCTTTTGACAGCCTGCTCCCATGGAATTCACATAATGCTCGTACAGACCGGTAAGCCGGATATCCGACTCTACCGCAGCCTCATACCATGAAAAATATTCTTTTCCGTCCTTATCCCCTTTAATCAACAAGCTGCAGATAACTTTTAACAGGTTCCCCGAAGGCTGCTCCTCATAACACTGTTTCAAAATATCATACAGATGCTTCGAATACTTCTTCTCCCGCGCCGCCAAATCCGTGATATGCCGGATAATTTCTTCATCCAAAAGCCCTTCCCGGCAGATAAAATGCAGCAGGCTCACCTCAAATTCTCCCAGTTTCTTAAGCATTCCCGGCCTTTTCTCAATAAGCCCGTAAGCCTCCAGATACATGATGCGGCTCCGGCACCCATAAAGAAACTGGCTGCGGATGGCTTCGAGCTTATCTGCCGGACGTGAAATCAGGCTTTCCTGGAGATACAGCAGCAGCCACTGCAGCTTCCAGTTTTCCCTGTCCTGGTGAAGCAGCTCCAAAAGAGTCTCTTCCACATAGTCTACATAAACTCTGTCTTTATTATAAAATGTCGTCAAATACAGGTAGTAGCCCCTGACTTCCGGCTTCTCCATCCTTCCGCGCTCTCCCTCAAACTCTGTAAGGAGGATGCACGCCTCATCTTCCCGTCCTGCCGCAAAGAGAAGATGCGCCCGGTACAGCTCCAGCATAGGATGTGCGCCGCCCGCATTCCTGTAAGCTTTTAAGTCCGCCAGCGAACTGTCCACCCACTTTTTCAGGCTGAGCCTGCGAAGCCGGAACTCTACATACCGCTCCATCAGACGCTTTATCCTTACCTTCTGCTCATGCCGCTGTCCTGACGGGCCGTTTTCGGCATTCCTTGCCACAGTTACCTCAAAGCACAATGTCTGGTAAGGGCTTTTTACAAAAATCTTTCCGTAATTCTTCCCTTTGTGAAGCCTGTCCGGGTAGATCAGATAATCCAGGCGGTAAGTGCTCCCAATAAATTCATCCGTTGTAACCACCGGACGCTCTACTTCCAGAAACTCCGCATCTGTACAAATATCCAGTTTCTGAAACCCCCAGCCGTCCTTTGAAAGCACTGCCGATTCCTTCTGGGTCTGCCCAAGCCCCTCAAAGTACGCCTCTGGCTTTTCCAGTGCAAGATTTACCACGTCCTTCGCATGGATTCCCACCAGAAACTCTTCCATATCCGCATAGCCTGATGCCTGTGTGCGCAGTCCTTCATACAGAGGAATCCATTCCGGCTTTTCCCTCTCCAGCATTTTCCGAAATCCCTCCGACACGAAAACAGGATACGCCTTCTGAAAGTCCTCCCGGGCAAGTTTCTGGAAATCTTCCGGGCTGTCAATCACTTCCGTAGAAGTCTTCACCATGCTCCGGGCAATCTCAATATGGTAAGGAATCCTATATTCCCCCAGCTCCGAGCAGATGGTAAACGCACCTTCCAGCACATCCCCTTCCTCCATGCCCGTAATATCAGGCTCATACACGATTTTCTCAGAAATTCCATTAAAATCTGAAGGCTCATACGCCATACGGGGACTGTCCGCATAGATAAAGCCTTTGACTTTCCGTTTGTCTGCACTCTCCACCCGGAATTCCCCCCGAAACGTCCTGCCCTTTCGGAGCACCGCGCGGATTTCCTCTTGGGAAATCACAAGCCTGGGAGCCTCATACTCAAATATTCCATTCAGCAGCTGTTCAATCCTTCTCTTCAACTCTTCCACCTGTACCTATCGTTTATATCTTATCATGGCGAATTTCTTTCATTAGTATAGCACTATCTATCCATTGGTGGCAAGTAACTTTTCTCTGCGCCGGCATCTCGCAAGAAACTCTGGTGTATTTTCAAGGTTTATGATAAAATACTGTAGCAGGTCAGCTAAAGCTGGCCTGCTGTATGCAAAAATTCATTAAACATCGCTTCGCAATGGAATTTTTGCACTCCTGAATCATATTCTTACAGTCTTTGCAGCAAGTGCAAAACAAAGACTTGCTTGAACTGTTGCAAAATACTACACAAAGGACGGAACAGCCATGATTTTAGCATGTCAAAATATAAACAAAGCCTTCGGGACAAACGAAATTCTAAAAAACGCATCCTTTCATGTGGAGGAGCGTGAAAAAACTGCTATCGTGGGCATCAACGGCGCTGGAAAATCTACACTTTTAAAAATTATCATGCGTGAGCTGCCCGCTGATTCCGGCGAGGTTATCCTCGCCAAAGGGACAACCATCGGTTATCTGGCGCAGCATGAAGCAGTCTCTTCCGGTAACACGATTTACGAAGAACTGCTTGAGGTGAAACGTGACCTCATTACTATGGAAGAAACCATCCGCAGCATGGAACTTGAGATGAAAACCCTTCAGGGGGATGCCCTGACACAGCTTCTGGAATCCTATAACCGATTAAGCACAGAATTTGAACGCCGGGACGGATACGCTTACCAGAGCGAACTGGCAGGCGTACTCAAGGGACTTGGCTTCAAAGAAGATGAGTTTTCAAAAAAAGTAGAAACTCTTTCAGGCGGCCAGAAGACCCGGGTAGCGCTGGGTAAGCTGCTACTCTCGAAACCTGACATTATCCTTCTGGACGAACCTACCAACCATCTGGACATGAACTCCATCGCCTGGCTGGAAACCTATCTCCTGGGTTATCCTGGCGCCGTGATTATCGTAGCGCATGACCGCTATTTTCTGAACCGTGTTGTCACGAAGGTCGTAGAGATTGATAATGGGCATGTCACCACATTCTCAGGAAACTACTCTGCTTATGCTGAAAAGAAAAAGCAGCTCCGGGATAATGCGCTAAAAGCCTGGATGAATCAGCAGCAGGAAATCAAACATCAGCAAGAGGTCATTACAAAGCTCAAATCCTTCAACCGGGAAAAGTCCATTAAACGGGCAGAAAGCCGGGAAAAAATGCTGGAAAAGATTGAAGTCCTGGAAAAGCCCGTTGAAATCAACGACGAAATCCGTATCAAACTGGAGCCGCGCACCGTAAGTGGAAACAACGTACTCACGGTAGAAGGACTTTCCAAAAGTTTTGGCGAAAATCATCTGTTTACCGGCTTAAATTTTGAAATCAAGCGCGGCGAGCGGGTGGCGGTTATCGGAAATAACGGGACAGGCAAAACTACCCTGCTGAAAATCATCAACCAGGTTCTCCCCGCTGACACCGGACGTTTCACCTTGGGCAGCAAAGTTAAAATCGGATACTACGACCAGGAACACCATGTGCTCCATATGGAAAAAACTATGTTTGAAGAGCTGTCCGACGCTTATCCTACACTGACCAACACACAGATTCGCAACGTGCTGGCCGCTTTCCTTTTTACAGGCGATGATGTATTCAAACGGATTTCCGATTTGAGCGGCGGCGAGCGTGGGCGCGTCTCTCTGGCAAAGCTGATGCTCTCCGAAGCAAACTTTATCATTCTGGACGAGCCGACAAACCACCTGGACATCACCTCCAAAGAGATTCTGGAAAATGCCCTAAACAGTTATACCGGAACCGTGCTTTACGTATCCCACGACCGCTACTTCATCAATCAGACTGCAACCCGCATCCTGGAACTGACCGGAAACACCCTGGTAAACTATATCGGAAACTACGACTACTATTTGGAAAAGAAAGAAGAACTGACACAAATTTATGCTCCCCAGGCGGCAGAAGCAGCAGGCAAGGAAAAAGCCAGCGATGCCAAACTCTCCTGGCAGCAGAAAAAAGAAGAACAGGCGCTCCTGCGCAAAAAGCAGAATGACCTGAAAAAGACTGAAGCACGCATCCACGAGCTGGAAACCCGCGATTCCGAAATTGACGCACTAATGGAGCGTGAAGAAGTATTTACCGATGTCGCAAAATGCATGGAACTCAGCACAGAAAAAGCGGCGATTGCCGAAGAACTAGAAGTGCTCTATGAAATGTGGGAGACACTGGCAGAGTAACGAGCCGGCGGCAAATTCCATTCATCCAAAAAGGACGGTGAAAAGGATTCAAGCAGGCAATACTCCGTCTGCAAAAGAACGCCTCCAGGTTTTATCCCTGAAAGCGTTCTTTTTTTCATCATATCTTTCGTTTCCTACAAACTCTTCTCCAGCTCTTCCCGCACTGTCCGGATAAATTCTTCACTATTCAGCACCGTTGGATTTTCAATCGAAGTAATCAGCGCCAAATCTTTTGTCATCTTCCCATCCTCAATGGTCTTTACGGTAGCTGCTTCCAGCTTGTCCGCAAACGCGGCCAGTTCCGGAATCTCATCCAGTTCACCTCTCTTGCGCAGCGCGCCTGTCCAGGCAAAAATCGTTGCCACAGAGTTTGTGGACGTCTCTTCCCCTTTCAGATGCTTATAGTAGTGGCGCTGTACCGTGCCGTGAGCGGCCTCATACTCAAAATTCCCATCCGGTGAAACCAGTACGGAGGTCATCATTGCCAGAGAGCCGAATGCAGACGATACCATATCGCTCATCACATCGCCGTCATAGTTCTTACATGCCCAGATAAAGCCGCCCTCTGCTTTCATCACACGGGCTACTGCATCATCAATCAGTGTGTAGAAATACGTGATTCCTGCCTGCTCAAATTTTTCCTTATATTCTTTGTCAAAAATCTCCTGGAAAATATCTTTAAATGTGTGGTCATACTTTTTAGAAATCGTGTCTTTCGTCGCAAACCACAAATCCTGCTTCGTATCCAGTGCATAGTTAAAACAGCTTTTTGCAAAGCTTGTAATGGAAGCCTCTGTATTATGCATCCCCTGAAGCACACCGGCTCCTTTAAACTCATGAATCAGCTCTCTCGTCTCTGTACCATCCTCGGCAGTAAACACCAGCTCTGCTTTTCCAGGACCGCCTGCTTTCAGCTCCACGGACTTATACACATCCCCATACGCATGCCTTGCCAGCGTAATCGGTTTCTTCCAGTTTTTCACACACGGCTCAATCCCTTTGACGACAATCGGGGTACGGAACACCGTCCCGTCCAGGATTGCACGGATGGTTCCATTCGGGCTCTTCCACATTTCCTTCAAATCATACTCTGTCATACGGGCAGCATTCGGTGTAATCGTCGCGCATTTCACCGCAACGCCGTATTTCTTTGTAGCATACGCACTGTCGAATGTCACCTGGTCATCCGTTGCATTCCGATGCTCCAGCCCCAAATCATAATACTCCGTTTTCAAATCAATAAAGGGAAGCAGAAGCTCATCCTTTATCATCTGCCAGAGAATCCTTGTCATCTCGTCGCCGTCCATCTCTACTAATGGTGTTGTCATTCTTATTTTTTCCATTGTATCCTCCTCGTATTCTGACTGCCTTTTGCTCTCGTACTATAGTAAATCAATTTTGTATTTTTCGCAACACTAAATCCTAAGAAGTTTTCCCGCATGAATCTGTCCCCAGCCCTGCTGATACCTGGGAAGCCCCAAATCAACCGCCGTTTCCCTCAGGCGCATTTTCACCTGTACATTCGTAAGCTGGGGCTCTCTGGACAGCAGCAATGCGATGCAGCCTGACACGATGGGCGTAGCCATCGATGTGCCGCTTTTTACCGCATAATATCCGGGATTCCCCCGCATCACGGCATTGCACGAAGTAATCATGGAACCCGGCGCGGTAATATCTGGCTTGCAGATACACTCTCCGGTCGGTCCCCGCCCAGAATAGCAGGGCTTTACCCCGCTTCCCCTCACATGGGCACAGTCATCCGACGCACCTACGGTAATCACTTTCCGGCTGTTCCCCGGCACAGTGATGCTCATAGGCTCCGGCCCCATATTCCCGGCCGCCACTACCACTACCAGCCCCGCATCCCAGGCGCGCTCTACCATATTGATCAGCTGCATATCCATAGATGCGCTCTCCCGCACCGTCCCTACCGAAATATTGAGGATACGGATGTCATACGCGTGCCTGTTCTGTATTACCCAGTCAATCCCCCGCAGCACCTCTTCTTTATTGCCGTTCCCTCTTCTGTCCAGCACCTTAACCCCTACAAAATGGCACTCCGGGGCAATTCCCCGGTATTTTCCTGACGAAGCAGCACCGTTCCCGCCTAAAATCCCGCACACATGTGTGCCGTGTGAACAGTCATCATAGCATTCTCTCCGTCCCGCTAAAAAGTCCCGGAAGCCCACAATCCGGCGGTGAAAGTCCGGGTGAAAACTGATGCCCGTATCCAGCACCGCCACTCCGATTCCCTGTCCGCGGATTCCCCTCCGGTACGCCATATCCGCACCTACTGCGGCACGCACTCGATTCATATTCTCATTTCCGGTTTTTTTAATAGTATATGCTGAAATGCCGAAGCCGTTCCAGCATATGATGTACTATATATCGCAGACGAGGAGGTTTTATGGAAGAAAATGAATTGAGAGAACTGATTTTATCAAATGACTATCTGGATATTATCCGGACTTTCCGGTCAAGCCCCGAACAATGGACTGCACAATTTCAGCAGTTCGGGGCGCAGGCTTTCGGCGGCGGATTCGGCATGGTACATGTGCGCAGGAATCTTTTTCCCAAAAATCCTATGGAAGTTACCGGATACTATTCTATCCCAAAGCTCTTCACAACACTAGACACTACCAGCCTGGAAGTCTCCGGCATTCTTCAGATGCAGACACAGCCTCTGCTGAACTATAAAGGAAGGGATGTTATCATCGGCATTATTGACACGGGAATAGACTACACCCTGCCCGCTTTCCGGCATTCCGACGGACGCACCCGTATCGTGCGTATCTGGGATCAAACCATCCAGACCGGCACCGCGCCGAAAAATATTTTCTATGGCTCTGAATATACGGAGCAGCAGCTCAATGAAGCGCTTTCTTTGAACGATCCTTTTTCCGTGGTGCCCAGCCGTGACGAAAACGGCCACGGTACAGTAAGCGCAGGCATTGCCGCCGGAAGCCCGGATGCCACCCGTGATTTTACGGGCGCTGCCCCTGAATCTGATATCGCCGTAGTAAAATTAAAGCCCGCCAAACAGAACCTGATAGATTTTTACTTAATAAAAGAAGAATCCCCTGCTTTTCAAGAGACAGACATCATGATGGCCATACGCTACCTGCTTGCTGTGGGCAATGAGTTAAAAAAGCCTGTCGTCATCTGTCTGGGGCTGGGTTCTACCCAGGGAAGCCACACTGGAAGTTCCCCGCTGGCTCAGGTTCTAACATACTACTCCGGCTTTACCGGATGCTACATCGTCGTCGCTGCCGGAAACGAAGCCGGGGCCGGACATCATTACTATGGAAAATTCGAACCATCCCAGCCATCCCAGACGCCGCAGAATGTGGAAATCCTGGTAGACGCCTCCGACACGGGCTTTTCTGTAGAACTTTGGGGAAATCCTCCTGACCTCTATTCTGTTGGAATCATATCTCCCCTCGGTGAAACCATCGCACGGATTCCTGCCCGGCTCAGCCAAAGTACCACCATCCGTTTCACTCTGGAGAAAACCGTTATTGAACTGTATTACGAAATTGTGGAGGCTGCTACAGGAAATGAATTAATCCTTCTCCGTTTCAAAAACCCTACGCCCGGAATCTGGACTGTTCAGACATACAGTGACGTGGCTATCAACGGAGCCTTCCATATGTGGCTCCCTATCAAGGGCCTGATTTCCGACAGCACCACGTTCCTGTCTCCCAATCCGGACACAACGCTGACGACTCCTTCAGACAACATAGACGTTATCACCGTAAGCACCTACAATGCTTATAACGGCAGCCTGTATATTAATTCCAGCCGCGGATATACCCGGGACGGAAAAATAAAACCTAATATCGCCGCTCCGGGAGTCAATGTATTTTCCCCTGAAATCGGCGGCAGCTACGGCGCCTATACGGGTTCCAGCGCTGCTGCTGCCATCACAGCCGGAGCCGTGGCGCTGCTCGTAAACTGGGGTGCCGAGCATCAGCCCGACCGTATTTTCACAAGTCAGGAGATACAAAGCCTCCTAATACGGGGCGCTGACCGGAATCCCCAATACCTCTTTCCAAACCGTGAGTGGGGCTACGGTACGCTGAATGTTTATCAAATTTTTTTGAATCTCATGAATCGGTAACCCAAACAAGCCCCTTCACATAATATAAAGTGTACTCAACAAACATGGAGGAACAAAACATGAGTGATTTAGCAGCAACAAACTGTGGATGCGGATGTGAAGGAGCACAGAGCGGATGCAATAACGGATGTGGTAATGGATGTGGTTTCGGTCTTGGAAACAACAACTCTATCATCTGGCTGATTATCCTGCTCTCCTGCTGCGGATGCGGCAATGGCTGCGGCAACAGCGGATGCGGTTTCGGCGGTGACAACTGCTGCATCATTATCGTACTCCTGCTGCTTTGCGGCGGATGCGGCAACGGCTTCTGCGGATGCTAATTTTGAAAAGAAAGCCCCGAAAGGGGCTTTCCTTATGCGCGGCAGACGCCGCTCTAATCCGTATCTTCTCTCTGTTCTTCATAGATGTATTCTTCTTCCGGCTTTTCTTCCCGCCGTTTCCTCTCTATACACTCTTCATCTACTTCATAAAAAGCATTCCCTTCCTTAATCAGCTTAAGCTTCATCAGTCCTCTCCTTTCATGGTGTTTCCCTTATTAATATATGTATATTGCAGAAAAGATGGTATGATTTCACCAGCGTCTACATATAGATTAAGGAAAAACCAATGACGGCCAAAGGAGTGTTTCCATGCTTGAAGATACATTAAAGGTACTTCCAGCCATAGACCAGATAGCGAACGGAAACCATCTGCTGATGATGAAAGCGGTAATCCCTTATCTGCCTCAGCCTGCGCAGCAGATTATGGCTCTCTACGCCAAAGCGTCAGAACTTACAAACATCCTTGGGTTTTACCAGTCCTCTCCTGATATGAGCGCCTGCTCCGCAGATACAGGGAATGTCCCGCTTTCCGACATGCTTCAGGACATCCGCTGCTTCTGCAGCCAGGAAGAGCTAAATACCCTTGACCAGCTCTCCGGCCTGATGCAGATGATGGAACTGTTTGGCGTCATGCAGAATGCCGACCAAAATCCCGACATGCTGAAAAACCTCCTGACGCCAGAACAGCAGGCTATGTTTGAAACGTGCCAATCCATGTTCGCAAACGATATCCCCAATGCCTGAAAGGAGATTTTTATGAGTGATACCAGTTGGATGAACAATCCGAACCTGAAGAATATCGATCCCGCAAAGCTGCAGATGCTCATGTCCATGTCTGAGCAGACAGCAGACAAGAAACAGAACGAACTTCTGCCATTTCTGATGGCGGCCGCTTCACAATCACGCTCGAACGGAATGACCTTCTCTCCGGATGAGACAGATACTATCATAGAAGTACTGAAAATGGGAAAATCCCCTGAAGAAATTGCAAAAATCGAAAAAATCCGCATGATGATGAAACTTTTAAAATAGCGGCCCCTTCTCAGAGCCGCTCAGTATGGAAGGAAATGAGGGCAGATACGTCTGTCTCATTTCCTTTCTGCATATTTGTCTTGTATCCTGTTTCATCTGACAGCTGTATACACAAAATTCAACAGCCTTTATCCATAACCTATCTTCCTCCCCAGGTCTGCCTTGACGCACGCCGTCCGGAATCTCCCCCATCCATTCCAAGGTTCACCCCTGAATTTCTCTCCTTCGGCTGAATCAGGACAGATGCCCTCTGGTTCCCCGTCCACTGAAACATATAGCTCTCTCCAGACGCCCCTCTGGAACCAAGAAGATTTTTCCAGGACATGGCCAGTTCAAAACTTGGGTCTGCCCCTGTCCAGCATACCACCGCATCCGGGTCTGCCTCCAGGGTCGCCCCGCTCTGCTCGTTACTAAGAATAATGGGATTTCCCTCAGAAAGCACTACGGCATACGCATTCGGTCCTCTTCCTGTAAGGGTAGATGTAGCCCATCCTTTCTGGGAAATGACGCCCTGCGCAAGAAAACGGATTCCATATTTGCAGTCCTCCGTAAACGCCAGCAGGTTCTCGGATTCCACTGAAAGCGTCTCCCCCTGGCGCAGCGGAACCACTACCACATGCTGTTCCTCATTCGCATAATAGGTAATACTCTGCCCGTTCATCGTAACCTTCGTAAGAGGAAGATTCTCTCCGGTAAACCGGCGTCCAATCTGTCCCATCAACGCCTGCATCGGATTTCCCTCTGGTCCAAGCAGGCATTTATCAAATTTAAAGTTCTTGCTCCCCGGACACTCACCTCCGATAAAAGCGCCTGTTTTTGTAAACAGGACGTCCTGTCCATATCCGTCCGACTCCACCTTTAATGTCAGTTCATTCACTACCTCTAATCTTAACATTTGTACCTCCGCTTTTTACTCTACCTGAACACCGTATAACTCACATAGACCTGCCAAATCCCTGTTTACGCCGTTTCCTACTGCATGAAACCTCCACTCACCGTTTTTCTCATAAATCTCTCCCACCACCATAGATATCACATTGCTGTAATACTCATCCAGCCGGAAACGCAGGATTTCTTTTCCGGCAGTCCCGTCCCTCACCTGAATGTACGCATCAGATACCATCCCGAAATTCAGCCTCTGCCGCAATGCCTCATGAATCGTAAGGATAAAAACAATTCTTTTCACCCCAGGGTGCAGTTTTTTTAAGTCTATGCTAAGAGTTTCCCCCTCCGCACCCCTGCTCTCCCCGTGATGCACTACGCTTCCGTCCGGGCTCGAAGTCTGTCCGTAAAATACAAACCACTCATCTCCCACCACTTTTCCATTGCTTCCCAGAAGAAATGCTGAAGCATCTATATCACATGCCGGATTTTGAACTATCCATCCAAGGCTCGCCTCTACCTCCGTAAGACCCGGATTCTCCCGCGTCAAAGACAGTTTCTGCCCTTTTCTCAGTATCTCGCCCGGACTCATGCCGCCCCCCGCAGACAACGTGCGTCCTGGGACAGTCTGCCATGGCTGCGCTGTCTGACTCGGCTGCAGCGCCTGATTCGGCTGGATTGTTCCGCTTCTCTGGGCTGTCTGCCATGGCTGCGCTGCCTGATTCGACTGCACTGCTCCGCTTCTCTGAGCCGTCTGCCACGGCTGCGGCGCTTGATTCGGCTGCTCTGCTCCGCTTCTCTGGGCTGTCTGCCACGGCTGCGGCGCTTGATTCGGCTGCTCTGCCCCGCTTCTCTGGGCTGTCTGCCACGGCTCTGCTGCTCTGCTCCCCTCGGCTGCCTGCCACGGCTGCGCTGTTCCGCGCTCTTGCGGCACCTGCCGTGGCTGCGGTGTACCTCCCGGAAACGTCTGCCCAAACTGCCCTGATGAAGTCCGTGGAAATGGCTGCATAATGCTTCCCATCATCTGGTAAAGCGGCTGCGGCTGACGAATTCTCCTGCCCACGGCTGCCGCCATATTTCCCAAGCTTTCCGGAGATTTTATTTTCATTGGAATATCAATCAACTCTTATCACCTCTTATGTCTGCGCTCTGTTACTATAATACAGCCGGGACACTTCCATCCACGGCTGCCCCGGCCAAAACTCAATACCTTTTAACAAGCATTCATATCCGCCTCAAAACGTTTTTCATTTCCTGCCAGGCTCAGCTGCCATCATATTTTCACCAGCTCGTACTGATCCGTTCCCAGCCCAATCTTAACTGCATGGGCAATACAGGATTTCCACTCCGTGTCCGGATGTGTCATGTGGAAATGGTCATGCTCCTCATCAGCGCCATGTTTTTCCAGATTTTCTCCCAAAATGCTTTCTTTCACCGGGGTCATCTGATTGCACAAATCCGCACATGCCTGATCCAGTGCCACCGGATCAAACGATGCCAGCATCCCCACATTCGGGATAATCGGAATATCATTCTCCGCATGGCAGTCACAATTCGGGGACACATCGCAAATCAGAGATACATGAAAACATGGGCGGTTCTGGCACACAGCCAGGCTGTACTCTGCCATCTTGTAATTCAGCACAGCGATAGAATCACTGAAGTCTGCTGCAATCGCATCTTTCGGACAGACTGCCAGACAACGTCCGCAGCCCACGCATTTCTCATGGTCAATCTCTGCCTTCCTGTCGGATATCTGCGGTGCATCGTGGGCGCAGATCCTGCTGCATGCTCCGCATCCTACACATAACTCCTGGTCTACGCTGGGCTTTCCGTCACAGTGCTGCTCCATCTTTCCTGCCCGTGAGCCGCAGCCCATACCGATATTCTTCAGCGCACCGCCAAAACCAGCCATCTCATGCCCTTTAAAATGAGTAAGAGAAATAAAAACATCCGCGTCCATAACGGCATGTCCAATCTTCGCTTCCTTAACATACTCTCCATTTATCGGCACCAGGGTTTCATCCGTCCCCTTCAGTCCGTCTCCAATCAGCACATGGCATCCTGTCTGCAGCGGTGAAAATCCGTTCACGTAAGCAGTATCCAGATGATCCAGCGCATTCTTGCGGCTGCCCACATACAGCGTATTACAATCTGTAAGGTATGGCTTTCCCCCAAGCTCCTTCACATAATCTGCCACAACCTTTGCATAATTCGGGCGCAGGAACGCCAGATTTCCATACTCTCCAAAATGAATCTTAATTGCAGCATATTTATCCGTAAAATCAATATTCTCAAATCCTGCCGTTTTCATCAAACGGTGCAGCTTCTGCAGCAAATTCTCATGCGCCGTAGCTTTAAATGTCGTAAAATAAACCTTTGCCTGTTCCATGACTTATCCTCCTTGAGACTGTTTTTCATTATTATACTAAAGAAAGCAGGTATTTTCCAGTGCTTAAACCACTATAATTTGTATAATCCAAATCAGTTTCTATTCACAAGCCGTCCAACGATAGACTGATCCGGTCGGAACAACATCACTGTTTTCTGTGAAAAAGGCACATCATAACTGACACGCTGTATAGGCCACTTTCATAATATGCGTTTTCCCCACGCCATTTTCTCCAACCAGTACGTTCAATTCTTTGCAAAATGGAATGGAATAGTATCTTTGAAATACCTAAAACATCTCCCAAAATCACCTAGACTTTGCATATCTTCCATGTTATCATAATCAAAAAACTATTACGCAATAACAGCAAAATCAGGAGGATTCCAAATGTATCAGGCATCTGAAACACGTTATGATAAAATGATATACTGCCAGTCAGGGGAAAGCGGTCTCCGTCTGCCAAGCATGTCTTTAGGGCTATGGCACAATTTTGGCGATAACTCACCTTATGAAAACATGAAGCAGCTCTGCTTTACTGCTTTTGACCATGGCATCACCCACTTTGATTTAGCAAACAATTACGGTCCGAAACCTGGGAGCGCCGAAAAGAACCTAGGGCTTATCCTAAAAGAAAACTTCCAGGCTTACCGCGATGAATTAATTATCAGCACAAAGGCCGGATATGAAATGTGGGAGGGTCCTTACGGAAACTGGGGCAGCCGCAAATCCCTCCTCGCCAGCCTGGACCAGAGCCTGGCGCGTATGGGGCTGGAATATGTAGATATTTTTTACCACCACCGGATGGACCCTTCAACACCCCTTGAGGAAACCATGGGGGCGCTCGCCCAGGCGGTACAGAGCGGAAAAACTCTTTATGTGGGTCTGTCCAATTATGACGGCAAACACTTAAAGAAAGCCGCTGCGATTCTGAAAGAGCTCCGCTGCCCTTTCATCATCTGTCAAAACCGTTATTCTATCTTCGACCGCACCATTGAAAAAAACGGCTTAAAGCAAGCCGCTGGTGAACTTGGAAAGGGCATCATCGCATTCAGCCCTCTCGCCCAGGGAATGCTGACCGACCGCTATCTAAACGGCATCCCAGAGGACAGCCGCGCCAAAGCTGACGCCCGTTATTTAAAGGAGTCCGCCCTCACCCAGGAACGCCTTGCCCTTATCCGGGAACTGAATGCACTGGCTGCTGAACGCGGACAAACTCTGTCACAGATGGCGCTGTCCTGGGTTCTCAACAGCAGTGAAATCACCAGTGTCCTGATTGGCGCCTCTAAACCTTCACAGATTCTTGAAAACACGAAGGCTGTCGAAGAAATCCACTCCTTTACTGACGAAGAACTCCGCATGATTGACGATATTGCTTCCAGGCAGACATACAGCACACGGTAACCCGAAGATCATAAATGCCCCCATACCAAAAATTTGGTATGGGGGCTGTTTTTATTCCCGCAAACTAACTGTTTCTAGAAACCTGCCAGCCAGTCATAAAGCTCCTGATATTTCATCGCCGATGCTTTCCAGGAGAAATCTGCCGCCATAGCTCTGTCAATAATCTTATTCCACTCACGCTTTCTCTCAATATACACAGAATGGGCATATTTGATTGTATTAAACATTTCATGGGCATTGTAGTTCGCAAAACTGAATCCTGTCCCGGTTCCCTCAAACTCATTGTACGGCCATACAGTATCTTTCAGGCCGCCTGTCTCACGGACAATCGGTACGGTTCCGTAACGGAGGCTCATAAGCTGGCTCAGGCCGCACGGCTCAAACAGGGACGGCATCAGGAATGCATCGCAGCCTGCATAAATTTTGTGTGAAAGCGCCTCGGAATAATAAATATTTGCCGATACCTTCCCCGGATATTTCCATGCAAAGTAACGGAACGCATTCTCATACTTCTCTTCACCCGTTCCCAGAACTGCAATCTGCAGATCCTGCTGGCAGATTTCGTCCATCATGTAATTAATCAAGTCGAAACCTTTCTGGTCTGTCAGACGTGATACGATACCTATCAGGAACTTCTTGTCATCCACTTCCAACCCCAGCTCTTCCTGAAGCGCACGTTTATTTTTCGCTTTCTCCTTGCGGAAGTTCTTCGCATTGTAATTCTTTGCGATGTACTTATCCGTCTCAGGATTGTACTCATCATAATCAATACCATTCAAAATCCCGCGGAGGCTGTTGGCACGTGCATTCAGAAGACCATCCAGGTTTTCACCATAGAACGCCGTTTTGATTTCCTCTGCATAAGTGTTGCTTACTGTGGTAATGGCGTCTGCGTATACCAGACCGCCTTTCAGATAATTCGCATCCCCATATGCCTCCAGCTTATCCGGCGTGAAGAAATAGCTGGGCAGGCCTGTGATATCCTTGACTGTTTTCATATCCCAGACGCCCTGGAACTTCAGGTTATGTATGGTCATAACCGTCTTGATTCCGCGGAAGAACGGACCCTGCTGGAATGTGTCTTTCAGATACACCGGAATCAGACCGGTCTGCCAGTCATGGCAATGGATGATATCCGGCCGGAAATCCAGCACAGGAAGCGCTGAAAGCGCCGCCCGGGAGAAAAATGCAAATTTCTCAATATCCTCATAAATATTCCCATAAGGTTTCGGCCCCGCAAAGTAATACTCATTGTCAATAAAATAATAGGTGATTCCGTCATACTGCATTTCCAGGATTCCCACATACTGGCTGCGCCAGTTCATTTCCATATAAAAGTGGGCCCGGTACTGCATCTGGTTCTTGAATTCCTCTTTCATGCACATGTATTTTGGAACAATCACACGTACATCGAAATATTCCTTATCGAAACATTTCGGAAGCGAACCCACAACATCCGCAAGTCCTCCTGTTTTGATAAACGGAACGCATTCAGAAGCAACAAATAGTATCTTCTTCATAGAAAAACCCTCCTGCATTAGCATTAAAAGCCATTTTTTCTATTATACCGCATTTTGCCTCCAATGAAAAGCAATCCTTATATATTTTTATATTCTAAACGAATTTTATCTGCTATCAGAGCTATAAATTCAGAATTCGTAGGTTTGCCCTTTCCATTATGAACCGTATATCCGAACAGTTCATCAATCGTATCCATCTTTCCGCGGCTCCATGCCACTTCAATCGCATGCCTTATGGCACGTTCTACACGGCTCGGCGTGGTCTGGTGCTTCTTGGCAATCGTTGGATACAAGATTTTTGTGATAGAATTCAGCATATCCATATCACTTACAGACATAATGATGGAATCTCTCAAGTACTGATATCCCTTGATATGTGCCGGAACACCAATCTCATGAATAATATTTGTAACATCTGTCTCCAAATTGCGTTCAATATATTCATTTTTGCTCTCGTATGCGTTTACCTTGCGCACCTCTGCAAAATTCTTTTCCCGTCCCGACCGGATATGCTTAATCCGGCTAATCACCATATCATTGTCAAAGGGCTTCAAAATCAGGTAGTCTGCTCCCAGCGCAAAAGCGTCTTCCATGATTTTTTCCTGGCTCACTGCAGTAATCACGATAAACGCCGGATGCTTTTTCAAATCCCTGTCCTCTTTCACCCGCTCCATAACAGTCAGTCCATCCAGTTTCGGCATAATAATATCCATCAGCACCACATCTGGCTGTTTTTCATGAATGACGTCCATCAGTACTTCTCCATTTTCTGCCTTTCCTACTACCTCCAGCTCCTCATCACTGTTTACGATATTTTCCAGAAGCTGCGCCACCCTAACATTGTCGTCAGCAATCGCAATACTTATTTTGTCCATCAAAGAATCCTCCCCTTTTTACAATATTTTTCGCCACGTAAAAATGCCCTCGGCAAAACCCTCTTGTATTATAATAAATGCTTCCATTTATTGGCAAGGGAAAGTTATTGCTGTAATTCGACAAAATTTTCTCTATTTCCGGCCTTCCGGCGCAATCCTGACGCCATTTTCTACATTTTTCGACAATCTCCTTCCCTATCCTCCAAAATCCACCTCAAACATACAAAGCTCGTGGAGCGCCCGTGTCGCACAAATATATTTCGCCTGCCTGTGCAGCGGCGTCCTGTCGGTATTTTTATAAACAGTAAATACCTGGTCGAATTCCAGCCCTTTTGCGTGATAAAAAGTAGTGACTGTCAATCCTTTACAAAATCTGGTACTGTTCCGATCCATGCAGGAAAACCGCTTTTCCGTATCGAAGCCCTTCTCCTCCAGGCGGCATTTCAGATAACCTGCCGTAAAGTCTGCCGCATCCTCTGTCATTACCAGTACAGCCGCCGTCTCATATTTTTCAAGATTCAGCTCTACAAGCACTTCCTGCAGCGCCTCCTCCACGGAGGAAAATTTAACTTCCCTCACCGGCACGCCATGCCGCTCAAACAGTTCTACGTCCGTACCCCCAGCTATCCGTTCTGCATACTCTGCAATCTCTATCGTATTGCGGTAGCTTTTTCTTAAACTCAGGCTCCGGATATCCTTTCCCAAAATCTGCGGCAGAAAGTCCATTACATTCCGCTGCGCTCCCTCCATGGTCTGCGCCCGATCCCCCAGCACCGTCATACGGCAGGAAAACAATTTCGCCAGGATTCCATACTGAATATAAGAATAATCCTGCATTTCATCAATGACCAAATGTTTAATATTCCTATTTTCCGCGCAGGTACACAACAGGTATTTCAAATAAAGCATCGGATATACATCTTCGTACGCCAGCTTCCTCTCCTCCCTTGGCACCCGCGGCAAAGGCGGATATCCGCTCTCTTCCAGAAAGCGGCTGTACAGCACATACAAATCCCTGGTTTCATACATCCCCATGAATTTTTCCTGGACACATAGTTGCTCATCTTCTTCCAAATCACGTCCTGCCAGCGTTTCATATTCATCCGTCACATATTCCATCACCGCATCCATCCGGGACAGCAGCGGAATATCCGGAAACCGGCTGTAAAACAGTTCGGCAATCTCTTCTCCCATCTTTTCCATTTTCTTAAACCGGAAATCAGAAAATTCCATCAGTTCATACTCCAGCTGCAGGGCATATTTATTGAGCTCTACCGCAAATTCCTTAGACTGCTTCTCTGCAAAAAGTCCCACATCCTCCGGAAATTTCAGCTCTTTCTCAATCTGGTCACAGCGCTCCTCACAATCGTGCACCACATCCTTCAGTTGATGATAAGCAAATACGTCAAAACTCATCTCCCTGATGTTTTCCTCTCCCAGCTCCGGCAAAATATGGGAAATATAGTCTGAAAACACACTATTTGGTGAAAGCACCAGCACGTTCGAAGATTTCAGGTGCTTCCTGTCATGATACAGCAGATAGGCAATCCTATGCAGAGCAATGGATGTCTTTCCGCTGCCCGCCGCCCCTTGAATCACCAGTATCCTGTCCTTCGTGTTGCGGATAATTGCATTCTGCTCCTTCTGGATAGTACTTATGATATTTTTAAGCTTTACGTCACTGCAGTTTCCCAGCTCCTGTCCGAGCACGTCGTCATCTATTTTCACATCGCTCTCAAACGCATACACCAGCTTCCCGTCCCGTATCTTATACTGCCACTTAGAAAGGATTTCTCCCTCCATCCTGCCGCCCGGCGCGTCATAATAAGCCTGCCCTTTATCATAATCATAGAAAAGCCCCGACACGGGCGCCCTCCAGTCATAAACTATAGGCACTTTTCCGGCCTCCCTGGAAAAATTCCCAATTCCTATATAAAAAGTCTCAGGCTCCTCCTCTCCCTCATATACAAAATCAACCCTTCCAAAATATGGGGAATCCAGCATCTTGAGGAATCTCTGCCTCATGAGAAGCTGCTCCTGGTTCGCGTTTATCTGGCCAAGCAGCGCCTGCTGATTGTCAAAATCTTCATATCCATACTGGTCCATCTCCGTATAATTTTCCCAGTAATACTCATGCATCCCCTCGATCTCTTTTTCACCCTGGGCAATGTTTTCTTCTATTTTCGCAAGCCGCTCCCGCAGGCATCCAAGGACATATTCTAAATGTTCTGTGCTTTGATCCATTCCTGTCTCCTGGCTGCACCCCACTGTATGGGCGCGTCAGCCATTCCCTTTCTGTTTTCTCTTATATAGTGTATGTCCCATTATAAATATTAACCCAAAATAAGGCAACCACTTTCTTGGCGGCTGCCTTATATCAAAATATAAAATTTTTCATATAAAATTATTGGTGAATTTAGATTATCTCTTTAGAAGTTCTTATATGTCGGTATAGCCCGTATTTTCGGGCTTTCCCGGCATTTTAGATATGGGGAGAAGTTCTTATATACCCTCATAACCTTTTAGGTTTTCCCTTTCAATGGTAGTAAAAGAAGTAGTAAATCCGTCTGCGGCTATGCTGCAATCAGCCTTTCCATTTCAGCCCTTGCGGAAGCGAATGTTGCGTGTGCGTAATAGTTCAGCGTCATGGTAATGTTGGAATGTCCCATGATATACTGTAACGCTTTCGGGTTCATGCCCGCATTGGCTAAGTTGGTGCAAAACGTATGGCGCAGGGTGTGTGGACGTGTCAAGTATGGGACAAAAAAAATATTTCTTTTTTCTTGCCGGATAGTACCTGACCATTCCAATCAGGTACCCCAGCACTTTTATTATCTTCCACAAAATCGCTCTTGTCCAGAACATTTTATCTCTACCCTAAAAATACATCATCAAAATTCCATTCAATTTCGATTTCCTCCTGGCTATGCACCCGGATAACCTTGATAATCTCCCGTAATTTCTCTGTATCGAATTTCTCCATGTTCAGAAATTCTTCCAGTTTCATTTCCTTCGCAGTATTGTCCTGCTCAAGCATCTTTGCATCACGTTCAGACTCTGCTATCTTTCGTCTGATTTCCTCCAGCTGTCTGCCTATCTTTCCCGCTTTCTGCTTGTACAATTCCCGGTCAATACGGTCATCTTTGTACTCATCATAAAGTTTCATTTTTTCAGAAGACAGCTGGCGGCTCTGTTTCAATAATTCTGCAACATTCGTCTCCATATCTTTGCTCTGGTTCTTTGATTCAACAATCTTCCGGTTTTCAAGCATGGAAGATGCAAACTGATGAACAAGCTCCAGGATATACTTTTCCATTGGCTCACGTCTGACCACCAAGCTTCGACAGACATGAGCACCGCTGGTACGACCATCCGAGCATTTCAGTAGATGCTCCGTTTCTCTTACCAGACAATGACCACAGTGTGCACACAGCATCAATGCTGGCTGTTTCTTGCGTCTTGCCAGCGTATAATTGGTTCTTGTTTCTGCAACACCTCTGGATTTTTTCGGATGCAGTCTGTTCGCTTTTTCAAACAGTTCCCTGTCAACAATCGGATCATGGTGGTTTTCCAGCCTGATCCAGTCAGACTCGTCATTAAGAACCGCCTTATGACCGGTGTGCATACTGCAGCGTGTTTTACCCCATATCCGGGTTCCAACATAAATCTCATCCCGGATGATTGCAGATACTGTGGTTGGATTCCAGCGTTTTTTCATGATGGTATCAAACCGTTGGAACTGGACCTGCTCTCCTCTTGAGATTTTCCGTTCATCACAGGTGGCAATTTCCTGTTTGTTCAGTTCCCTTGTGATCTCTGCAAAACTCATACCTTCTGCAGCCATCTGGAAGATCATCTTCACCACTTTAGCCGAATCCGGATCAATTTCCAACCTTCCATCTTTGCCCTTTCTATAACCATATCTGGCATTTACCGGAAGCCTTGTACCGTTTTTCATTCTGGTCTGCATTGCGGATGAGATTTTTTTCGACAAATCCAGGCTATACATGTTATAAACCAGATTCTTCAAAGCTACATTCATACCGCCGGTCATTCCAGAGCTGGCTGCACTGTCATAGCTGTCATTAATGGAAATAAATCTGATCTGAAGAAGCGGGAAAATATACTCAATATAAAATCCCACTTCCAGATAGTCCCTGCCAAACCTGGAGAAATCTTTCACGACTACACAGCCGATCTGTCCGCTTTTCATATCCTCCTGCAGCTGTTGAAAACCATTGCGTTTGAAGTGGGTGCCGCTGACACCGTCATCCACATATTCCAGGATATCTGCCTCATCCACGCCAAGCTGATCGATCACAAATGATTTCAACAGGATCCTCTGAGAAGTCACACTGTCACTTTCCAGTTTGGTTCTGCCATCCACATTCCCATCTTCCATAGATAAACGGATATAGACAGCTGTTTTCCTATTTTCTGTCATCTTGACTGTGCCTCCTTCTCTTTCATTATCTTTTGCAATTCAGCGAACTGATCATCATATACCAGTTTGATTTCATAATCATACTGGTGTTAGAATATAAATAGCACAAATCAAAATGAGATATCCCCTAATCCATGTTATAATAGTTACATTACCAAAGGAGGTACTCATTATGTCCAAAAAGAAACAGCACAGCAAGCAGTTTAAGTT
>JBCLQO010000003.1:0-159592 GCA_041223665.1 Lachnospiraceae bacterium 46-15
GTAAAGAATGGCTATGATTAGAAATAGCATTAAGACCTTGGAGAGGGTCTATAAACACTACTACTTTATAATACGAGCGAGGTAAGGCGGGATGTTTACAGGGATTGTTGAAGAAACCGGGACGGTGGAAGACGTGAAAAAGGGGGCGCATTCGGCTGTACTGACGATAAGGGCAGAAAAGGTTCTGGAAGGTTTGAAGGTGGGCGACAGCATAGCGGTAAACGGAATCTGCCTGACAGTGACGGCGCATTCTATCCGTAATTTTATGGCAGATGCAATGCATGAGACGCTAAACCGTTCTTCACTGTCAGGATTAAGACCAGGCGTCCATGTGAACCTGGAGCGTGCCATGCCTGCAGGCGGGCGGTTTGGAGGACATATCGTTTCAGGACATGTAGACGGCGTGGGGACAATCGTGCAGATTCAGCGTGACGATACGGCAGTCTGGTATACGGTGCAGGCGCCGCCCTGCATTTCGCGCTATCTTGTGGAGAAGGGGTCTGTGACAGTGGACGGTATCAGTCTGACAGTGGCAAGAGTTTCGGGGCATTCGTTTTCTGTTTCCGTGATTCCCCATACGGCACGGGTGACCATCCTGGGGGAGCGGCAGGTGGGCGATAAAGTAAACCTGGAGACAGATATTATCGGAAAATATGTGGAGAAACTGCTGCGTCCGACAGAAGAGATGCGGCAGAGCGGCATAACAGAGGAATTTTTGGCGAAATATGGGTTTTAGGAGGAGAGATCATGTTTCAATTTGACACAGTAGAAGAAGCGCTTGAAGAACTAAGAAAAGGCAGAATTATTTTGGTAACGGATGATGCGGAGAGGGAAAATGAAGGAGATTTCATCTGCGCGGCAGAATTTGCTACTACGGAGAATATTAATTTTATGGCAACCCATGGAAAGGGGTTAATCTGTATGCCCATGACTGAGGAGTATGTGCGCAGGCTGCAGATTCCTCAAATGGTGCGGCAGAACACAGATAATCATGAGACGGCGTTTACCGTGTCGATTGACTATGTGGGAACGTCTACGGGAATCTCGGCGGCAGAGCGTTCTGCCACGGCGATGAAGTGTGTAGAGGAAGGGGCGAAACCAGAGGATTTCCGCAGGCCAGGGCATATGTTTCCATTGCTGGCAAAGAAAAACGGCGTGCTGGAGCGGGATGGACATACGGAGGCAACGGTGGATTTGTGCCGTCTGGCGGGGCTTAAAGAGTGCGGGCTGTGCTGTGAAATCATGAGGGAAGATGGGACGATGATGCGCACACCGGAGCTGATGGAACTGGCGAAGCGGTGGAATATCAGGTTTATTACGATTGAGGCTCTTCAGAATTATCGGAAATGCCATGAGCAGTTCGTCGACAGGGTGACTGTTACGGAGCTGCCTACAAAGTATGGTGATTTCAGGGCATACGGGTATGTGAACCGCCTCAATGGTGAGCATCATGTGGCGCTGGTGAAGGGGGAGATTGGTGAAGGAGGGGATGTGCTGTGCCGCGTTCATTCAGAATGCCTGACCGGAGATACCTTTGGCTCCCTGCGCTGTGACTGTGGGCAGCAGCTTGCCGCTGCTATGACGCAGATAGAGGAAGAAGGAAGGGGTATTCTGCTCTATATGCGCCAGGAGGGGCGAGGCATTGGTTTGATTAACAAGCTGCGCGCTTATGAGCTGCAGGAGCAGGGGATGGACACCCTGGAAGCAAATCTGGCGCTGGGCTTTGCCGGAGACCAGAGGGAATATTATATCGGGGCGCAAATCCTGCGGGATTTGGGTGTGAAAAGCATGAGGCTTCTGACAAATAACCCGGATAAAGTTTATCAGCTCTCAGAATTTGGGATAGAAATCGCGGCGCGGGTGCCTATCCAGATGGAAGCGACAAAACATGACATTCGTTATCTCAAGACAAAACAGGAGCGCATGGGACATATTTTGGATTTTTAAGAATAGGAGGATTTTTAATATGAAAACATTTGAAGGAAATCTGGTATCAAAAGAGATGAAAGTCGGAATCGTTGCCGCCCGGTTTAACGAGTTTATCACAGCAAAACTGCTGGGGGGCGCGATGGACGGCCTGCTGCGGCATGATGTGCGGGAAGAGGATATCGATGTGGCGTGGGTTCCGGGAGCATTTGAAATCCCGCTTATCGCATCAAAAATGGCAAAGAGCGGGAAGTATGATGCGGTTATCTGTCTGGGGGCGGTAATCCGCGGCAGTACGAGTCACTATGACTATGTATGCAGTGAGGTGTCGAAAGGCATCGCAGCAGTTTCTCTGGAGAGCGGCATCCCAGTGATGTTCGGGGTGCTTACGACGGAGAATATTGAGCAGGCCATCGAGCGCGCGGGAACCAAAGCAGGAAACAAAGGGTATGACTGTGCGGTGGGGGCGATAGAGATGGTGAACCTGGTAAGGGAAATAGAAGGGCAGCCTGGAAATTTAGCAGATTAAACAAAATATTATGAAAGAAAAGCCAGAGTATGTCAGTTAAAAGTGGTATGATAATTCGAAACAGGAAAAATAATTACCTAGATGGAGGTATTTAACATGTTTGATATCAGAATCACAATCGGAACCATAGGATACGAACAGACCATGACAGCCTTGTTTCCGGCAGTTTTGGAAAAGTGCCAGGGGATTCAGAATCCGAACCTGCTGCTGCGCCTGTTTCTGGAGCTTGGAGAGGATGCCCTGCAGGTGCTGCTGGGCGTTATGGAAAGGCTGCCGGAGGGGGCGAAGCAGGAACTGCTGTGCCAGTGCATGAATGCATACCGGACGGTGCTGACGGAAAAATTGAATGAGTATCTTCAGACAGATGTCTGGGGCAGGAATTTTGTGATTCGCAGTATGTATATAGAGTTTACAGGCGAGGGGCTGGAGCTGGTTGGCGAAGGAGTCAGCGTTGATTTGAGGGCGCTTCTGGAGAGTGAGAGGACGCAGGAAAAGATTCATGAAGCTGCTGCTGCTTTTATAGGCAGCGGGAGCATAGGGAAAATATTTGGGAGCTGTGCGGGAAGTATGCTGAAACAGGCGGCAAAAGCCGTGCCGGAGGAAACAGAAAAGCTGGGGCTGAAGCTTCTGCAGCGGGAAGATGTGAAAAATAAGCTTATGGGACTGGCACAGGCGGCGCTTGAGAAAAGGGGGCTGGATTTGGAATTAAAGTCTCTTTCTTTTTTGACGGTTTGTGATGCAGATGTCATTCAGGATAACAGGGCGGTGCCAGGAACCTTACAGATACCGCCGGAACTGGAAGAAGAGCTGATAAAAGCGCTGGCAGGGTATCTGAGGCGGAAAATTCCTTTTCGTTGACTTTTTGGGTTAAGTGTGCTATTATGTCTGTGTTGCTTATCCGCAGTGGATAAAATGGAGAGATTTTTGTCTGTTTAGAGAGGCATACAGCGGATGAAACAAATTTGTCTGGATATCCGGAAGGTTCGGATAACTGGCATAAAAGCATGCACCTGTAGCTCAGGGGATAGAGCAGTGGTTTCCGGTACCACGTGTCGGGGGTTCGAATCCCTCCAGGTGCGCTTTTTTTATATCCAGGCGAATATCAAGACATGGAGGTAAGCATAGTGGATAATTTTAGAGAATGGATTTCTGATAATCTAAGATATATCTTGCTCGGTTTAGCTGTTATTCTGATAATTGTCCTGGCGGTTTTTGCAGTAAGGTTTTTTGGGAGTTCCAGCGGCAAAGATAAGCCGAAGGAGAGTGAAAGCCAGTCGCAGGCAGTGGTTGAGACACAGAATCAGAGCGAGTCAGAAACGTCAAATGCTTTAGTGCAGGATGACCCAGCTATATTAGAAACGGTGCAGAAATACTATAAGGCGGTAGGGGAAAAGGATATTGAATCCCTGAAGCAGATTGTAGAAGTGTTGGACGAGAAAGACCAGCAGACGATTGAAAGTAACAGTGTGATTGAGAGCTATAATAATATTTCCGTATATTCAAAGAACGGCCTGCATGAAGGTTCCTATGTCGTATATGTGTATTACGAAGGAAAACTGGCAGGTTATGAAACATTAGTGCCGAGCCTGATGGGGCTGTATCTCCGCACAAGAGGCGACGGAAGCCTCTGCGTGGCAAACTGGGACAATGATGAGGAAGTTAAGGCATATATTGAAAAGCAGAAGAGCGAGCAGGATGTAAAGGAACTGATTGAGAGAGTAAATCAGGCATGCAAGGAGGCAGAGGATTCTGACCCTGAACTCAAAGCATACATGGAAAGCCTGGAGGTTCCGGAAACTGAGAGCGTGATTCCCAACGGCGGTGAGGTCGACGTGGAAGTAAATAAGCTGGTGCAGGCGAAAGAAGCCTGCAATATCCGTTCCGATTCAAGGGAAGATGCAGATGTCGTAGGTTCCCTGAGCGAAGGCGAAACAATCACCAGAATCAGGAAGCTGGATAACGGCTGGTCGGAAGTGCGCTTAAGCGAAGGTTCCGGGTTTGTGAGAAGTGATTTGCTGACGGAAGACGTCAAACAATAAAAAGAATTTTATCTGAGAGCTGTTGCAAGGACAGCAAAGCTGCATATGTAGTATGCGGTTTTCTGTCCGGCAGCAGCTCTTTTTTTGTATAAAAAATTCCTTTCTGTCCAATGCTATAAAAGACTTAGTCTGCCCTAAACTTCCGGATGCATGGTTTTGGGCAGTGGCAAAAGATTACTGCTTTGTAAGCGCATAACGGATAGGAGGCAGAGAGATGTTATCTCACACAGAACAGGAAGTTTTGGAGAATATATGCAGGGGAAGCGGGGCGGCACTGCTGGATATTCACAGCATTATCAGTAAAGTCTATGACGATGAGCTGGCATACGATTTAAACAGGCAGGCCGCCAAGTATTCCAGGTTCAGGGAAAGGGCAGCAGAAGGACTGCTGGATCAGGGGATTGTTCCACAGCCCATCAGCATTCTGGACAGAACAAAAAGGTGGACGGCAATCCAGGCGGGCACTGCCTTGAATGTAAGTACAGGGCATGTGGCCGACATGATGCTGAAAGAAGAGAACAAACGTGTCAAAGGTATGGAAGAAGCCTTGGGAAAAAATAAAGTTACCAGTACGTTTTCATGTGAGCTGGCAGAAGAATTCTTAGAGTTTGAGAAAGAGAATATACAGATTTTGAAATCGTACCTGTAGCAGACAGGGGGGAAGGGACAAACCGCGATTGTCTGGCCACGCTGTCAGTATCACTGCGAAATTGCTTGAATAATCGCAGGAAACTGTGTATACTGTATCGTATGGATTTTACGCTATGTGTGATGGGACACATGGCGAATCAGCAGCAGTATGAGGGATGAAGATGGCGGATAACAGGATGCAGAAGGAGTTTCAGGAAAAGGAAGGCAGGGCACAGGTACGTCTGAATAAGTATCTGAGCGAAGCAGGCGTGTGTTCCCGGAGGGAGGCTGACCGTCTGGTTGAGGCTGGGCGTGTGACTGTGAACGGGCAGAAGGCTCTTACGGGAATGAAAGTGAAGCCTGGGGACAGAGTGGCTGTAGATGGGAAGACCTGTGCGATAGAGGAAGAAATGATTCTGCTGGCCGTGAACAAGCCCGTAGGTGTGGTATGCACCACGGATAAGCGGTGGGGGGATAAGACGGTAGATGAGATGCTGAATTATCCGAAACGGGTATTTTCAGTCGGCCGTTTGGACAAGAACTCCGAGGGACTGCTTTTAATGACGAATCATGGAGACATTTTAAATAAAATCATGCGGGCCGGAAATTATCATGAGAAGGAATATCTGGTGACAATTGACAGACCTGTAACAGAAGAAACCGTGCGGAAAATGGCAGAGGGCGGGATTCCGGTTTTAGACCAGGTGACGCGTCCCTGCAAGGTGGAAAAGACGGGGAAATATACTCTCCGGATTATTCTCACGCAGGGATTGAACCGCCAGATACGGCGGATGTGTGAATACTGCGGCTGCAGGGTTGTGCGGCTGCGGAGGGTGCGGATTATGAACATTCTGCTGGGGAACCTGCGTCCGGGAGAGTACCGGGAAATCACAGGGCCGGAAATAGAAGTGCTGTATGATATGTTAAAAGATTCGGTAAGCGAACCAGTGCAGCGCGGTAGGAAAGGGTGAAAGAAATGGATATCAAGCTTCAGAGGATGAAAGAACTGACAAAAATCCTGACAGAAGCAGGAAAAGCTTATTATCAGGAAAATCGGGAAATTATGAGTAATTTTGAATACGATAAGCTGTACGATGAGCTGGCGGCTCTGGAGCGGGAAACAGGGATTGTACTGGCAGGAAGTCCTACTGTAACGGTAGGGTATGAGTCTGTGGAGGAGCTGCCCAAAGAGCGCCATGAGCAGCCCATGCTTTCTTTGGATAAGACAAAAGATGTGGAAGCTTTGAAAAGTTTTGTGGGAGAGCAGGAGGTTCTGATGTCCTGGAAGCTGGACGGGCTTACCATTGTGCTCACATACCGGGACGGGCTGCTTTTTAAGGCAGTTACCAGAGGAAACGGGGAGGTGGGCGAGGTCATTACCAACAATGCCCGCGTGTTTGAGAATATTCCGCTGTCCATTCCGTACAAAGGAGAGTTAATCCTGCGGGGCGAAGCCGTGATTTCCTATAGTGATTTTGTGAAAATCAATGAAGAAATTGAAGATGTGGATGCGAAATACAAAAATCCCAGGAATTTGTGCAGCGGCTCGGTACGCCAGCTGAACAATGAAATCACAGCGGCAAGGCATGTGAATTTCTATGCGTTTTCGCTGGTGAAGGCTGAAGGAGTGGATTTTAAGAATTCCAGGAAAGAACAGTTTGCGTGGATGCAGAAACAGGGCTTTTATGTGGTAGAGCACAGAGTTGTGACGGGCGAAGATGTGCCGGAGGCCGTGGAGTGGTTTGCACGGAAAATACAGGAGAATGACATTCCATCGGATGGGCTGGTGGTGGTTTACGATGATATTGCCTATGGGAAGTCATTGGGAACTACGGCAAAGTTTCCCCGCGATTCCATTGCGTTCAAGTGGAAGGACGAAATCAGGAATACCCGTCTGCTGGAAATCGAATGGAGCCCTTCGAGGACAGGTCTGATTAACCCAGTGGCTATTTTTGAGCCGGTGGAGCTGGAGGGTACTACAGTCAGCCGCGCCAGCGTACACAACCTGAGTATTATGAAAGCGCTGGAACTGGGGATTCAGGATGAAATTCAGGTATACAAGGCAAATATGATTATTCCTCAGATTGCGGAAAACCTTACCCGGAGCGGGAATGTGAAGATTCCTGAAACATGTCCGGTGTGCGGAGGCGCGACGCATATTCAGAAAGCAAATGATGTAGAGACGCTTTACTGTACGAATGAGGAATGCCAGGCGAAGAAAATTAAGCTTTTCACTCTTTTTGTAAGCCGTAATGCACTAAATATTGACGGACTGTCCGAGGCGACTTTGGAGAAGTTTATCGGACGGGGATTTATCCATGAGTTCGCAGATATTTTTGAACTGGATAAGCACCGAGAAGAGATTGTGGAGATGGAAGGGTTCGGGGAAAAATCCTATGAAAATCTGATGTCAGGAATCCTTGCGGCGCGAAAGACTACCCAGCCCCGGCTGCTGTATGGACTGGGAATCCCAAATGTGGGCGTAGCAAACGCCAAGATGATTTGCAAAGCATTCCAGTATGATTTGGGTCAGATACGCAGTGCAGATGCGGAAGAACTGGCGGCGGTTGACGGAATCGGCCCGGTAATTGGAAAAACAGTGGCGGAGTATTTTGCGTCAGAGAAGAATAGCGGCATGCTGGACCGCCTTTTGGAAAAGCTGGAGATAGAGGTTCCAGACATAAAGGTATCGGAACAGGTTTTTGCAGGCATGAATTTTGTGATTACGGGAAGCGTGCAGCATTATTCTAACAGGAATGAGTTGAAAGCTTTGATTGAAGAAAAGGGAGGAAAAGTGACAGGGTCTGTCACGTCCAAGACAAATTATCTGATTAATAATGATGCGGCATCGTCATCGTCGAAAAATAAAAAAGCAAAAGAATTGGGGATACCGATTATTTCAGAGGAAGATTTTATGAAAATGCTGTAATTGCCAGAATCGGCAGCGCAGCGTCCCGGAGTAAAAAATGATAAAAGAAAAAAAGGAAACGCTTAAAGAAACAAAAGAGGCGTTAAAAGAAAAGAAAGAGATTTTAAAGAAGAAAATTGACGAGAGCCAGGCCATTGAAAAGGGAAGGAAGGGCTTGTTTGGAGTCATTTATGGAAGAACAGCGGTAATTATCATTCTGCTTCTGCTGCAGATACTTATGCTGTTTCTGGCATACCAGTATTTGCAGGATAAGGGGATGTTCTTAAATGCTATATTGCAGGTATTTGCGGTTGTTTTGGTGATACATATCATAAACAGGCGGGAAAATCCGGCGTTTATGATTTCATGGATTATATTGATTCTGGGATGGCCGGTGTTTGGTTCTCTGCTGTATGTGTTTGTGGCGCTGCAGCCTGGAACGAAATGGATTAACAAGCATCTCCAAAATATGCACATTGAGACGAGGCATTACTGGATGCAGAATGAGAAGGTGACAGAAAATCTTTCAAAGGAAAGCCCGGAGATGCCCCATCTGTCAAAATATGTTTATCAAAGGGGAGGCTTCCCAACCTATCAGAATACTTCTGCCAAATATTTTCCGAATGGCCAGGCGAAATTTGAAGAGCTGCTTATACAGCTTGAAAAGGCGCAGAAATTTATTTTTATGGAGTACTTTATTGTAGCAAAAGGATATATGTGGAAAACTATCCTGGAAGTACTGGTGCGGAAGGCGGCGGAGGGAGTGGAAGTACGGTTTATGTATGATGGCACGTGCAGCTTTTCACTGCTTCCGTATAATTATCCCAAAAAGCTGGAGGAACTGGGGATTCAGTGCCATATGTTTGCTCCAGTGGTTCCTGCGCTCTCTACTTATCAGAATAACCGTGACCACAGGAAAATTGTGGTGATTGACGGCAGGGTAGCATTTACCGGAGGCATCAATCTGGCGGATGAATATATTGGAAAAAAGGAGCGGTTCGGTATCTGGAAGGATACCGCGGTTATGATAGAAGGAGATGCAGTCCGCAGTTTTACCCTGATGTTTTTGGAAATGTGGAATGTAGAAAAGTACAGGAAAGCAGAGATATTTGACCCGTACCTGGATGTTGAGCAGATAAAGTTTCCGGTAAAAGGAGATGGTTTTGTCATGCCCTATGGGGACAGTCCTTTGGATAATGAGCAGGTTGGGGAAAATGTGTATATGGATATTTTGTATACAGCCAAGGACTATGTGCATATCATGACGCCATATCTAATTTTGGGGCATGATATGATTACCGCGCTCACTTATGCGGCGAAGCGCGGCGTGGAAGTTATCATTATTATGCCTCATATTCCAGATAAGAAGTATGCATTTATGCTGGCAAAGACATATTACTGTGAGCTGATGGATGCGGGCGTACAGATTTATGAATATACGCCGGGATTTGTCCATGCGAAAGTGTTTACTTCTGACGACAGGAAAGCAGTGGTAGGTACTATCAATCTGGATTATAGAAGCCTGTACCTGCATTTTGAATGTGCGGTGTATTTATATAGGAACAGCGTGATACCATCTATTGAAGAGGACTTCCAGGAAACGCTGAAAGAGTGCCAGAAAATGAGCCGGGAGGATGTCAAAAACCAGCCGCTTGTCAGCCGTATCGCCGGAAAAGCGCTGCGTCTGCTCGCACCGCTGATGTAGGGAATTAGAACCACGGAACACAGGACTGCATTTTGCGGCTGGCTGCAGGGAAAAGCGAGGTTTTACGAAATATAACACAGAGAAAGGAAAGGTGGAAAATATGCCGATTAAAGTTCAGGCGGAGCTGCCTGCAAAAGAAATCTTAGAGAGAGAAAATATATTTGTTATGGATGAGAACCGGGCAATCCATCAGGATATCCGCCCGATTAAGATATTGATACTGAATCTGATGCCGCTGAAAGAAGAGACAGAGCTGCAGCTTTTGCGCTCCCTGTCCAACACTCCGCTGCAGGTTGACGTGACCTTTATGGTGATGAGCAGCCATGAATCGAAGAATACTTCCACAAGCCATCTGAACAAATTTTATGTAGAGTTTGACCAGATAAAAAATCAGAAATTTGACGGTATGATTATCACAGGCGCCCCAGTAGAAAATATGGAATTTGAAGAGGTTGACTACTGGGAAGAGATGGTTAAGATTATGGACTGGAGCGACAAGAATGTGACCTCTACGATTTATCTTTGCTGGGCGGCTCAGGCGGGCTTATACCATTATTACGGGCTGCAGAAAAAGAAACTCCCCCAGAAAATGTTCGGGCTTTTCTGGCATAAGGTATTGAACAGGAAAATTCCGCTGGTGAGGGGGTTTGACGATGTATTCCTGGCGCCTCATTCCAGGCATACAGAAGTTCCGCTTGAAGATATCCGGGAATGCGGGAAAATTACCATTCTGGCAGAGTCCGAGGAGGCAGGATTTTTCCTGGGAATGGCAAAAGAGGGACGGCAGATTTTTGTTATGGGGCATCCGGAGTATGACCGTGTGACGCTGGATGGGGAATATAAGCGTGATTTGGGCAAAGGTATGGACATTCAATTACCGAAAAATTATTATCAGAATGATGATGCTGCGGTAAAGCCGCTGCTTATGTGGCGCGCCCATGCAAACAATCTCTATACAAACTGGTTGAACTACTATGTATACCAGAGTACGCCATATGATTTAGATGGGACGCCGTTTTAATTCTTGTGGCTTCAATTTGCACGATAGTTCTTTTACGGAAAAGAAGTTGGCATTACTTTATTAGAAGCTGTGGCAGGCAGAGAGGAGCCTGCCACAGCTTTAAAAAAACCGCGTCATTATCCGTATTCTTAGTGAAAACTATTTTCTATCACACCGGGGAGCAGTTCGTAAATAGAACGGCCGGTTTTATCTTCAAAAACTGATAATCCTGCTTATTCACATCAAGTGTACCAATAGAAGAGAAGATATTACTTGAGATAAACAAATTTGATTGAATAATTGCAATATAAAAGTATATATGATAGAATATTTGCAATGAAATAATAACTATTTTAACCAAAGAAAGAGTATAAAAATTTTTGAATGTGAGAAAGACGCGTAGAAAATGAAAAAAGTACAGTACAGGAGGAACAGATTTATGGGTTTTAGGTTTGGGATAGATATTGGTGTGGCATCTGTTGGGTGGGCAGTTGTAAACGATGAATATGAAGTGGTGGAGTCGGGGGCAAATCTTTTTCCTTCGGCAGATGCCAGCAAAAATGTTGACAGAAGAACCTTTCGCCAAATGAAGCGTGTACATCGCAGAAGAAAAACAAGGATTTCGGATTTTGATAAATTATGGCAGAATCATGGCAGGAAATTGCCGGGGTCTAACTTGCAAGAGGTTTTGGAACTGCGTGTCAAAGGATTAACACAGGCTTTGACAGAAGAGCAGTTATATGCCGTATTAAAAAATGCCCTTCTGCATAGAGGTATCTCTTATTTAGATGATGCCGGTGATGAAGCTGTTTCGGGCAGAAGTGATTATGAAAAAGGGATTATGCTGAACCAGCAGGCATTGGATGAAAATATGCATCCTTGCGAAATTCAGTTTAAACGCCTGAAAGAATATGGGAGTTACCGAGGGAACCTGACAATAGATGCTGGCGGAGAGAAGGTGATGCTGTCCAATGTATTTACAACAGGCGCTTACCGCAAAGAAATCCTTACAGTTTTAGACAGACAGCGGGAAACACATGCTTTTCTCACGGATGCTTTTGTAGAGAATTATCTTAAGATTTTTTCCAGGAAAAGGGAGTATTATGTTGGACCGGGGAATGAAAAGTCACGTACAGATTATGGAAAATATACAACCCGGATAAATGCGGAAACAGGAGAGTACGTGACAGAGGATAATATATTTGAGAAATTGATTGGAAAATGCAGCGTTTATGAAGATTTAACCCGTGCGGCAGGAGCCACATATACGGCACAGGAATTCAATTTGCTGAATGATTTAAATAATCTGACTGTGAACGGCAGAAAACTGGAGAAAGAAGAAAAAGTACAGATTATTGAAGAAGTGAAAATTGCCAATACAGTAAATATGCGGAAGATTTTGAAACGGGTAATTGGAGAAGAGCTCGAAACTTTAACAGGAGTACGGATTGACAAAAAAGAAAAAGAACTGTTTCATCATTTTGAACAGTACAATGCAATCCGCAAAGCATTTGAAAAGCAGGGATGGGATATTTCTGAATTATCCAGGGAAGAGTTGGACAGCATTGGGGACATATTAACGTTAAATACAGAAAGAGAGTCGATTCTGGGAGGTTTTCAAAGAGAAGGGCTGATGCTTTCAGAGGAAAAAAAGGACTGCCTGATTGCGATCCGGAAGAAAAACGGCGCTTTGTTTAGTAAATGGCAGTCGTTTTCCCTAAAGATTATGCAAGAGCTGATTCCTGAATTATATGCGCAGCCTAAAAATCAAATGCAGCTTTTAACGGATATGGGGGTATTCAAGACAAATCAGGAGAAACTTGCGGAGTATCATCATATTCCGGGTGAGTTGATTTTGGAGAATATATATAATCCAGTAGTTTCACGCTCTATCCGGGTTACTATTAAAGTACTGAATGCTTTGTTGAAAAAATATGGGAATCCGAGGCAGATTGTCATTGAGATGCCGCGTGATAACAGTGAGGAAGAAGAGAAAAAAAGAACGAAGGATATACAGGCGAAGAATGAAAAAGAGCTGGAAGGAATCGTAAAAAGGGTTTTTGAAGAATATGGGATTAGAATAACAGAGCAGGATTTTCATCAGCATAAAAAACTGGTGTTAAAATTAAAATTGTGGCAGGAACAGGATGGAGCATGTGTGTATTCCGGCAAGGCAATTTCTATTCAGGATTTATTAAAGAACCCGTATTTATTTGAAATTGACCATATCATTCCTAAGTCAATTTCCTTTGACGACAGCAGAACGAATAAGGTGCTGGTATATCGGACAGAAAATCAGGAAAAACGGAACCAGACGCCGTATTTGTATTTGAAAAATCTCAGGCGGAGCTGGGGCTATGATGAGTATAGAAGCTATGTTCTGGAATTAAAAAGGAAAGGGCTGATACCGAAAGCAAAGCTGGATAAGTTGCTTTTTACAGAAGATATTACGAAGATTGAAGTATTGAAGGGCTTTCTTTCAAGAAATCTGAATGATACCCGCTATGCCTCCAGGATGGTGCTGAATATCCTGCAATCTTATTTTAAAGCGAAAAAAGCAGATACCACAATCCGCGTTGTCCGTGGAAGTTTTACCCATCAGCTCCGGAATGCCATGCGTTTGGAGAAGGACAGGGAAGAATCCTATGCACATCATGCAGTTGATGCAATGCTGATGTGCTATTCACAGATGGGATTTGATGCGTACCATGCCCGGCAGAAGGAGATTATTGACTTTGAAACAGGAGAAATATTAGATGAGAATAAGTGGAATCAGATTATGAGTGATAAAGCATATGATGAGCTGATGTATCAGAATCAATGGATGCGGATTCGCACAAATATCCAAAAGGCGGAAAAGGAAGTAAAGTACTGGCATAAGAGAGATTCAAAACCGAATAGAGGCTTGTGTAATCAGACGATACGGGGCACCAGGGAAAAGGACGGTGCAACGATGAAAGTCAATAAGCTGAATATTTATGAGCCGTCCGACTGGGCTAAGCTAAAAAAGATGATAGAGCAGGGAAAACAGGATCGTTTCCTGATGTACCTTCACGATAGGAAAACATGGGATGATATGCTGCGCATGATAGAAGAATATCAGGATGCGGCGAATCCATTTGTGGAATATGAAAAAGAAACCGGGGATTATCTGCGTAAATATGCAAAAAAACATAACGGGCCTCGTATTAAACAGTTGAAGTATTTGGATGGGGAGGTAGGAAGCTGCATCGATATCTCCCATAAATATGGACATGCACAGGGAAGCCGTAAAGTAATTTTGGAGAGTCTGAATCCATATCGCATGGATGTGTATTATCATGCGGGAAAGAAAGAGTATTTCTTTGTGGGACTGAAATATGCGGATTTGAAATTTGAAAAAGGAAGGTATGTACTCAATGAGGAAGCGTATCAGAGAGCTTTGGTAAGCGAAAAGCTCATTGCAGCTTCACAGAACCGCTTCGATTTAGAAGAATTAGGATATCGCTTTGTCCTGTCTTTTTATAGGAATGAAATTATTGAATATGAAAAGGATGGAGAGTATTACACAGAACGCTTTTGGTCCAGAACAATGCCAAAACAGAGAAATTATATTGAAACAAAGCCGATGGACGCCCCAAAGTTTGCCAAGCAGCATCAGTTTGGGTTAGCAAGGACAAAATCGGTGAAAAAAGTTCGGTTAGACATTCTGGGCAATCGGTTTTACTGTTCCCAGGAAAAATTTACATTAGAAGTTGACGCGGTGTAGTTGATGTGGTATAGTAGTTTTAGTGGATTTACGATAACTCAATTTTTTCAGATCTACTAAAACAAGGCTTTATGCCGAAATCAAGGACATCGACGGATGTCCTTTTTTCATGCATAAAAAATGCAGGAAAAGGAGAAGAGAATGGGATTTCGATTAGTAATGATAGAGAACGATGCGGAAATCAGTTTGAAATTAGATAATATCATCATACGACAGGAAGGGAAAGAGGTGTGGATTCCGATAGATGATATTTCCATGCTGGTGATAGACAACAGGAAAATCACGTTAACTGCCCGCATGATGTGCTCATTGGCATCACATAACGTAGGGGTGATTTTTTGCAATCAGGAGCATTTACCGATTGGCTTTTATTCTTCTTATGACAATCACAGCCGAATATCCAAAGAAATTCACTATCAGATTGATGCGTCTGATGAATATTATGATGAACTATGGCAGTCAATTGTGCGGGCAAAAATAAAGAACCAGAGAGAGGTATTAGGTAAGCTGAACAAGAAGCAGGACGCCATAGAATTGCTGAGCCGATTCTGTGAAGAAGTTGAGGCGGGGGATGTTACGAACAGGGAGGCACATGCGGCGAAAGTATACTTTAACGAATTGATGGGATGCAGCTTTTCACGGGGCAATGAAGAGCTTTTATTGAATTCTGGGCTGGATTACGGATATGCGATTCTGCGCTCTTATCTAGCGCGGCTGTGCGTTGGCTATGGTTTAAATAGTCAGTTAGGGATTCATCATCGGAATGAGTATAACCGTTTTAACCTGGTGGATGATATGATCGAACCGTTTCGTCCTTTTGTGGATTACTTTGCTTATGGATTACTGGAAAGGGAGGAGTATTTTAAGGGAGAGCACCGGCGCCAGCTTATCAATTTTTTGAATCATAAGATGATATATAAACAAAAAAAGATGTATTTATGTAATGCAATGGAAGAGTATGTTTCAAATATCGCATCGGAGATTGCAGGGAAGAAGAATGCCATTGAATTTCCGGATTTAAAAAAGTACTTGGGAGAGTTGGATGAAATATAAGGTTATGCGAATGATATGTATGTTTGATTTACCAGTAGAAACAGATCAAGAAAAAAGGATTTACCGGATTTTTCGAAAGGAGCTGATAAAGGAAGGATTTGTTATGATGCAATATTCTGTTTATGTCCGCACATGCCCAAACCGTGACTACTGCAAACGGCTGGAAAAACGCGTTCAAAAGCTGGCGCCGGAAAAAGGAAATGTCCGTTTATTGGTTATTACAGAAAAGCAATACCATGATATGAAATTGATTGTAGGAAGTAAAAGTGAAACAGAAAAAAAGATTGGGGCAGAAAGGATGATTGTTATTTGAAGATACAGATATCCCGTTCTATTATGGAGTATGAGCTGCAAATGGAGCAGCTTACACAGTTGTGCGGCGTTGATTTCGAAAAAAAGAGGTATATTGTTCAAGCTTTGTATAAATATTTTTCTGGCGGAAAATATGCATCTTATGAAGAGCAGATGCAGGATAATATACGCATAGAAGGCAGGAATGTTGGGAGAAAATATTTTTCTGTTTTTCATGTTGCGGCGCGTGAAAATTTAATCAATGCAATCAGGATTTCCAGATCGAGTATGATGGCGCAGTATTTTTCGAATCTATGTACGGAATTCAAATGTCAAAATATTATGGATGAAATAGCCGAGGAGCTGGAACATTTGTACCTGGAGTTAAACAGAGAATTGCAAAATAGCATGAAAACGGTAGAGATAGGGTATAGTGCAAAAAGCATTATGGAGATTGTTCAGAATTCTGAGGTTTTTGGTATAGGGGAAAGGGCGTTGGAGAGTTTGTCAACTGCCGAACTGTTGGACACTTATCTTGAACTTTTATGGGAAATGCAGCGCAGAAATCCGGGAAAATGCCTGGTGATTTTTGAGAATATTGATCATTTGCTGGATTATTCCGCTTATAGAAGATTTTTTAAAAAGGCAGAGCAGTTTTGCAAAGAGTTTGACGTCTGGTTTTTATTTTCAATGAGCATAGAGGGATTTGTGGTTATAGACGAGCGAAGCATAGAAGGAATCAATGTGGTAAATCATTGCATTTTTTCTTTTCCCACATTGGAACAGGTAATGATGTTTATTCAAAATCAGTACCCATGCCAGATGAAATGGGAGCCGGAAGAACTCTGTGAAGAAATACGGATGATGATCCAAAATATAGGGAATGAGGAACATGCGATTCATTTTAAAAGTCATGTACTTTTAAAATTGTTCCAAGAGACGCTTTGTATCAAAACGTCAGCAGGAAAAGGTTTAAATTCTTTAGAAAAAGCTTTTTTGATGGAAAAAGATGTGGTATAATCATGGGGAGTTATCGTAGGAGGTGCTGAAATGTCAAGGGAGAGTTGTCGGTTTGATATTTTAGTACCTGAAAGAATTGAGTTATCGTAAAACAAGTAATAAAGCAGATGTCTATGGATACTGATTTTAGTACCTGAAAGAATTGAGTTATCGTAAAACAAAATTTCTTCCACACAGAAACACCCCCTATTTTAGTACCTGAAAGAATTGAGTTATCGTAAAACCAAGGAAATCCCCGGATCTTCCGACAGCAGATTTTAGTACCTGAAAGAATTGAGTTATCGTAAAACTGAAAGAACAGGAAAAATCGGAGAAGGAGTATTTTAGTACCTGAAAGAATTGAGTTATCGTAAAACGATAAAGAAAAAAGAAATATTTCCGAAACTATTTTAGTACCTGAAAGAATTGAGTTATCGTAAAACCAGAAGATTAAATTCAAGGAGCCGCCAAAGATTTTAGTACCTGAAAGAATTGAGTTATCGTAAAACATATTGGTTTCCATTTCGATATTCTTTTCTATTTTAGTACCTGAAAGAATTGAGTTATCGTAAAACCAATTCCAATTCCTGATAGCGTAGATACCAATTTTAGTACCTGAAAGAATTGAGTTATCGTAAAACCAAAGAAGTTCCTAAAACATTAGGTGTAGTATTTTAGTACCTGAAAGAATTGAGTTATCGTAAAACATAGACGCAAATATAATCAAATATAATCCTATTTTAGTACCTGAAAGAATTGAGTTATCGTAAAACCTGTTGACGCGAACGCCGATGTTATACTTATTTTAGTACCTGAAAGAATTGAGTTATCGTAAAACTTTACATACATATAGTACCGCTGATGCAGTATTTTAGTACCTGAAAGAATTGAGTTATCGTAAAACCGAGTGTGTGCGGATGCATTGCAGGTTGAAATTTTAGTACCTGAAAGAATTGAGTTATCGTAAAACTACGGAGCTTGCTCTTAAGAATACTGCTGAATTTTAGTACCTGAAAGAATTGAGTTATCGTAAAACGAAAATATAAATTTTTCCATATAACCTCACATTTTAGTACCTGAAAGAATTGAGTTATCGTAAAACCCTGGATGTATACTGCGTCACAGACTGAATTTTAGTACCTGAAAGAATTGAGTTATCGTAAAACTACGCACTGCAGAGCTGTCCCTCCCCGGATATTTTAGTACCTGAAAGAATTGAGTTATCGTAAAACTCACCAGCTTGGATTCCGATGATATTTCTTATTTTAGTACCTGAAAGAATTGAGTTATCGTAAAACAAATGGCAGAAAACGGAGAGATAGCGTATGATTTTAGTACCTGAAAGAATTGAGTTATCGTAAAACTGGCTCTGCCCCCTTTGAAATCCCTGTGCATTTTAGTACCTGAAAGAATTGAGTTATCGTAAAACGGCTCGGTTTCAGTTCATCAGAGCAAGCAAATTTTAGTACCTGAAAGAATTGAGTTATCGTAAAACCGGGCGAAAAATACAAGGCAGATGAGAGGTATTTTAGTACCTGAAAGAATTGAGTTATCGTAAAACGCACATGCCGCCATATTCGAAGCAATCAGAATTTTAATACCTGAAAGAATTGAGTTATCATAAAATATACAAATATAAGATGTGAACCTGCATGGCACGGTATCAAAAATACCGTGCCACATACTGTCCAGTATAAGAGCCAGGGCTCTGCGCCACTGTCTCAGGAGTTCCTTCTGCCACGATGGTGCCGCCTTTGTCGCCGCCTTCGGGACCGATATCGATGATGTAATCCGCTGTTTTGATTACATCCAGGTTGTGCTCAATGACAACCACGGTATTTCCGCCTTCTGAGAGTCTCTGCAGAATCTCTATGAGCTTATGCACATCGGCGAAATGCAGCCCTGTGGTCGGTTCGTCCAGGATATAGATGGTTTTCCCAGTGCTGCGCCTGGAAAGCTCTGTGGCGAGCTTGATGCGCTGTGCCTCGCCGCCGGAAAGTTCCGTGGAGGGCTGTCCAAGGCGGATATAAGACAGACCTACGTCGTACAAGGTTTCTATTTTTCTTTTGATAGAAGGAATATGTTCAAAAAATTCCAGCGCTTCTTCTACGGTCATGTTCAGCACGTCATAAATGCTTTTTCCTTTATATTTTACATCCAGTGTTTCGCGGTTATAGCGTTTTCCGCCGCAGACTTCACAGGGCACATACACGTCTGGAAGAAAGTGCATCTCAATTTTCAAAATGCCGTCCCCAGAGCATGCTTCGCAGCGTCCGCCTTTGACATTAAAACTGAAACGTCCTTTTTTGTAGCCTTTGGCTTTGGCGTCTGCGGTGCTGGCGAAGAGGTCGCGTATTTGGTCAAAAACTCCTGTATATGTGGCAGGGTTTGAGCGGGGGGTTCTCCCAATTGGCGACTGGTCAATAGCAATTACCTTGTCGAGCTGCTCTATACCGTCAATCCGTTTATGTCTGCCGGGAATCGTCCTGGCCCTGTTTAATTTCTTGGCAAGGGCTTTGTAGAGGATTTCGTTCACGAGCGAGCTTTTTCCAGAACCAGACACTCCAGTCACGCAGGTCATGATGCCTAAAGGAATATTTACATCAATATTTTTGAGGTTATTTTCCTGCGCTCCTATTACTTTGAGATATCCTGTAGGCTGTTTGCGTGTGGCAGGCACGGGTATTTTCAGCTTTCCGCTTAAGTATGCTCCGGTAATGGAGCTTTCTTGTTTCATAATTTCATCGGCGGTTCCTGCCGCTACCACGAGGCCGCCGTGTTCACCGGCTCCGGGGCCGATATCTACTACATAGTCTGCCGCGCGCATCGTGTCTTCGTCGTGCTCCACCACAATCAGGGTATTTCCCAAATCGCGCAAATTTGTCAGTGTCCGCAGCAGTTTATCATTGTCCCGCTGGTGAAGTCCAATGCTTGGCTCGTCCAAAATATAGGCAACGCCTACCAGACCGGAGCCAATCTGGGTAGCCAGCCGGATACGCTGTGCTTCGCCGCCGGAGAGTGTGCCTGTTGCCCGCGCCAGCGTCAGGTATTCCAGCCCTACATCTACGAGGAAGCCTACCCGGGCATGGATTTCTTTCAAAATCTGCTTTCCAATCATAAGCTGATGTTCAGAAAGCTCTACGGTGTTCATAAATGTCTGCAAATCCCGGATGGAGAGGGAAGTGACTTCATGAATATTTTTTTCACCGACTGTCACTGCGAGCGCTTCTTTTTTCAAACGCTGCCCTTTGCAGGCTTTACACGGTGTAATCTGCATAAATGTCTCATATTCCTGTTTGATGGTTTCGGAACCTGTTTCCCGGTAGCGGCGCTGCACATTCCGAATCAGCCCTTCGAAGGCTACGTCATAAATTCCTTCACCCCGCTGCCCTTTGTAATGGACTTTGACGGATTTGCCGTTGGTGCCGTTAATCAGCATATCCTGTATATTTTCAGGCAAATCTTCATAAGGCGTGTTCAAATCAAACTGATACTCGTCCGCCAGAGCATCCAGAATTGCCCTTGTGTAACTGCCCTTATCTGTGCAGGACTGCCATCCTATGACTGCGATTGCCCCGTTTGTGATGCTCAGGGATTTATCCGGAATCATTAAATCCTCATCAAATTCCATCTTATAGCCCAGTCCGTAGCAGTCGGGGCAGGCGCCAAAAGGATTGTTGAAAGAAAAGCTTCGGGGTTCAATCTCATCAATACTGATTCCGCAGTCCGGGCAGGAGAAGCTCTGGCTAAAACGCAGGATTTCTTCACCGTTGACATCTACGATTGCCAGCCCTTCTGCCAGCTCCAGTACATTTTCCAGCGAATCGGTCAGCCTTTTTTCGATGCCTTCCTTTACAATCAGGCGGTCTACCACGATTTCGATATTGTGCTTAATGTTTTTATCCAGAGTGATTTCCTCTGACAGCTCATACAGGCTTCCGTCAATCTGTACACGGACATATCCGCTGCGCTTTGTCTGCTCCAGGAGCTTTGCGTGAGTTCCTTTCCTGCCTCGGACTACGGGCGCCAGCAGCTGGATTTTGGAGCGCTCTGGCAGGGACATAATCTGGTCCACCATTTGGTCTACGGTCTGCTTTTTGATTTCCTTTCCACATTTTGGACAGTGTGGGATGCCGACCCTGGCATAGAGCAGACGGAAATAATCGTAGATTTCCGTCACGGTTCCTACGGTAGACCTGGGGTTGCGGTTTGTAGATTTCTGGTCGATAGAAATTGCAGGGGGGAGTCCTTCGATGCTTTCCACATCCGGTTTTTCCATCTGCCCCAAAAACTGCCGTGCGTAAGAGGAGAGGGATTCCATATACCGCCTCTGTCCTTCGGCGTAAATTGTATCAAAAGCGAGGGAGGATTTTCCTGAACCACTCAGTCCGGTAAGGACTACCAGTTCATTTCTAGGAATATCCAAGCTGATATTTTTTAAATTGTTTTCATTTGCCCCCCGTATTCGAATCATAGGTTTCTTATCTCTGTTTGCCGTCATAGTTGCCTCCTGTTTTCTGTATGTTTATGCTGTATTGTTCAGTTATCCAGCTCCTGTAACTGCTTTTTCAATAGAATCATCTTATCACGCAGCAGCGCGGCTTCTTCGAAATTCAGCTCTGCAGCCGCCTGTTTCATTTTTTTCTGTATGTCTGCCGCCAGCTTCTCCAGTTCTTTTTTTGTCATGGATTCGGGGTCTATTTCGAAATCTTCGTTTTTCTTTTCTACTTCTTTTGAAATGCTGATTAAATCGCGCACTGCTTTTTTGATGGTCTGCGGGGTAATGCCGTGCGCCTCATTGTAGGTTTCCTGAATGCTCCGGCGGCGCTGTGTTTCCTCAATCGCCAGACGCATGGAATCTGTTATGGTGTCTGCGTACATAATCACATGCCCTTCGGCGTTTCTGGCGGCGCGGCCAATGGTCTGTACCAGGGAAGTCTCAGAACGCAGAAAGCCTTCTTTATCTGCGTCGAGGATTGCTACCAGGGTGATTTCAGGAATATCCAGTCCTTCCCTCAGCAGATTGATGCCCACCAGTACGTCAAATACATTCAGCCGCATATCACGGATAATTTCTGTCCGCTCTAACGTATCAATATCGGAATGCAGGTACTTTACCCGGATACCGATTTCCCGCATATAGTCGGTTAAATCCTCAGCCATCCGTTTTGTCAGGGTGGTAATCAGAATCTTATTTCCCTTTGCTACCTCTTTATTTACTTCGCCGACCAAATCGTCTATCTGGCCTTCTACCGGACGTACTTCTACGGCCGGGTCCAGAAGTCCTGTCGGACGGATAATCTGTTCTGCCCGGAGCAGTTCGTGGTCTGCCTCATAATCGCCGGGCGTTGCAGACACGAAAAGCATCTGGTCGATTTTACTCTCAAATTCCCCAAAGTTCAGCGGGCGGTTATCTTTGGCGGAGGGCAGACGGAATCCGTAATCCACCAGCGTGGTTTTCCTGGACTGGTCTCCTGCAAACATTCCCCGGATTTGCGGCACCGTCTTGTGGGACTCGTCAATAATAATCAGGAAGTCATCGGGGAAGTAATCGATCAGCGTATGCGGAGTAGCGCCCGGTTCCAGTCCGGCCAGATGCCGGGAGTAGTTCTCGATGCCGGAGCAGAATCCCGTTTCTTTCATCATTTCAATATCAAAGTTTGTCCGTTCGGCAATGCGCTGAGCTTCCAAAAGCTTGTCCTCGCTCTTAAACCAGCGCACGCGTTCTTCCAACTCGATTTCAATGTTTTTTGCCGCCTCAAGAATTTTTTCCATGGGCACTACATAGTGGGACGCCGGGAAGACTGCCGCATGCTCCAGGCTTGTTTTTACCTCTCCGGTCAGCACGTCAATCTCTGCAATTCTGTCAATCTCGTCTCCGAAAAATTCTACCCGGATGGCAGTGTCTGTATTCATTGCCGGGAAAATTTCCAGTACGTCGCCCCGCACCCGGAAAGTGCCGCGTTTAAAATCCATATCGTTGCGGTCATACTGGATATCAATCAGCTTGCGCATGACTTCATCCCTGTCTTTCTCCATGCCTGGGCGCAGAGAGATTACCATTTCTTTATAATCCACCGGGTCGCCCAGGCCGTAGATACAGGATACGCTGGAGACAATGATAACATCCTTCCGCTCTGCCAGAGCCATTGTCGCAGAAAGACGCAGTTTGTCAATTTCGTCATTGATAGCAGAGTCCTTTGCAATGTAAGTGTCCGAAGAGGGGACATAGGCTTCCGGCTGGTAGTAGTCGTAGTAGGACACAAAATACTCTACGGCATTATTCGGGAAAAATTCTTTGAATTCTCCGTAAAGCTGTGCCGCCAGGGTTTTGTTGTGGGCAATAATCAAAGTGGGTTTGTTTAACTGCTGAATGACATTTGCCATGGTAAATGTTTTGCCGGAACCAGTAACGCCGAGAAGGGTTTCGAACTGGTTGCCTTCCCGGAAACCTTTTACTAACTCTTCAATTGCCTGAGGCTGGTCGCCTGTGGGCTTGTATTGTGATACTAACTCAAAATGATTCATGAAAGTCTCCTTTATGAATGGATTCTAATTTGTTCGGTTTATTTTCAAAATTGTTTTCAGCAATAATAGTATACCACCATCTAACAGAAAAGTACAGAACAAATCGCACGTTTGTTCTGTGCTTTTTTCGTACAAAAGTTCTAAAACTATATGGATTCAGTGTCCGCTGCCGGGTTTCTGTCCCAGCACCAGCGGGTGGAACCCTTCGCCGTGTACTTCGTTGGATTCCAGGATAATCAGAAAGCATCCGGGGTCGGCCAGCCGTACCGCTTGCTGCAGGGAGTACATCTGCTTTTTGCTGCAGGCGCACAGGATGACGAAGCGTTCCTCATGACGGTAACTGCCCTGGCCGTTTAGTATGGTGGAGCCGCGGCCGATGCACTTGACGATTGTTTCGGTAATCTGCCGGGGGCGGGAGGTGACAATCAGGGTAAGCTTCCCGGCGTTCGCGCCGTACATGGTGCGGTCTACCATGATGGAAAACAGGTAGGTGACGATTAGGCCGTAGATGATTCCGTCTACATCCCCAAAGATGATTCCTCCGATGAGGATAATTACGGCGTCTGCTGCAAACACAATCCGTCCCAGGGGAACATGAGGCTTGAAGGATTTGATGGACATGGTAATAAAGTCCATTCCACCTGTAGAAGAACCTTGCATATAGACCAGTGCGTAGCCGATGCCCCCGAGGACTCCGGTGGAAATGGCGGCAAGCAGTCGGCTGCCGTGGTAGAGCGGGAGCAGAGGTGCAGCGCCATCCATCATAATAGAGGAAATCAGCATACAGCGAAAAGAGCGCAGGAAAAATGTTTTTCCCAAAAGCCGGTAACAGAAAAGAGCTACTGGAATATTTAGTACGATGGTCATGGCGCCGACGGGAAAGGCAAACAGGCGGTGCAGGATAATGGCGATTCCGGAAAATCCGGTCATGGGAAATCCGGCTGGAAGTGCAAAATTATAAATGCCGACGGCAATCAGGAAGCTGCCGAGGATTTCCATGCAGAGAACCCGGAAATTCATTTTTGGAAAAAAATTCATGGAGACTGACCTCCTTGCGGTGTGGTATTCGTTTAGTATGCCCACAAAAACGATAAATTATGATTAACTGACCAAACAGCTATGATTATAAAAATATAAATAGAAGCTGGGTTTTTTTTTGGACGTATTTATGTTATGATAAGTAAGAAGAAATCGTTTTAGGGCAATTATGAAGATTACAAAAGTAAGAGAGGGGTAGCATATGGCACAGATTGATGGCAAAAAAAGGTTTCTGCTTCAGCAATTGAGGAACTCAGAGGATATTTTCGTGCTTTTTTCGAGATGTACGAGGCTTCCTTACGTCTATTGCGACCAGGAGACATATAATGACCAGATTTATATTTTCAGGAAAGAAGAGAATGCACGGAAGGCAGCGGAGGAATACGGGAAACAGGAAATTCCGGTACAGGTCTTGAAAGTGGAAAATAAAGATTTTCTGAATTTTTATTCGAGTCTTTATTTTCTGGGGATAAATGCCATGCTTGTGGATGAGGGAAAGGAACAGATGGAAATCCTTCTGGAAGAACTGGTTACGCCGCCGGATTACAGTAAGATGCCGGAAGGACAGATTCGCGTGGACAACCCGGAGTTCCAGCTTACGGCAATGTATCTGATGCAGGAGCTGCGCAGGGTGTCGAACGTGCAGCCGACTGAGGAGATGAAAGAGATGGAAGAGGAGCTTACGGCTAATATGCGCCGCGGAGTTTATATCGTACCTGTTCAGGAGGACAAGAAGGTTCCGCTGATGAAAATCAAGGAAGACGCCATGTTCCAGCCGATTTTTACGGATATGTATGAATTTAATAAATTCGGGGGCAGCAGTAAATTCCATGGGGCGGTGATTCCTTATGACAAGCTTACGGAAGTTGTGGCGGAACAGGCAAAGGGCGTAGTTATCAATCCCTTTGGCGTACATGTTATTATCATGAAAGAACAATTAAAATAATATTTGCACACGCATAAAATCAGCGGACCGCAGAGAAACTGTAGCATATACACAGCCTGCCGCGGGCATGGATGCATGTCTTTGGCGGGCTGCGCACACACTGAAAGGAAGCAGAACCTGGGCAAAGCGCCGGAAGGATGGATTTATATGAAATTTGATATGCATTGCCATACAAAGGAAGGCTCCCTGGATGGGAGAGTAGGGATTGAGGACTATATCCGCATACTTAAGGATAAGGGATTTCAGGGAATGCTGGTGACAGACCACAATTCCTATGACGGATACCGGGCATGGAAGAATCAGGTGAAGGATGGAACGGCACAGGATTTTGTGGTTCTGAAGGGGATTGAATATGATACGATTAATGCCGGGCATATGATTGTAGTGATGCCTGAGAAAGTAAAGCCGCGTATCCTGGAGGTGCGGGGGATGCCGGTATCCCTGCTGATTACGATAGTTCATGCTTATGGCGGGATTGTAGGTCCAGCGCATCCCTGCGGGGAAAAATATATGAGCTTTGGGAAAACCAGGGTATTCCGGCGGCTGAAAGACCCGTTGATGCGGCGGTTTGATTTCGTGGAGACGTTTAATGCCTGTGAGTCACCGGAGCGGAACCAGGAGGCAAAGGAACTGGCGAAGGAATACTATCTGCCGGGATTCGGCGGAAGCGACTCCCACAAAGAAAATTGTGTGGGGCTGGCATATACAAAGTTTGCAGATAAGATTACCTGCGAGTCAGATTTGATTGCGGCGGTGAAACGAAAAGCCCCTATCCGTGCGGGGGGCGAGTATTACCACGGAACTACTAAGGAGAAAATAGGGGCGGCAAATAACGTACTTGTATATTTTTTCTGGCTGTACAATAAGACGAGCGGGCTGCTGCGCGCCCATAAGCGTCATGTGAAAGTTAAATACCTGGATATTGGGCAGCCCCAGACGCCGGATGCAGGAGGGTGACTGCCAGACGGCGAGCCGCGCTTCCCTGTGAATCAGCAGGGAAAATAGCAGCCGCCGCAGCATAGATTCAGCAGGCACAGGTTCAGGCAGAAACGGTTTCCCATACCTGTCTGTTCATAGGCGCTGCCCATGGAATTGTACCAGGCGCTGCCGAACTCAAGCTGCTGAAGGAACTGGCGGTACTGGATATTTGAAGGGTCTAAAGCAGATGCCTGAGAAGCCAGCTCTTTAGCAGTTACATTGTTGCCAAGTCCGGAATTAGCAACGGCGCTGAAGAAATACCATTGGGCATCGTGCTCAGGGATATCGTTCAGGACATTGATCGCTTCCTTAAAATGGCGGGAGTTGATAAAGTTTGCAGCTGCCTGCATTTTTACAGAAGAACCGTTCTCCGAGCCGCCATAAGAAGCACGTCCATAGGAAGTATAGCCGTAGGAAGAGCCGCCGTGTTCCCGCTCATCCATAATCTGGCGGTATGCCTGCTGGATTTCTTTGAATTTTTCTTCGACAGCCGCGGGATTCGGGGCATTTATATTTGCATCAGGATGGTACTTGCGGCTCAGGTTCCGATATGCTTTTTTGATTTCATCGTTAGAGGCATCACGGCTGACGCCCAGGGTTTTGTAAGGGTCTGACATTATTTTTCTTCTTTCTCTTCCTTATATTTTTTCTGAATCATTTCATATTTTGACCAGAGACCGGAATATAGGATATTCCGAAGGATTCCCGCATCCGTAAGAATGGGGAGCTTTTCAAATTCGCGTGCGCATTCGGCGGTCATCATATGAAGGATTTCCCGGCAGAATCTTTCGAAATCTGCCCGGTTCCGATAGAATGTCCAGGGATTGTAAAGCCCTTTCTTTGTATCCGCTTCCAAGTCTTCATAAGCATCCATAAGATAGATGAACTTTCCAAGGAAGAATCCCATCCGTTTCAAGATAGCGCTCCATTCGTCCTCGCTGTAGACAAAAAGCTCGCCAAGAAGAGCACCGGTGTAACCTGAAATCATATCCAAATCTTCCAGGCGGCATTGTTCGCCGTCACGCACATTTTTCATATAGATATTTATGGCCTGCACCTGTCTGGGATACTGGGCTTCCAGCGCTTTGCAGCTTTTTTTGAGAAGCCGGGCATAAGAAAGTTTTCGGAGGCTCTTGTCGTCCAGCCAGTCATCCATGCAGTTGTGGTAAGCCAGCAGAATATTCATGTCTGCAGCATAGGCTGTATATTCATTGGAAAGAATATCGTGCTTTCTGCAGGGATGAATCAGGCACCGCTCCAGGACGGAATGGCTGTCCGGCTCGTAAAGCCCGCTGAGCAGTATGGCAAGGAAGGTCATATCATAAGTCAGCGTCATCTGTCCGCTTATGCCGTGACGCTTCCGCAGGGCTTTGCACAGGCCGCAGTAATAGGCGCGGTAGCGGTTGTATTCTTTTATTTTCAGCTCTTGCTGGTTCACAGTGATGTATCCAAACATAATCTCTCCGTTGAAAGCAGTAGTCAAAAAGAGCAGTGGCGGGATTCCAGGGAATTAGGAGCGTTTGATAAACTCAGTTTTGCACTGGGGGCAGGTAATTTGCACTTTTCCGTGTCCTTTAGGAATCCGTATTTTCTGACGGCACTGGGGACAGGTATAGATGCGGTAAGTTTTCCGCTGCTGCGTAAGGTTTTTCTGACGCCGGAAAAAGTGCGTGATTTTATCTTTCTGCCGGAGATACCAGAGGTTTTCCTGATAACGCTTTGAATAATTTTTTGAAAACATACGATAATAGATGAAAACTAGGCTCACGGTCAGCAGAAGGTTCAGCACGCGGTTACGGGTAAACAGTGAGATGAGACACAAGGCGAGGGTGGCATAAAGCAGGGCTTTTGAAAAGTCGTCGACACCATAACGGCCAGACATAAAGTTCTGAAATTTTTGTTTCATATAAATACTCCTCCTTTGAGAACGATGAGTCGGTCAGCAAGTCCCGGCCAGCAGTTTCTGATAAACGGAACAGACAAAAGCGCGCGCGTCCGCCAAATCTCTGCGGTCGGGATGGAGCAGCGCTTCGTCAAAATTATGAAGCATTTGTTCCACTTGCTTTCCGTTTTCAAAAGTTTCTATCTGTTCATATTTCCGGCGTACATGCATAGGCATTTTGCCCTGACAGAAAAAGGCACCCAGATATCTGTTGTCATCCGGGATAAAAGCAGATACGTTTTTTTCAATTTTGCGGTAATATTCAGGATGCTTTCCCATGCCGCAGGTAGCGAAAAGCGCGATATTTTTTCCGTGCAGACCAGAGAGATAGTCAAGGATTTCCACGCTGGCGGAGCCCCGGTTTACCCAGAAGCCGATAAAATACGTGTCGGCGGAGTGTTTTTCAAAGCAGGAATCCAGTTTCATGATATCCTTAGAAGCACCGGGAATTTCCTGATAAACCGCTTTTGCAATCTGCTCAGTATTCCCGGTTCCGCTTACATACAAGACTTGTGTTTTCAATTCCGTCACTTCCTAAATAAATTCTAATAGAAAGGATAGCACAGTTCCCGGTGGAATAACATATATAGAATCTAAAAAAATGTAAAGGATTTATAAAACGCGTTACCGCAGGATGCGTGGAGGCCATCCGGCGATATTTCCGTTCAGGATGGCTGAAAACATGCGCTCTTTCACGCCGGGGTTTTCCAGGTTTAGCTGACGGAGCAGTTTTTTGGCGTATTCCCGTTTGGTGTAGCCGTCTGCCGGACAGGGATTTTTGACAGTGGGAAGCGCGTATTTATTTTTGAACCCAATCACATCTGCCTCGTCTACAAACATTAATGGACGGATGACTGTCAAATCCATCCGGTCTAAATAAGTGCGTGGAGAGAAAGAGTGGAATCTTCCCTCAAAAATAAGGGAAAGGAGCATAGTTTCAATAATATCGTCTTTATGGTGGGCATAGGCGACCTTGTTGCAGCCAATGCGTTTCGCTTCCTGGTTAAAAGCGCCCTTGCGCATCTTCGCGCACAGGGAGCAGGGATTGTCCTCTTTCCGCTCATCAAAGATAATGCGGGCGATTTCTGTGTCAACTACCGTGTAGGGAACTTCGAGCTCTTCGCAGAGGGAACGTATGGGGGATAAGTCGAAGCCTTCGTAGCCGAGGCTGACGGTAATGGCATGGATGTCAAAATGGTTTGGGTAAAAGCGCCGCAGGCCCTGCAGCGCGTAGAGCATGGTCAGGCTGTCCTTTCCGCCGGAAATGCCCACGGCGATGGTATCTCCTTCCTGTATCATCTGGTATTCATCAACAGCCTTTCGGGTATAGCTGAGCAATTGCTGTAGTTTCATAAGTAGAAATCTCCTTTTTGGTAATCTGCATCCTACAATAACCTGTTTAAGGGAAAAAGTCAATTTTTCACAGAATTTTAAGGAGTATTCTCTTTAAAGTGTGGTATAGTATGGAGGAAGCAGCAGTGAACCGCGGGACAGACGGCGGTTCTGGCATCCGCCGGCATGGGGAGTGCATGTGGACGCCAAAGGTGCAGATGAAAAGTAAAAGGGGTGATTTTATGGTAATCAGACAGCATATGCAATTTTTATCCAATGACTCTATTACGCTGATTCATGCGGTGAAGTGGGTGCCTGAAGGGGAGGTGAAGGCAGTCCTGCAGATTTCCCATGGGATGTGTGAGTTTGTGGAGCGTTACGATGAGTTTGCCATGTTTCTGGCAGAGCGGGGCATCCTAGTGGTGGGGAATGACCATCTGGGCCACGGGGAATCTATCCGCTCGAAGGAAGAGTATGGGTATTTTGCGGAGGAAAATGGAAATTCTACATTGATAAAGGATTTACACAGGCTGCAGAAAATGGTGCAGGAGGATTATCCGCATGTGCCGTATTTTCTGCTGGGACACAGTATGGGATCTTTTCTGGCGAGGCAGTATATCTGCTGCTATGGGAAAGGGCTGGACGGGGCGGTTATCATGGGAACCGGGCATCATTCCGGAGGTACGGCAATGCTGGGGATGCTGGTATGCAGGCTGCTGGCCAGGGTAAAGGGATGGCGTTACCGGAGCTGGTTTGTGGACGCGCTGGCATTTGGAGGATACAACAGGGGCTTTGGTAAGTCCCGCGCAGGCAAGGAATGGCTGACGAAGGATGAAAAGTGCGTGAATACTTATGTGGCAGATGAAAGATGCACATTCCGCTTCACGCTGAATGCCTACTACAATATGTTTCTGGGGCTTTACAAACTCTCCGGGGAGAGCTATCTGAAAAGGATGCCGAAAACTCTTCCGGTGCTGTTTGCGGCAGGCGGCGACGATCCGGTAGGAGCCTATGGAAAAGGCGTGATGCTGGTATACGCCCGGTTTAAGGAGCTGGGGATGAAAAATGTGAAGTGCAGGCTGTATCCGGGCGACAGACATGAGATACTGAATGAGACAGACAGGGAAAAAGTTTACCAGGACATTTATACATGGCTTTTGGAATGTCTGGAGAGCCCAGGAAAGACGAGTGATAAGAAACAGGAGGGATTTTGATGGGAAAGAAACAGATTTTAACGGGAGCGCTGGCGGCATGCGTGTTCCTCACGTCAGGGATGACAGCGCTGGCGGACAGGGTGGATGCAGTGATTGACAAGCCGTATGTGGCGATGGGGGCAGATTTAAAGGAGACAGAGAGGGCGAAAGTCCTGGAGCTTCTCGGAGTGACGGAGGCGGAGCTGAAAGATTATGATGTGGTCACGATTACAAATGAAGATGAACATAAATATCTGGACAGCTATCTGGATGCCGGGGTGATAGGGACACGGGCGCTTTCTTCTGTTATGGTAGTGGGAAAAGAGGCGGGAAATGGTATCAATGTGAGTACAAATAACATTTCTTACTGTACGTCAGGAATGTACCGGAATGCGCTGATTACTGCCGGGGTGGAAGATGCGGATATCACGGTGGCGGGACCGTTCTCGATATCCGGGACAGCGGCTCTGGTGGGCGCTATCAAAGCCTACGAGATAATGACTGGGGAAGAAGTTCCCGAGGTAAACCTGGATGCGGCGAACAATGAGCTGGTAATTACAGGTGAAATCGTAGAGAGTGTAGGGGACGCCGAGAAAGTAGAGCAGCTGATGGCGCTTGTGAAGCAGGAGGTGGCCGAGGGTGCGGTCAGCGGCAGCGAGGACATCAAAAATCTGGTAAAACAGGCGGCGGAAGAGCTGGAAATCCGTCTTTCCGATGAGGACAGGGATAAAATTGCCGGGTTGATGGACAAAATTGACGGTCTGGATTTGAATGTAGACGCCATCAAAGAGCAGGCGAAGGACTTGTACCATAAATTAGAAAATCTGGATTTTAATTTTGACGCAGAGAGCGTAGGAAACTTTTTTACAAGAATCATAGATGCGATTGTAGGATTTTTCCAGGATCTCTTTTCTTAAAAAGAAGGGAGGCATTTGGCCTCCCTGTAATTATTCTCCCAGCGTCCATTCGGAATCATTTTCTTCCGCTTCTTCCGGAATGTAGTTTTTGTAAATCCTCATATAGATGTGCGAATTGATAAATGCTGTCAGGGCAAAGCCTGCCGCCAGCCAGACCACGGCTCCGTATACCAGGACAACGCCGTAGTTCAGGGTCAGGAACATCGGCACGTAGGTAATAAGCAGAAGCAGGAGGGTATAGGGCAGATGCCGGATGGCCATCAGCAGGGAATTCTTAAAAGTGTTTTTTATGGTATTATCAAATTTAGCCAGCAGCGGGAATATGTAGGCGGATACCATGCCGTAAATCAGGAGAATAAAGCACAGTCCCAGATAAACGGCCTGAAACAGTCCGTCGGAACCAGCCCGCTCCATGATTTGAAAATCCAGCCAGAGAACCGCCCCTCCTGCCAGAAGTATCATCCAGATTCCTGTTGCCTGCTTGAAATTCTGGCGGAATGACTGGAAAAAACTTCGGGAAATATAAGACTCCTCATTCCGCACCATTTTCAGGGTTACATAATACATTGCGGTGACGGATGCGCCAATGGTCACGACGGGAAGGCTGCAAAGCAGGAAAATGACGTTTAGAAGAATCAAATCGGCAGCCTTTCCCATAAAAGTAAAAAATTTATTGTCCATGTTAAAGATGCGGTCCATCATAATGCTGTTCCTCCTGTGCCGTTAAAAGTAATCGGTTGTCGTATTTTTTGTGTTCCAGTAGTAAAGCCTGCCGGATTTGTCAATTCTTTTTCCGTTTTTCTTTTTCGTTTCTATATAAATGTAATAGGTTTTCTTTGGATTAAAGGCTTTTCCTTTAAATTTTGAAAATGTGGCTTTTGTCGTATTTTTGCCGACGGATTTCAATTTCTTGTAGCCGGACTTCTGTTTTGTGGATACATAAATGTCATATCCGGTAGCTCCGCCTACTTTTTTCCACTTGACCGTCAGCTTTTTCTTAGATATTTTTGCGGAGCTGATGCGCGCCTGGTTAAAGCATTGGATAGTGGAAACAGGGGTCTGCCAGGTCTTTCCGTTTATGGTTCGGGATGCCTGAATTTTTACCGTGTAAACCTCATCCTTCATTTTTGAGAAGGAAGCGCTGCTGCTGGATGGAGAAAGCGTCTCTGACTGCACCTTTTTCCCTTTGCTGTTGTACAGAGAAATGCTGACAGTATCAGCAGTCTCTATCCTATCCCAAGCTACCTTAAGTATATTGATGAAATACCACCAGCGATCCTGCCGGAAGTTTTTCACCCGCGCCGGCATCGTCTCAATGGTCAGGTTTCTGCTGCTGCCGATAGAACCGTCCGCGGCATAGGGCTCTACTTTTACATAGTATTTCCTGCCGTCCTCCAGCCCTGTGATTTTGTAGGAGGTGTCAGGGGTTTTTGCAAGAAGTTTTGTGCTCCCATAGTCTTCGCCCACGTAAATGTTGTATCCGGCCGTTTCTGTTGTATTGGAAGAGCTGATATAGCTGAGTTTCCAGCTGATTACGGCATTGTCTGTTCCATACTCTGTCTGAGCAGGAGCCTCTATAGAAACATAATAGCGGCTGCCGGCCGCCTGCGCGCCAGATGTTATAACCAGGGCTCCGGTAAGAAACATTAGCGCGGCGATTAGGATGCGTATGGTTTTAGTTTTTTGTATTTTCATAAAAGCATCCCCCTTTCTTTTTTATAATATTTATAGTATATCACCTGGGGCGGGATTGTGCTACTGCTTATTGTAGGGATTTATTCAATTCAAAAGTATTTTTATTTTTGAAATTGCGCAGAATTTAGGGGAACTCTATGTTATAATAAGTAAAAAAGGAGCAAAAACAACTGTTTCATGGAATAGAGCAGCGTCCCGCAGCGTATATATTTAGTAATTTTAACAGCAGGCGGTTTGTGTGTGAAGCGAAGAAATATTCTGATAGTGATTGCAGCGGTGGCTATTCTTGGGCTGGGGCTGTCATGGGGCAGGATTTCCCGGGCGATTACGGAGGATGTAAAGCCGAAGATTGCTCTGACCTTTGATGACGGGCCGCATCCGGTTTATACGCCGAAGCTTTTGGATGGGCTGAAGGAACGGAATGTGAAAGCGACTTTTTTTGTGGTTGGGAAGAATATTGAGGGACGTGAGGATATTATTAAGCGCATGGACGAGGAGGGGCATCTTATCGGGAATCATACATATGACCATGTAAAGATTACCGGGCTTCCGGAGGAAGAGGCATGTGCGCAGATTACAAAGACGAGCGAGCTGGTGAAGGAGATTACCGGAAAAAATACGGAGTTTGTTCGTCCGCCTTTTGGTGCGTGGGATAAGAAGCTGGAGTGTGGCTTTGAGATGTTTCCGGTATTGTGGAGTATCGACCCGTTGGACTGGACAACGAAAAATGTGGATGCGGTGGTACAAAAAGTGCTTAGCAGAGCGGAGGAGAACAGTATCATTCTTCTGCATGATTATTATGATTCGTCGGTGGAGGCGGCGCTGAAGATTGTAGATGCCCTGCTGGAGCGGGGGTTTGAGTTTGTAACGGTGGATGAGATGATTTTGGAGTAAACGGAGGGGAAGATGGATTTATTTGATTATATGAGAAAAAATACGATGGAGACGGAGGCGCCGCTGGCATCCCGGCTGCGCCCAAAGACACTCGACGAGGTGGTGGGGCAGCAGCATATTATCGGAAAGGACAAGCTGCTTTACCGTGCGATTAAGGCGGATAAGATAAGCTCTATCATTTTCTATGGGCCTCCGGGAACGGGGAAAACGACTCTTGCGAAGGTCATAGCCAATACCACCAGTGCGGAGTTTACGCAGATAAATGCTACAGTGGCAGGAAAAAAGGACATGGAAGAGGTGGTAAAGGCGGCGAAGGACAGTATGGGGATGTACGGGAAGCGTACGATTCTGTTTGTGGATGAGATTCACCGCTTTAATAAGGGGCAGCAGGACTATCTGCTTCCATTTGTGGAGGATGGGACGCTGATTCTGGTGGGCGCAACTACCGAAAATCCGTATTTTGAGGTGAACGGCGCTTTGATTTCGCGTTCGATCGTATTTGAGCTGAAGCCTTTGGCGAAGGATGATATCAAGATACTGATTGAGCGGGCAGTGTATGACAAAGAGCGGGGAATGGGTGAATATAACGCTGTGATTGACGCGGACGCAGAGGAATTTCTGGCAGATATCGCGGACGGAGATGCGCGGGCGGCGTTAAATGCGGTTGAGCTGGGCGTTCTGACGACGGAGCGTGGAAGCGACGGAAAAATCCATATCACGCTGGATGTGGCGGCAGAATGTATTCAGAAGCGCGCCGTCCGGTATGACAAGACAGGGGATAACCACTATGATACGATTTCCGCATTTATTAAAAGTATGCGGGGCTCTGATCCGGATGCGGCGGTGTATTACCTGGCGCGGATGCTTTATGCCGGGGAGAGCGTGACCTTTGTTGCGCGGAGAATCATGATTTGTGCTTCGGAGGATGTGGGGAACGCAGACCCGCAGGCGCTGCAGGTGGCCGTGGCAGCAGCCCAGGCAGTCGAGCGTGTGGGTATGCCGGAGTCTCAGCTTATTCTGTCACAGGCAGCGATTTATGTAGCGTGCGCCCCAAAGAGCAATTCCTGTACCAATGCGATTTTCAATGCGACAGAGTCTGTGAAGCGCCAGAAAGCTGCCGTTCCGTCCCATCTGCAGGATTCCCATTACCGGGGAGCGGCAAAGCTGGGACATGGGCTGGGGTATGAATACGCCCACAATTTTCCGAAACATTTTTCAAAGCAGAGATATCTTCCCGAAGAGCTGGGGGATACGAGATTTTATGAGCCGAGCGAAAACGGATATGAAAAAGAGATTACGGCGCATCTGAAATGGATAAGGGAGTGAACGGCAGCTCACTCCCCTAAAATACCATAATACTGTCAGTATGATTAATCTCTGTCCAGCAGTTCTTTGTAAAATTCCGTGTAATCCGTGCGCCCGTTTTTCATAAACTGAATCGCGGAGCGCGGATGCTGGTTCAGGATTCCGGTAAGCATGTACGGGAAATCATATCCCCAGATAACGCCTTCCTCTTTCAGTTTTGTCATGTGTTTTTCGATGAACTGGATAACCGGGTAGACATTATATTTCGGGTTTTTCAAGAATCCGAGCAGAAGCTCCATCATACAGTTGCCGCAGCCCCTTCCCATACCGTTGTAGGTAGCGTCCAGGAAGTTTACGCCGTCGCCGACTACTTCGATGGTGTTGGCGAAAGCGAGCTGCTGGTTGTTGTGTGCGTGGATTCCTACTTCCTTGCCGTATTGTCCGCAGATTTCCAGGAACGTGTGGGCAGTGCGGGCAATCTGCTCCGGGTAGAAAGAGCCGTAACTGTCCACGATGTAAATCGTATCGACACTGCTCTGCCCCAAGAGGTGCAGCGCTACCTCCAAATCCTGCTCTCGTGCGTTAGAGAGAGCCATGATGTTGCAGGTTGTTTCGTATCCCTTTGCGTGGGCGTCCTCAATCATATCGATAGCTGCAGGAATCGTGTTGATATATGTGGCGACGCGGATTAAGTCGATCGGGCTGTCGGCACGGTCAATGATATCTTTTTTGTAGTCACAGCGTCCCACGTCTGCCATAACTGCGATTTTCAGATCCGTGTTATTGTCGCCCACGATGGCGCGGATGTCCTCATCCTTACAGAATTTCCATTTGCCGAACTGCGATTCATCGAACATCTCGCGGGATGCCTTATATCCAAACTCCATATAGTCAACGCCGGCCCTCAGATTGGCCAGATACAAATCCTGAACAAATTTATCTGAAAAATAGAAATCATTTACAAGTCCCCCGTCACGAAGCGTCGCGTCTACGACTTTAATCTGCGGACGGAAATTCATCAAGTTCGATATTTCCTTCATAATTGTACGCGTCTCCTTTTTTAAGATACTTTCACCCGTTAAACTTTTAAAGTTTAAATTGCGGATGTGCTTGATTATACCGCATAAAAGGAGGTTTGTCAATCAGCGTTTGATTTTGCTAAATTTTTTAAAGAAAGTAAGGAGGGAATTTTGATTATGTACAAGGTTATGGAGGATATGAGAAATGAATCCTTGAGAGAGGGTATAGAGCAAGGAATGAAGCAAGGAGTGAAAGAGGGCGGGAATCTGAATATCAGGTTCCCGTCCTTGTTTGCTGCTGTAACTATGAACCTAAGACGCCATTTATTTTAAAATTGGACTGATGTATTTATACAGAAGCAACGTTATCACCGAAACAATCACTGCTTTGAGCAGATTGAACGGGGCGACTGCCAGGATAGCGAACGTTGCCAGGCTGGTGATAGCCGGATTTACTGCCGTTCCCATTCCGACAAGCGCGTCTATTGGCATACCGAAAGCTTTTCCGTATGCGGGAAGCAGGACGAAAGCGTTCAGGAAGCATCCTGCCACGACCATAAAGGCCGCGCCCACCGTCATGCCGATAACTGCACGTTTCTTATTTTTCTTCTTACTGTAGATCAGCCCGGCCGGGACGATGAAAGCGCATCCAATCAGGAAATTTGCGAAATCGCCCACGCCTGCCGTCGTGCTGCCCTTAAAAACCATGTGCAGTACAACCTTTACCAGCTCAATAACGGCTCCGGCGGCCGGCCCCATGGCGAATGCGCCGATCAGTACCGGGACTTCACTTAAATCAACCTTGTAGAATGAGGGGGCGAACCAGAGGGGAATCTCGAACATCATAAGGATGACGGATACCGCTCCCAGCATTCCAATCTGTACCATTTTCTTAATGCTGCTTTTGCCTGCGGCATTTCCTGCCGCGTTTGTGTTTGCGTTCATGTATTCTCTCCTTTTCCTTCCCGCGAGCAATGAGCCAAGCGCGGTGCTTGCGCGAGCATTTGGCAAATGTCGCGAGGGTCAAGATACCCCGCAGCTTGCTGCGCTGTAAATTTGATGCCCCGTTGTTTGCCGCGGGGTATTTGACTTTAAAGGAAATTCCACGAAAAATCCCGTATGCGCAAGGGCACACGGGACAATAGTGTTCAAAGAATATCACATCCTTCTATCATCCAGACTTTACTGTCGGTTATGGAATCGCACCATATCAGCCGCCGAAGCGGGTCGCGGACTGTACCGCCGGTCGGGAATTTCACCCTGCCCCGAAGAATTTCCTTATTGATATAGATTGTATTATACTCCATTGTTTCAGATTATGCAAGGGGGTGGAAAATATCACGAAATTAAGGGCCGTTATGAAAGAAAAATTAGCAGAATTGGATAATTTTATAGGTAAAACTGGTTGACTTTGGAAGAGTGGAAGGCGTATTCTATAATTAAATGATTTTGCATGTGGATTGCAGTTTTATGAGGAAGGAAGAGATGAAAATGAAACATTTCAGGAGACGGGGAATGGGTATGCTGCTCGCGGCAGCTATAGTATTTACGGCGTTGCCGAATACGTATGCGGCGGAAGAGAGGGCTGAAGCGGCGGAAGTTCTGGAACCGGATGAGATGCCTGAAAAGCCAGAGATTCCAGAAACGGAAACGAGGTAGAATGAAAGGATGATAAGTTGATGTACATGATGATGATTGAGAAAAGCAAGACCTATAATAAGATGACAAAAAAGGTAGTTATGGAACACGTTGAGAACATAAGAAAGTTGGACGATGAAGGAAAGCTGGAAATCTGCGGTGTGTTTAAAGGCTATCCGGGAATGGCAGGTATGTATATCCTAAAAACGGAAAGCCGTGAGGAAGCGGAAGAAATTTGCAATGCGGAGCCGTTGGTCATGGGAGGATATGCAACCTATAAATTAGTCGGCTTACAGATTGCAAATCGGGAAAATAATTACTTACTGTAATTGTTGTAAAGGATTCTGGGGAATAAAATCAAATGGACATTGTTATTGCCGGATAAATACAGTATAATAAATTCAGCGAAAAACCAGAAATTTCTATTATGAAAGGAGTCCATTATGGAAGAATTAAGATCTATCATGGAAAAGTTTGCTGCGTCTGGCTGGGATTTAATATCTATTCCTGCACAGCAATGGTTGGACGGAAAAGCGGATAAAGAAATTTTAGCGTCAGCAATCAAGCAGGCAGACAAAGAATGTGGAAGTTGTGGTTGTGATTTAGACCCATTGTACAAAAGAGCTTTAGAGTTAATTTAATAGGTAAAAAGAAATCTCCCTGATGTGTTAAAAAGCAGACATTCCTTGGATGAATGCCTGCTTTTTAAACTTTTTACAGACAAATATAAAACAGAGCGTTTTTTGTGGAAAACAGATTAAAATTAGTTGGCTTTTGAGGGGAAAAAGACGTATTCTAAAATTAGGTAATTTTAGTGCGTGAACAGTGGTTTTAAGGGAAGGAAGAGATGAAAATAAAACGTTTTAAGAGACGGGGAATGGGTATGCTGCTTGCAGCAGCGGTGGCATTTACGGCGCTGCCGAATACATATACTTCTTATGGAGAAGTGCAGTTCGTGATGTCAGACAGTGTGCTGGCGGGCAGCGCCGCCGTAGAAGCCCTGAATGGCAGAAAAGGCAGGGCCCGGCTTGTCATACCGGCGTCCACGTATGGCAGTGCAGGTGAGAAATATTACCGCGCAATGTATGATGGGGCGGACACACCGTATCATGACAGCATATCTGTGGACTGCCGTGTGGATATCGGGAAGAGAATAATAGAAAACCCTGTTCTGGAAGATGTAGAAACAGTGTGCAGGAATGATGCGTCTGCCGGAGCAGGCGCGCTGGGAGAAGAGCTTCTTCCGCATTCAGGCTCAGTTACTGTATATGGCACAGAAATTTCCTACCGGATAGACTGGAATCCGTCAGAATCTTACCGTAAAACGGAGGGTTACGGTAAAAGAAGCTTCAGAGAATCCTGCCGGCGGAAACAATGGGGAGGTGCCGGAAACGCCGCCGTCAAAACAGCCAGAAACGCCGGAGTTCAAGGAAGGTGCGGAAGAGAACACAGGCTCCGGACGCTACCGGGTTCTTGATGCTGGCAACGGTTCAATTGAAAGGAAATGTACTGAAAAAGATTAGGCCAAAAGCGTTCAAAAAGACAGTATCAAAAATAACCGTCATTGCGAAAAAGATGACAAAGAAACAGAAAGCCACATTGCGTAAAAGCCTGAAAAAAGCGGGAATCAGCAAAAAAGTGAAAGTGAAATAAGTGATGTATCAAGAAACAGGTATCTCTCGGAAAGATACCTGTTTCTTGCTATGCTGATGTTGTAGCAAAAAAATAAGAACGAATATTCGAAAATACTTGAAAGTATATACGGGAAATGCTATACTTTGGACTTATAGGGAGGATAACACCATGATAGTTAAGATAAGAAAATATAGAGAAACCGATATTTCTGCCATGCTGTATATCTGGAATGAGGTGGTAGAAGAAGGAATTGCATTTCCTCAGGAAGAAATGCTGACGGAAACTACAGGAAAGGAATTTTTTGGAGGCCAAAGTTACTGCGGTGTGGCGGAAGATACACAGACAGGAGAAATTTTAGGGCTGTATATTCTGCATCCTAACAACGTGGGAAGGTGCGGGCACATATGCAATGCGAGTTATGCCGTATCTGCCAAAAACAGGGGACTGCATATCGGGGAAAAGCTGGTACAGGACTGCATCGGACAGGCACGGGATAACGGGTTTAAGATTTTACAGTTTAATGCGGTGGTAGCGTCAAATATCCATGCAAGGCATTTGTATGAGAGAATAGGATTCCGGCAGCTTGGCACGATTCCGAAAGGGTTTCGGTTAAAGAACGGGCAGTATGAAGATATCTGCCCATATTATATAGAAGTGTAAGATAGTTACTAGTCACCAAGAGAGTGGTACAGGCCAGACGGCTGAACTGTTACACGCAACACGCGGCGGGGTAGATTTTTTATATGTGGCGTTATTGCAAAAGCGTGGGAAGAATGATATGATAATTATAAGAGAGACAGGAACGTTTTTGGAAAAAGGGAGGCATTTTGGTGGCTAAGAGGATAGGGAAAGCCCTGCTGGGGATTTTTGCGGTTTTTTTGGTGCTGGCTGCGGGATATGTGGCATATATGCAGATTCAGTATTACAGGATAGATGATTTTACAAAGCTTGACACGGAAAATCCGCGGACAGAGCAGGTGCAGAAAGGGAAAGCCTATCGGATTATGACATACAACATCGGTTTCGGGGCATATTCGGCAGACTATTCCTTTTTCATGGATACGGGAGAAATGCTGGACGGCACAAAAACTGTGGGAAAACATGCGAGGGCGCTTTCGGAAAAGGCGGAGCGTGAGAATACGGAAGGAAGCCTGAAGCTGCTGAAAAGCCAGGAGGCGGATTTTATTTTCACCCAGGAAGTGGATGAAAAGGCTGACAGGAGCTATCAGGTAAACCAGAGGGAGATTCTTCAGAAAGGGCTTAACGGTTACGGTTCCGTGTTTGCAAACAATTTTCACAGCGCATATCTTTTTTATCCATTTCTGGAGCCCCATGGGGCGGTACAGGCGGGGATGCTGACATTCAGCAAGTATCAGATTTCAGAAAATACAAGGCGGCAGTTTCCGGTAAGCGATGCCTTTATCACGAAGTTTACGGACTTGGATAGATGTTTTCTGGTGAGCAGGCTTCCGGTGGACGGAGGAAAAGAGCTGGTGCTGATTCAGGTACATCTGAGCGCCTACGACAAAGGCGGGCTGATTCGCGCAGAGCAGCTTGCGCTGTTGAATGAGGTGCTTGCCCAGGAGCGGGAGCAAGGGAACTATGTGATAGCGGGCGGAGATTTTAATCATGACATTGCAGAGTCCATTGACAGCTTTCCGTCCGGTCAGAAAACGCCGGAGTGGGTGTATCAGCTTCACAGTGATGACTTGGCAGAGGGATATCGGTTTGCAAAGGCAGAAAATGCGCTGGAGGTTCCGACCTGCCGGGGAGCAGATATCCCGTATGAAAAAGACGTGACATATACGGTGATAGTGGACGGATTTATTATTTCAGATAACATAGAAGCGGAGGCAGAAAATATTGACGGGGGTTTTCTGTATTCCGATCATAATCCAGTTATTATGAAATTTACACTGTTGTAATCAGCAGGAATATATTTGTTATAAAAACACGGAGGAGTAACCGGGATGGGGAAGAGAGAACAGGAAGATGAACTGCTCCAGAAAAAAAGGGAGATTCAGAGACAGAAAATGAAGAAAAAGCGCCGCAGGCAGGAAGGCATCATAAGGGCAGGGGTATGTATCGCAACACTGGCTTTGGTTGTGGGGGTAACTGTCTTGGCGACAAATATTGTAGTGGGGGAGGAAAAGCCCGGAAAAAAAACGGAAACGGAAAAAAGCAGCGCTGCCGTAGTGGAGACGGAGCCTGTCAGCGAGAATGCAGGGATTCTGGAAGAGGCAGACCGTCTGGCGGCAGGCTATGATTACGATGCGGCTATTGCAAAGATTAAGTCGGTAAGCGGGTATGAACAGAAAACAGAGCTGACCCAGGCAATTATCCAGTACACGGAGGCACAGAAGAAATGTGTTCCGGTGGATGTGGACACCGTTCCCCATATCTTTTACCATTCGCTGATGAACGAACCGACAATCGCGCTGGATGCTTCTATCGTAGGGCAGGGGGCTGCGGACGGCATGAATGCTTGGATGACTACGGTGGAGGAATTTGATAAAATCACACAGCAGATGTATGATAACGGATATGTGTTCGTGCGTCTCCATGATTTGGTAGTAGAGACAACGGATGAAAATGGAAATAAGGTGTTTACGAAAAATGAAAACCTGCTGCTGCCGCCAGGGAAGAAAGCAGTCGTACTTTCGGTGGATGATTTAAGCTATTATCATTCGTATGAAGCTGCCAGTTACCCTGACAAATTGGTTCTGGATGAAAATGGGGATGTGAAATGCCATTATGTCAAGCCCGACGGTTCGGAAGCGGTGGGAGACTTTGATGTGGTTCCCAGGCTGAATACTTTTCTTGAAGCGCACCCGGATGGCGCATACCGTGGAGCCAGAGGGATGATTGCATTGACAGGCTATGACGGCGTATTGGGCTACCGCACGGATAAGGCGTACAAAACCAGAGAGAACCTTACGGAAGACCAGAGCGCGTGGCTGACGGCACATCCTGATTTTGACTGGGACAAGGACGTGGAAGAAGCGAAAAAGATTGCGGAAGCCATTAAAGAATCCGGCTGGGAGTTTGCGAGCCATACCTGGGGGCATTTGAGCGTTACAAATAAGACAGTGGATGAGCTGAAAGCGGATAATGAAAAGTGGGTGGACACGGTGCAGAATATCGTGGGAGAGACGGACGTTATTATTTTTGCCCACGGAAATGACATCGGCGACTGGCATGATTACAGCGCAGACAATGAAAAATTTAACTATTTTAAGAATGCAGGGTATGATTTTTTTTGTAACGTAGACGGTTCCGTGCCATACTGGATACAGATCCGCGAGAATTATGTGCGGCAGGGACGTATCAACCTCGACGGTTATATGCTGTACAAAGCAAAGCAGGGGATGACAGACGTCACTTCAGGCATGTTTGACGCAGGCGGAGTGTATGACAGCAGACGGCCGGACACGGTAACGGCAAACGGAGAATCATAAAAACATATATAATAAGCCCCGGACGGGAGAAGATGCTGTCCGGGGCTTATTATATTCAGAACTTGAGACGGCTTAAATAGCTGTTGTGATATTTTCCCGAAAAAGTAACATCCTTCCCGAACCATGCAGGAGGAGTAAAAGAGTTTGCCTCTTCCTCAGAAGAAAACTCTACCTCTGCCAGCATAAGCGGCGCAAATGGAGCGTCAAAAATATCCAGTTCAGCCGTCAATGCTGCATCCAGCGGAATCAAGTACCGCTGTTTGCTAATCAGGTTTCCATCCACCTTTTCTCTGAGATGGGCATAGGCTTCCGCAGTCAGCGGAAGGTTGTATTCCTCACGAACCATCATTCCCTTAGATTTATAGGTAAGGTAATATTCCTCATCCTGGCGCCGGATACGCACCACAGGAGCAGTACACAGGTAGCCCTGCTCAATCCGGCGGCGTCTATACTGTTCCAGGTTTTCCGGCAGTTCCTTAATCAAAAATTTTCTTTCAATTTCCATAAAATCCTCCAGAACCAGGCGGGATAAATTGTCCCGCAGACTTGTTTCGTTAGGTATTGCAGCGATTTGAAGTGTATTATACTACACAGAAGGGGAAAATGGTAGTATAATTAATTTAAGGCTATATGATTATACTGTTTGTAAAATGAGAAGGAGGAGAAGCAGAGACGATGAAGAACGTATATGTATTTTTTGCAGAAGGGTTTGAAGAGATTGAAGCGTTGACTGTAGTGGATTTGCTGCGCCGGGCAGATATTTCTGTGAAAATGACGGGGATTTCGGGAGCAGGCAGCGTGACGGGCAGCCATGGTATTTGTGTAGGGATGGATATATCCATAGATGAGGTCTCTCTGGAAGATACTGCTATGCTGGTGCTGCCGGGAGGAATGCCGGGAACGAAGCATCTGGGGGCGTGTGAAAAACTGACTGCATTGTTAAAGAAAGCAGATGAACAGAAAATCAGAATCGGCGCAATCTGCGCGGCGCCGAGTGTCCTGGGAGATTTAGGACTTCTGAATGGAAAGAAAGCCGTATGCTATCCAGGCTTTGAGGAGCGCCTGGCAGGTGCGGAAGTGCTGAGAGAGCAGGTGGTGACGGATGGGCATATCACTACCAGCAGAGGGATGGGGACAGCGATTCCTTTTGGGCTTGAGATGATTTCCTGCCTGAAAGGTGAAGAGGAGGCAGAACGTATTACAGAGGCAATCATCTTCCCCAGATAAGCGGTCAATAAATATTAGGAAAATTCATAGTATGCGAAAATAAAAGCTGTTGGCGGAAAAATATGACGGAGAGGAAGAAATGATATGCTGAGGAAAAAATAAGCCTTTTCTGATTATCAGTTTGTGCATGCACCGAGGCGGCGTACAAGCCAGCAGTCTTATGCGTATGTGTTTGGATATGGCAAAGCCAGAATTCTTTTTTAAGGGAAAATTTCCTTATGTTCCTTCGGTATATTATTTATATGACCCATTTCTGAACGGGATATTAGTTTGATGATTACCGCTATGAGTCAAAAGTACACCGCCGCAAATGGCTTCCGGGAAAGAAAACTCTGGAAGAATGGCTGGAAATCCCGATGGAATATGGAAAATTTGAGCTGCACAGTCTTGGCTATTTTAGAAAATGGACATACTATCTCAGTGGAAAAGTTTCAAAAATATAAAGGAATTGGTTGCATTTCTTTGAAATTATGTTACAATATCTTAACAAACAAGTAAAAGCCAGGATATTGAACAGGTGACGAATATGAATTTATATGAAGCGATGTATGCCAGGCATTCCGTGCGGAAATATCGTAAGGAGGCGGTAGAGGATAGTGTTATAGAAGGAATATTCCGGTTCCTGGATGAAACAGAGCCGCTGTTTCCGGAGATCAGGATTCGTATCCAGGTTTTTCCTGAACGTGGGAAAAAGCCTGGATTCTCGGGATTTTCGAATGTTTCCGCGCCACATTATCTGGCCATCTTTACGGAACAAAAGGAGAAAAGCGAGATGAACGCGGGCTATGTTATGCAGCAGATTGCCCTTTATCTCACTTCTAAGGGTGTGGGAACCTGTTATCAGGGGATGGCTGGTATACGCGGGAACAGGCAGCAGGAGGACGGGCTTTCCTGTGTGATGGTGATGGCCTTTGGGTATCCGAAGAGCAGGGGGAAAAATCAGGAGTCCAGAAGGCTGCCGATGGGAGAGTTATGTGTGTTTAAAGGCCAGCCGAAAACCCATGTGCGGGAGCTGCTGGAGGCTGCGCGGCTGGCTCCTTCCAGTTTTAACGGCCAGCCCTGGAGATTTGCTGTATATGAAAACCGTTTTCATGTATTTTCAAAGAAAGCGTCAGGGTTCCGGCGCAGGAGGAATCCGCACAGTGAATTTAACTTTGGGATTATGCTGGCACATGTGATGGTGGCGGCGGAGGAATTATGGATTGATGTGGATTTGATTAAGCTGGATAATATCACCCATATCGCACTGCCGAATAACCAGTATGTACTTAGTGTAATTTTGCGATAAAAAGGTGTTGACAAAATGTGGGAAAAATAGTATAATGCTATCTGTGTTCAAGAGAACATAAATGCGCGAGTGGCTCAGTTGGTGGAGCGCGACCTTGCCAAGGTCGAGGCCGCGGGTTCGAGTCCCGTCTCGCGCTTTTTTTGTTGTCTGAAAAAGAGGATTCAGGTATAGAAAAGCTGCTGGCGCAGCTTTTTTTATTCCCGCGCGCAATGAGCCAAGTGACTGCTTGCAGGCATTTGGCGACTGCCGCGAGGGTCAAATACCCCGCCCTTTGGGACGTTTCAAGTTTGACGCCCCGTTACCTGCGGCGGGGTCTTTGGCTGTGTGTATGGTTCTGCATAGCTGTTTTTAGAAAAAAGATACATAAAATTGCTAAAAGATATAGAAAAAATTGTGAGAATGTGTATAATGGATAGTAACAGAAGGATGCTCTGGGGAAGAAATTACCAAACGATATCCAGAGTAACCTGCCTTGGTGAGCAAGGGGAAATAGTTAAAAGGAGGATTTATGATGAAAGAAAAGAGCAGCAAAAGGATGATACGTTCTTTCCTGGCGGGATTGCTGGCGTTTGTGCTGGCATTTACGCCTGTCCTGTCGAGCCTTCCGGCGATGCAGGCAGAGGCGGCCGGAGGTAAGGTATGGTATCATGTAGCAACAGGAAGCGGAAACGGAAATGGGCATGCGTATTCCGATCCAACGGCCAAGCCACTCCCAGCGGCAGTACTGTTGCACAGCACTAGAAAGATGCCGCAGATTAACGGGCAATTTAGTGGGACATTTAGCGTTACATATGAAAAACAGGAGGAAGCCGCAAGTGCAAGACTCGGTTTCTTCTATGCCTATCTAAACGATAATAACTTTTTGTATGTGGGATATGATTCGAGTAGTAAATGGTTTTATGAGTACAAAGTGAATGGTTCGGGTGGATATGCCAGTATTCCGGGACTTCCGGAACAGGCGGACGCTTCCAGGACGACATTTGCTGTTTCTGTGAGCCGTGAAGCGTTAGAAGTTACTGTGAATGGCGTCAGAAAGTCTGTAAATGTTCAGAATTTCATTACATTGGCGGAAAGTGTGAAAGATAACGGGAGATTCGGTTTCCGTTTAGGAGAGCCGACAGCTTTTCATTTTACAGATGCGAAGCTGAATAATGAAGCATTGGCGAATGAATGGGAATTTCTGGCAAATTGTGCAGGACAGACGTTTGAGGAAGAGGAACCGGTGCCTGTCTATACGGTAACTGGTCTTGTTAAGAATGCAGAGAATCATCCGGTTGAGGGTGCAAATGTACGTATTGGCTATGAGAGCGCACAGACCGATGAGAGTGGAAACTTTTCGGTAGAAGTGGAAGAGGGAACTTATGATGTGGCTGTGTCTGCAAGAGGATATGTGGCAAAAACGATTTCTAATGTTGAAATCAATGAGGATAAAAACCTGGCTGATATTGAACTGCAGACAAAAGCGGCGGCGGTATATGAGCATTATATCCAAAAGGATAAAATTAAAGCCGCTGTAAGCGATACATTCCCACAGGTTATGCAGTATAAACTGACAGACGGTGAAAGCGAGAAGATGTTCCAGGGACAGGAAGAACCGCTTTCTACGGTTAAGATTAATGGCGTAGCAATTACACCTGTCATGGGTGAAGTGAAAATCAATGCGGATCATGCAGTCTATCCGATGACGCTGACAAGCGGCGCCATTGATTTAGAGATGACGGTGGTGATTTCTGTAGAGAAGAATGATTTGACATGGGAAGTTACGGAAATCAAGAAAAAAGAAGGGTGTCCAAAGATTCATACAATCGAAGTGCCGAATCTTAACCTGATAACCATCACCGACGAGCAGAGCAATGCTCAGTTTATGGGAGCAAATGTGTCTACGAATACAGCTTCCAGCGGAGACGAAGAGATTACGTTTGAGAAGGGATTCATGTCAGGCGATTCTTCGGGATACGTGTATGGATTCCTGTCTGCGGACGGAGTCAGCGCGGGTGTATGGAGTAACTCAGAGAGAGCAGATGATAAGCGTCTGGTGCGTAACAATGGTGTAAACAGCATGTCATTGACCAGTGCGTTCTGGTACCATGAATATGGTGATTTAGCGCTTGATGCGGATTATGACAGCGATGACTATAATAAAACTCCGGTAAGCGAACTGCCCTGTGCAAAAGTGTGCTTGGCAGGGGATGAGAATGAGGATGGAATGGTAGACTGGCAGGACGGAGCCATTGCATACCGTGATATTATGAATAATCCGATGGGTTCGGAAAATACCAAGGAACTGGTAAACTACCGTATTTCTATGAATTTCAGCAGCCAGGCAACGAACCCTTACCTGAAAACAGCTGATAATATTAAGAAGGTATATCTGGCAACTGACGGGCTTCCTCAGGCAGTTATGATGAAAGGCTATGGAAGCGAGGGGCATGACTCTGCAAATTCCGAATATGGACATATTGCGGATCGACTTGGCGGTGTGGAAGAGCTGAAAAAACTGAATTCCATTGCGCATAAGTACAATACCCAGATGGGAATCCATATCAATGCACAGGAAGCGTATCCGGAAGCACAGAGCTTTAACGAGAAATTGATTAATGGCGTGGGTGCGAAAGGATGGGGATGGCTTGACCAGTCACTTACCATTAACCGTCCGTATGACTTGGGCAGCGGACTTCGTTACAAACGTTTGCTTCAGCTGTACGACCAGCTGAATGATACTTCCCTTTATGCCAATAAATGGCCGGGAGTTGTAGGAGACGGGGAAGATGAAACCGTAGCAGACGCAGAAACTATTGCGAAAACTGTAGCTGAGAAAAAGCAGACCGTAGATACAAACCTGGATTTCATGTACCTGGATGTATGGTACGGCAATTCCTGGGAAACACGTAAGATTGCACAGCAGTTTAACAGCCTGGGCTGGAGATTCTCTACAGAGTTTGGAGAAGAAGGAGAGTATGATTCCACATGGCAGCATTGGGCGACAGAAGGTCATTACGGCGGCTCAACAAAAAAAGGTATGAACAGCGACGTTATGCGTTTCCTTCGTAACCATCAGAAGGATTCCTATGTGCTGAATTATCCAAGTTATCCGGGTACGGCTGACAATCCGCTGCTTGGAGGATTTTCGCTTACCGGATTTGAAGGATGGGGCGGATCGAACGACAGCTTCAATACGTACATGACAGGAACTTTCGCAGAGAATTTACCGACAAAATTCCTTCAGCATTACCTGGTTTACAAATGGGAGAATTATCCGGAAGGCCAATCTCCGGTTGGAAACCATGAAAAGCAGATTACCTTGAAAAATGAAGAGGGCGATACTGTAGTAGTAACCAGAAAAGAAGAGCAGAGAGACGATAATTATATCGAAAGAATCATTACCCTTAATGGCAAGACAGTGCTGGATGAGGTAAAATATCTGCTTCCGTGGACGGATTCTGAGACAAAAACAGAGAAACTGTACCACTACAATTATGAAGGCGGTACAACGGAATGGGAGCTTCAGGAAAACTGGGCAGGCTTGGCGAATGTAATTGTCTATAAATTGACAGATGTTGGACGTACAGAGAAACAAACAGTTGAAGTAAAAGATGGCAAGATTACATTGACTGCTGATGCAGATACGCCGTATGTTGTGTTAAAAGGCGATGAAGCGCCGAAAACAGTTTCTGAATGGAGCACAGGAACACATGTGAAAGATTCAGGATTTAACAGCTATGCAGGTACAGGTGACAATGGAAGCGCTTTGAACCCACAGGTATGGAGCGGCGATGTGAACAGCTCAGACGTGAAAGTAGTCCGTGTAGCTACAGGTAATAAATATCTGTCTATGGGCAGCACGAAAAAAGATCTTGAGGTTATGACAGAGATTTCAGATCTGGAAAAAGGCAAAAATTATGTTGCAGAAGTCTATGTAGATAATAAGAGCGATGCTAAGGCATGGATTGAAGTGCTGGGCGGAACGAAAATAGTTTCTAATTATACGCTGAAATCGTTGGCTGGAAACTATACGCAGTGTGACGCACATAACCTGCGGGGACTGCCGGGGAGCAATATGCAGATTATGCTGGTTTCCTTTACAGCAGCTTCTACAAGCGCTACCCTTGTGCTGAGGCGTGAGGCAGGCGAAGGAATTACTTACTTTGATGATATCCGTATCGTTCAAAAAACGCTGAACAACATTCATGAGGATGGAAGCTTTACACAGGATTTTGAAACAATTGTGCAGGGGATTTATCCGTTTGTATTTGGTCCGGCACAGAGCGTGACCGACCATGTGACACATTTGTCTGAGAAGCATGCTCCATATACACAGTCCGGATGGGGAAATATGGTTCTGGATGATGTTATCGAAGGCAAGTGGTCCCTGAAGCATCACGGCAATAATCATGGACTGATTTACCGCACGATTCCGCAGAACCTGCATCTGGAGCCGGGCGTGACGTATGATGTTACGTTTGACTATCAGGCGGGCCGTGACAATATGTACTATATGGTGATTGGTGATGGTGATAATATTACAGAGTGGTTTGATTATTTAGACGGTACGGCAGCTCCGGCAGCCGGAGAGAAGTCCACAACAGGTAAGTGCAGCTTTACCATTACCGGTTCCGGTACAGGGCAGTCCTGGTTTGGGCTTTACAGCACCAGCTTTACAGAAATAAAAGGTGTAGAGTATAGTTTTGGACAGAAAGATTTCATTCTTGACAACCTGGTAGTAAAACCGCGTGCAGGCGAGACGGCGCTGACCATAGATAAAATGGCTATAAATTTGAATGGTATCGGTGATACTGGAAAAATCACAGCGTCGAAGGATGTAACCTGGAGCAGCTCAAATGAGAGTGTAGTAACTGTAGATGCGGACGGCTATGTACAGGCAGTGGGAACAGGCGAAGCAGAGATTACAGCAACGTCGAAGCAGGATTCTTCTGAAACGGTGAGCTGTTCTGTAACAGTAGTAAATGGCACGGATATTTTGCTGAAGGAGCCGTTTACAGGTATTGTTGTCAACACAGAATCACCGGTAGTGGTGGATGGCGAGTCGATTGAACTGGCAGACAAAGCAATCGATGGAGATGCAAGCACAAACTGGCATTCAAAGTATGACTTCGCTGTAGGAGAAACAAATCCGGCAATTGTTACCGTAACGCTGAAAGATGGCATAGATGCAATTAGTGGCTTTATACTCAAGCAGAGGGCAAGCGGTACAAACGGTTTAGTACAAAAGCTGCAATATGTAGTAGGAAACAGTTTTGATGCCGCTACCCATACAGTTTCTGATGTTATTGTACAGGGGGATATGACAGTAGCGCAGGAAGATGCTGTAAACGGGGCGGAAGTTAAAGTTCCGTTTGGTAATACAGTGACAGGCAAATATCTGCAGATTCGTATCTTACAGGGCGGCGGAAACTTTGCAGCTATTGCTGAGTTGTTTGCTTATAAAACAGATGCATTTGATAGTGCAGAATTGCTGGGGCAGAAGCAGACGGCAAAAAGTGAGGCAGACGCGGCATTGCAGGAGGCAGGAAAAGCGCTTGATGATGCAAAGAAAGCGCTTGCAGAGGCACAAAAAGCTGTAAGTACCGCGACAAGCGAATGGAAGAAAGCCGAGGCAGTTTATGATAAGGCAAAGGCAGAGCTGGAGGCTCAGAAAGCAGAGCTGGCAAAGAAAAAAGCTGAGAAAGCACAGCAGGAGGCAGCATATGCCCTTGCGATGATGGAAGCGGCACAAACAACGGATCCTGCAGTAAAAGCACAAAAGCAGGCGGCAGCAAATGCAGCGAAAGCAGAGATATCAAAGGCTAAGGATAGCATAGCAAAAATAGCGGATGCGCTGGAAAAAGCAAAGCAGGATATGATAACGGCAAAGGGAAGCATGGAGGATACATTGGCAAAACCGGATAAACCGATAACCCCGGAAAATCCTGGCGGTGACCAGAAGCCGAATCCGACGCCAACGCCTACTCCTACTCCGACGCCAACGCCAACGCCGAACCCTCCGGTTCAAGAGCCTATTGATGATGGAAGTGTTGGTCAATCAGGCAATGGCCGTTATCAGGTGATTAGTGCGAAACAGAAAACAGCAAGGCTGAAAGAAGTAATCAATAAGAAAAAACCGACGCTGAGCGTTCCGGCGACAGTTAAGATTAACGGCGTGACATGCAAAGTGGTAGAAGTTGGGGCAAAAGTCATGAAAGGCAACTCCAAACTGAAAAAAGTAGTCCTTGGCAAGAATGTTACCACAATCGGGAAACAGGCATTTATGAACTGCAAGAAGCTGGCAAATGTTCAGCTGAAGGGAAAAGCTTTAAAGAGCATTAAATCAGGTGCATTTAAAAAGACTTCAGCAAAGCTGAAAGTGAGTGCAAAGAAGATGAGCAAGAAAGAGAAAGCAAAACTTCTGAAAGCTTTGAAGAAGGCTGGATGCAGCAAAAAAGTTAAAGTAAAGTAATAAGTGAATAGTAAAGAAGCCTCAGGAAAGCGGAATGCTTTTCCTGGGGCTTTTTTATAGCACAGCATACAAAAGGCGGCTTTATATAACTATATAACCACTATAGAAAGTTTGCGAATACAGAAGCTCCGATTACGGTAAGAAGCCCGGATACTGCGATAGAGAGACTACTCATGGCTCCCTGGATTTCGCCCAGTTCCATGGCTTTTGAGGTGCCGATTGCATGAGATGCGGTTCCAAATGCAAGTCCCACGGCTACAGGTTCTTCTATGCGAAATAGACGGCATATCTGTTCACCGATAACATTTCCGAGAATACCTGTCACTATGATAACTGCTACGGTGATGGTGGGGATGCCGGCCAGCTCCTCCGAAACACCCATGCCAATAGCTGTGGTGATGGATTTGGGAAGTAGGGTTACATAGTATGTGTGGTTCAGCCCAAATAAGGCTGCCATTCCAAGTACACTTCCGAGGCTGGAAAATACTCCTGCAAGGATTCCGAGAAAAACAGCGGCAAAGTGTTGTTTCAGAATAGAAAGCTGCTGGTATAGCGGAACTGCCAGACAGACGGTGGCGGGAGTCAGCAGGTAACTCAAGTATTTTGCAGACTGGCTGAAGTTTTCGTAGTCTACACCGAAAATCTGAATCATGAGGATTGCAAAGAGAATGGAGATAAGAAGTGGGTTTAGCAATCCCCATTTTAATTTCTTTTTCAGGAAAACGCCCAGGGCGTAGCCGATAATGCAGACTGTCACGCCAAAGTAGGTGGAGCTGCTAAAAAAATCACTCATTTTTGGATATCCTCCTTTTCTTTCTGCGAATAACAGCCTGGGCAGTCCTTCCGGTGACAGCCATGACTAGCACAGTAGTCACAGCTACGATGGCTGATACAGGAAAAAGCATTGGGGCAAGACTGTCCCATACGGTCACAAGGCCCACCGCTGCCGGAATAAACATAGGCGGCATGATTTCAATCAGGAAATCAGCAGTACGTTTGACTCTTTCGGGTTTTATAAGTCCTGTACATAGGGTAAGCAGCATCAGAAGCAATCCGTAGATGCTTGCCGGAATAGGGAGGGGAAGCACGTCATAGAGTGCTTCCCCTAAAAATGTGATAAAAAGTATGATTCCAAATTCATAAAGTAGTTTCATTTTGTCTCCTCTAATGAAATAATTCCAGGAAGCAGGCGATTCTATTCCTCATCCCTGTCATTTGTCAGTTTGAATTTGTCAAACACATAGAAGAGCAAGGAAAGTATCATACCTACGATACACGCCAGTACCATACCGGTAAGCTGTACATTTCCAAAGCTTATGGCAGCCCCGGAAAGACCTGTGACGAATACCACACTGGTAAGTGTCAGATTCCGGCTTTTGCTGTAATCCACCTGGGAATCCACCATGATGCGGATGCCGGAGGTTCCTATCATGCCGTAGAGCAGGAAGGAAATACCGCCGATAACGGGTCCTGGAATCGTGTTAATCAGCGCGGACATAGGTCCGATGAAAGAACACAGGATGGACAGTACGGCAGCTCCGGCGATTACCCGGACGGAGTAGACTTTTGTCATGGCCATAACGCCGATATTTTCCCCGTAAGTAGTCGTGGGGACAGAACCCACCAGACCGGACAGCATAGTGGAAAAGTTGTCTGCAAACAGGGAGCGGTGCAGCCCTGGTTCTTTCAATAAATCACGTCCCACGATTTCACTTGTCACCACCTGATGTCCGATATGTTCAGAAGCGATAACCAGAATTACCGGAAGGATAATCAGGATAGCATCCGCGCTGAATTTTGGAAGCATGAAATTCGGCAGCGTGAAAAAGGGAGTTGCCAGCGCTTCTGAGATTGTTGCCATGTCTATCACGCCGAAAATGACGGCAGAGACATAGCCTGCGATAATCGCAATCAGAATCGGGATAACAGCCAGGAATTTGCGGAACAGGATATTTCCGAATACAGCTACGCCCAGGGTAATCAGAAATACAAGGGCGTTGTTCATATTGACAGGGGTCATAACCTGATGATAAAGCCCAGATGCCTCGTCCAGCACGTATTCGGTACTGGATAGAATTCCAGCGGTGGAAGCTGCGCTTCCGGCCAGCTCCAGCCCAATCAGTGCAACGACAGGCCCCATGGCGGCAGGAGGCAGCACCACGTCAATCCATTTGGTGCCGAATTTGTAGATAATCAGCGCCAGGATACAGCCGCAGAAGCCCACGGCTACGAAGCCGCCCAGGGCATATTCGTAGCCCCAGTTGGAAATCACGATGCCTGCGGGAGCCAGGAACGCAAAGCTGGAACCAAGGTATGCGGGGGCTTTGCCCTTCGTAATCAGGATGAAAAGCAGCGTGCCGATACCATTTGTCAAAAGCACGATGGCGGGATTGATTCCGAAAATAAAGGGAACCAGCACCGATGCGCCGAACATGGCAAACATATGCTGGATACTGAGGGGTACAAGCAGCTGAAAAGGTACTTTGTCCTCTACGTGAATGGTTTTTCTTTCGCTCATTTTTTCCTCTTTCTGACGCGCTTGCCGCGTCATCTTTGTAGATTTGGAATGTTACTTCCAAGTTTTCTCTTTCACTTTTAAAAATCGGCTGCCGCGACGGATGTCTTGCAGCAGCCGAAATGAAGCTTTTTATAAATTATACAATACCCTGTGCGTTCATGGCATCAACAACCTTCTCGAAGCCTGCGATGTTCGCGCCTGCTACATAGTTGCCAGCCATTCCGTAACGCTCTGCAGCGTCCGCCATATTGTGGCAGATGTTTACCATGATGTTCTGGAGCTTAGCGTCTACTTCCTCGAAAGTCCAGCTCAAACGTTCGCTGTTCTGGGACATTTCCAGAGCGGAGGTTGCCACACCGCCGGCGTTTGCAGCTTTACCCGGTGCAAACAGGATGCCATTTGCCTGCAGGTATTCGGTAGCTTCGATCGTCGTAGGCATGTTTGCGCCCTCTGCAACTGCGAAACAGCCGTTTGCTACCAAGGCTTTTGCATCGTCCAGAAGCAGCTCGTTCTGGGTAGCGCACGGAAGAGCGATGTCGCATTTTACATTCCATACGCCGCGGCCTTCATGGTACTCGGAATTTGGACGGTATTTCTTGTATTCGGTCAGGCGGGCACGGTTTACTTCTTTGATTTCCTTAATGGCAGCTACATCAATACCCTCTGCGTCGTAAACCCATCCGGTAGAATCGCTCATGGTTACGACCTTAGCGCCAAGCTGCTGTGCTTTCTGGCAGGCGTAGATAGCTACGTTTCCGGAACCGGAGATACATACAGTCTTTCCGGCAAGCTCTTTACCGTTCATTTTCAGCATTTCCTGAGTCAGATAAAGCAGGCCGTATCCAGTAGCTTCTGTCCTTGCGAGGGAACCGCCGTAGGAAAGTCCCTTTCCTGTGAGAACGCCTTCATACAAACCGCGGATTCTCTTATACTGTCCGAACATGAAACCGATTTCTCTTGCTCCTGTTCCGATGTCTCCGGCAGGAACGTCGGTATCAGCGCCGATGTATTTGCAAAGCTCTGTCATGAAGCTCTGGCAGAATGCCATAACCTCGCGGTCAGATTTGCCTTTCGGATCGAAGTCAGAACCGCCTTTACCGCCGCCGATAGGGAGTCCGGTCAGGGAGTTTTTGAAAATCTGCTCAAATCCAAGGAATTTAATAATACCAAGGTTTACGGAAGGATGTAAACGAAGCCCTCCTTTATATGGTCCGATAGCGCTGTTGAACTGTACGCGGTATCCGGTATTTACCTGTACCTGTCCTTTGTCGTCTACCCATGGAACGCGGAATTTGAACTGTCTTTCCGGGTTTACCAGACGCTCCAGAAGGGCGTCTTTTCTGAATTTGTCTTCATTGGCTTCAATCACGACTCTCAGTGATTCCAGTACTTCCTTTACAGCCTGATGGAATTCCGGTTCTGCCGGGTTCTGCGCTACTACTTTTGCGATAACCTCATCAACATATGACATATTTTTTCCTCCTCTTACATAGAATATACTTTCGCTTTACTTTAGCGAGATAAAGTTTCCTTGCCTATTATAGCAAAAGAATTCCCATACGTAAACAAAAAAATGAAAGAAATAGGAAAGGAAAAAGGAAGATAAGAGGAAGGTTCTTAAAAATTTAAGAATATAGTGTACAAAAACTGACAGATTTTGTATACTCTTTATAGAATCAAATACGCCGAAGGAAAAAGGGGTGCATAAGTTTTATGGCAGAAGGAAATTACAGAGGGCTGACGGCTTCAGAGGTCCGGCAGAAAAAGGAGCAGGGACTGGTAAACGTTACAAACAACAATATTTTTAAGACAAAAAAAGAGATTATTATTACCCATACAATCACATACTTTAATTTTTTAAATCTTTTCCTTGGAATTCTGGTGCTTATATCCGGGCAATATAAGAATATCACGTTTATGGGCGTCATTATCGTAAATTCCATCATCGGAATCATCCAGGAAATGAAAGTGAAAAAACTAGTAGACGGCCTTTCTGTGATTACAGCATCGAAAGCGCGGGTAATCCGGGAAGGGAAGGAGCAGGAAATTCCGATTGATGAAGTCGTGCTGGAAGATATTGTGGCGGTAGGGAACGGCGACCAGATCTGCGCGGACTGCATCGTGCTGGAATCGGACGGCATGGAAGTGAACGAATCTATGCTGACCGGAGAATCGAAGGCTGTACGGAAAAGGGCGGGGGATAAGCTTCTGTCCGGAAGTTTCCTGGTAGCGGGAACGGGAATCGGTAAGGTCGAGCATGTCGGAGAGGAAAATTATGCTGCGCAGCTTGCGAAAAAGGCTAAGACAAAGAAACGTGCAACTTCTGAAATGCAGCGTATGATTAAGCGGATTATCAAAGTGCTGGGTATCCTGATTATTCCGATTGGCGTCCTTTTGTACCGCTCCCAGATTAACGTGGACGGCGCGACATTTTCCGAGAGCCTGGTTGGGACTGTGGCCGGGGTCATCGGTATGATTCCGGAAGGGCTGGTACTTTTGACGAGTGTGTCCTTTATCCTGGGTGTAGGCCGTCTGGCCAGGAAGCGCGCGCTGGTACAGGAGATGGAGGCTATCGAGGCGCTGGCGAGGGTGAATGTGCTCTGCCTAGATAAAACAGGGACGATTACGACAGGTGAGCTGGAAGTGGTGGAACTGGAAGCAGTGGGCGGCGAGGAGCTGGGGCGGCTTGAGCAGGTTATGAACGAGATATCTTATGCCTTTGACGATGTGAACAATACCCAGAAAGCATTGATGAAGAGGTTTAAACAGACGAAAATCTGGAGGATTTCAGGAAAAATTCCATTTTCATCAGACAGAAAGTACCGTGCCATACGATTTGAAAATGAAGGCTGTTATGTGCTGGGTGCTCCGGAATTTCTGAATAAAGAAGATGAAGAGCTGCGGCAGAAGGTTTATGGCTATTCGGCAGAAGGGCTTCGTGTGCTGCTTCTGGGCAGGTGCGGAGACATCCATGAGGATACGGGGGAAGTAGAAAACGTAGTACCCGTAGGGCTGGTTGTGATTTCGGATTGTATCCGTCCTGAGGCGATGGATACGTTTCGGTATTTCAGAGAACAGCAGGTGGACATTAAGGTGGTATCCGGGGATAACCCTATGACCGTATCGCAGATAGCGGTTAAGGCGGGGCTGGAAGGCGGGGAGCGTTTTATTGACGCGAATGAACTGCCTGAGGACTTCCAGGAGCTGCGCAGGGAGGTAGGGAAATACTCGGTGTTCGGCCGTGTGAAGCCTGAGCAGAAGCAGAGGATCGTCCAGGCATACCAGGCGAATAAGCAGGTGGTAGGTATGGTGGGCGACGGTGTGAATGATGTGCTGGCATTAAAAGATTCGGACTGCGGCATTGCTATGGCGGCAGGCAGCGACGCAGCGAAGCAGGTGGCGCATATCGTACTTCTGGATTCCAACTTTGCCTGTCTGAAAAATATTGTGAGTGAAGGACGGACCATCATCACGAATATTGAGCGTGTAAGTTCCCTGTATCTGACAAAAACGATTTATTCGGTACTGCTGTGTGTGATTTTCATTTTGCTGGAGAGGGCATACCCGTTTATTCCTATCCAGCTTTCCTGGATAAGCACCACGGCAATCGGGATTCCGAGTTTTATCCTTGCTTTGGAACATACAGAATCTGTCAATTCCAGCGGGTTTCTGCGGCATGTGCTGCGGATTGCCCTGCCTTCGGCGGTGACGATGGTACTGAGCCTGTTGGTTATCCAGGTGCTGGGACGGTTCTGGCATATGGAAGAGACGATGACATATACCTTCAATCTTTTAGTCGGCGGCGCTGTAGCAATGATGGTAGTGGTGAAAGTGTGCCGGCCGATGAACTGGCTGAGAAGAACTTTGAGCATTGGCGTGATTGTTATATTCTGTGCAGGCATCCTTGTGGCTCCGGGATTTTTGGGTATTTATAGCATTTTCCGCTGGGAGATGGCGCTTATGGTTCCGCTGCTGTGTATGGTGATTGTGTTCTTTAAGATGTTTACTGATTTTGCCGAGGGCTGTTTCTGGGCAAGACGGTGGATTAAGAGAAAAATGAAAAAGAAAGTATTGTAGGAGGAAAGTGAAAAATGAGAAAAGAGGAAAGTACAGGAAATTCTTTGGAGGAGGGGAAGTCCCGCAGCAGTTTTTCCGGAAAGCTGGGTTATGTCCTGGCAGTTGCAGGTTCGGCTGTCGGACTTGGGAATATTTGGAGGTTTCCTTATCTGGCTGCGAAATATGGGGGAGGTATTTTTCTGCTGGTGTATCTGGTTTTGATGCTGACGTTTGGATATGCGCTGATTGTATCTGAGACTGCGCTTGGACGTATGACAAAAAGAAGCCCGGTGGGGGCTTTCCAGGCGTTTGGAAAGAGTTTTCCATTCCGGTTCGGCGGCTGGATAAATGCCGTGATTCCCATGCTGATTGTACCTTATTACAGCGTGATTGGGGGATGGGTGTTAAAGTATTTGTTTGAGTATTTGAAGGGAAGTACAGACGTCCTTGCAGGAGATGGTTATTTTTCAGGATTTATCGCAGATGGATTCAGCGCCGGGGGATGGTTTCTTTTCTTCGGGCTGCTGGTTGTAGCTGTTCTTTTTGCCGGAGTAAAGCAGGGGATAGAGCGGGTTTCAAAAGTAATGATGCCGCTGCTTGTGATACTGGCCGTCTTTGTAGCCGGATATTCTATGACCAGGCCGGGCGCCTGGGAAGGAGTAAAATATTTTCTGATTCCGAATGTAAAGAACTTTTCCTGGATGACAGTGGTTGCCGCCATGGGGCAGATGTTTTATTCTCTGTCTATTGCTATGGGAATTTTATACACTTATGGTTCCTATATAAAGAAAGATGTAGACATTGAAAAGTCAACAGGGCAGGTGGAAGTGTTTGATACGGCAATTGCGGTACTTGCAGGGCTTATGATTATCCCGGCGGTTTTTGCATTTTCAGGCGGGGATCCGGATACCTTGAAAGCAGGTCCGTCGCTGATGTTTATTACGATTCCGAAGGTATTTGCGAATATGGGCTTTGGAACGGGGGCTGGAGTTATGTTCTTCCTGCTGGTGCTGCTTGCGGCGCTGACCAGTGCGATTTCCCTGGCGGAGTCCGGTGTGTCCACCTTTGAGGATCAGCTTGGCTGGAGCCGCCGTAAGTCTACTCTGCTGATGGGAGCACTTATTGTTCTGTTTGGACTGGCTTCCGCGCTTGGTTTTGGGGTACTGGATTTTATTGCCCCGTTTGGAATGTCGATTCTTGACTTTTTCGATTTTCTGACAAATTCGCTTATGATGCCTTTGGCTGCGCTGGCAACCTGTCTTTTGATTACCCGTGTGGCAGGGCTTGACAGAATTGCGCGGGAAGTTGAACAGTCTTCTGCTTTTAAGCGTAAGGGCATGTACAATATATTTATGAAGTATCTGGCTCCGGCGTGCATTGTGATTATACTTCTCAGTTCGATTGCGAGCGTACTCGGATGGATTTCCATGTAGGAAAAGCCGGGCGGTATGGGTTCATGCCTTGCCCGGTTCTTTTTACATAAAGTGATAGGGAAGAGGGAACTTTCTGCACGTTTTGCTGGGACTTACATACAATAGCTATAAAGAGAAATAACAGGGGATTATTTATGGCAAAGATTGTAGTGGATGCCGGTCACGGCGGGCGGGATCCCGGAGCAGTTTTCCAGGGGAGGCAGGAGAAGGATGATACGCTTCGGCTGGCACTGGCTGTTGGGGAAATCCTGGAAAGGAACGGACAGGAGGTTGTGTTTACCAGAACAGAAGACGTGTATCAGACCCCTTCCAGAAAAGCGGCGATAGCAAATGAGGAGAATGCGGATTTTTTCGTGTCCCTGCACAGGAATTCTAGTCCGATGCCCAATCAATATAACGGAGTAGAAACTCTGGTTTATGATAATAATGGCATAAAATCGGAGATGGCAGAGAATATAAACAGTGAATTGGAGCAGGTAGGTTTCCGCAATATCGGTGTAAAGGAAAGGCCGGGATTGGTGGTGCTCCGGAAGACGAAAATGCCGGCTGTGTTGGTGGAAGCGGGATTCATTAACAGCGATGTGGACAACAGAATTTTTGATGAGAATTTTGACGAGATTGCCCAGGGGATTGCCAATGGAGTGCTCCAGGCTATCCATGAAAATAACAGGGCGCAGGAAGTGGAGGGAAGCTTTCCAGAGAACGGGGAAGCAGAAGAAATCGTAGTCTACCGTGTGCAGACGGGAGCATTTACACAGCCTCAGAATGCCGAAGCGCTGCTTTATCAGTTACAGCAGCAGGGCTTTCCGGTATACACGATCTGGGAGGACGGCTACTACAAAGTTGTGGTAGGAGAGTTTGAAAAGCTGGATAATGCGGTGAAAATGGAAAACGTGCTCAGGAGATATGGCTACAATACCTTTGTGACAAGTTAGCAGGCGCAGCTTTTGAGCGGTATGTATTTTCCCTTGTTGGCCTTTAGAGGCATTTTGCAAGGGAAAATTTTTTTGCAGTGAATTTTTAATAGAAAATGTCCAGATGTGAGGTGTCTGGGGGGAGCCCGTATGTTTCTTGTCATACAGCATTTCACCTGCTATAATTAAGCAATGACCGAGAGCGTTCTGGAAAGGCCGGAAGGTCTGCCTTAAAGGAAAACGCAGAAATCACAGAGAAGGAGAATACCATGCAGATTTCAATGCCGGAGAATGTGAAAAAGATTATAGAGAAGCTGGAGGCAGCGGGCTTTGAAGCTTATGCTGTGGGAGGATGCGTCCGTGACTCCATATTGGGGCGCCAGCCGAACGATTGGGATATCACCACTTCCGCAAAACCTCTGGAAATTAAAGCGTTGTTCAGAAGGACGGTTGATACAGGACTGCAGCATGGCACAGTTACCGTGCTTTTGGGCGGGGAGGGGTATGAAGTTACAACTTATCGGATTGATGGTGAATACGAGGACAGCAGGCATCCGAAGGAAGTGATTTTTACGTCCAATCTGACAGAGGATTTGCGGCGGCGTGATTTTACGATTAATGCCATGGCTTATAGTGAAAGAGGCGGGCTGGTGGACGTCTTTGACGGCATGGGGGACATAGAAAAAGGCGTTATCCGCTGTGTGGGCAACGCAGAAGAACGTTTTACGGAGGATGCGCTGCGGATGCTGCGGGCGGTACGGTTCTCGGCGCAGCTTGGGTTTTCGATTGAAGAAAGCACAAGGGAAGCTATTGTAAAGCTTGCCGGAAATCTCTCAAAAATCAGTGCGGAGCGCATTCAGGCAGAAATGACAAAGCTGCTTACGTCTCCGCACCCGGAGGAGTTAAAGACGGCATATGAAACAGGGATTACGGCTGTCATCCTGCCGGAATTTGACAGGATAATGGGGACGGAGCAGCATACGCTTCATCATTTCTGCACGGTAGGGGAGCATACTTTGTGTGCGCTCACAAACATACGGCCAGACAAAGTGCTGCGCCTTGCGATGCTGTTTCATGATATGGGCAAGCCCGCTGTCCGTACGACAGATGAAGAAGGGCAGGATCATTTTATAGGACATCCGGAAGAGAGTGTGCGCGCGGCAAATGAAGTCCTGCACCGCTGGAAGTTTGATAATGATACGATAAATAAGGTAAAATGCCTGGTACGCTTTCATGATTTGCGTCCGGCTCTTACTCCCAGGAGCGTCCGGCGGATGACCCATAAAGTAGGCGGGGGGATGCTTCCGCTGCTTCTTGAGGTACAGCGGGCGGATATCCTGGCTCAGAGCGGATATCGGAGAGAGGAGAAGCTGCACAGCCTGGAGATGGTTGGCGGGCTTTATAGGGAAGTGATGGAAAAAGGACAGTGTCTTTCTATTAAAGAGCTGGCGGTAAGCGGAAGAGATTTAATTGCGGATGGTATGGAGCCCGGCAAAGAGATAGGGCGTGTGCTGGAAGCGCTTTTGGATGATGTGCTGGAAGAACCGGAGCACAATACAAAAGAATACCTGCTGGCGTACAGCAGGGAGCTTAAGAATCAGACTTAATTATATAGGAGGAACAGAAATGCCAACAGCATAAGAAAATAACTTTCCTGTCACTAATATTATATAAGAAAAAGACCGGAAAAACAAGACTGTTTCCGTGTTCTGCCGGGTGCTATAATCTTAGTCACTGTTCACCCTGTGATCGGTAACATGCAAAATCCTGTGTGAACAGTAACTTTTATAGGAAAATATGGGGGAATGTGCATGGAAAAAAATTGGATGGTTTTTCAGAAGCAGAACCAGTTGGCAGGAATTTTGGAAACGAATCGGGAAACTGGAAGATTCGGGCTGAGCCTTAGTGAACAGGATGCCGCGCTGCTCTTAGAAGAGCGGAATCATGCTCTGCGTGAAGAAAGAAGAGTGGAGTTTGGTTCTGGGATTATGCCGAAGATTATCTATGAATTTTGTGATTCTGATTTTATCGACCAAAATAATTATGTAGATACGCTTCTTCGGCTACAGGAAATCTTTTACTTGTATAAAAATGAAATGCAGGATGAGCTTTCGGATGATGAGCTTCTGCATTTTATGAGAGAACAGTTCGAGACTGTATGTTTTGGGGATTTGCAATATTTGGAGGGAACATGCCTGCAGATTTTTTCACAGGCAGTCCGGGCAGGTTACCAGGGGTATACAGCTTCCCAGGGGTATGGGGAGTACATGCAGTTTGACGAAGTGAAGAGATGGGATTATGAACTGTATCTGGAAGCGGTAAAAGAACTTTGCTGGAGGTAGATAGGAATGGAGTATACGATGGAGGAACTGGTGCCAATCGTGGCGCGGTTAGCAGAAAAATATACGGCGTTCGAAAGTACATCTGTCACTTATGAGAAGGCGGAACAGCTTATGGAAGCTGTGCTGTACTGTATTCATGAGATAGGCTTTTCGGAAGAGGAGGCGGTTATTTTGGCAGAGAGAATACCGGCGAGGCAGGCGTATGAGACAGGGCTTGAGTGCGTGAAAAGGAAAGTCAAGAGGGCATTGGACTTGTATAATGAGATTCTGACGGAAGTTATTTGGCATGAAGATCAGAATTTGTATGACATTTTTGCAAAAGACATGCCGGAATTTTTCCGACGGTATGATGTAAAATTTGAGCCGCAGAATACAATTATCATGCTTGATTATCCAGTTTCAAAAGATTTATCCCGTTATACGGGAATAGATAAAATATATGAATTTCTGGTGTGTATCTGCCAGGAACATGGGCTGGGACGGATGCCTGAATCGGATGATTCATTGACATAAGACGGCAGAAAACGTATAATGTTTACGGAGTATAAAGAGATTAGGCACGAAAAGGGGAAATGTATGATGAGAAAACGAAGGAAAGGCATACTGCTGACGCTTTTTCTGGTGATGGGCGTGTGCTGGATGTTTATGAGGCAGCAGGCGGCAGCGGAGGAGGTTCCGGTTCTTGCGTATATTTACACAGGGGAAGACGATTCAGGCAGCCAGTTGATTATCGCTTCGGTGTACACAGGAGGGGAGAGTCTAGAGTGTGCAGAGCTTTTTTGGGATGCCGGAGGAGAAATACGGAGCGCAGAGGCTTTGGAAGTGGTTGACGGATATGCGGCTTTTCTGCTTGATGGGGCGGCAGAGCCGGGGCAGCTGCAGTATCTGCGGACTGTGTGCGGCGGTGAGGAGCATATGCTTGATATACAGGCGTTCCGGGCAGCAGAGGACACGGTAGAGGACGCTGTAGAGACGGATTTGGGAGAAGGGATAGATACTGCGGCGCCAGAGGATGCCGGGGAGCTTCCAGTGGCGGAAGACGCGGAGGAAATCTATGGCGTGCTCAGTACAGCCGAGACAGAGGCAGCGGCTTCTGAAAATTACCGTGGATTTACTCCAGGGAACGGGCTGAACAGGGGGAACGGTGATATCGTTGTGGTGCTTGATCCGGGACATGGAGGCTCGGACTATGGCGCTTACAGAACCTGGAATAATATCTCTTACATAGAAAAGAATATTGCGCTGAAAATTTCAAAATATACAAAACAGGAGCTGGAAAAATATGCGGGCGTAAAGGTGTATCTAACCCGGAGCACGGATGCAGCACTTTCGCTGGCAGACCGTGTGGCTTATGCGGAGCAGATGGGCGCGACTGTACTGATTAGCCAGCATATTAATTCAACAGGAGAGCAGCAGTCTACGGCTACAGGGGCTGAGGTCATGGTGTCGAAGGGAAATTACAGGCCGGAGCAGGCGGCAGAGACAGGAGCGATAGCCCGGACAGTGCTGGCAGAACTTGAGAAGATAGGATTTAAAAACAGAGATTTGGTATACAAACTTTCGGAAACGGGAAATACTTATCCTAATAAGAAGCTGGCAGACTATTACGGGATTGTCAGGATGAGTGTACTGGCCGGATTTCCGGGAATGATTGTAGAGCATGGTTTTGTGAGCAATCCGGAGGACTGCGTAAAGTATTATGGTTCAAATGCAAAAATTAAGAAGCTGGGTGTGGCAGATGCCACAGCCATTGCGAAATATTATAATCTGCAGAAAAAGAGTACAATCGGCTGGAATCAGGAAAAGGGACAGTGGTATTACGTAAGAGAGGACGGGCAGCGTCAGCCTCCCGGCTGGCTGAACGTAGGCGGCGCGTGGTATTATCTGGACAGCAAGGGGTATCGTGTGACAGGGTGGCAGACTCTCGCAAAGAAAAAGTATTATTTTAACAGCGAAGGCGTGAGGCAGACAGGACTGACGGCGATTGATGGAAAGAATTACTATTTTAATAGTAAGGGAATGCTTAAAAAGGGATTCTTTTCCGGGTTTGACGGAAACAGCTATTATGCGGATAAGAACGGCGTGCTTTATACCGGATGGAGGACTTACAAGGGAAGTAAATATTATTTCCATAAGAAAACATACGCGGCGCGGACAGGATGGGCAAAACTTGGAAGATACTATTACTATTTCAATGAAACCGGGCAGATGCAGAAAGGCATCGTAGAGATTGCCGGAGAAAAATATTACCTGGATAGCAGCGGCAGGAGAAGTACGGGCTTGATTTCGTATGAAGGCAGGAAATATTATTTTGACAAAAGCACCGGAAGAATGGTGAAGAAAGCCTGGAAAAGAATGAAAAATGGCTGGTACTATTTTAGTAAATACGGCTACGCGCTTCAGGGCAAGTCTAAAAAAATCAGCGGTGTGCGGTACAAGTTTAATGAAGAGGGCATATGCCTGAACAAATCAAACAGGAAGTAGGAAAGAGGGGATTTGGTGGCAGTAAAAGCGATATGGATATTGGTGTGGTTTTTGGCCGTTCCGTTTTGCACAGGCTTATTTGTGACGGGAAAGCTGGAAGAAGAGAAAGAAGGCTTCATCCTGACGCTGCTTTGCGGCTATGCGGGAATGTTTGCTGTGTTTGAAATCATGGCGGTGCCGATGATTTTTCTGCGGCTTCCCTTTTCTGCGCTGAAATATTCCTATGGGGCAGTCATTCTGGCGCTGGCGGGTATTTCGGCAGTCTGCGGGCGAAAACGCATATTGCCGCTTATCTGGGGAAAAATAAAAAAGCTGCGGGAAATACCGTGGACATGCATTGCGGCAGCAGTATTGATTGCTCTGCAGATCGGTGTATATGCAGCAGGGATGTCTACGGATTTGGATGATTCGTTTTATGTGGGGACAGCAACGACGGCAATTGAGACAAATACCATGTATCAATACAGTGCTTATACTGGAAATGCGGTAAAAAGCCTGCCGTCCCGCTATGTGCTTTCGCCTTTTCCGGTGATGCTGGCGTTTTATAGTGAGGCGGTGGGGATGAGCCCTGCAGCAGTGGCGCATACGGTAATGCCGCTTTTTTTCATAGCGCTGGCATATGGCGTCTACGTGCTAATCGGGCGGCGTCTATTTCGGGGAGATATGAAAGCTACAGGGATGTTCCTGTGCTTTTTATCCCTGATTCATATCTTTTCCTATTACTCTGTATATACGCAGGGAACTTTTATGCTTATCCGTATCTGGCAGGGAAAAGCGGTACTGGCGGCGCTGTTTCTTCCGGCAGTGTTTTATTTCGGGATGCGTGTATTCCAGGGAGAGCCGAAAAGCGGAGACTGGATGGGGCTGCTGCTGCTTATGGCATCCTGCAGCCTGGTATCTTCTATGGGAATCATGCTGGCGCCGGTTATGCTGGGAATTTTCGGTATTCTGTACGGGCTTTTGAAGAAACAGTGGAAGCGTCTGGGACTGGCGGTTTTGTGTACCCTGCCCTGTCTTGTGTGTGCGGCAGTGTATATCGCATTATAGAAATGGCGTAACAGTGGAGGGTAGGAGGAAACTATGGTTGAAACACTAAAGTCAGCGGTAAAAATGGTGGGATGGTATATAGGGGAAAGCTGGCAGCCCGCGCTGCTGCTTTTAGCGCTTCTGTATATCCTGCTGTCGAAGGAAGAAAAGGACAAGCGCCGTCTGTTTGCAGCCTATACGGGAATTTTTGCGGTGCTGTATTTTTGTCCTGTGACGGCGAAGATTATCATGGATTACTGTATTGGTGAGCTGGTTTACTGGAGAATGTTCTGGCTGCTGCCGATTCCTATGATTTTGGCGTATGCGGCCACGAGGATATGGAACAGGCAGAAGAGCAGGGCGCTGCGCGTGGGAACTCTGGCGGTTTTGGCAGCTCTTGTGGTACTGTCGGGAAGATGTGTTTATGGTTCAGACGGACCGTTCCAAAAAGCTGGGAATATTCTGAAGCTGCCTCCGGAAGTATGCTGGGCATGTGATATGATGAGGGAAAATGCACCAGAGGACGGGGAGATAAAGGTAACGGCTCCGGAAGAGCTGGTGAGCTTCATCCGGCAGTATGCCCCGGATATCAAGCTGGCTTATGGCAGGCGGGGAAACACCAGCAGAAAGAAAAAGCGGCTGGCAGAGGAAATGCTGAAGGAGTCTCCGGATTTTCGGAAAATCGCCAGGCTTTCCCGGAAGCTGGACTGCAATTTCCTGATCTACCCGGCGGATGAATGGCAGGATGAGAATATACAGGCGTTGGATTATGAGGCTGTTGGGAATGTAAATACCTATATTGTATACCGGGATGCGAGGGAATAAGGGAGGTTTTTGTTGTCATTTTATGGGTTTTAGTGTAAGATGGTAACAGTGCAGGCGTCGAAACTGTTATGTAGATATATGGGGTAAGCGGCCAGAGCCGCAGACGGCAAAGGAGCGAACATGGAACGCAGGGAAAAATATAAAAGAATCATTATGTTCTGTACATCCTTTCTTATTATGGCTATCCAGACAGGCGTGTACGCCTATGTATGGTTTGAGCATTATGCAGATGCCGGAGTCATCGGCAAGGAGTTTTGGTACAGAGGAAATTATGTAGTTATTGGCCAGTATGCGCTGATGCTGTTTCTTTTTTATAAATTGTACGGCGGGTTTAAAGTGGGATACCTGCGGGTGTTTGACGTGCTGTTTTCACAGATTTTGTCGGTATTGTGTGTGAATACCATTACTTATCTGCAGCTTGCCCTGATTGGACACTGGAAGTTTGGCACCCATGCGGCGCCTATCCTGGAAATGACGGTATTTAATCTGGTGTTTGTATGTATATGGGTAGTGTTCATGCGCTGGATTTATGCGAAGATTTATCCGCCCCGCCGGATGCTTCTGGTTTATGGGGAGTACAGTCCGGTAGATTTGATTCAGAAAATATCCTCCAGAGAGGACAAATACTATATCTGTGAAACTATCCATATCAAAGAGGGAGAAGGCGCGCTTAAAGCGAAGATTGATGAGTATAGAAATATCATTTTGGGGGACATTCCGTCGCATGAGAGGAATGTGCTGCTGAAATACTGTTTCGAGAAGGATATCCGCTGCTACAGCATTCCAAAGCTTTCTGATATCATGCTGCAGAGCGCGGATAATATTCATTTGTTTGATACGACGCTGCTGCTGTTCCGGAACCGGGGTTTGTCGGCAGAGCAGAGATTTGCGAAACGGCTGTTTGACGTGGTGGTTTCCCTGATTGGTACGGTGGCGGCTTCGCCAGTGATGCTGGTTATTGCAGTGCTGATAAAGGCTTATGATGGCGGGCCTGTGTTTTACAGGCAGGAGCGTCTGACGGAGGGAGGCCGGATTTTCTATGTACTGAAATTCCGCAGTATGCGGGTGGATTCGGAGAAAGCAGGGGCACGGCTTGCCGCAAAGCATGACAGCCGTGTGACGCCTGTGGGGAAGGTGCTTCGTAATATTCATTTCGATGAGCTTCCTCAGCTTTTTAACATCCTGAAGGGAGATATGTCACTGGTAGGCCCGCGTCCGGAACGGCCGGAGATTGCGGAGGAATATAAGCGGGATATACCGGAATTTGATTATCGGCTGAAAATGAAAGCAGGGCTGACGGGGTATGCGCAGGTATACGGAAAATACAATACCACACCCTACGATAAGCTGAAGCTGGATTTGACATATATTGAAAATTACAGTTTCTTTCTGGATATGAAACTGCTGTTTCTGACATTTAAGATTCTTTTCCAGAAGGAAAATACCGAAGGGGTGGAACAGTGGCAGAAAACGGCGGCGACAAAGGAAAGCAAAAAGGGAAGGAAGTAAAAGGGGCATTCGTGCCCCTTGTTTCTGTGGTGATTCCTGCGTATAACTGCAGCAGGACGCTGGGAAAAGCAATAGATTCTGCATTGGCACAGGATGTCCCTCTGGAAGTTCTTGTGTTGGATGACTGCGGCGTGGAGAGTCTTGCAGAAATCATGGAGGGCTATCGGGCAAACCCGGTGGTCCGTTATGTAAAAAATGAAAAGAACCTGGGGGCTTCCGCGTCGAGGAATATCGGCGTGGAGCTGGCAAGGGGAGAATATGTGGCATTTCTGGATGCTGACGACTGGTGGGAAAAAGGAAAGCTGCAAAAGCAGCTTCAGCGAATCCGAGAGACAGGGACGGTATTGTGTACGACGGCGCGTGAGCTGATGACTCCGGAGGGGAGGCTTACCGGGAGAGTGATTCCTGTCACAGAGAAAATTACCTATCAGCAGATGCTGCGTGGAAATTGTATTAATTGTTCGGCAGTTCTGCTCCTCAGGGAGACAGCCCGGGAGTTCCCGATGTGCCATGAGGACAGCCATGAGGATTACATTACATGGATTAAAATCTTAAAGAAATATGGAAAAGCCTGCGCTGTCAATGAGCCGCTGCTTAAGTACCGTTTGAGCAGCAGCGGAAAATCGGGGAATAAGCTGAAATCCGCAGGCATGACGTTCAAGGTTTACCGCTACATGGGCTTTGGGATAGTGAAATCAACCTGGTGTTTTTTAGGATATGCGTGTCATGGGCTGGGAAAATATGCGGGAGCACATCTGCGGGGACTGCGGAAAGGAGAGAAAAATGGGAGAAGTTAAAGTGTCGGTTATTGTTCCGGTTTATAATACGGAAGCATATCTGGAACAGTGCCTGAGCGGGATACTGGGACAGACACTGGAGGAAATCGAGGTTATCTGTGTAGATGACGGTTCTTCAGACGGCTCTGTAGAACAGATAAAGAGGATGGGAAGAGAGGACGGCAGACTGCATCTGCTTACACAGAAAAACAGAGGCGGAGGCGCGGCCAGAAATGCAGGTATGCGGCAGGCAAAAGGAAAATATCTGGTATTTTTAGATTCGGATGACTGTTTTCACCCTGAGATGCTGGAAAAGATGTATCTGCGCTGTGAAGAGACTGACGCCCAGATTTGCGTGTGTAAGGCAAAATGTTATCATGAAGATTTAGGATTTGAGACGCCGGAGCCGGCAGCTATGCGGGAGGAACTTCTGCCGGAGGGCGGGGTATTTAACTGGAAGGACATGCCGGAAGCCATTTTTGATGCGTTTCATAACTGGCCGTGGAATAAGATGTTTCTACGTTCTTTTGTAGAGGAGAAGGGATTGAAATTCCAGGAAATCCGGCGGACCAATGATTTGTTTTTCACTTGTGCGGCGCTGGCAGAGGCTGAGAAAATTGCTACGGTGCGGGAAGAGTTTGTGTATTACCGGGTGGGGCTTGCCGGAAGCTGCCAGACGACAAATGGAGAGGCGCCGCTTGACTTTTTCGAGGCATTCCTTGCTTTGAAGGAATATCTGGAGGCAAAAGGAATTTTTGAACAGGTGAAGCGAAGCTTTGTGAACCATGCCTTGGACGGTTGTATGGCAAACCTGAACTCCCAGGAGGGAGGCAGGGCGCATGAAGAGCTTTACCATAAATTTAAGGAAGGGCTGCTGAAGCAGCTGGCAATAGAAGGACAGCCTGAAGAATATTTTCATGAATATAACCGTCGGATGTACGCTTTCTACAAAGTGCTGCAGAATGGTGATTATCAGGACTTCCTGCGGTATCGGATTGAAGATTTGAAAGCAGAGAGGGATAGATGCCTGGTGAGTGATTATCATGAGAAGATGGAGCTTGCCAGAGGACTGCAGGGATACCGGCAGCAGAAACATGATCTTCTTGCCTGCCGGGAGTACCGGCTGGGAGCGAAGCTCTTATATGTCCCCTTGAAGATACGGGACGTTATCCGAAAAAAATAGAAAAAGAATTCCTTTCAAATAAATGAATTCCCCGCAGTATGCTGCGGGGAATTTGATTTGGAAAAATTTGTTTCTTTAATTTTCGATGCTTACTTCGGCAATGCGCGGATAACCGGAAAGATTCGTACCTTTTTTGAGTCTTTCAAATGCACGTACCTTATAGCGGAAACCGCTTCCCTGAGGAGGCGTTTCTGTATAGGTAGTATTGCTGCCGTCTGTGATGGTTTTTATGAGCACGAACTTCTCAGAGTTCTTTTTGCATCGGTAAACATAGTAGCCGTCGGCACGCGGGACGTTACTCCAGCTCAGGCTGACTTTTCCGGCGTTTACGGAAGCGCGGAGCTTTGGCGACCTGGGCCGGGCAATCCTTGCGCCGCTCAGTTTGCCGTATATGCGTTTGCCGTTAGAGTCTGTGATATAAGCCCTGATTTTGTAGTAGGCGGTTTTTCCGTTTGCCTGCCGGATGTTAAAGCAGGCAGTAGTGCTTCCTTTCTTTATTGTCTTTATGAGCTTATATTTGCCGCGCTTTGTCTGGCTGCGGAAAATCTGATAGCCTTTGGCTTTTGAAACCTTTTTCCAGACAAGCGTTACTTTTGATGTGCTTTGGTACTTGGCAATAAATTTCTTGGTTGGAGCGGGCGGCAGGGTTACTTTCTTTACGTCGCTGAATTTTCCGTAGGCCTTGCTGCCGTTTGCTGCTTTCTTGTATGCACGCACCTTAAAAGAATGAGTGGTGGCATATCCGAAATTCTTTGCATAATAGTTTACCGAGGGATTGGAAATGGTTTTTACTGCCTTGTATTTCTTGGTTTTGGCGTTGTACTCATAGAGGACATAACCTTCGGCGCCAATGATTTTTGACCATTTAAAGCGAATGCGTCGTGTACCGGCTTTTACTGCGGTTTCCAAAACAGGTTTCTGGTCGAAGGCCAGCCCTTCGGGGGCTTCTGGCTGGGACTGCACCAAAACAGGGCTTGTGCTGAGAGGAACGGTCATGGCGCTTAGGCCGCTTCCGTCCACATATCTTACAACAGGCTCATCGCTGCTGTCCATATCGCCGATGATTTCCACTTTTATCTGATATTCCTTGCTGGTGGGCTGCAGGGACAAGGTTCCGAGCTTTGCGTATTCGCTGTTCATGAAAATCTCCTGATTGTCTTTACCGGAAAGAATCAAATCCACCTGATAGCTGCCGTTTGCCGTTTTTGTGATGTCAGCATCTTTAATGACGCTTTTGATGGAATCCTCAAATTTGAAGGACGGCGCTCCCATGCTTCCGCTGTTTGCGGAAACAAGAAGCTGCAGGCGCAGGGAAGTAATGGTCTCTGTTTTCCCTTCCGGGATATCCAGAGAGATGCCTACGTCGTTCTTATTAACGGTAAGGACGGCACTCTCGCTGTCTGCCGCCAGGACGGACAGCGGGAATGCAGCAAGGAGAAGGAATGATGCTAATATATATTTTATCCAGTTTTTCATCTCTACCTCCATGTAATGCATAACTGTTAGTTTCCGGGAACAGTACCGCCAGTCAGGGTGATATCCGGCAGGGAATCAGGGATGCTGATTACCAGGGTATCGCTGACGATACGTTCGCCTTCCAGAGTCAGCGCGTTGTCAACGCGGAAGAGTTCGCCGCGCACACCGCTGATTTTTTTCAGGGAATCTGCGCTCCACTGACCGGGTTCTACATAATATACCCAGGTTCCGGCGGAAGTCTCACCCAGATTTCCATGTTCAGGAACATTGGCAAGGATGACCTGCTTAGCAGCGACATTGCCGTCTTTTTCACCGATGACATTGCCTTCGGTGTCGTACAGTACCACCACGTTGTAAGCGGGATTACCCTTGTAGGTTCCGGTGAAAATCAGGGAACCGGCCGGGATAATATCGTCTGTTCCATTACCGTATTTAAAGTCGGAAGTGGATACGCCGATTGCCGGCTGGCCGCTGTCTGTAGACATAAACTCCAGATTGTCGCCTGTCGGACCGCAGATTTCGATTTCTTTAATGGAAATATTGCCGGCCTGCGGAATTGTCAGCCTTACATACCGGGCGTCATAAGTGCCTATCCAGTCTGTCCTGGAGGCTTCCTCTACAGAGTCGAACCAGATCGTCTGCTCTGCTGTTCCGGTCAGTCCTGTGTAATCTGTTTTTACTGCTGTCCATGCGGTACCGTCGCTGCTGACTTCTACAGTGACTTTTTCAAGCGCGTCTCCATGGTATTTCAGGGCAGTTACCTGTTCGGTTTTGCACATATCTACCGTGATGGAGGCATTGCCGCTGCTGGTTCCGTGATAAGTGCCGTTGTCTGTCTTGTCATTATCCAGAATCCTGTCAATGGTGTGATGCGTCTGTGCAGCGACACCGGAAGGATTCTGCTCGTTATAGCCGCTGTCGGGGTCATCGGCATCTGGCTCAATGGCCGTATCGTCAGCAGATGTCATGGTAGTCTCGACGCTCCAAAGTGATTTGTCCAGCACACCGTCTGTCTGGATTTTTACTGAGCCTGCAGAGACGGAATTAGAGTAGTTCAGGAACTTATCTACCGCACGCACCTCATATTCCATTACCCGGTTGTTAATAGATGAAATAGTGTCTATATATACCGTGGACTGCGCTGTGCTAATCGGCTGGAAGCCTATAATTTCTGTTTTCTTTTCACCGTTGGAAATCATGCTGCGGCTAATTTCGTAGCCGAGGATTAAATCAGCGTCCTTCGAGGTGGAAATCGTAACTTCTGCCCGGTTTGCGTTTGATGTTACCGAAGCGGATACGGCATCCTGGTCTTTGATAGTGCCTGCTTCGTTGGGGTGAGCGACGCGGTAGGAACGGGCATCCTGATTTACATAATAGAGTGCTTTCGTATCCTCTGCGCCGTATTTTTCAGCATAAGCGATTGTGGCTGCGTCAGGCACCATACCCCAGCGGCGGAAGAACGGAAGGATGTTCCTGTTTGCTGCCGCGCATGAGAGGCGCATCAGATTCTGCTCCGAACCGCCGTTTAAGGCTAATCCGGCCTGCGGCGCTTTTGCCGGGTTTCTGGAGTAAGTGTCTACCCTTGCAAAGAACAGGCTGTTAAACTGTTCTTCGTAATCTGTGAAAATGTGCCTGTCGTCGGTGTTGTCATCAAAGGCCAGATGAAGCTGCCAGTACAGCGCCAGCTGGGTGAATACGTTAGGAGCGCGTCCGACAGTGCCGGAAGTAACTTTCTTGTATACATTTTCATAAGTAAAGCGCTGTGTGCCAGTGAGCAGCATCGCGAAATAGTTGTTCGTAATCTCTGCGACGGCGTAGGTTCCCTGGTTAATGTCATGGCCGATTTCATGGGCGATGCCCCATCCGAAACCGTTCCAGGAGTCAGGAGTGAGTACAGTTGAGCCCCATTCCACGCCGATATGATTTCCGGCAGCATACATAAATGCTCCAGCAAACATCCTCATGTACCGGATGTTCAGGTGCTGTGCCGGGAGAGCGTTATTTCCTCGGTCAGTTCCTGCGCTGTCGCTCAGGCCTTTGTGCTGGTAGAACAGCGTCATGGTATTTTCCATAGCTCTCAAAGCGTTGTCAAGTTTTGTAACCTTGTCGGCTGCATTTTGTATTCCGGCCCAAATCTGTGTGGCAGGCAGGGAATACATCATCTGATCCATCATGATATCGGTGGCATTCAAAATACAGTTTGTCTGATCATAAGCATAATCTACATTCTTTGTGCCGGTATGCAGGGTGTCATGCTTTGATTGAATAGTGCCCACATAATTCTGCAGCTCTGTTATATAGGTGCGGATGGCTTCGGTTCTTTCTGCTCCGCTCTTTTTGAATACATTCAGCGCCGGTATGTCGCTGCCGCCGCTGATGCGTACAGCATATTTATCGGAAGCACTATTTCCGGTGTATGCGATGTAGAGCTGTCCGCCCCGCTCGAAATCTTTGGTGGTAATCTGCGGAACCGTAATTTCGTTCCGGCCTATTTTCAGGTTTACCGACCGGGCGAGGGTGCTGGACTCTGCATGGTACTGTGTGAATACAAGCTGCAGGCTGGCATTCTGTCCGGTTCTCAGTGTGTTATGCCCTACATATACCAGCAGGGTTTCTCCGGTGTATGCAGTCTTTCCAAGAGGCTGCCAGGAGTTCAGGCCGCCGAATCCCAGGTGGGAGTCTTTTCTTGCGGTAATCCGGTTATCTACCTCATAAGCAGGCGCCAGATTTGCCGCAAGGATTTCGCGGGCGGTTTTTATTTCCAGAGCCAATTCTGCAAAAAGAGGATGTTTTTCACCTGTCGCTGCATCCGGAGTGTTTAAGCGCTCTTCCAGGGTGTTAATGGTGTCTTCCGTTACCTCTGGTTTAAGAGTAGTGTGCATTTCATCCTCGTACAGCCCCATAATATCATCATCCAAGGAGTCGTAATGATGGAAATGGATTTCTCCTACCCGGAGGTCACGGGCGCCGCTGGCTTTTCCGATACACAGATGGATTTTATTTGCGGTTATCGGCTCGGCAAATTTAACAATATAATAAGGATGATTATTTACATCTGTTTTTCTGAGCATCCGGGTGGCTACGCTCTGTTGCTGATCTGGATTTTCAGAATTCCAATAGTCTATCGTGGCATACTGGGCGGGAGATGTGATATCTGCCGCTGAGAATGTCATATAACCCATTTTATAGTCTGTATCCAGAGTGACGTTCATTCCTTTGCCGCGTGCCGGATAAGCGGGACCGTCGTCCCAGTCAGCTTTGTACCAGTAAGAACCGTAATCATCGTCCACCAGGCCGAGAGCGCTGTGGGGTTCCGTATCCAGCGGACTTCCTATCATGCAGGCTCCGCCGCTTCCGCCGTATTCTGCAGCAGCAATATGCGCGCTCACTTTTCCGGTACCGTTGGAGGTATTGATAAGGCCGTATTTTGGAAGCTGCGGCGGGTCAGTATTGGTGGTGGATGCGACAGAAACCAGGGAAGGCTTTCCCCAGCCCAGTTCATTCCAGCCGATGACATAGACGGAATACTGTGTGTCTTTTTGCAGACCTGTTATGACATGGCGCGTACCGTCTAATTTTCCGGTACCTGCCTGAACCGGCTGAAAACCGGAAACGACCGGAAGGTATGCAGTATCCGGGTCTGCTGTTTTCTTGTAGTATACCATGTAGCCGTTGGCGTCATCCATGTCTTTCCAGGACACGGTGATGGAGCAGAAACCGCCTGTGGCCGTTACATTATCCGGCGGCGCCGGAAGCTTCTGCGGCTTGGGGATTCCGATGACTTCCTCTGACCAGGGGCTGCGCCAGTCTCCGTTTACGGAGCGGACCTTTATCTTGTACTCGGCAAAATTTTTAAGAGGATTGTCGTTGATAGAGCTAATCCTGTGCTGGGTGCCGGATACACGGACAATTTGTGAAAAAGTCCCGCTCTGCTTTTTTACAGGCCCTTCTACAAAAACTTCATATCCGGTGATATTGCGCTGAGGTGTCCAGGACACGGTCAGCCCTTCATTCTCGGATATGGGCGTGCTCGGAGTCGGGATGTCAAGCTGGGGCGCCGGAATACGTTCTTCCATATTGTTGACGAATTCCACCTTGGCGATATTTACCAGCGGCTCTGTCTTTTTGGTTCCGGTGATTTTGATAGTCACTCGCTTGACGGCTATCTGTGTTCCGAAATCCAGAATCAGGGAACCGTCCGCATCAACACTTACGCTTGCATTTTCGGAAAGAGGCGCCCGGGAAGTCATTCTGCCTTCGGAAACTGTCTGCACCTGCCCGGAGGACAGAGGGAATTCCAGGGTTTGTTCGGTTCCGGTTTCATCCACATAGGAAACTTCAGCTGTTCCGCCAGTGATTTCATTAGATACATTGCCGTCCGCATCTGTTTCTGTGGGAGCCAGGATGGTCATTCCCCGAAGAGGGGTGCCCTGACTATTTTCCTCCGCCAGTACGAACTCCAGCCCCACAGGGTTGCTCTCTGAAATTTCGCTGTCTGTGTCAGAAGGTTTCAGAGAAATGCTGCCTTCGCCGTTCAGGAAATCCTGCATATTCCCTTCGGCGGCGGTTCCGTTTACGGCCTGGGTTTTCCTGGTAAGCCCAAGCTTTGTGACTTGGGACTCTCTGTTCTCGTCAAGGCTTTGAACCACGTACTGCAAATCCACGATATCTGTTTTGCCGTCGTTGTTCAGATCCATGTCCGTCCCTTGCGGGTTTTTACGGATAGCGTTCAGGAGCGCGTCGGCGTCAGCCTGGTTTATAACACCGTCCCGGTTCGCGTCACCGGGGCGGAACCATCCGGGGACGGCGCTGCATCCGGTCTCAATTTTTGTAGAGTAGACCAGGATTTTGGATACCCAGCCGTTTGCTACGCGGACGTTCTGGGAGTAAGTGGCAAATCTGTCCGACAGGAGTGAAACTGTGTAGTCTCCGACTGGCACATCAAAGCGTGCAGTCAGGGAGGGCTCGGAGCTGGTGAAATCCAGCTGTTTGGTGAGCTGCGTTGTCTTGCTGCTGTCACTAACCTTTACAGTTACATTTCCTTTATATGGAAATAAATAGGAGGGGCGGATTTCTACTTCCAGGGCGCTCTGTGCCTGTGTAGAAGCATTTGCCCCGGTATTTTCCGTACCTTCATCTACGGGTTCACGGGCTTCTAAAGAAGAAGTTTCTGGAAGAGAGGTTTCTTCTTCCAGAGTTTCACCGGCATCCTTTTCCGGTTCCGTCTCATCGGAAGAGGTTTCTTCCGGGAGCAGTTCTTCCGAAGAAAGTGTTTCTGAGTCTGGTTCTTCGGGGAGAACTTCATCTGTCTGCGTGTCCGGAACTGTTTCATCCGGCTCCGTCTCATCTGGAAGCGTTTCGTCCATAACAGGGAATGCCATGTCTTCAGTTTCCACAGGAATTCCTGCGCTGTAAACCGGAGCGGCGGCACCCAGCCATGTTTGGAAAGCCAGACAACCAGTGAGCAGCACTGCCATCATTCTTTTCATTCTCACGTTTCCTTTCTTTTTTTCTAATAATTTGGCATCTTTGCACGAAAAAAAGTATCATAAAAAATTACGATACTTTTTCAAGGGATACCCATAAAATGTATGGTCATTCCCCATAAGGCATGACACCAAATTTCAATGGATATCTTACCACAATATGCTATTTTGTTCAACCCTCTACGGTAGTCCTTCCGATGGAATTATACACGACGCCGCTTCCGCTGAAGTTCTCAGGAGCATAGCAGTTCCGTCCGTCCAGTACGATGGCTTTTTTCATCCAGCGTTTAAAATCTTTGGGCTTTAAGTCTTTGACTTCCTGCCATTCTGTAAAGATAAAGCAGATATCGGCATCTTTTAAAGTTTCTTCAATAGTATCACAGTACTGCAGCTCGTCCGGATATTTCTTTTTGTAATTTTCTACGCCTACGGGATCCCAGGCTTTTACAGTGGCGCCATCATCCAGCATGATAGGGATGTTTACCAGAGAGGGGGCTTCGCGTAAATCGTCGGTGTTTGGTTTAAAAGTTAGACCGAGCACGGCGACTGTCAGCCCTTCCAGGGAATCATAGTATTGTTTGGACTTCTTGATAAGCTTCAGCTTCTGGCTGTCATTGATTTCGATAGCAGCCTTGATAGTTTTCAGTTCACGCTCATAATAGTTGGACATCCAGTGGAGAGCCTTGGTATCTTTCGGGAAACAGGAACCGCCGTAGCCGATGCCGGCGTGGAGGAACCGGTTGCCGATGCGGGGGTCGTATCCCATGCCTTTGGCCACGTCCTCGATGTTTGCTCCGACGATTTCGCAGAAATTGGCAATTTCATTAATATAAGAAATTTTCAGAGCAAGAAAATCGTTGGAGGCATACTTAATCATCTCGGCACTCCGTCGGTTTGTGATGACAAAAGGCTGGTGGAAGTTCTCGTAAACTTTCTGTACGATTTCTTTTGCCCTGTCGGACTCCGCGCCGATGACGATACGGGCAGCGTGAAGCGTATCTGGCACGGCAGTTCCCTGTGAGAGAAATTCCGGGTTGGAGGCAACCTCTACCCAGACGTCATGAGCCAGATTGTCTTTGATTAATTTTTCTACTTTATCATTCGTTCCTATGGGAACGGTAGACTTTACTACCACGATGCAGTCATTTTCGATATTTTCGGCAATCTGATGGGCTACCTGGAAAACGTAGGAAAGGTTTGCAGAACCATCTTTTTTTTCTGGTGTTCCTACACCGATGAATACAACCTCTGCCGTGCGGTAGGCAGAAGCATAGTCTGTGGTGAACGTAAGCCTTTCCATATTCTCCTGCATCAGTTCTTCAAGACCCGGTTCATAGATGGGAGAGATTCCGCTGCTCATAAGCTCCACCTTTGCCTGGTCTACATCAACGCAAGTTACGCTGTGTCCGGCATTTGCCAGGGCGACTCCGGTGACAAGCCCTACATAACCAGTTCCGGCTACTACAATATTCATGCTTTGTACCTCGTTTATCTTTATTTTAATCATGGTTTTCCTGATAAGAATTATAACATACCATGAAATAGACGGCAAGTAAAGGATAGCAGGGATTTTTTGCAGTAAATCTCCGCCAAACCGGAACTGGGGCAGGCAGCTTAGTTTTTTCGCAGGTAGCTTTTTTCGAGCAGGGCAATTAGCGCATACAGCCCTGAGGCGATAACGCATAAGATTAAAATGGACATAATCACCAGATCCAGCTGGAAGACCTGGGTGCCGTAGATAATCAGGTATCCGAGACCCTGGCGGCTGGAGATAAATTCACCGATAATGACACCAATCAGACAGAGCCCGATGCTTACTTTCATGTTGCTGATAATATTTGGGATGGTTCCGGGAAGGATGACTTTCAAGAGCGCATCCTTTTTTGTGCCGTGCAAAGTGTAAATCAGCTTGATTTTTTCAGGGCTGACTTCTGTAAATCCCGTGTAGAGATTTAAGATGGCTCCGAAAATAGCGACGGAGACCCCGGCAACTACAATAGTACTCATGTTTGCGCCCAGCCATACGATGAGCAGAGGGGCAAGAGCGGATTTCGGAAGGCTGTTCAGTACCACCAGATAGGGGTCAAGTATCTGCGAGAGCGCTGGAGAAAGCCACAACAGGACAGCGGCCAGCAGGCCGAGGACAATTACCAGCACGAAGCTTAAAAGCGTTTCTGCCAGAGTGATGCCGATATGAAGGAAAAGGCTTCCGTCTGCAGCCATTTTTCCAAAAGCAGATGCTACACGGGAAGGGCTGCTGAATATAAAACCGTCAATCCAATCCAATGCGGTGGCTGTTTCCCATAAAATAAAAAAAGCCGTAAACAAGAGAATGCGGATTAGAATGACAGACTGTTTTTTACGTCTGAGCGTTTTCAGGTAATGCTGCTGATTAGGGGAAAGTTCAGGCATTTGCATTCATCTCCTTCCATATTTGGTTAAAATATTCTTTGAACTCTGGAGCGTTCCTGGATTTCAGCGGCGTCCGCTCTGGCATTTCCATGTCTATCGGGACGATAGCTTTTATATGGGCAGGGCGGGAAGTCAGGACAATCACCCGGTCTGCGGCGCTGATAGCTTCTGAGAGGTCATGTGTTACCAGGATTGCCGTTTTCTTTTCTTTTTTTATGATGGATGCGATATCGTCGCATACAGACAGCCTGGTCTGATAGTCCAAGGCAGAGAATGGCTCATCCAAAAGCAGCAAATCCGGGTTTAATGCCAGTGTGCGGATAAGCGCCGCCCTCTGGCGCATTCCACCTGAAAGTTCGGAAGGACGGCAGTCCCGGAACCGGCTCAGTCCGTAAGTGTAGAGCATTTTTTCTACCCTTTCTTTGGATTCTGCAGTGATTTTCTTTTGTATTTCCAGACCAAGCATAATATTTTGATAAATTGTCCGCCATTCAAAGAGATGGTCTTTCTGAAGCATGTAGCCGATTTCCGTGTGGGAATCTTTCTTTTCCCTGCCGCGCAGCAGGATTGTGCCCGATTCTGGGACAATCAGTCCGCAGATTAAAGATAGAAGGGTAGATTTACCGATGGTATTGCAGCGGAAACAAATGGAGAGGCGGACATATGCCGAGAAAAATAAGCTATAAAAGAAGTTGTGAGGGAATACCTTCAAGAAAATGCTTCATATCATAGGTATGAGCATCCTTACTGAAAGGATGAAAACATGCCGCGGACGAAAAAGCAAATAGAAATTGTGACACACATGCCTTTAGAAAAGAATAAAGAAGAATTCCAAAAACGGGTGAATCAGGTGTTTGTTTATTCCGTGAAAGATAATCTCGGCAAAACAGAATTAAACGGTGAAAAGAAAAAAGAGATTGTTAAAAGAGTCGAAGAAATAATTTTTAAAGACGGGGCAGATACCAGAAGAGTAACAGTTCTGCCGTAATTGTTGACACAAAAATTAAGGGGATGGTATAATGCATTTATAATGGCATGTTTGGCGTACTGTAAATGACACAGACAACAAAAACAAGAGGGATGTCGAGGTGTCATGGGTGCAGTAGAATGGAGATTAGGAATGAAAAATAAAGGGATTTCTTTGCTTTTTTCTATTATAATGGTTTTCTGCATTTTGGGAGCAGTTGTGTTTTCGGTGTCGCAGAAAATATCCCGCGAAATGTCTGACTCCGCGATTCAAAATTTGAGTGAAAGCCTGGATTTGATTGAATGTACAATTGAAGCTATATTAAAAAATGAAGCAGAGTTCCAAAAATTGATAGCACAGGAGGCTGCAAGCGCAGAAAATCCAGAAGAATATATTCGGTCTTATGAGAAGAATCAAACGATGGTAAAGATATCACTGATTATGTCTGGAAAAACGGAAGGCGTCTCAAATACGGGAGAAGTGTTTTCAGAGGGAGAATTAGAGTTTTCTGCCGGGGGATTGGAAGATGGCCTGCAGGTATCCCAGTCATATTTAAATTATATGGGGGCATGGGCGTATTCGATGAAATGCCCGGTTGTAAAAGACGGCCGGGAAATCGCAGCGCTTTATATAGAATACATCTATGATTCACTTGATAAATCTCTTCCTGACGGATTTTATAATAAAAAAGCCATGCTGTACATTATGGATGCACAGACAGAAAGATTTGTGCTGAAGCCTAAAGGAATGGGAAAACGGAGCGCAGGGCATCTGAATTTGGCGGATTTTTACCGGGCGAATGACATTCAGGAGCAGGAGCTGCGGACGGAAGTTGAAAAATGCCTGGAAACCGGGAAGAATATGTTGTTTTATCATAATATCCGGGATGTAAAGGCGTTGAATTATATGTGGTCGGTGAATGGTGGGAGGATTTTCCTGATTGGATATGTGCCGCTTGAGGCGATTCAACAGGAAGGAAGAACCGTTAATCAGAATATTTTTGTTGTTGTTTTTGTGATGCTGGTTGCATTTTTTCTGTGCTGCGTCCTGTATTATTTTAACCAGAGACAGCAAAATAAAAGCAGGAGAGAGCGGGAGGCGGAACGGGAGATACATAACAGGCAGCTTGCGGAAGCACTGCAGGCAGCGCAGATTGCAAATAATTCTAAGACGACGTTTCTTTCAAATATGTCGCACGATATCCGTACGCCGATGAACGCGGTTCTTGGCTTTACAACCCTTCTTGCACAGGATGCAGAAAATCCAATCAAGGTGAGGGAATATACAAAGAAAATCATGGCGTCAGGCCAGCATCTGCTCAGCCTGATTAATGATATTCTGGATGTGTCGAAAATTGAGAGCGGAAAAGTCGTGCTTACATATGAAAAATTTACTTTGAATGCCCTGGTGTCATCTGTAGATGCGATTATCCAGCCGATGGCAAAGGCAAAAAAGCAGAGCTTTTATGTAGAAGTAATGGGCATTAAGCACGAGTATTTAATGGGAGATGAGATGAGGATGAACCAGATTCTTATCAATCTTCTTTCCAATGCTGTAAAATATACGCCAGAGGGAGGAAATATTTGGTTCCGCATTGTAGGGCTTAAGCAGCGCTCCAGCCAGTATGAACATATACGTATTGAGGTGCAGGACGACGGATATGGGATGACGCCGGAGTATTTGGAGACGATTTTTGACGCGTTTACCAGGGCAGAGAACAGCACGACGAATAAAGTACAGGGCACCGGGCTCGGCATGGCTATTACAAAAAATATTGTAGAGCTGATGGGCGGAACGATAGAGGTTTACAGTGAAGTGGATAAGGGAAGCCTGTTCAGGGTTGAATTAGAGTTCCGCATACCGGAAGACCAGGCGGATAAGCAGTTTTGGAAACAGAGCGGAATTGCCAGGATACTGGCGGTGTCTGGCGAGGAACAGATTTGCCAGAATATCCAGATGCTTATGAAAGATGTGGGAGTTTTAACAGACACAGCTTTTGGTGTGGAGGAGGCTGTACGGCAGATACGGCATGGAAGCGGGGCGGAAAAAGGTTATGATATGATTCTGCTGGATTGGAACTTGCCAGACATGAGCGCTCTCCAGGCTGCAGAAAAGATACGGGAAGTATTGGCAGATGAGATGTCTATTTTGTTCCTGACGGCACATGATGGGGATGAAATAGAAGAAATGAGCCTGGCAGACAATACCGGAATTCTTGCAAAACCATTTTTTGTATCTGCCTTTAAGGAAAAGGTTTTGGAAATGCAGGCGGTGTCAAATGAGGAAAGCAGTCAGGAAAAGAGCAGCAATTTAGAGGGAATGCATTTTCTTGCGGCAGAGGATAACGAGATTAATGCAGAAATTCTGGAAGAGCTTTTGGACATGGAGGGAGCGGACTGTGAAATTGTTGAAAACGGCCAGCTGGCAGTGGAGCGTTTCAAGGGTTCTGCGGAAGGCGAGTTTGATGCGATATTAATGGATGTTCAGATGCCGGTTATGAACGGCCATGACGCGACAAGGGCAATCAGGGCTTTAGAACGCAGCGATGCAGGGAAAATACCGATTATAGCCATGACAGCAAATGCATTTGCGGAAGATGAGAAGGCAGCTTTGGATGCCGGTATGAACGCCCATGTAGCAAAGCCTCTTGATATAGAGCTGTTAAAGAAGGTCATTAAACAATATGCAAAATGAAAGGAAAACTATGAAAATGAACAGGGGAAGAAATATGAAAAAGCTGGCAGCCATCTTCCTAACGGGAATGGCAGCGCTTACGTTGGCGGCGTGTTCAGGTAATACGGAATCAGGAAAGAATTTAATTATGTCGGAAGAAGAAAATGACCGGCTTGTAAATTTGTTTAGTCCTATGGAAAAAATGGATCCGAATGCGGAGAATATTGCAAGGAGCGCGACGGATAAGACCGTCATTTTGGCAGAAGAACGGCTGGGTGTGAAGGTGGGGTACATAACTTATACGGCCGAAAATTATCAGGAGAAAACCTATGACGAGATAGCTCTTGACAGAGCACGTAATAACATGGATGATATGTATCTGTTAAATCCGGATACGATCCAGGCTTTGGGCTCGGAAGGAAAGCTGCAGGACTTGTCAGGGCTTGACAGTGCAGAGAATTTAAGAGAGGTTGTTAAAACAGCAAATGTTGTCGATGGCAAGCTGGTAGCGATTCCTCAGGAAGTTGTAGCATATGGTTTATTTGTCAATAAAGACATGTTTGATAAATATAATCTTGAACTGCCGGAAACACCAGAAGATTTTCTGGAATGCTGCAGGGTATTCAAAGAAAACGGAATTGATACGCCGATTGGCGCGAACCGCTGGTGGCTGGAGAATTTTGTGTTTGCTCAGGCATATGCGGACTTGTATAATGGAGGGAATACAGAAGCAGAAATAGAGGCGTTGAACCGGGGAGAGAGCAAGTACAGTGATTATATGCGTCCAGGGTTTGAATTTCTCCAGGAGCTGATTGACTGTGGTTACATTGACGCACAGAAGGCTTATATCAGTGAGGCAATCGAAGGGGAAGGGGAAGATTTCCTGGCGCAGAAAACACCGATAGTAATGGCGTACTGGGGGGCGGCAAATACAGAGACTGCCTATGGAAAACCGGATTTTGAACTGCAGGTCATCGGATTTCCGAGCAGCCGGGGACAGATGCCGGTTGTGCCTATGACGGGGTATGCTGTCAGTGTGGGCGCGGAGCATAAAGAGGATGCGCTGCGTACGCTAGATGTGATGGTTTCTGATGAAGCGCTTCAAATCTATGCGGAGACAAATAAGGTGATTTCACCTTCTAAAAATGTTGAAGTAGACTGTATTCCGGCTTTAAAGCCATTGAATGACAAGATGAAAGAGAATGTCTATGTCCTTGGTTCCAATGCGGGAATGAAGGTAGAGCAGTGGGGGAATACATGCCTGATTGTGCGTAATCTGTTAAATGGCTCGACGGTAGATGAATGTATGGCAGAATTTGATAAACTGCAGGAGGAATCGCTGCGTAAATAGTCATCGCAAACTGTGCGGGAGGTGGAGTATGCAGATTTTTATATACAGCAGAAAATCCAAATGGACAGGGCGCGGAGAGAGCATCGAGAATCAGGTGCAAATGTGCAGGGACTATATAGAATCTTATATCCCGGGGGCGGACTTAGCGGAAATCCGTGTGTTTGAGGATGAGGGGTATTCCGGGAAAAATGTAAAAAGACCGGAATTCCAAAGAATGATGGCGGAAATCAGGAAAGGAAGCTGTCATTATCTGGTCTGCTATAAGCTGGATCGTCTCGGAAGAAATATTATAGATATCGCAGGTCTGGTAGAAGAATTAAATAATTTGAAAGTATCTTTTATCAGCATTAAAGAAAACTTTGACACTTCCACGCCGCTGGGAAAAACTATGCTGTATATTGCGGGGATTTTTGCGCAGATGGAACGGGAACAGATAGCGGAGCGTGTCAAAGACAATATGGTTATGCTTGCGAAAAGCGGAAGATGGCTGGGAGGGAATACCCCTCTCGGCTTCTTTTCTCAGAAGGATGAGAAGGTGCAGATAAATGATAAGATAAAGACTTCCTACAGACTGGCTGAAAATCCGCAGGAAATGATAACAGTGCGTTTTATTTTCCGGGAATATCTGGAGAAGCAGTCTTTAGCAAAGGTGGTAGAGTATTTCCTGAGGAATGATATACAGACAAAACGCGGAAAAGAGTACACGCCAACGGCGGTGAGGGACATTTTGACAAATCCTGTATATTGTACGGCAGATGAAACAGCATATGATTATTTTGAATCGCTGGGATGCCAGATGTGCTTTTCAAGAGAGGAAGCAGACGGGAGGCATGGAATTATCGCGTATGCGAAAACATCTTCTGCCTCTTATAAAAACAGGGACAATCCGCCAGAGGAGTGGATTGTTGCCATGGGAAAGCACAAAGGGGAAATTCCGGGCGCAGAGTTTGAGAGGGTGCAGAAACTGCTGGGCGCTAATAAACAGAAAGGGGAAGCCTGCCGGAACGTGAGAAATGAGGTGGCGCTTTTGTCAGGAATCCTTTTCTGCGCATGTGGGCATGCCATGCGCCCCAAGTATTACAGTGTGGGGCAGGTGACAGACGGAGGGGAGCGGAAGTTTTCTTATCTGTGTCCCTATAAAGATGCTACACACAGCGAAAAATGCAGCGTGGAAAATGTTCCGGGAAATGATTTGGACGAGATGGTGTGCAGAGAGCTGTTCCGGTATGCCGAGCCCGATTCGCAGGTGAAGAAGCTGCTGGATAAGCTGGGAAATGAATTTGAAAAGGGCAGGGGACATCCGGCTGACAAACTGGATTTGCTGAAACAGGCGCTTGAAGAAAAGGAACAGGGCATCAAAAATCTGCTTGCAGCCATAAAGAAGCAGGGGAGGAGCCAGGCATTTATTGAATATGCCGATGAAGAAATCTCTAAGCTTGGCAAAGAGTGTGAGGAATTAAAGGAGAAAATAAAAAGCTGTGGAAACGGAGAGGGAACGCCGATTTGTGAAAAGCATCAGGTGGATTTGCTCGCGGAACAGCTAGATTCCTTTGCGAAAGCATTCCAGGTACTTACTGTTCCGAAAAAGAGGGAGTATCTCCGCATGCTGCTGGATAAAGTGGTATGGGATGGGGAAAAGGCGCAGATTTTTCTCTATGGCAGCCGTTGAGTTGTTTCCGCTATTGGCACATCGCATTACCGCAGCCGCTGGGACCAACGATAGCAATAAATTCCCCGTCTTTGACGGAGAAAGATATATTTGATAAGGCTTGGGTTTCGCCGTTAATGCTGTGATATGCGTAATGGATATCACGGAGTTCCAATAATGGCTCCATAGATAAATACCTCCTGAACCATAGAGCTTCTTTTCTGTTTTATAGTATGGAAAAAAGAAGAAATGTGTTAAACAAAGAAAGGGGAAAGCTGCATGAATCGCAATTATCAAAAGGAACTGGATAAAATCATAGAGGGGCACGCGCAGCGGGGGGAGGTGCCGACGCTTCTCCTCCATAGCTGCTGTGCGCCGTGCAGCAGCTATGTGCTGGAGTATTTGTCGGCATTTTTTAGGATTACTGTCTTTTATTATAATCCTAATATTTATCCTGCGGAAGAGTATGGGAAGCGGGTGGAGGAGCAGAAGAATCTGATTGAAAAGCTGCCGTCCGTATATCCCATAGAGTTTGAGGAAGGCGCTTATGACAAAGAGCGTTTTTATGAGATGGCAAAAGGGTTGGAGAAGGTTCCGGAGGGAGGGGAGCGCTGTTTCCGGTGCTATGAGCTGCGGCTGCGTGAGACGGCCAGGCTGGCTGCAGAGAGAGGGTTTGACTATTTTACCACGACACTGACGATCAGTCCTCTGAAAAATGCGGTGAAATTAAATGAAATCGGCGGGCTGCTGGGGGAAGAGTACCAGACGGTTTGGCTGCCGTCGGATTTTAAAAAGAAAAACGGTTATAAGCGTTCAATAGAATTGTCAAAAGAATATAATCTTTACCGGCAGGATTACTGCGGGTGTGTCTTTTCTGTCAACAGGTAGTCCAGGAGTTTTCACACTTACCGGCAAAGTTTACACTTTGTTGAATATTTAAGGCCGGGGGTGTGGTACAATGGATAAAATGGGAGGGGAGTGCGGACAGTGAAGAACAAAATACTAGTTATCGAGGATGATACTGCAATTTCAGATTTAATATGCATGAATCTGACGGTGGCGGGCTATGAGGTGCTGCCGGTATTTGACGGGGACAAGGTGGAGGATGCCATTTTGGAAAAAGGGCCGTTTGATATGGCTCTGCTGGATGTGATGCTGCCGGGGAAGGACGGGTTTGAGTTAATGGAGACGATGAAAGCCCATGATATTCCGGTCATTTACCTGACGGCGAAAGCGGATGTAGGTTCGAAGATTAAGGGGCTTCGGGCAGGCGCCGAGGATTATATTGTGAAGCCTTTTGAGATTCTGGAGCTTCTGGTGCGTGTAGAGAAGGTGTTGGAGCGTACCGGGAAACAGAAGGACATGCTGGAAATCGGGGATGTACAGATACAGTTATCCAAGCACCAGGTCACGAAAAAGGGAAAGACTGTGGGTCTTAAACCTCTGGAATATGATTTGCTGGTGCTGTTGGCGAAGAATAAAAACGTGGCGTTTTCCAGGGATCAGCTTTTGAATCAGGTGTGGGGCAGCGACTTTTTAGGGGAGACAAGGACTATTGATGTGCATATCGGGCAGCTCCGGAAAAAGCTGGGGCTGTCAGGGATTATCAAAACGATTCCGAAAATCGGATACAGGCTGGAAGATTAGCCTTAGAGTATATTTTTATATTGCGGAAGGCGGCGTGCGAAGGGGCAGGAGCCGGATAGAGAATTGTTATGAAGTTATGGAAAAAGCTTTCGATGCTGGCGGTGTTTGCTATACTGGCTGCCACCGGGATTTTTGGTGGGACTGTGCTTTATCAGACGGCAAATTATAACATCAGCCAGACGATTTCTAATTATCAGGGACAGGTGATGAGCACCGCCTATGTGCTGGAACAGGAAATCAGGAATAATGCGCCCCAGGGATTTGGAGATGAGACAAATAAATCTTTCCTGCAGTATACGCTCCGCAAGCACGGCGGAACGGATTATATGTTGTTTCGGAACGGAGAATTGGCGGGGAACCTGACAAATTATGACGTGGCGGTGCCGGGAACGATGCCAGAGTGGACGATGAAGCAGGCAAAATATGTCATTCAGAGGACGGACGGACATCACATCCTGATTATGGGAAAGCAGTTTACTTCCCTGGGAGAAGGCGTATATGATTTAGTACTGGTGCGTGATATTTCGCAGATTTACGATGATATACAGGATCAGGTATGGATGCTTTTGATTGTCTACGTAGGAGTTACGGCGCTTGCAATCAATACGATTTTCTGGGTGACGAAGCGTCTGCTGCGCCCGCTCAATGAGCTGCAATGGACAGCGACCCTGATAAGCGAGGGGGATTTCCGGCGGCGTGTGCAGGTACGGACAAATGATGAGGTAGGCAAGGTAGCGGAAGTATTTAACCAGATGGCAGACAGGGTAGAGCGGCAGGTGGAGGAGCTGGAAGAGGTATCTGAGCGCAGAAAGCAGCTGCTGGGCAGCCTGACACATGAGCTGAAAACACCGATGACTTCCATCATCGGTTATTCTGATACGCTGCTCCATGTAAAAATCAGCAAGGAACAGCAGAAGAGGGCCCTGGAGTATATCAATGCCGAGTGTAAGCGTCTGGAGCGGCTTTCCGGCAAGATGATGAGCCTAGTGGGGATGTATGACAATGAAACGATTCATTTTGAGGAATATCCGGTGCAGGAGTTGTTAAACCGGGTGGAGGCTCTGGAGCGGTATCATGTGGCTGAAAATAAGATGCAGCTTGTTATGACTTGCGCTATGGGGGCAGTTCTTATGGATGTGGACTTGATGGAAAGCCTGCTGGTGAACCTGATTGATAATGCTATCAAAGCTTCTAGGGAAGGAGACACGATTGATGTTCTGGCGGTGAATAACAGGATTACCGTCCGTGACTGGGGAAAGGGCATCCCGCCTGAGGAAATCCCGAAGATTACGGAGGCTTTTTATATGGTAGACAAATCCCGGAGCCGCAAGGTGGGCGGCATCGGGCTGGGGCTTGCGCTATGTAAGAAGATTGCAGAACTGCATTACGGGCATCTAGAGATAGAGAGCTGGCTGGATGCGGGCACGTCTATCAGTATGGTGTTTGACAGGATGCGGAATACGGACAGCAGTCAGGAGGAGATGGAGTGAGGAAAGTATGAGAAAGCAAAGGCTCAGCAGTCTGGGGATGCTGTGTGCCGCAATGCTTCTGGCCGGATGCCAGCCAACGACGGATATCGCTATCGTGGAGCCGAAAAAAGGAGTCGCCGGGGTGAAAATGGTGGATGAGACTGCCGTGGGCAGTGTATTGGAACAGGTGCAGGCTCCGGAGAAGTGTGCGATGGAGTTCGAAGATGAGGAGTCTATGGTAAAAGTTGTCATAGATGCGGATGTAAGCGTGCCGGATGTAGAGGGCATCCGTTTGAAAAAGACGGAAACCCGGGTCTTTGAACAGAAGGACATGGATAATTTGAAGAAAAATCTGATGCAGGGAAGTTCCCTGTGGCGGCGTACAGAATCAGGGAAGAAAGAAATAAACGCAAATGTTCTGTATGACAGATATCGGGCGGAACGTTATGGTTCCGAGGCAGACTGGGTTCCAGATAAAGAGGGCGGGAATGACAGCCCCAATCTGCTGTGGGGCGGCGTTACGGTGGATGGCATAGACTACAATTTTCTGTTGGATAATAATTGGTCTGCACAGCGGAAAAATGTTTTGGTATGTCTGTCGAAAGGTGAGTATGCGGAGGAAGGGAATTTTAGCACGTATGGTGCAGACGGAATAGAGAGCCTGAGCAGGACTCTAAAGGAGAAAGAGTATATGGCCAGGGCAGAAAAGGCATTTGGCCTGGAACATGCAGAGCAGGCAGTAAACAAAAGCGCCAGCGGAGCGGCTGAGGCGGATGTGGACGGAGGAGAGTATTTCATTACGGAAAATATGTGGAAGCTGAAAACTTCCGCGGAAGAGCTGCAGGCACAGGCGGACGCGCAGGTAAAGGATCTGGGTTTTCAGGATATGGAGCTGGCGGCAGTCCGGGAATGCGGCAGATATGACAGTTCCCTGGAGGGATATGCATATTCCTATGGGATGGAGATGGTTTATACCAGGAATATTGATGGGATTCCCGTTACGTATGCACAGTACCGTAATGTGTATGACGAAATGCAGCGGGACTATTCAGAAGCTTTGGCGCTGGTGTATGATGATGAAGGACTGGCGCAGATGATATGGAAGAACCCTTCGGAGGTTTCTGATATGTCGGAGGAATATGTATTCCTTCTGCCTTTTTCCGATATCCTGCAGATTTTTCAGCGGGAGGCGGCAGAGATTTACCGGGAATATTCTGCACGGAAAATGCTGTTGATCCGGGAGATTAAACTGGGCTATATGTGGCTGCCGGATACGTCTACGGAGACGGAGGGAATGTTGATTCCGGTATGGGACTTTCTGGGAAGCTGTGTTTCGCACTGGATGGCAGATGAAAAGATGGGAATCGAAGAACAGTGGAGCATGGATAGTTCCGACTGCCAAAGCTTCCTGGCTGTCAATGCGATGGATGGAACCCTGGTGCGGAGCGCTGTTAATCTTTACTAAAAGGGACGCGGCCTGGACATATACATGGGAGGAGACAGGTAATGAAAAGAGGAAGGGCTGTTTTGGGGATGGTATGTGCTGCTGTGGCGCTGGCAGGCTGCCAGCCGACAACAGACGAGGTTATCGTAACGCCGAAAAGCGGAATCGCCGGGGCGAGGATGATGGATGAGACAACAGCAGGGAATGTAGCGGAACAGGTGCAGGCGCCAGAGAAATGCTCTTTGGAATTTCAGGATGAGTATGATATCATAAAAGTTATTGTGGATGCGGATGTGACAGTGCCGGATGCGGAGGGAATCCGTCTGAAAAAGACAGAGACGCATGTGTTTGGGCAGAAAGATATGGATAACCTGCAGGCGGACCTGCTGCAGGGACAGTCCCTGTGGCGCCGGGTTTATACGCCGGAACAGAAGGAGACGGGATATAACATAACGAAAAGGGAAGTAGAAGAAATTATTAAAAAGTGCAGAGAGAATATGAAGTCGGCAGATGACGAGCAAAGAATAATCTTTGAGGACGAACTGGCATATTGGTTAGATGTCCTGGAGAAAGTTCCGGAGAGCTATGGGACGGAGGAGGCTTCGATGGAAGTTGTCTATGACAGGGGTGAGGCTGAAAAGTTTTATGCGGAAGGAATGACGGGCAGGAATAGAAATATGGTCTGGGGAGGAGTGCTTCTTGATGGGGAAGATTACAACTTTCAGATGGACAATAACTGGACGTCTGATAGCCGAAGGGTGTCGGCGACGCTGGTAAAAGGCAGGTATGAGCATGAGGGAATCTGGGACATTTATACAAATGATGAGGGAGCGCAGGATGTCTATGGGGAATCGCTCAAAGAAGCAAATGGGATGGCGGATACATTTGCAGAGGAGGCTTATGACGGCGCAGGATCAGATGATATAGCGGTATCCGCAGAAATTACAGAAAGAGCTGCAGAACAGGCAGAGAAAGAGAGCGGGTGGCATCTGGAAACCCCTGCGGCCGCTTTGAGAGAAAAAGGGGATGCGCAGGTAAGGGCTCTGGGATTTTCGGATATGGAAGTGGCGGCATATGAGAAATGCAGAGCGTCCTATAGCGCTGCATTTGGATATTCCTATGCATTGAACTTAATATATGCGCGTAAGGTTGACGGAATCCCGATTACTTATACGGATTACCGTTATGGATATCCTTTTGAAGAGCAGGATTATTCGGAGAAACTCAGTCTGGCGTATGATGACAATGGGCTGGTACAGATGATATGGAGCAATCCGTCAAAAATTTATGATATGTCCGATGAATATGTGTTTCTGCTTCCATTTTCCGATATCCTGAAAATCTTTCAAGAGAAAGTGGCAGAGCTCCACCGTGAGGGAATGGCTGAAGAATATGATTATGTCCAGAAAACACTTTTTATCAAGGATATCCGTCTGGGGTATATGTGGGTGCCGGATGCTTCTACGGAGATGGAAGGGATGCTGATTCCTGTGTGGGACTTTATAGGGACGTATGTTGGATATTGGCCGGAGAATGAAGCCCTGGGGATAGGGGAACACTGGACGGTAAATAATTCCCCGAACCAGAGTTTTTTGACAATCAATGCGATGGATGGAACCCTGGCGCGCGGGGGAAAGTGGATGAATTAGGAATAAGGAGAGGAATGCTGTGCCATTTACGTTTATTTTAGGAAATTCCGGGAGCGGAAAATCCCGGTATGCATATGAGAGAATCATTAAGAAATCTATGGAATATCCGCAGCAGGATTTTTTGGTTATCGTGCCGGAGCAGTTTTCCATGCAGACACAGAAGGAACTGGTGAGCCTGCACCCGCAGAAAGGAATATTGAATATTGATGTGCTGAGCTTCCAGCGTCTTGCCTATCGGGTATTTGAGGAAGTGGGGGCAGACAGGCGCACGGTTCTGGAAGAGACGGGAAAGAACCTGCTGCTTAGGAAAACAGCGATTGAACAGCAGGAAAATCTCAGGATTTTAAAGGCAAACCTGAATAAGCTGGGGTATATTACCGAGATGAAATCCGTAATCTCTGAGCTCACGCAGTATGATGTGACAATGGAGCAGCTTGACGAGATGCTCCGGTTTGTAGAGAAGAAGCCGGGGCTGTATTACAAGCTGAAAGATATCCAGGTGCTTTACGGGGCATTTCGGGAAAAATTGAAGGAGTCTTATATTACCTCCGAGGAAATCCTGGGGGTGCTTTGTGATGTGGCGGGAAAATCGGGAATCCTTCGGGGCTGTACGGTGCTGCTGGACGGATTTACAGGGTTTACGCCTGTCCAGCAGAAGCTTCTGCTGGAACTGTTCCGGCTGGCAGACGAGGTTCTTATAACGATTACCCTGGATGCGGGGGAAAATCCCTGGCGTGTGGGAGGGATGCATGAACTGTTTTATTTGAGCAAAAAGACGATACATACGCTTGTGAATATTGCGAAAGAGACAGGGACGGAAATCGGGGAACCAGTGATTCTTGGGAAGGATGGTTCACCCCGGTTTCGGAATGCCCCGGCGCTTGGTTTTCTGGAACAGCATTTTCTGCGGCACGACGGAGCTTGTTTTCGGGAAAAACAGGATGCCGTTACTCTCCATGTGTCCAAAAACGCGGTGGAGGAAGTGCATTTTGCTGCCCGCGAGATTCTCACCCTGGTGCGCAGGGAGGGCTGCCGCTATCAGGATATTGCAGTGATTACCGGGGATTTGGCTTCTTATGGAGAGTATGCACGCCGGATATTTGGGGAGTACGGGATTCCGTGTTTTATTGATGAGACAAAGACCATTCTCCTGAATCCATTTATTGAATATATCCGCGCAGCGCTGGAGATGGCGGCGCGGAATTTCAGTTATGAGAGTGTGTTCCGCTATCTCAGGACGGGGCTTTGCGGGATTTCAGGGGAAGAGATAGACTTGCTGGAAAATTATGTGATAGCTACAGGGAAGAGGAGCATCCGCGCCTGGAAGGATGTATGGGAACGTCCCACCCGGCGGATGGACGGGGAGCAGACAGCCCGGTGTAATGCGCTGAGAGAGAAAATCATGGAGCCGCTTTTGCCTTTCCTGCAGGTGATAAAAGACAGAAAATCGGACGCGCGGGAGAAAACAGAGGCGTTGTATGGGCTGATTGCCGCCCATAAAATTCAGGAGCAGCTTGCGGTGTATGAGCAGCGGTTTACCCGGGAAGGAAATCTGGACGCGGCGAAGGAGTACAGCCAGATTTACGGGATTGTGATTGGGCTGCTAGATAAAATCGTGGATTTGCTTGGGGATGAGCCGATGACATTAAAGGAGTATACGGAAATCCTGGAATCCGGATTTGAAGAGGCACGGGTAGGGATTATCCCGCCCACAGCAGACCGGGTTGTGGTGGGGGATATCGAGAGAACCAGGCTGAAAGACATCCGGGCATTGATTTTCCTGGGACTGAATGACGGATGGGTGCCGAAAGCTGCGGAAAAGTCAGGCATTCTTTCTGAAACAGACAGGGATTCGCTGGAGGGGTGCGGCGTGGAGCTGGCGCCCGGAGCCAGGGAAAACGGGTATATTCAGCGCTTTTATCTGTACCAGAACCTGACGAAGCCCAGCGGATGGCTCCGTCTTTCCTACAGCAAGTCAAAGACAGATGGGGGCGCGATGCGGCCATCTTATATCATTGATAGTATCCGTGGGATGTATCCGGGAATCCGTATCGTGGATGAAGATGCGCAGGGATGGTGCAGGGAGAGGATAGCTGCGCCCGGAAACGGGTTTCCTTATCTGATTCAGGGAATGAAGGAGCTGAAAAAAGGGAATCTGGATATGGAATGGGCAGAGCTGTACAGCTGGTATATGCGGCGGGAAGAGTACCGCGGCAGGGTGGAGAAGCTGGCAGAAGCTGTATTTCTGACATGGGCGGACGGAGGGCTGGGAAAAGAAATTGCCAGAGCGCTTTATGGCAGTGTGCTGGAGAACAGCGTGAGCCGGCTGGAACGGTTTGCCGCGTGTGCGTTTTCACATTTTCTGATGTACGGATTGAAACTGGAGGAAAGGGAGGAGTATACCTTCCAGCCTATGGATATGGGAAATATTTTCCATAAGGTGATAGAGCTGTTTTCGGAGAGGGTAGGCAGGAGCAGTTATACATGGTTTGATATTCCTGAAAAGGTGAGGGAACAGTGGACGGAGGAATGTGTGGAGGAAGCCGTCGGGAAGGATGGGAGCGGGGTGCTTCACAGCAGCGCGCGGAATGCCTATGTTATCGAGCGGATGAAGCGCATCATGCAGCGGACCGTGTGGGCGCTCTGCGAGCAGATTCGCGCCGGGGAGTTCGTGCCGGGGAGCTATGAGGTGAGTTTCTCCATGACAGAGGATCTGGACTCTGTGAATATTGCCTTATCAAAGGAAGAGAGGATGCGGCTGCGCGGGCGGATTGACCGTATTGATACCTGTGAGAAGGAAGATAAGGTTTATGTGAAAGTCATTGATTACAAGTCGGGAAATACCGAATTTGATATGGTGGCGCTTTACTACGGACTGCAGCTGCAGCTGGTGGTATATATGAATGCGGCGCTGGAGCTGGAAAAGAGGGTGTACCCGGATAAAGATATTGTGCCTGCCGGGATTTTTTATTACCGGATGCAGGACCCGATGCTGGAGCGGGGGGAGGAGGCATCCCTGGCACAGATAAACCGGGAAATCCTGAAAAAGCTGAAGCTTGACGGGCTGGTGAACAGCGACGATGAAATTGTTGGGAGCCTGGACAGAGAGCTGGGAAGCGGGGAGAAAAAATCTTCTGACGTGATTCCTGTGTCTTACACAAAAAGCGGGTTTTCCAGGTATTCGGCGGTGGCGCAGCGTCAGCAGTTTGAAGAGCTGTCCGCATTTGTAAATGAGAAGATGCGGGATATCGGCAGGCGTATCCTGGCAGGAGAGACAGGCACGGAGCCTTACGAGAGAAAAGGGCGGACGGCGTGTGATTACTGTACCTACCGGGAGGTGTGCGGGTTTGACGCAAAGATTCCCGGTACGAAATTCCGCAGGCTGCGGGAGTATAAGACGGAGGATATCTGGAAGAAAATCGGTGAGGAGGCGTAGAGGATGGGAGTATCATGGACGAAAGAGCAGCAGCAGGTTATCGACTTGAGGAACAGGAATATCCTGGTATCTGCGGCAGCCGGTTCGGGAAAAACCGCAGTGTTGGTAGAGCGTATCCTTACGATGATTATGGACAGGGCGCATCCGGTGGATATTGACAGGCTGCTGATTGTGACCTTTACGAATGCGGCGGCCGGGGAGATGAAGGAGAGGATTCGGAATGCCATCGGAAAGAAGCTGGCGGAGGAACCTGGAAATGTGCATCTGCAGCGGCAGCTTACGCTGGTTCATCATGCGCAGATTACCACGATTCACAGCTTTTGCCGGCATGTAATCGGAAACTATTTTCATACGATAGATTTAGACCCGAATTTCCGCATTGGAGATGATGGGGAGATGAAGCTTCTCCGAAATGATGCAGTGGAGGAACTGTTGGAAGATTTTTACGCAAAGGTTCAGGAAGACAGAAAATACCTGAATTTTGTGGAGAGCTATGCCACAGGGAAAAGCGATTCGGGACTGGCAGATTTGATTTTTACGATTTATGATTTCTCCATGAGCTATCCCTGGCCGTTGAAATGGATGGAGGAATGCAGGCGGGCGTATGAAATTGAACAGGTACAGGACTTGGAAAATGCCGTCTGGATGCGGCCGCTGCTGGAAAATGTGGGGCTGCTGCTGGAAGAGTGTGAGGCAAATGTCCGGCTGGCGCTTGAAATATGCCGGGAAAGTGACGGGCCTTATATGTATGAAGCGGCGCTTCTGGATGATTTGGTGATGATGCAGGAGTGCCGGGGCGCCGGGACATATGCGGAATATGCGGATGCATTCCGTAACCTTGGCGCATTTTCCAGGCTTTCAGGAAAAAAAGATACTGCGGTCTCGGAGGATAAAAGAGAGCAGGTAAAGGAAATCCGGGAGCAGGTGAAGAAATATATGAAATCCCTGCAGGAGCAGTATTTTTATCAGAGTCCGGAGGCGATGGCAGAAGATATCCGGGGAAGCCGGGAGCAGATGGAAGTGCTGATGGAGCTGGCAGGGGAATTTTACGGTCGGTTTGCGGCAAAGAAAAGGGAGAGGAACCTGTTGGATTTCAACGATTTGGAGCATATGGCGCTGGAAATCCTGGTGCGTGAGGAAGATGGGAGGGCAGTGCCTACGGATGCTGCGGGTCAGTTTGCGGATGCGTTTGAGGAAATCATGATTGACGAGTACCAGGACAGCAATCTGGTGCAGGAATATATTCTGACAAGCGTTTCCAGGCAGCAGAGGGGCGTCCACAACATTTTTATGGTGGGAGATGTAAAGCAGAGCATCTATCGTTTCCGTCTGGCCAGGCCGGAACTTTTTATGGAGAAGTATGCGGCCTATACCACAGAGGATTCCCTTGACCAGAAGGTAGAGCTGCATAAAAATTTCCGAAGCCGCAGCCAGGTATTGGCAGGAGTGAACGGAATCTTCCGCCGGATTATGACGGAGAATTTGGGAAATATCTGCTATGACGATGCGGCGGCGCTGTATCCGGGAGCATCCTTTCCTGAAAGAGCCGGGGAGGATATGGATACAGAGGTATTGCTGCTGGATTTGGGGACAGAAGAGGCGGCGGTAGAGGAGTCTGGGGAGACAGCGGTAGAGCTGGAAGCGCGGATGGTTGGACAGCGGATTCAGGAGCTGGTGGGAAAGGCACAAGTACTGGACAAAGTTACGGGGACATACCGTCCGGCGCAGTATCGCGATATTGTTATTTTGCTGCGAACCATTTCCGGATGGGCAGATACGATGGCAGGGATACTGGGCAGCATGGGGATTCCGGCTTATACAGGTTCCCGTTCTGGCTATTTTTCCGCGACGGAAATCCAGACTGTGCTGGCGCTTTTAAAGGTAGTGGATAACCCGGAGCAGGATCTTCCGCTGACGGCAGTGCTGCATTCCCCGATTGCAGGCGTGACGGACAGGGAGCTGGCGCAGATACGGGGCTGCTGTGCGGAAGGCACATTTTCCGAAGCGTGCAGAAAGTATGCGGAAGATGGGGAGGATGAAGCACTTAGGGGAAAATTAGAAAGCTTCTATGAAATGCTGGGGGACTTCCGGCAGCGTGTGCCTTATACGGCGATGCATGAGCTGTTGTGGTACATTCTGGAAAAGACGGGGTATGGCGAATATGCGGCGGCGATGCCCGGCGGGGAGCAGCGGCGGGCGAATCTGGATATGCTGGCAGAGAAGGCGATGGCCTATGAGAACACCAGCTACCGGGGGCTGTTTAATTTTGTCCGTTATATCGAACAGCTCCGCAAGTATGATGTGGACTATGGAGAGGCGAATATCCTGGGAGAAGAAGAGGATACGGTGCGTATCATGAGCATCCATAAGAGCAAAGGGCTGGAGTTCCCAGTTGTATTTGCAGCGGGGATGAATAAGGCGTTTAACAAGCAGGACAGCCGGGGAAAGCTTGCGCTTCATCCGGATTATGGTATTGGCTGTGATTTCATTGACGCAGAGCTGCGCATTAAGGCGCCGACCCTTTTAAAGAAATCCATTCAGAGGCAGCTTATCAATGACAATCTGGGGGAAGAGCTGCGGGTGCTTTATGTAGCGCTGACCAGGGCGAAGGAAAAGCTCATTCTTACCGGGACAGTGAAGCTGGAGAGCTGCATGAAAAAATGGCGTCATTTTTACGGAGACACCCTGCCATTTGGCGTGCTTTCGGAGGCTGGCTCTTATCTGGACTGGGTGATGCCGGCGCTGCTGATGCAGTCTCCAGGCCAGGGCTTTTCGGAGACGGAGACAGGAATAGGAATGGATATTTCCACGCAGGAAGCTTCTTATGTGGTGCGGGTGTCGTCAATAGGAGATTTGGCCAAAGAGGAGGCGCTGCATCAGATAAAGAGCCGTTGGACAAAGGAAACCCTGCTTGGCTGGGACACAGACTGCATATACAGTGATTCTATGCGGACTCACTTGAAAGCTGCATTTGATGCAGAGTATTTCTGGAAGGACAGCATGGATATCTACGGGAAAATCACAGTGTCTGAGTTAAAGAGCATGAAGCAGACGGCAGACAGTGAGGGAATGTACGAAGTGTTCACAGAGCCGGATGTGGTACCCTTGCTTCCGAAATTCGTAAGTGAAGAGCAGGAAGCGCAGGGAGCGGCGAAAGGAACGATTTACCATAAGCTTCTGGAGAATCTGGACTATGGCATGGGAGAGACGGTAAAGGCTGTAGAGAAGCAGCTCGCGCAGCTGTGTACAGAAGGAAAGCTTACGGAAAAAGAAGCAGAAGTTATTGACGTGCCGAAAATCGTCCATTTCCTGCGAAGCAGCCTGGGGCAGCGGATGAAGCAGGCTGCCGCTGGCGGAAAACTTTGCCGGGAGCAGCAGTTTGTTCTGGGAGTCCATGCGGATGAAATCCGGGAGAGCTGGACGGGGGACGACATGGTGCTGGTACAGGGAATTATCGATGCGTATTTTTATGAAGAGGATGAAATCGTCCTGGTAGACTACAAGACGGATTACGTGCCGGAAGGACGCGGAAGTTATCTGGCAGATAAATATGGTATCCAGCTGGAGTATTATGCGCAGGCGTTGGAGAGGATGACAGGGAAAAGAGTGAAAGAGAGGTACATTTATTCTTTTTGGCTGCAGAAAGTGATACCTGCCAGCGAATATTTAACTCATGTTTGACAGATACTTTCGGCATATGGTAGAATAGGCGGCATAAGTGAGGAAGTGCGAAATGTCGGAGAAAATAAAGGTGTCGGTGGTTCTGCCCGTGTATGATGTGGAACGCTATCTGCAGCAGTGCATGGATGGCATTTTGGGGCAGACGCTGAAAGAAATCGAGGTCATATGCATAGATGACGGATCGAAAGACGGCAGCCTGGGGATTTTGCGTGAGTATGAGCGCAGGGACAGCCGGGTGCAGGTGCTTACCGGGGAAAACCATGGAGCGGCAGCTGCCCGGAACCGGGGAATGAAGAAAGCGCGTGGTGAATATCTGATTTTTCTGGATTCGGATGATTTCTACGAGCCGGAAATGCTGGAAAGGGCTTACAGGCGTGCCAGGGAGACGCAGGCAGATATCACGATTTTCCGGGGCGACAGATACGATGATACGTTGGAGAAATATATACAGATGGACTATTCCATCAAGCGCGGGCAGCTGCCCGGAAAGAATCCGTTTTGCTGGCGGGACATGCCGGAGCGGATTTTCACGTTTGCTGTGGGATGGGCATGGGATAAGCTGTACCGGAGAGAGTTTGTGGAGGCGGCAGGAATGAAATTCCAGGAGCTGCGTACTTCAAATGATTTGTATTTTGTGTTCTCGTCTTTGGTGAAGGCAGAGAGAATCAGCATTGTGGAGGAGCTTTTGGTTCACCATAGAATCCATGTGAAAGGCTCTCTGTCAGCGACCAGGGAGAAGTCCTGGAACTGCTTTTATGAGGCATGTAAGGCGCTGCAGGACGAGCTGGCGCAGATGGGCGTGTATGGAGAGCTGGAGAAAGGCTTTGTGAACTGGGCGCTCCATTTCTGTTTTTGGAACCTGGATACAATTGAAGGCTCCGCATATGGGAAGGTGTATGATTTGCTGTGCGGGGAATGCAGTGAGCGCTTTGGTTTCTTTGCCCATGGCAGGGAATATTATGCGCAGCCGGAGCTGTATGACAGGCTGGCCGTGATGCGGGAACATTCCTGTATCGAATACCTTCTTAGGGAAAATAAGCGGCTGGCGGAAGAGAATATAGAGAAGCAGCGGCGGATAGAAGAGCTGAAGGATGAAAACAGGGCGGTGAAGGATTCGGCGACCTTCCGTGCGGGAAAGGTCATCACGGCATTGCCGGGAAAGATAAAAAGAGCGGTAAGAAAGGGCTGAAACAGTCTGGGAGGAAAATAGAATGCCAAAGGTATCGGTAGTTGTACCTATTTATAATGTAGAGAAATATCTCGCGGAGTGCATGGACAGCCTGCTGGGGCAGACGCTGCAGGATATGGAATTTGTCTGTGTGAATGATGGTTCTACGGACGCATCGCTTAAAATTTTAAAGCAGTATGCCGCAAAGGATGCCAGGGTGAAAATTCTGGACGGGCCGAACGGAGGTTACGGAAAGGCCATGAACCGGGGGCTGGAGGCGTGTACAGGAGAATATGTGGGAATCCTGGAGCCGGACGATTACGTGAAGGCGGATATGTATGAAAAGCTTTATCGGACGGCGAAGGAAAAGAATCTTGATATTATCAAAGCAGATTTTTACCGTTTTGTCACCGGGGAGGACGGGAAGAGGGAGTTCCGCTATAACCGCCTGACTTCTGTGGACTCTCTGTACAGGCGCGTGATTGACCCGAAGGACGAACTGGATATGTTCAAGGCGCTGATGAATACCTGGAGCGGCATTTACCGGAGAAGCTTTCTGGAAGAGCACCATATCCGTCACAATGAGACGCCGGGGGCTTCTTTCCAGGACAACGGTTTCTGGTTTCAGACGTTCTGCTTTGCGAAGAGGATTTATTTTGTAGACAGACCGTATTATAGGAACCGCCGCGACAATCCCAATTCTTCGGTTCACAGCCGGGAGAAGGTGTTTTGCATGAATGATGAATATGCGTTCATCCTGGATTTTCTGAACGCACATCCGGAGTTTAAGAAACGCTATATGGGGATTTATAACTTTAAGCGGTATCACAATTATATCGCGGCTCTCTACCGGGTAGGAGAGGAATACCGGGATATGTACATGGAGCGGTTTCAGAAGGAGTTCCTTGAGGCGGCGGAAAATGATGAGCTGGAAGCAGAGGTATTTACTCCCGAAGAATGGGAGCTTGTGAAAATTCTGCTGAAAGACCGCCATGCCTATGTTTATGAAGAACGGATTTACCGGGTGGGCATAGAAAAGGACTGGGAGATTGAGCGTCTGCAGGCGGAGCTTGAAAATATGAAAGGCTCCACATCCTACAAGGTGGGAAAAGCTGTTATGTTCCTGCCCTGTGCTTTAAAGGAAGGGATTCTGCGGCTGAAAAGAAGGCGTGAGGAGTGAGGCTTTAGCACTTCTTCTGGAGATGGTTTATGAAAAAAATACTTACGGTGGTGATACCCGCCTACAACATTGAAAAATATATTGAAAACTGTCTGGATTCGTTTGTGATTCCGGAGGTTCTGGAGGATTTGGAGGTTCTAATCGTCAACGACGGTTCGAAAGACCGTTCTGCTGATTTGGCGGCGGTGTACGAAAGGCGCTATCCAAATTCTTTTCGTGTCATAAATAAGGAGAACGGCGGACACGGTTCCACGATTAACCGGGGGCTTTTGGAGGCTTCCGGAAAGTACTTTAAAGTAGTGGACGGCGATGACTGGGTGGAGCGGGAGGCATTTCTGCGTCTGATGGATTGTCTGAAAAGCTGTACTTCGGATGTGGTGTTTTCGAACTATTACTGGGTGCGCGAGAAGGACGGCCGGAAAAAGCCAGAGTTTGCGGAGCCATTTGCCGGGGTTATTTATGGAAAAGAGTACCAATTTTCTGAGATTAGTGATAGAATATTTATGAAAATGCATGGGATGACGATGCGGACAGAAATGCTGCGGGGGATTCCGCCGATTGACGAGCATTGTTTCTATGTAGATATGGAATATGTGCTGTTTCCGGTGCCTTTAATCCGCACGGTTACGTGCATTGATGCGGTTGTGTACATGTACCGTGTAGGGCTTCCGGGACAGAGCATGAATATGAAAAGTATGCGGAAAAACGCAGAAAATTATGACAGGGTTCTGCAGCGTCTTCTGGGCTTTTATGATGAGCAGAGGCAGAAGGGAGCGCCGGCGTGCGTGATGGTTTATCTGGAAAATATTATTGCGCGGATGGCAGCCAGCAGGTTTAAGATATTCCTGAGTTTTCCGTGCAGCAGGAAAATTCCGGTACAGATGCGGGAGTTTGACAGGGGGCTTTTGGAGAAGTACCCGAAGATTTACCGGGCGGTGAGAAACCGGGCGGTACTGTTTCTAAGGAAAACAGATTACCGGGCGTATTATGCGGCCAGGCTGACATTTAAGATAAAGGAAGGGTTGAAAAAATGAGTATTTGGCGGGAAAGAGTTCATGTGTTTTTCCAATATAAAGACTTGCTCAAGCAGCTGGTAAAGCGTGATGTAAAGCTGAAATACCGGAGGAGCGTCCTGGGGTATGTGTGGAGCATCCTGAATCCGCTGCTGATTATGATTATTATGACGCTGGTATTTTCAAATATGTTTGACAGAGGGAAAAGTATTGCGAATTATCCGGTCTACCTGATTACCGGACGGACGATATTTGAGTTTATGACCTCATCGACCAATGCGGCGATGCGCTCTATTATCGGGAATGGGGCATTGCTGAAAAAGTGTTATGTTCCCAAGTACATTTTCACCTTGGCAAAGGTGACAAGCTCTTTGGTGGATTTTGTGTTTTCACTGGGCGCCCTCGTAATTGTAATGATTTGCACCAGGGCTTCAGTGACGCCTTATATTCTCTGTACGCCGCTGGTAATGATACAGCTCTATTTGTTCTGCTGCGGTCTTGGTTTCCTATTGGCGTCTATGAATGTGTTCTTCCGGGATGTACAGCACATATATAAGGCGGCTACTACGGCATGGATGTACCTGACGCCGATTTTCTATCCGATTCAGCAGCTTCCGGAGAACATACGGTTCTTTGTTAAAGGGTTTAATCCTATGTATTATTATGTGGCGCAGTTCCGTGATATGGTATGCAACGGACATTTTCCGGGTCCGCGAATCTTCTGGGGCGGCTGGCTGATCGCGGTCGTGGCATTTGTGGTTGGAATTACGGTGTTTAAGAAGAGCCAGGATAAATTTATTCTCTATATTTAAGGTGAGGAAAAAAAGAGATGAAAGATAATGAATATATCATTGATGTGGATCATGTGACAATCCGGTTTAATAAATCAAGGCAGGGCGTGGATAACCTGAAAGAGTACGTTATCCATATGCTCAAACGGGAGCTGCTGTTCCAGGAGTTCCTGGCGGTGAAGGATGTCTCCCTGAAAGTGAAGCGGGGGGAGGCCTGGGGGCTGATTGGCACCAATGGCTCCGGAAAATCTACGCTTTTGAAGGCCATCAGTGGTATTATGAAGCCATATAAGGGAACAATTACCGTAAGGGGGGGCATCGCGCCGCTGATTGAGCTGGGTGCAGGATTTGATGCGAACCTGACTGCACGGGAAAATATTTTTATGAACGGGGCGGTGCTGGGGCATTCCGAGAAGTTTATGCAGGAGCATTTTGACGATATTGTGGACTTTGCAGATATCGGTGATTTTCTGGATTCTCCGATTAAGAATTATTCGTCAGGCATGAAGGCAAGGCTGGGATTTTCCGTGGCAACTATGGTAAAGCCGGATATCCTGATTGTGGATGAGGTGCTGGCTGTCGGAGATTTCCTGTTCCGGAAAAAATGCCAGAAGAGGATGGAGGAGATGCTTTCCGGAGGTACGACGCTGCTTTTTGTATCTCACAATCTGGAGCAGGTGCGGGATTTGTGCGACCATGCGCTGTGGCTGAATAAAGGCGAAGCAGTGATGAGCGGCGAGGTGCAGGAAGTGTGCAATGCATATCAGGAGCTGGAGCATAACGCAAATGCCGCGAGAAGGAAAAGGAAAGGATAAATTACGGCTTGATAAAGGCTGCTGGAGGTAAAGTATGGATTTAAAAAGGATTTTGCTGCCGTCCGCGATAGAGTCGGAAGAAAAGCTGTATTACCGCAGGGATGGCAAAGTATCTGTAGAGTCGGATGGAAGCTTGAAATTCGGGCTGGATGGAAGTGTCGGCTTTGACACGTATTTTAATGGCTTTTCAACAGGAAAATGGCAGAAATATACGGTTGTGGATAAGGTGCAGCTTATTCTGGAATTTCAGGGGACATTTTCTGTAGAGCTGGTGTACCAGTATCTGCAGGATGGGCAAGTGAAGGAAGAAATCCTGGAAAATCGTGAGATTTCAAGCGCCAAAAGAACACAGGAGGCGTTTGACTTCGGAAACTGCCGGAAAGAAGGTATTTTTGCTATGCGCTGCCTTTCTCTGGCAGAGGACGGCATGATTTTCGGCGGACGTTATGTGAATGAAAAGCTGATGCCTGCTAATCTGAATGTGAATATCATGGTGGATATCTGTACCTTTAAGCGTGAGGAATATGTGTACAGGAATTTGAACCTGCTGAAGCAGCAGATTTTAGAAAATCCGGAGTCTCCGCTTTACCGTCATCTGTATGTCCATATTTCGGATAACGCAAAGACGCTGGATACTTCCATAGCAGACGGGACAATCGTGAAAGTTTCACCGAATAAGAATGCCGGGGGCGTGGGAGGTTTTACCAGAGGAATCATAGAGGCGATGAACCTTGCGAAACAGAGGGACATCAGCCATGTGCTTCTGATGGACGACGATGCCATGATAGAGCCTGCGAGCCTGGAAGCTACTTATAGCTTTTTGTCTGTGCTGAAAGAGGAATACCGTGATTACACTCTGGCAGGTTCTATTATTCAGCTGAACAAGCCTTATCTCCAGTATGAGGAGGGGGCGCAGTGGAACCAGGGCTCTATTGAGGCGCTAAAACACAAAGTGGATTTGCGGGATGTGAAAGTGCTTCTCTTAAATGAGGATGAGTCGGAGAAAGTAGAATATGCGGGCTGGTGGTACTGCTGCATTCCGCTTAGTGTTATCAGTAAAGAAAATCTGCCGCTGCCGCTGTTTATCCACAGGGACGATGTGGAGTATGGGCTGCGGACAGGAAAAGGCTTTATTTACCTGAATGGTGTGGGCGTATGGCATGAGGCTTTTGAAAATAAAGTTTCCGGACCGTTGGAATATTATGATATCCGGAACCATTGTATTGTAAATGCCGTTCATTGCCCGGAGTACGGGGCAAAGCAGATGAAACGGCTGCTGCTCAAATGGGTTAGCTCAAATGTGGCGAAATACCGTTATAAATATGCAGATTTGAATCTGCGCGGCGTGGAGGATTTCTTAAAAGGCGCCGACTGGTTCATGCGCCAGGAGCCTGTAGAGCTTCATGCGGAAATCTGTAAACTGAACTATCAGGCAAAGCCGAAAGAGGAATATATCGGGTATAAAGGAATTACAGAGGAAGATTATGATTGGGAGAAGCTGATTACTCCGGATAAGTCAGACTTTATTCCGGTATGGAAAAAGCTCTGCCATCTGATTTTTATTAATGGCTATATCCTCCCGGCGAAGAAGGGCAAGGTGCCTGTGGTTCCGCCCTATAACAATATTTACAAAATGTTCCGTCTGTCGGAGACAATCATGACAGATGCGGCGGGGAATTCTGTGTCTACCAAGAGAAGTTTTAAACGGATGGTGCAGTGCTACAGGAATTTGTTTAAAATTATGCGGCGGATGGACAAAGAATATGAGGCGGCGAAGAAATCCTACCAGGAGCGTTACCGGGAGATGGCGAACCTGGACTTCTGGAGAAAGTACCTTGAACTGTAAAGGAGTATTGCATTGGGTGATATAGAGAAGCGTGACGTGGCGGTATTTGGTCTTTGGTGGAGCTGGAATTATGGCAGCATCATGACGTATTATGCTCTTTACCGCGCGATAAAGGATTTGGGGTATTCGGTTACGATGATAGACCGCCCGGGTTTTAAACCGGACGCCCCGATATACCATTCCCATGGGAGAAGGTTTGCGAAGGAACATTATGACGCGATTACTCCGGTATTTGGCTTTGGCGAAATGCGGGAGTTAAATGCATATGCGGATACATTTGTGATGGGTTCCGACCAGGTGTGGAACTACGGGATCTGCCGTCATTACCGGGGAGGGCTGTTCTTTCATTTTCTGGATGATGATAAGCGCAGGCTTTCGTATGCGGCATCTTTCGGGCATCCGGGATTTTTTGCCCCGGAGGAAGAGGTGGCGGTAACAAAGGGCTATCTGGAGAAATTTGACGCTATTTCTGTCCGGGAGGAGGACGCAGTTGGGGTAGTAAACCATACCTTCGGGCTTCAGGCCACCAGGGTACTAGATCCGGTGTTTCTCCTTGACAGGGAGATTTACAATGATTTAGCAGAGAAATCTGCGGCGAAGCGGAATCCGCTGGTGGCAGGAGATTTTATAGCGGTGTACATCCTGGACGGAAACCCAGAGAAGAAAGCGGCGGCAGAGTATCTTTCAGAAAGGCTGGCGCTTCCGCTTGTGGTGATGCTGGACGGCACCATGGCGAATTTCGAGCTGAACCGGGAAAAGCTGGGGCTGTATCCGGTGGCAGAGAATCTTCAGGTGGAGGATTGGCTGTACTATATTAAAAACTGCAGTTATCTGCTTACCGATTCCTGCCATGGGGCAAGCTTTGCAATTATTCATGAGAAGCCCTTTGTGTGTATCGAGAATGAGGGCAGGGGGATTTCCAGGTTTGAATCGCTGGGGAAAGTGTTTGGACTGAGGAACCGTTTCGTGTCGGATGCTGCAAAGATACGGGAGCTGGAGGATTTGCTGCTGCCGCCGGACTATGGGCGCGTGCGCGGGATTTTGGAGCAGGAGAAGGCAAGATGCCTGGAATGGCTGGAAGATGCATTGGAGAGAGAAGTTCTTCCGGTGGGAGAGAAAGGAAATGAATATCTGCCTCCCAAACAGCTGTTACATGATTTGGCGGCGGGATGTTATCGGAGGATGAAACGCATATACCGTAAATTATTTCGTGACGAAAGGAGAGCATGAATGAAATATGATTATCTGATAGTAGGGGCGGGTCTTTACGGGGCGGTATTTGCCCATGAAGCGAAGAAGGCGGGAAAGACCTGCCTGGTGATTGATAAGCGTGAGCATATTGCCGGAAATATTTACTGTGAGGATGTGGACGGGATTCATGTCCACAGATATGGCGCGCATATTTTTCATACCAGCAATAAAAAGGTGTGGGAGTATGTGAACCAGTTTGCCGAATTTAACCATTATGTGAATTCTCCGGTAGCTGTTTATAAGGATGAGCTGTATAATCTGCCGTTCAATATGAATACGTTCAGCAAGATGTGGGGAGTTAAGACCCCTGCAGAAGCACAGGCAAAGATAGAGGAGCAGCGTGCCGAACTGAATATTACAGAGCCAGAAAATCTTGAGGAGCAGGCGCTTTCGCTGGCGGGGCGTGATGTGTACGAAAAGCTGATTAAGGGCTACACGGAGAAGCAGTGGGGACGTCCCTGCACAGAGCTTCCGGCATTTATCATCAAGCGGCTTCCGTTCCGTTTCATGTATGACAACAATTATTTTAATGATAGATATCAGGGAATTCCTATAGGCGGGTATACTCCGGTCGTGGAGAAGATGCTGGACGGAATCCCGGTGAAGCTGAATACAGATTATTTTACGTTTGTGAAAGAGAATCCTGAAATTGCAGATAAGACGCTGTTTACCGGGATGATTGATGAATTTTACGGATATAAGCTGGGCGCCCTGGAGTATCGTACCGTGCGGTTTGAGACGGAAAAGCTGGATATGGAGAATTATCAGGGGAATGCCGTGGTAAACTATACAGACAGGGAAGTGCCTTATACCAGGATTATCGAGCACAAGCATTTTGAGTTCGGGAAGCAGCCGGTGACTGTGATTTCCAGGGAGTATTCTTCCGAGTGGAAACCGGGAATCGAGCCGTATTACCCGATTAATGACGAGAAGAATAATGAGCTGTTTGCCCGTTACCGTGCGCTGGCGGATAAAGAAGAGAAGGTAATTTTCGGCGGGCGGCTGGGGAATTACAGATATTATGATATGGATAAGGTGATTGAGGCAGCCTTGGAGATGGCAGAGAAAGAGCTGGCATAAAATAGCGGGAGCAGCGGGCAGCAGATATCAACTGCGGGCCCGCTGCCTGCGGGAATAGAGCCGCAGGGTGCGGCATGGAGGTAGCAATGCCTGAGGTATGTAAAAATATTGAGATTCTGCCGGAGGAGAGGTGCTGCGGCTGTGCGGCCTGCTTTAACAGCTGTCCGGTGGATGCGATTGAGATGAGAGAAAACAGGGACGGATTTCTGTATCCGCATGTGAAAGAAGAAGTATGCATCAATTGTGGAAAGTGCGTAAGGGCGTGCCCGGAGCTGACGCCGAAGTTTTCTAACCAGGAAGAACCGGCATGTTTTGCAGCTTATGCAGAGGATGAGGTACGGATGAAAAGTTCTTCCGGTGGAATATTTACTCTTCTGGCCGAGAACGTGCTGAAAGCAGGAGGCTGTGTGTGCGGCGTGGCAATGGACGAAAAGTTTTCGGCAGAACACAGAATTATCCGTTCTGTGGAAGAGCTGGAGAAGCTGCGCGGTTCGAAATATGTCCAAAGCCAGGTGGGTATGGCTTACCGTGAAGTTAAAAAGCTGCTGGATGAGGGAAACCATGTGCTTTTCAGCGGTGTGCCCTGCCAGGTGGCCGGATTGAAGGGATATCTGCACCGGAATTATGAAAATCTGCTTACTGTGGATGTGGTGTGCCATGGCGTTCCTTCGCCTGGAGTGTTCCGGAAATACCGGACGGAAAAATACGGAAAGAATTTGGAGAGCTTTCAGTTCCGGACAAAAGAGTTCGGACATAACTGTAACCACTGTATTGCGACGCTGAAAAACGGCAAGAGGATTGTAGGGAATCAGGCAAATGACGCGTATGAGAAAGCTTTTCACGGTTCCCTGATGCTGCGGTCTTCCTGCGGGGAGTGCAGCTTCGCGCCTCTGCCAAGGCAAGGGGACTTGACACTAGGCGATTTTTGGCATATTGCAAAGTACAATCCTGGATTTGCCAGCGAAAAAGGGGTTTCCCTGGTGCTCATCAACAGTGAGAAAGGGGAGAAAGCCTGGGGGGATATCCGCTCCCGGTTAAAACTCTGTGAGCCTGTTCCCCTGGACTTTGCGCTGAAGCACAACCGATTCCGCAGCAAGATACGAATACCGGAAGGACGGGAGAGGTTTTTTGAAGAGAACAGGAAGCAGCCGTTTAAGAAGGCTGTGGAGATAGCCAGCGGGCAGAAGTTTTCGAAAAAAGCGGCGGCAAAGCAGTGGCTGAAACGTGTACTTCCGGAGGGAGTAGTGAACGCGGCGAAGAGGATGAAGAAATAGTTTTTGCATATAACGCAGCAAGTGCGTCAGAAAGAGGAAAAAATGGAACATTACGATGTGGGAATACTGGGCGTGTGGTTTGGGTGCAATTATGGGAGTATTGCCACCTATTATGCGCTGGAACAGACAATTGAATCTATGGGTTACCGGGTGCTGATGGTTCATCAGCCCAGGCTTAAGCCGGATGACGGCCGCATGAAGGGCCGCCATTCCATACGTTTTGCCGAGGAGCACTACGCCATCAGCAAGTCTTACCACGTCTCGGAAATTGGTGTGCTGAATCAGATGTGCGATGCGTTCGTGCTCGGATCAGATCAGATTTGGAATTATGGGGTAACGAAGATTTTCGGCCACAGCTATTTTCTGGATTTTGTGGATGATGCGAAGAAGAAAATCGCTTATGCTACTTCTTTTGGTTCAGGAAAATTCCTGGCGCCCAGAGCTTTTGCAAAGAAAGCAAGGGCATGTATGCGCCGGATGGATGCAGTCTCTGTCCGGGAGGCGGAGGGTGTGGAAATCTGCCGGAATACTTTTGGTGTAGAAGCCGTTCATGTGCTGGACCCGGTGCTGATGTGCGAGCCTCACGTGTTGGGGGATTTGACAGAGAAATCAAGGAGAGAAGAAAAGGAGCCGTTTATCGCGTCCTATATCCTGGACCCCACGCCTGAAAAGCGGGAAGCACTGCTGCATGTTTCGGAGCAAAAGGGGAAGAAACTGGTGAATATGCTGGACGGGTGGCAGAATAAGTTCCAGGCGAATAAAGAAAGGCTCAATCTGGAGAATACCATTGAGAATCTCCAGGTGGAGGACTGGCTGTACTATTTTAAAAACAGCGATTTTGTGATTACAGATTCCTTTCATGGGACATGTATGGCAATTCTTTTCCATAAGCCGTTTATTGCTATCGGAAATCCGGGACGGGGCAGTTCACGGTTTGAGTCCCTGCTGGGAACATTAGGACTGACGAATCGGTATGTGATGGATGTGAAAGACATCCTGCGGCGCGGGGAACTGCTGACAGACATAGATTATTCTCCGGTAGATACAATTCTTGCAAAACAGAGAAAAGAGTCCAGAAAATGGCTCTCAGACGCCCTGGAAGGGAAGCAAAAGAACAGGAAGCCTTCTGCGGGCGCAAGGCTGCGCAGTTTTCTTGGGCTGCAGCGTTCCTGTGCAGAGTATGATTTCCGTAATAGGATAAAGCCTCTGGCAAAACGGATATTGAAACGGTAATAGGGGGGGATTGATTGTGAAAATGAATGAAACGTACAGACGGCGTATAGATATGCTGGTCGTATTCTTAATTGCAATGGTGCCCAGGCTGATATTGATTTTTACCGTATCAGACCCGCTGCGGACGCCTATGGATGAAATGTCCACCATGTCTGCAGGTGCGTGGGCGGCAGGAATGGACTGGACGAAGGCGGCCGAATATGGGAGCCGCTATTATGGCGGCGGCATGACGGTTCTGATGGCGCCGTTGTTCCGGCTGATTTCCGACCCGGTGGCATTGTACCGGGCGTGTTTGGTATTTTGTGCGGCAGTGCAGAGTCTGGCAGCGCCGATCGCTTACCATATTCTGAATGTGCACATGAGGGTGGAGAAGAAGATATATCTCTATCTGGCATCCCTGGCAGCCGGGTTCATGATGGTGAACCGGGCGCTGGTGGTATACAACGAGCATATGCTTATACTGGTATCCTGGCTGGCGGCGCTTATCCTCTGTAAATTGATTGCTGAGGCCAGGAAAGAAAAACAGAATTACCGAAAGCAGGCAGTCTATTCTGTGCTGCTTATGGTTCTGCTGTCCTACAGCCTGACACTCCATACACGGGCGAAAACTCTGTGGATTGCCCTGGTGATTCTGGTAATTTTGTATTTCCTGATGTATAAAAGCTGGCTGGTGGCAAAAATTCCGGCACTGGTTTCCGGCATAGCAGGATATTGGCTGGCGGGACGCTTTATCTACTGGTCAAAAACTACGCTGTGGCTATGGCAGGAGGGTGAGGAGCTGAAAAATACAGCAGTAAACCTCAACCTGTCAGTAAAGCTGCTTCTTTCGCCTGCTTCCTGGCAGGGATGGTTTGCCACGGTGCTGGGACAGGTACACGTCAGCGTGATTTTCACGGGAGGATTTTCGGCAGCCGCGATTGCGCTGCTGGTGATTTACATTTGCAAAAACGGAAAGGCGATATTTTTCAAAAAGCAGAAGCATCCAGTGACAGAAAATTCCGAGCAGCTAGAGGTAAAGCCGTATATCCTGGTGCTGGGAACCTTCTTTTTAATGTGTATCGGGGCAACTATTTTGGCGCAGAGCATTTCCTGGCTGTTTCGTGTGGAGGAGGCGCTGAGAAACAGTCCTTATCATTCAACGGCTTATGGGTATAAAGCTTTCACGTATTTCCGCTACTATGGCGCGTATATAGGACCGTTTTTCCTGGCAGCGCTGGCATATATCTATCATTACCGGATACATCTCAAGAAATACCTTCCGGCGGTTTTTGCAGTGTTTGCAGGATTGCAGTTTCTGTTCCTGTGCGTGGTGCTTCCACATATCACGAACAATATGGTGGCATCGGAGGTGTACTGGCCTTTCGGCCTGCACAAAGCATTAAGCGACCCTATGCGCCTGCGTGTCTACCTGGGCGGCGTGCTGGTTTGTAGCGTAAGCTTCCTGGTGATGTTTGTGTGCCTGTGCAAAGGGAAGCGTACGCTGCCTGCGGCGCTGCTTCTGGCGCTTCTGGTTTATCAGTATGTTTACAACGGCGTGTATGTGGACGGTTCTTACTCAGAGCGTTACCACACGAGGGCAGAACAGGGGTATGAGCTTATCCATGGACTGGAGGAGGCGGGCTGTGAACTGCCCGGCGAGATTTACGTATCAGGATACAAGGAGAGCCAGACACAGAAAGCGCTGTTTACCTATCAGTTTATGCTGAACCGTTACCGGATACTTCCAGGAGTGCCGGAGGAATCCGTAGAAGATGCCATTATCCTGGGCACAAAATTAAACTATGACGAGCTGATACAGGCAGGGTACTACTGTGCCGATTTAAATAAAACGGAATCTGTCTACGTAAAAGGTGAGAAGTACCGGGATATGATGGAGGAATATGCAGGGCTGTCATTTGCCGGGGCAGGCGGCAGCCTGGCAAACCGCAATTTGAAAGCAATTCCGACACTTTAGGTTGACTTCGGGGTGCTTTGATAGTAAGATGAAGTGGATATATCTGGTTTTTGGATAACAATAGGAAAATAAGAGAAAAATACAGGTGAGAAGGGCAAGCCCATCCCTGAGATGAGCCGCGTATGTGCGGTGCGGGAGGTACAATGAAGCTGATTATACAAATTCCATGTTACAATGAGGCAGAGACTCTGGAAATTGCGCTGAATGATTTACCGAAGAAGATAGAGGGCATTGATGAGATTGAATATCTGATTATCAATGACGGAAGTAAGGATGATACGGTTCGGGTAGCGAAGGACTGGGGCGTCCATTATGTGGTGAATTTCAAGAAGAATAAAGGTCTGGCCAAAGGGTTTATGGCAGGTATTGATGCGTGCCTGAGAAACGGGGCGGATATTATTGTAAATACAGATGCGGACAACCAGTACAACGGTGAGGATATCGAGAAACTGGTACGTCCGATTCTGGAGGAGAAAGCGGATATTGTAATCGGGGAGCGTCCCATTGATGATACGGAGCATTTCTCACCATTGAAAAAGAAGCTCCAGCATTTCGGAAGCTGGACGGTGCGCGTGGCTTCAAAGACGGATATTCCTGACGCGCCCAGTGGATTCCGGGCATACAGCCGGGATGCAGCGATGCGCCTGAATGTGACAAATGAGTATACGTATACGCTGGAGACGATTATCCAGGCAGGAAGAAATAAGATAGCGATGGAGTCTGTGCCAATCCGCACGAATCCGGAGCTTCGGAAATCCAGGCTCTTTTCGAGTATGTTTGGTTATGTGAAACGCTCCATGGTGACGATTGTGCGTTCCTTCATGATGTATAAACCGCTGCGTTTCTTTACCTTAATCGGCGGTATTTTCCTGCTGATTGGCCTGGCATTGGGGATCCGTTTCCTGGTGTATTTCTGCATGGGCGCCGGGACGGGGCATATCCAGTCGCTGATTCTGGCCAGTACGCTGTCGATGATGGGATTTATGACAGTGATTATCGGTCTGCAGGCGGATGTCATCGCGGGCAACAGGAAGCTGCTTGAGGATATCCAGTACCATGTGCGGAAGCTGGACTATGACGCAGAGAGTCCCAGACCATCAGAAGAGGATAAATAGTATGAGAGATGTGGTAATCGCTATTACGGCTGCCAGCTATAGTGGAAATAAGGGCGCGGCAGCGATGCTTCAAAGTTCTATAAAACAATTGCATGACAGATATGGGGAAAGGCTGAACATCAATCTGATGTCAGTCTACCCTTCCGAAGACAGAAAGCAGATTCCGTGGGATTTTATTAAGATTGTTCCCTGCAAACCGGAACAACTGCTTTTTGTTGCGTTTCCGATGGCAGTGCTGTATAAGCTTTTTTCCTGGTGTCCGCCGATTCGGAAACTTTTGTTGAAAAATAAGATTTTAAAGGCGTATTCCCAGACGGATGCAGTGCTGGACGAAGCAGGGATTTCCTTTGTGGACAGCCGGGGCTTTGTGATGAATACGTATGCTTTTGTGTGTGCGGCGGTGCCAATGCTTCTGGGGGTTCCGGTAATGAAATATTCCCAGGCTATGGGTACGTTCCACTCCTTTACGAACCGTTTCCTGGCAAAATGGATTCTGCCGAAACTGAAACTTATCTGCGCCAGGGGAGAGGGAACGCTGGAAAACCTGAAATCCATCGGGATTGAGGATAATGTGCGGCTTTGTGCGGACGGTGCCTTTACGATGGCAGATGATGCGCGCTGCAATGAGATGGTGGACGAGGTATGCCGCGAGGATGAATTTTACCGTGCCTGCGGCAGCGCGGACAGCCGGCTGGTGGGGCTTTCCATCAGCTCTGTTGTGGAGAAAAAGTGTGGGAAGATGAATATTGACTATAAGGGAATTATGGTTGATTTTATTGATAAACTGAACCGGGCGGGCTATAAGGTGCTGATTATCGCCAACGGCGCTCGAATAAACAGCCAGAAACCCCGGAATAATGATTTAATGATTTGTGATGCGGTGTATGAGGGCGTGAAGGACAAGAGCATGGTGCGCTGGTATCATAAAGAGATGGAAGCAGAGGAAATCAGGGCATATCTGGGGAAATGCCGTTTTCTGGTGGCTTCCAGGTTTCATGCAATGATTGGCGCGCTGGAGCAGAAAGTCCCTGTATTGCTGGTGGGATGGAGCCACAAATACCAGGAGGTGCTGGATTTCTTTCATCTGGGGCAGTATGCGATTGATTTTTCCAACCTGACTGCGGAATCTCTGGAGCAGGAATTTTACAGATTCGTGGAATGTGAAGAGGAAATCCGCGGAAAGATTGAAGAAAACTATGACGCAGTGATGGAAAGCTCGCGGAAGAATATCGAATATGTAGGCGGAATCGTGGATGAAATCGTGGGAGAGCCTGCAAAGAAAAAGAAGATTTTAGATTATAAGAATCCGGATAAATATCTGGGGACGCATGTGGCGTGCCGCAAGGGGTATGCGCAGGATGAGGGCATACGGGAGAATGCTGCGTCCGGCGGAATGGTCACGGCGCTTCTCTGCCATCTGCTAAAGACTGGGCAGATTGACGGCGCATGGGTGACAAAGACGAAAGTTGAGAATGGGATTCTGGGCTACGATACTTTTATCGCTGTCACAGAAGAGGAAATAAGAAGTGCATCTTCCAGTATTTATATGAATATCCCTCTCCTGAAGCATGTGGATATCGTGCGGAGCTTTGACGGTAAGGTGGCGGTAGTTATGACGCCATGTATGCTGCACGGGTTGGAGAAGCTGATGGAGAAGGACGCCGGGCTGCGGGAGAAAATCGTGCTGAAGCTGGGACTGTACTGCAGCGGAAACCATTCGGATAAGGCGACGCTGCTTTCCCTGGAGCAGTCGAAGGTCAGCCTGGACGGGGCAGAGCGGCTGTATTACCGCCGCGGACATTGGAGAGGGCTGTCGTCTGTGGTTTATAAGGACGGAAGCGAGAAAACTTTTTCTTATTCCAAGACGATCTGCGCTTACAAGAACGCTTACTTTTTTGAGAAAGGAAGCTGCATGACCTGCCAGGATCATTTTGCACTGGCGGCAGATATCAGTTTTGGCGATATCTGGCTGAAGGAGATGAAAGGAAATCCTATCAAGCATACGAGCTGTGTGATACGGAATGAAAAGGCATGGGAACTGTACCGGTCGGCAGTAGAGGCGGGAGCTATCAAAGATTCCCACATCAGCGACAGGGATATGGTGCGGAGCCAGAAGCGCGCGCTGGTGTTTAAATATACATGTGCGGCGGCGAAGCTGAAATATCTGGAGAAGCAGGGGCGGCATCCTGTCCTGACAGCAGATGATAAGTGTAAGTGGAACCACAGGCTGGCATTTTATCTGGCAAGGAAAAATAAGGATTATTCAGAGAAGCATTATGACAGGCTACGGAAGGTGCCATATATTTTGATATATTATTATATGTGCTTTATACGTGTGCTGTTAAGTTTTTGATGTGACGATGGCAAGGAGGGGTATTGCCATCATATAGAAATATGAGCTGAGAGCTGTCAGGTTCGGGCAGGATAGCTGCGCAAGTTTAGCAAAGGATGATGGTTATGGAGAACGGGACAAAAAGCAGTACGGAGGAACTTGAGGTACAGAGCATGGATGGAAAGGCGTCAGGAAAAAAGAAAACATGGATAAAAATCCTGAAATACGGATTTTTGGTTTTGGTGGCGATTTTCCTGGTACGGTATTTTTATGAAAATGCCGACACATACAGAAACCTGGATGTGAGCATTCACTGGCCGGTATTTGCCGGGGCGGTGGGCTTTTATTTCCTCTATAAAATAACGCTTGCATCTCTGTGGCATTATATGACGAAGCTGAACGGATGCGGCATCAGCTATTTCAAGGCAATTACAGCCTACCTATATTCTATCCTGGGAAAATATATTCCGGGCAAGGTGTTTATGCTGCTGGCCAGGATTCCGGCTTATGAGGAGGCAGGCGCGCCGATCCGTAAAGTGACAATTTGTTTTTTCTTAGAAAATATATGCACTCTGCTAGGGGCGGCGTTTTTGTTTCTAGTGTCGCTGCTGTTCTTTCCGAATGATATCCTGGCAGATTATCAGTGGGCGGCAGTGGCGCTGGTCGTGGTGTTCTTCATTTGCATCAACCCGAAGATTATTAACTTTTTCCTGCGGATTCTGGAAAAGGTAATCCACAAAAAGGATATGGAAATTCCGATTACTTATGGCGAGATGATTAAAGTGGTGCTGCTGTTTATTGGCAACTGGGTCATCGTAGGCATCGGGTTCTATATGCTGACCTGCTCCATATACCCCATTCCTATGTCGGAGATGCTTTACAGCGCGGGAATCTTTGGGCTGTCCTGCATCATCGGCATCCTGGCGATTTTTGCTCCGTCGGGCCTGGGAGTCCGGGAGGGCATTCTTGTGCTGGGATTGGGGCTTATTATGCCGGAGGAATATGCGGTGATTATCTCTATTGTGTCGCGGCTGTGGATGACAGTGTCTGAGCTGGCGCTGATTGGGATTGCGTTTGTGGTGAACCAGGTGATGGGGAGAAGGAAGAAATAGGAGAACTGTATCAGACAAATTTGGAGATATAAGAAGGAGAGTTTCCATGATAAAAGTATCCGTTATTATTCCGATGTATAACGTGGAAAATTATATAGGTCAGTGTGTAGAAAGTGTGTGCGGGCAGACTCTTAGGGAACTGGAAGTTATTTGTATTGATGATGGGTCGAATGATGCTACGGCCCGGGTTGTCGAGAATCTGAGAGAAAAGGATGAGAGGGTTTCATTGGTAGTCCAGAGGAATCAAGGGGTTTCTGCGTCCAGAAATGCGGGGTTGAAGCTTGCCAGAGGCGAATATATTTCTTTTTTGGACAGTGATGATTATTTGAAAGAAAATGCCCTTGAAATATTGTATGCGGAGGCTAAAGAAAAAGAACTGGATGAATTGTTTTATAACGCAGAATCTTTCTATGAATCAGAGGAATTGAAAGAAAAGCAGAAAGTTTATGAAGATTACTATGAGAGAAAAGGAGTTTATGATAAAGTATGCACTGGCAGAGAAATGTTTGTGGCTATGCATGCAAATGGGGAATTTAAGCCGTCTGTGTGTCTGCAGTTGTGGCGCAGGGAGTTTCTGGAAAGCTGCGGAGTTCTTTTCTATGAAGGGATTATTCATGAAGATAATTTATTTACAATTGAATGTATGGCAGAATCGCAGAGAACCTACTTTTTGAATGAACACTTATATATGCGCAGAGTCAGAGAGAACTCTATTATGACGAAGGAAAAAGAGTTTCTGAATGCGTACGGATACTTTAAGGTGATTTGTGAGCTGATTGCCTATGGAGAGAAGAAATGCCTGAATATGGATAAACCGTTCTGGAAGGCTTATATGAAGCGGCTGAAGATTTTGAGCGACATGAGCGTTCAGTGCGTTAGAAAGAGCGGTGAAAAGGGAGAAAGGGGCATGCTTAGCCTGGACGCAGGAGAGCAGCAGCTTTTTTATATTATTGTGCTGCACGGCGCAGAGGTGCGCAACAGGCTGGAGAGAGAGCAGGAAAGAATAAAGAAAGAAAGAGAACGGATGGATGAAGAACTGCGGCAGCTTAAGCAGAGCCGTTCCTATAAAATTGGAAAAGTAGTGACATGGCTTCCAGGGAAAATTAAGATACTAATAAAAGGAAAAAGAAATTAAAATTTGCCGGGGAAAATAAGCATACTGTGGAACGGAGTTAGTTCTGTAAAGGAAGGTGAAATATTTGGCAAATAAAATAAACGCAAAAGGTTTTATTAAAAATATTGTCGGATTTTCTATGAGTACATGGGTTGGATTTGTGATCAGTTTTTTTACGATTCCGATTATTACAAGGATTTTTGATCCCGATGCAATGGGGAAGATTAATATGTATACAACAATTGTTAATCTGGGGATGACAATTGTTTTATGTGGGTTGGATCAGACGTATACCCGTTTCTATTATGAGGGAATCCATGGAAAGGGCAGCCGTGTGATTTTTTCCTATGCGCTTATTGCAACAACAGTCGTTTCAGCAGCAGCAATTTTGGTTACATTTCCATTTCGCCAAAGGATTGTTTATGAGGTGGTGGGAGAAAGCAGGGAGATAATTTTTTGGTGTCTGGCAGTAAGTATCTATGCGATGGCAGTTTTAAGATTGTATAATTTAAATTATCGGATGCGGCAGGATTGTATTCGGTTTTCCATACAGTCATTATTGATAGTTGTGTGTACAAAAGTGGCGTATATTGTGTGTGCCGGATGGGATACTACATATTACAGCGCTGTTTTGCTTAATTCAGGATTGGTAGTTCTGCTAATGGCTGTATATTGGTTTATTCAGAAGGAAGCGCGGGCATCCTCGGGAAAAGATATGGTTTATGATAAACAGATAGTGAAAGTAATGCTGGAATTTGGACTGCCGCTTATGCCTGCATCAATTATTGCGTGGCTGAATACATCACTTTCAAACATTCTGATAAAACAGCAGCTGACGTTTACTGCTTTGGGTGTGTATTCTTCTGCGCTTTCTATTGCATCTCTTATTAATTTGATTCAGGTAGGATTCAATATGTACTGGACAGCCTTTGTCTATGAAAATTATAAGAAAGAGCAGAAAAGGATCAGCGCTGTTCATAATTATATCACATACGTTATGATATTATTTGGTATGGGAATTTTGCTTTTCCAGGATATTATTTTTTTCTTACTGGGAGAATCCTACCGTTCGTCCAAAAGCTTTTTTGCATTTCTCTTGATGGCGCCAATTTGTTATACGATTTCAGAGAGTACAGGAGTAGGGATTGCGATTGCAAAAAAGACTCAGCTGAATATTGTTTTTATACTGGGTTCTCTGGTTGTTAATGTGACAGGATGTTATTTTTTGATTCCCCGATACGGGTCAATGGGAGCGGCAGTCGCCTCGGCGGCGGCAGGGCTGGTGTACCTGGCTATCCGAAGTGTGCTGGGAGAAAAATATTATAAATGTGTAGGCTCGTACAAAAGGAGCGTTACAGCCTTAATACTGATGCTGGCTGCATGCGTTGTAAATATGGTTTTTAGCGAGAAGCCGTGGATAAGAATGGGAAACATTGTGGCGCTGATGACAGCGCTGACCCTATTATATAGGAAAGAATTCATAAAGTTGTTTAAACTGGCAGTGGGAATCTTGCAGGATCTTGGGGAATATCTGCGCACTTTTAGGGATAAGCGTTGACGGAGTAAAATATTTGCTATATAATGTAAGACAGTTTACGAATGAGGTGTTGTAATTTGAAAAAGAAAAAAATAATTTCTGTGATATGTTTTGCAATACTGTTAGTTATGGGATGCTCAAACAGCCAGTCGACAGGGCAGAGAGAAATAAGCCATTCTTTTTACTGGGGCGGGACTGTCTGTACGGGAAGTTATACCGGAGAAATACGGGAAGGCAAACCATGGGGGAACGGAACTTTTCATGGATATGTGATGCGTGACGGAGAAGAGCAGGATAAAGTATCTTACACTGGTAAGTGGAAAGATGGGAGGCTGGCAGGTAAAGGGGTTTTTGAGAACCTTAGCAGGGGAGTTTCTTATGATGGAAAATTTTCTAATAATGCTAAAAATGGAGAGATAGTGGTAAAACAGGACGGCAGTAATACGTATGAAAAAGTTACTTTCCGGAAAGATATACCTTATGGCATTTCAGTTCTATATGATGAGAAAACGGATGGAATCATAGATTATGACAGATATTATAAAGGCATACGGGTATCTGAAATCATAGCGGATGCCAGGGAATTTGATTATGCAGAGTTGGTGTATAGTGCAGAAGAACACTATTATGAAAAAATAGCGCTGGACTGCCAGGTGGAGAAAAAAAGCATCAGAGAAATTACAATAGATGAAGAGAAGGAAGACAGTAAGGAAGCAGAGACAGAACGGATAGCCGAGCTGCAGGTACGGGACAAATCGGGAAATCGTTATTTGATAGTATACAATATTGAATATCCCAGAATTGCAGAAAATTATATGCCGGATGTAGTTGTTGGAGAGCAGATTCGGGCGTACGCATTTACGAGAGGGCTCTCAGAAATAGATGAAGGCGCATTGCAGGAAGGACAGTATCCTTTACTGGAGGGTGTAACGGCATTGCGGGAAGGATGTAAATTCAACTTTGAAAATCCGGCATATGAATATCAGAATTTCTTGGATTTTCCATATGAATACCGGGGGCTTAAAGCACAAATGTCTGGAACCATAAAGCAAATGTGGTTTGGTTCGGATGGGCAGATATTCCTGTTTGTTGAATCCCAGACATATTCTGAAGATGAGAGTAAGAATTATCTTTGTGTGTATGAGCCGTCAGATAAGGGAGATAATCAAATTGTGCCGATTGTAGGCGATAAAATCAATGTCAAAGGAAAATTTGACACTGTATATTTAAAAGCAGAGGGAGACAAGCTGTTGATGTATCCCCGGATTTTGATATCAAATAATTCATTGGGGATAAAAGAAAGGACAAAATAGCCTGGCGGCAGTTTTGTCAGATATGTGGAGGAAAAATGAAAGAATATTTATTGAAAAAGATTAGTAACAGGGAAATTAGAGTAGGAGTTGTAGGTCTTGGGTATGTGGGGCTTCCTTTGGCAGTAGAAAAGGCCAAAGCAGGTTTTCAGACGATTGGGTTTGATGTCCAGGATACGAAAGTACACATGGTAAATGAAGGGCACAACTATATCGGCGATGTTGTTGACAGCGACTTAAAGAGATTAGTAGACGAGAAAATGCTGGTTGCGACAACAGATTTCAGCTTTGTGAAAGATGTGGATTTTATTGCGATCTGTGTACCGACGCCATTGGACGAGCATCAGCAGCCGGATATCAGTTATGTGAAAGCTTCTACAGAAGCAATTTCGAAATATCTGACAAAAAATACAATGGTGGTTTTGGAATCCACCACCTATCCAGGGACGACAGAAGAACTTATTCGGCCGATTTTGGAAGAGGGTTCCGGGTTGAAGTGTGGGGAAGATTTCTATCTTGGGTTTTCACCAGAACGTGTCGATCCTGGCAATTTGATTTATAAGACGAAAAACACACCTAAAGTGGTAGGGGCGATTGGTAAAGATGCGACAGAGGTTATTGCGGCGATGTACCGTGCAGTTCTTGAGGGGGAAGTATGCGAAGTATCTTCGCCAGCAATTGCCGAGATGGAAAAAATCCTGGAAAACACCTACAGGAATATTAATATTGGTTTGGTGAATGAACTGACGATGCTCTGCAATGAGATGGGTATCAGCATGTGGGAAGTGATTGATGCTGCAAAGACAAAGCCATATGGATTCCAGGCGTTTTATCCGGGACCAGGGCTGGGAGGGCACTGTATCCCATTGGATCCATATTATCTTTCCTGGAAAGCACGTGAGTATGGATTTCACACTTCGATGATTGAAAGTTCCATGATGATTAATGACCGTATGCCGGAATACTGTGTAGAGCGTGCGGGGAAAATATTGAATAGATTCCGAAAAGCTTTGAATGGCTCAAAGGTATTGGTACTTGGCGTGGCATATAAGCAGGATATTGACGATTACAGGGAAAGTCCGGCTTTGCGTGTAATCGAGGAGCTTCAGAAGGCGGGCGCAGAGGTTTGTTATTATGACCCATGGGTCAAGGAGTGCCGCCACAAAGGTTTATTCTTTAAAAGCGAGTTGGATTTGACAGAAAAGCTCGTTGAGAGTTCCGACCTTGTCATGGTAACGGCGGCGCACACGAATGTTGATTATGAATTTGTACAGAAATATGCAAAAGCGATTTTTGATACGAAGAATGTAATGAAAAATGTGAAAAACAGAGAGAATATTGAAGTACTATAAGAAGGCTGCGAGGAGATTTCCCCATGAGTAATATGGTGACATTGTCAATAATATTTCTACTATTTCTACTGATAACGTTATTTTGGTATCAGCTGTTCGGGCTTTGCACAGAGGAAAGTATGGCGGCAGCAGCAATCACAATCATGACGGTTACCTTTCTGGCAGGGTTTGCCGGAAATGTGAAGTATATATATCCAGTGTCAGTAATTTTTTCGGTAACGGGAGTGGCATTATTTTTGCTGAACAGGGGAAGAGGAAGGAAGGAAGAAGGATTTTGGGAGAGAGTATTCTCCTTTGTGTCTCCTTCGATGGCAGTTATAGGATTTGTGTTTGTTTATTGCGGCTTCTGTTTCCGCAAAGCGCTCTTTACCTATCCGGATGAAGTTTATCAGTGGGGAAGCGCTGTAAAATATATGGCAAGTACCGGACGTCTTCCTTATGGCCAGGAATTTACGGGAGATGCCGTAACCTTTTCTATTTGTTCAATCTTTCAATACTTCTTTTCAGGTATTGGAGAATTTATAGAGAGTAATACTTATGTGGGAAATTTCATACTTACGTTTGTACCAGTCATGCTTCCATGCCGGAAATCAGGCTGGAAGCGCTGGAAATCGGTGTTTGCTTATGCGTCGGCGGTATTTTTTTCTCTGAATATAATCAGTTATATTAAATATTATACGATTTTGCAGGACTATGTGCTGCCTATGTGGGCAGGAGGAGTTCTTGCGTGGATTTTATGGAGAGGTGAGGAGAAGATTAACCGGGTTTTCCTGTTTTGCAGTCTGGCGGTGATTGCAGCTATGAAAAGTCTGGTGGGGCCGTTATTTGTATGTATGATTATTTTAACGGCCTTTCTTTCAGAATATTTCAGAGACTGTGATGATCATGTGACAGATTTCAGGAAGCTCAGAATGGTGGCTCACAAGAAGTATCTCTGGTTTTTGCCTCTTTTGATTACGCCGTTTTTTGTGAATATCATCTGGTCAGGGGTAATATCCAGCAATGTGCTGAGCAGAGGGATTGGAACTGTAAATAAAAGTGCATCCCAGATTCTGAGTTCAATTTTAGACAAAAGTTTTACTGTCATTGAAAGTAGCGGGAAAATGCCCCATATGAGCTATGTGATTTTTTTTGGCCTGTATGCGATGGGGATATTTTTGGTGGCATCTGTATTGAAAAAGCATAAAAATGAGATAAGAACCGTGCTGTTTCTTTATTTAGTGGGTGCATTTTTATATATGGGCGTCATGTTCTATGTCTATATGAATGTATTTGGGGCGTCAGATAGTGAAACGGTAGCAGGATTGGAACGGTATGCGGCATATTATATGCTGGTTGGGGTGGGCACGATGTTCTTCCCTATATTTTACCAGCTACCGGAAATTGATAGAAGTTTGAAAATAAAAGCAGTTTCGGCAGCGATTTCTGTGGCATGTCTGTATGGGACAAGCGGCAATTTTATCCCGAAGGTTTCAAGTCTCCGGAGAAGCCAGGAGAGTGACTGGAAAAAGCGTGTTGAGACAAAAGAGCAGGTAGAAAAGTTTCGGGAGCTGGTGAAAGATGACGGACGTGTTTTTTTAATTGGGAAATTGGAAACAAACAATATAAAAATGCTGACTTATGAGTTAGGCAGACAGTATTCCTGGGATCTTGACAGTTATACGATGGGGATGAGGAATAAAGGAAAGCAGATTTTAATTAATGTGGCAAAATATCCGGAGCTTCTGACAGAGACAGAATATAAATATGTATGGTTTTCAAATCCGAACGAGAAGAAGAAGGAATATGACTATCTGAGGCATTATTTTAAATTTGAGTCGGCAGAGGATGGGGATATTTACGAGATTCAGGAAACAGACGGTGAATATTGTTTTAAATATCTGGGAAATGTACCTACATGGGAGGAATAGAAGGAAGATACAGGTGATGGATATGGATGGACAGATAGCAGTCAGTATTATTGTACCACTTTATAATCGAAAAAAGACGATTGGACGATGTCTGGACAGCCTGATGAGACAGACACTGAAAAATATTGAGATTGTGGTAGTGGACGACGGGTCTACAGACGGTGGAGCCGAAGTAGTAAAAGAATGCCAGAAATCGGATCCCAGAATTCGTCTGCTTGTACAGGAAAACAGAGGGCTTGGGGCGGCAAGGAATATAGGAATCCGTGAGAGCTGCGGAGAGTATCTGGGATTTGTGGATTCGGATGATTATGTGGAAAAGCATATGTATGAAACGATGTTGGAAGCTGCCAGAGCGGAAAATGCAGAGGTGGCAGTCTGCCAGGAAAAGAATATCTGCTTTTTGCCGGATGGAAAAGAAAAATTTCTTGGGGAGACAGGGTTTCCGTGTGGAGAGAGGACAGCCTACAGCAGCGGGCAGATTTTAGACTGGTTTTTGAATTATACGTACCTTTCTTTGAACAGTGTATGCTTTAAACTGGTTGACAGGTCTGTTTTTACTGAGAGAAATATTTGGTTTCCGGAAAATTATCGGTACGCAGAAGACCTGCCGACTAGCGCAGGAATTTTCAGTGTGGTGCAGAAGGTTGTTCTTGTTCCGGAAAGCCTGTACTGCTACATTCGTGAGATGGGGACTTTATCTACGAATTACACTGTAAAAAAAGCGGTGGATGTGTATCGGGATATGTTAGATGCTTTGCGTTATCTGAAAAAAGCGGGATATACAGGAAACGTGGATAACTTTGTACTGGGTATGAAGTTTTCTTCCATGCGGCAGTTTTATGGCTCTAAATCTGTGAGGGAAAGAAAAGAGAGGGAAGGACGTATTCTTCTCACAAGATGGAAGAAAGCCAGAAAAAGAGTGAAACCGGTATTTATCGGACAGGAGGTTCCGTTTTTTCATAAAATAAAGGTTTTGGTGGCTTATCTGAACCAAGAACTGCCGGTATGCAGGATATTTCAGCTTTTTGACCGTATTTCCTTTTTTAAATATATGGTATAGGAGATCATTCTATGAGTTCAAGAGTTAATATTGTGATGTCTGCCTATAATGGAGAAAGATATATCAGGGAGCAGTTGGACAGCCTTCTGAAACAGGAATATGAAAAATTTGAAATTTATGTAAGGGATGATGGCTCTACCGATGGCACTGTTAAGATTTTAAAAGAATATGAGAAGCACGGAGTCCATGTGATAGAAGGGGAAAACAAAGGTTTTTCGGCCAGTTTCTTTGAAGTGCTTGCAGCAGCAGAAGAAGGGGATTACTGGTCATTTTGTGATCAGGATGATATTTGGTTTCCTGGAAAGCTTAAGTCTGCCGTGAAATGGCTGGATAGTCAGGGACAGGAACAGCCGCTTTTGTATTATAGCTTAAGTGAGATGTTTGATGAAGCAGGGAAAAGCTTAGGAATCCAGGCTCCCCCAAAAGGAAGTCTATGCTTTCGAAGGGCAATGACTGGAACCTTTGGCGTAGGATTCTCAATGGTAATCAATAGGCGGCTGCGGGAAGAAATGTTAAAATGCGATCCATACAAGGTGCGTTCCCATGACTGGCTGGCAGGTGCAATTGGCTTAGGATTCGGAAAGGTGCATGTGAACCATAAAATATATGCGAGGTATCGGAGATTGGATTCCAGCGTGACGAAAATATCATTGGAAAGGAAAATAAAGTGGTGCCTGGCTGTACTTCGCAACGATGGGGATGTGGCGGGGCGTAACCGTGAATATATCAGGATTTATAAGAATCAGTTGAGCCCAAAAAAAAGAAAGATGGCAGGACTCTTTGAGGATGACAAGTATCCGTGGAAAATCAGGCTGCGGAAAGCCTTTTATCCGAAGCGATGGCGTCCGGGAATCAGCAGTGAGTTGGCGATGCGTTTTCTTATGTTGGCGGGGAAGGTGTGAAGATATGAATAAAATTTTGTATTATACGGCAAGGGATATGACAAATCCGCTTTTGGGTATTAACAAAAAGATACGAAACCAAATTGAAACACTTAGAAAAAGTTTTTGCGTGGATGCCGTTTATCGAAAAAATGACAGTCAGCTAATACTTGAAAAGAACAATGGGAAACAAATTGTGTTGGTGTCAGGGATGAAGCGTCCTTATAAGGTTCAGGCAAGCCATTTTTTATCTAAATATTTGCAAAAAGTCCATTATAGCGGATGTTATATCCGGTATGTATTTGCAGATGGAGAGTTTCATAAGCTATTAAAAGTGCTGGCAAAAGCACATACAAAAGTTATAATTGAAATTCCGACATATCCGTATGATGCAGAAATGGTAGACTCGCTTGAAAACAGAATTGTTTTGCTGTTGGATAAGCTTTATAGGAAACATATGAAGCCGTATGTATCTCAGATTGCAACATACTCGTACGACAAAGAAATATATGGAATAGAGGCATTTCGGGTGATTAATGGTGTAGATTTTGGGAAAATATCAATAGCACAGCATCCGGAAATAGGGGAGGATGGCATCAATGTGATTGCGGTAGCAGATTTGGCAAGATGGCATGGCTATGACAGATTATTGGAGGGAATAGGGAGGTATTATAAACAGGGAGGAACAAGAAAGATTCATTTTTATATGGTAGGCGAGGGAGAGGAATTGAAATTGTATCAGAGTCTTGTGGGAAAATATGGGATTCAGGATAAAGTAACATTTTGTGGGGCATTGTATGGAGAACAATTGGACGAGATCTATAATCGATGTACACTTGCGGTGGAGTGTCTAGGGGCACATAGAAAAGGCTTGAAAATGTCAAGTTCTTTAAAAAGCAGGGAATATGCAGCGAAAGGGCTTCCGATGCTTACTGCGGTTGACATTGATATATTTTGTATTCAGGATTATCCATATATTTATAAAGTTGAAGGAAACGAAATGCCGATTGATATGGAAAAAGTGATTGAGTTTTATGATAGCCTTTATACAGGAAAGGATTTAAACAGTATTGCAGGAGAAATACGGGAGCACGCACGAAAATTATGTGATATGGATGTAGTGATGAAACCAGTGGCAGATTGCTTTTTGTGAATAGAAAGATAATGGAGGTAGGATAGAAATGAAATATGCATTAATTGGCTGTGGACGTATTTCTACAAATCATGTGAAAGCTGTTATTAATAACAAACTGGAATTTGCGGCTGTATGTGATATTGTGCCGGAGCATATGGAAGCGGTTTTGGAGAAAAACGGACTTCAAAATGATTCTTCAATTAAGAGATACACAGACTACAAAAGGATGATAGAGGAAATTAGGCCGGAGCTTGTGGGAATTGCCACGGAAAGCGGGCTTCATGCAGAGATAGCGCTTTACTGCATTGAGCATGGAATCCATGTGATTATCGAAAAACCGATGGCGATGAATATGAGCGACGCGAATGAAATCGTCCGACGTTCAGAGGAAAAGGGCGTGAAAGTATCCGCCTGTCATCAGAACCGTTTTAATGTGGCAGTTCAGGAAATGAGAAAAGCCTTGGAACAGGGAAGATTCGGAAAGATATCCCACGGTTCCATTCATGTAAGATGGAATAGGGGAAAGGCATATTATGAGCAGGCGCCGTGGCGTGGAACATGGGCGCAGGATGGAGGCGCTTTGATGAACCAATGCATTCATGGAATCGATTTGCTGCGGTGGATGATGGGAAACGAGGTAGAGGAAGTTTACGGAGCCACGAGACAACAGTTACATCCTTATCTGGAGGCGGAAGATATTGGTATGGCGGTCGTGAAATTTAAAAATGGCGCGATTGGTACGATTGAGGGAACGACAAATGTTTATCCGCAGAATCTGGAAGAAACCTTGTATCTTTTTGGGGAAAATGGTACAGTTAAGATAGGCGGAAAGTCTACAAACAATATTGACGTGTGGAATTTCGCGGATGAGAGTGACGCAGACCAGAGGAATAAAGGACTTGAGGAGCAGACAAGCAATGTTTATGGAAACGGACATACCAGCCTGTATGCCGATGTGATTGATGCAATCCAAAACGACAGGGCGCCTTATGTAGACGCATATGCAGGCAAAAATGCACTGGAGATGATTTTGGCGATATATAAAAGTCAGAAAACAGGAATGCCGGTAAAACTGCCGCTTGAGGATTTTGCGGCGCTGGATATGCAGGGAGAATTTGATGAGTGATTATTTTGTTCATGAAAGCAGTTATATAGATGAGGATGTAGTGATTGGCGAGGGAACGAAAGTCTGGCATTTCTGTCACATTCAGAAGGGCGCCAGAATCGGAAAAAACTGTTCCTTCGGGCAGAATGTCAATGTTTCAAATGATGTAAAAATCGGAAATGGTGTAAAAGTACAGAATAATGTATCTATCTATGAAGGAGTGGAGCTGGAAGATTATGTCTTCTGTGGACCGTCCATGGTGTTTACGAATGATTTGACGCCCCGTGCGAAATATCCAAAGGGAAGTGCGGGATACCGGAAGACGCTTTTACAGACCGGAGCTACAATAGGCGCAAATGCCACGGTGGTATGTGGGCATACGGTTGGGGCATGGGCGATGGTTGCGGCAGGAGCTGTTGTAACAAGGGACGTCAAAACACATGAATTGGTGGCGGGCGTCCCGGCGCGGCATCATGGCTGGGTATGCGAATGCGGCGCGCAGTTGAAAGAAGGATTTGTCTGCGGTGAATGCGGCAGGCATTATGAAGAAAGCGAAGATGGATTAGCAGAGAGAAGGTAGGAATATGCAGTTTCGTGATTTAAAAGCGCAGTATCAGGCGTTGAAATCGGAGATTGACCAGGCAGTCAGTCAGGTAATCACAGATAGTAATTTTATCAGTGGAAAACAGGTGACAGAGTTGGAGAAGAGCCTGGCAGAGTACGTGGGGGTAAAACATTGTATTGCCTGTGCAAATGGAACCGATGCTCTGACACTGGCATTAATGGCTTGGGGGGTAAACGAAGGAGATGTGGTATTCGTACCGGATTTCACATTTTTTTCTACGGGCGAGGTGGTTTCCTTTGAAGGAGCGCTTCCGGTTTTTGTAGATGTGGATAAAGAAACTTTTAATATGAACCCAGATAGTTTGGAGCAGGCGATAAAAAAGACGCTTGCCCAAGGAAAGGCTGTGCCGAAAGCAGTGATAGCGGTGGATTTGTTTGGGCAGCCTGCGGATTATGGCAGAATCCGAGCGATTACAGATAAATATGGATTGAAGCTTTTGGAGGACGGCGCCCAAGGATTTGGGGGAAGTCTGAATGGGAAGAGAGCATGCAGCTTTGGGGATATTTCTACGACTTCCTTTTTTCCGGCAAAACCTCTTGGATGTTATGGAGATGGCGGGGCAGTTTTTACGGATGATGATTTGGCGGCGGATGTTATCCGTTCCATCCGTATCCACGGAAAAGGGGAATGTAAATATGATAATGTTCGCATTGGCATGAATTCGAGACTTGATACGATACAGGCGGCGGTGCTCCAAGTTAAATTGAAAGCATTTGAACAGTATGAACTTGAGAATGTTAATGCAGCGGCGCAGGAATATACCAAACTTTTAAAAGATGTGGTGAAAACCCCAGTCGTTCCCGAAGGATACTATTCAAGCTGGGCACAGTATACAATACAGCTTAAAAACCAAAAAGTAAGGGAAGGATTACAGGCGTATTTAAAAGAAAACGGAATTCCGAGCATGGTTTATTATCCGAAGCCTATGCATAGCCAAAAGGCATTTGAGGATGTCAGACAGGATGAAAAGGATTTTCCGAATACAACAGAATTGTGTGACAGAGTACTGGCATTACCGATACACCCTTATATGAGACAGGAAGATATCATGCAGGTTGTAGATTATACTAGAAACTATATAAATATTTATGGAAAATAGCATGAGAATTTTATATATTAATGGTTTTGTTCCAAGGGAAAATGTCCCAATGGGCGGTATTTTTGTGACAAAGAGAATACAGGCGTTACAGAAAAAAGGAATATCAGTATTTCCATATATTTATGGGGTGGAGTATTCGAAAACAGTGCAGAAATACCTCTCTATAATTAGGCATATGCCGCCTCAGTCAAAACCAGTTTGCCATCAGTTGGATATTGAGTATCAGCTGCGGATGTCAAGAATGGGATTTGTAAGTATGGCAGCAGCAAGTTTTTTGCCCTGTTTTTATGAACATAGGATTAGGAAAATGCTGGAGCGAGACAGCAAAGGTGGAAAAAGAGCAGACATTATTCATCTGCACTGGGTATGGCCTGTAGGAATAGGAGTACAGAAATTCTGTCAAAAAAGAGAGATTCCTTATGTCATTACCTGCCATGGGAGTGAAATTAATATTACGATGGCAGAACCGAGAATCCAAAAGGCGATGGTGCAGGTTCTGGAAAACGCAGCAGCCGTAGAGTTTGTAAGTGAAGCGTTACTGAAACACGCAAAGGAGCTGGGGTATTCAGGGAAGAACGCAGTAGTGATTTATAATGGGATTGATGGGGAGATTTTCGGAAAAACTTTACCGACGGATAGAGAAAAGAGAGCCGTGGTTTCTTTTGTGGGAAATCTGCTGCCTGTTAAGGGCGCTGACAGACTGCCGAAAATATTTCACAGAATATATGAAAAGTATCCGGGAGCAGAATTCCGGGTTATAGGGGATGGAAGCTTGCGCGGAGAGCTGGAACAAAAGACGCAAGGGCTTCCGGTGGTATTTACCGGGCATATTTCACAGGAAAGGCTGGCAGAGGAGTATGCTAAATCGGCTCTTCTAATTGTACCGAGCAGAAATGAAGGGTATTCCTGTGTGATTAAGGAGGCGCAGGCATGCGGGGTCATTCCGGTAGGCTGTAATGTAGGAGGAATCTCGGAAGCGATGGACGGATACGGAACGGCGGTTATTGGGACAGAAAAAGAGATTGCTGAAAAACTGGCGGACATTGCAGTAGAATATTTAGAAGGAAAGCGGCAGTTAGACCGGAGAAAAATGGCAGAGCAAGCAGTGAAGAACACATGGGAACATATGCAGGAGTTATCAGTTGGGCTTTATCATAAAATTCTGAAAGATTAGAATCATGCAGGGAACAGGAGCGTCATATGAAAACAGAAAAACATACCTTTGTTATTTGTGCATATAAGGAAAGCGCTTTTTTAGAGGAATGCGTCAGGTCCTTGAAAAGGCAGACTATGAAAAGTAATATTATTATGGTTACTTCTACGCCGAATCATCACATTACACAGTTGGCAGACAAGTATAAGATTCCGCTTTTTATCAATGAAGGATCAAAAGGGATTACGCAGGACTGGAATTTTGGTTACCAATGTGCAAAGACAGAGTATGTAACGATTGCCCATCAGGATGATGTTTATCGAAAAAATTATTTAGAAAGAGCGTTCAGAGCAGTGCGGGATTTTAAGAAGCCTCTGATTTTCTTTAGCGATTATTATGAAATGCGAAACGGTAATATTGTACAAAAAAATACATTATTGAAAGTAAAAAGAATAATGCTGGCTCCTCTTCGGATTCGCTTCTTTCAGAACAGCTGTTTTGTAAGACGGAGGATTCTGTCTTTTGGTTCCCCTATTTGCTGCCCGTCAGTCATGTACGTGAAGAAAAACCTTCCTGAGGTCATTTTTAAAGATGGATTCCGAAGCTGTGAGGATTGGGAAGCATGGGAGATGCTTTCCAGAAGAAAAGGCGCGTTTGTCTATGACAGGAAAGCATTGATGTGTCATCGGATTCATGAAGATTCAGAAACATCAGCGATTATCGGTGATAATGCCAGAAGTGCAGAAGAGTATGAGATGTATTGTAAATTCTGGCCAAAATGGTTTGCGAAAGTATTAAATCGTCAATATGCAAAGGGGCAAAAATCAAACAATATGACTTAACAGCAGAAAAAAGGGATTGAAAATGAAAAAAATAGCAATTATACCCGCTTATAATGAGCAGGACAGTATCGTGAAAACAGTAACGGATTTGCAGAAAAAAGCTCCGGATTTTGATTATATCATCATTAATGACTGTTCAAAGGATAATACGATGGATATTTGTCGGGAGCATGGCTTGAAGGTGCTGAATCTTCCCATCAACCTCGGTATTGGAGGCGCAGTACAGACGGGATACTTATACGCATATAAGTATAAGTATGATATTGCGGTTCAGTTTGATGGGGACGGACAGCATGATGCCGTTTATTTGGAAGCGATGAGTAAAGTTTTGGAGAAGGAGCAGAACGATATGGTGATAGGCTCCAGATTTATCACAAAAGAAGGATTTCAGTCATCAGGGCTTCGAAGAGTAGGAATCCGTTACTTTGCTTTTTTGACAAAGCTGCTGTTTGGGCAGAAAATTACGGATGCGACTTCCGGAATGCGGATGTGCAATAGAAAAGTGATGAAATTGTTTATAAAAGATTATCCCAGAGATTATCCGGAACCAGAGAGCGTAGCGCGGTTACTTCGTCATAAATGCCGGATTAAAGAGATACCGGTTGTTATGCACGAAAGAGAGGCTGGAGTTTCGTCTATCTCATTAAAGAAATCAGGTTACTATATGATTAAAGTGAGCCTGGCAATCTTGATTGAGCGTTTACGTTAGGAGGATGCAAGATGACAATAAAAGTAAGAATCCTGATTGCGGCAGTCCTGATTTGCGGATTGCTTATGATTATTAATATGCTCAGGAAGAGAGAACTGGAATTGAAATATGTCCTTGGGTGGCTGCTGTGTGATATTGTATTGCTGATTTTTACGGCAGTGCCAGGACTTATGATAGGATTTTCAAATTTTTTAGGAATTTATTCCCCAGTCAACATGATTTTCTTTTTGGGATTTGTATTTTCGCTGATTATTATCTTTTCTTTAACTGTGGCATTATCACGAGTTACAGCACGAGTACGGAGACTGGCGCAGATTGTGGCTTTGCAGGAAATAAAGCAGGAAAAGAGCAGTGGGGAAATAGAGAGCGCTGTTTTAAGTGAAGAGAAGAAAGGGTAGAGATTTGAAAACAGAAAACGCTGTTGTAAAAAAGAGAACATTGGATGAAAAAATAGAAGGAAGAAGTACAAATATTAATATGGTTCGTTTTTTGGCGGCAATTGGCGTTTTAGTTGCCCATGCGCATACGCTGGTGGATGGAAGCATGGATTTGCTGTATCAGCTAACAGGGGTAACGTGGGGAAGCCTTGCGGTGAGTTTTTTCTTTTTTGTCAGCGGTCTGTATGTTATGAAATCATTAATAGTTAAGAAATTAAGCGGGAGAAAGTATATTTTTTCAAGAATCAGAAGAATTATCCCGCCCCTGGCAGTGGTGATTCTCGCGAGTGTATTTTTTTTGGGACCATGTATGAGCACTTTAGGGGGCGGCGCATATTTTGGAAATATAAATACATGGAAATATCTGTTAAATATCTGTTTGATTCCAGTGCATAATCTCCCAGGTGTCTTTGAGAGGGGAAATCTTCTTTCAACAGTTAATGGCTCTTTGTGGACACTTCCGGTCGAATTTTTATGTTATTTATTTCTTTATGTGTTATATAAAATGAGATTTTTGGAAAAGAACATCGTTTTTGGAGTGGGGCTTTTGATAATAGGTGTTGTTTCTTACGGGATAGGATGCAAAACTTCCAGTTCTGTAATTTTATCAGCGGCGCAGGCGGTTATCTGTTTTTTTATGGGAGTTTGGTATTATATAAACAAAGATAAGCTGGTTTTAGATATCAGGTTTGGTATGATGGCTGTTATTGGGTGGTTCTTATTTAGCTGGATGAAACTTTCTTTTTGGGGGAATATCTTGTTTCTGCCGGTAATCATTGTTACATTCTTGATTGGGACAAAGCAGGTTCTGTATCGAAGTTCCCAAATAGGAAATCTTTCTTATGCGATGTACTTGACAGCTTTTCCGGTACAGCAAATGGTGATTTCATTGAGTGGGGGAGATATGAATCCGTATCTGAATATTGTATTGAGTATACCAATTGTTTTGGTACTTGCTTATGGGATTTGGTGGCTGGAAAAAAGATGCTTTGTACAGGAGAAAAAGAAGAGATGAAGGATGAAAATGGAAGGCTAAATGTGTTAAAACAGCGTTCAAAAGAACTGGATATATGTAAGGCACTATTGATTATTTTAGTAGTGATAGGGCACGCGAATGTAGATACGCGAATTATTAAAATAATTTTTTGGTTCCATATGCCAGTGTTTTTTTATTTGAGTGGATATTTGCTACATTTGCCAAGGAAAAGTGAATGGAAAAATTGGGCAATAAAAAAGGCAAAAAGACTTTTGATTCCATGCTTGTTCTTTTGGGTATTATGTACATTTATAGATGGAAACCTTACAGCGGGAAGTTTTGCAGCGTTTGTATGGGGAGGGAAGCGACAGGGTGGGGTATATTGGTTTGTGACAGTTTTATTTTTGGCAGAATTGTTTATGTCAGTCATTGAATTACATATATCTTCCTCTAAAATAAAAATTATGATTTATGCAGGGTGTTATTGTTCGGCAATTTTAGAATCTACTTTAATGATTCCATCAGATTACGTATTAATGCCTGATTGGATGAAATTTCCATGGAATGTAGATGTCGTGCCGCTGGCAATAGGATACCTGGCAATGGGATATTACGGAAAAGAACAAATTACAAATTGGATGAGAGAAGGGTTTGTAGGGAAGAGAATGTTGCTCACGGGTGCTTCAATTATTATTTTTATAGTGTTTGCATATGCATACTGGGAGGGGAAGTTTGATTACCGTATGGATATGAAATATAGCTTATACCCGAATTTTGTGTTCCCTTTGTTATTTCCGATTGTAGCCGGTATAATTTTATTGGAAATGTCTTTGATATTGGCGAAGATGAAAGGCGTTTCCTCTGTGGTGGCATATATTGGGATGGCCACTATGTCAGTGATGTATCTTCATGTTTTAATTATCGGACAAATAGTGAAACGTTTTATGGGAGAAAATTATTCAATTTTTTGGGGAGTAATTATAGTGTTGTGTTTGTCATGTTTATTTCACTACATTATAAATAAAAATAAATGGTTGAGCCTTTTATTTGAGGGAAAATAGGAAGGCATTTTTAAAGGGATGAAAGGATAGAAATTTTAAATTGCGAAGAACCCACCAGTTGACATCTCCTCCCACCCTTGTTAAAATTGAGCGTACGCAGCAACAGGAATTTTAAAATATTTGGAGGATTTACCGTGACTGATATAAGGAAAGAAATAGAGAAACGCCGTACATTTGCGATTATTTCCCACCCGGATGCGGGAAAGACGACCCTGACGGAGAAGTTTCTGCTCTATGGAGGAGCGATTAACCTGGCGGGGTCTGTAAAGGGGAAGGCGACGGCGAGACATGCGGTGTCGGATTGGATGGAGATTGAGAAGGAGAGGGGAATTTCAGTTACTTCTTCTGTTTTGCAGTTTAATTATGATGGATATTGCATCAATATTCTGGATACGCCGGGACATCAGGACTTTTCGGAGGACACGTACCGTACATTGATGGCTGCTGATTCGGCGGTGATGGTGATTGATGCTTCGAAAGGGGTGGAGGCGCAGACGCGGAAGCTGTTTAAGGTGTGTGTGATGCGCCATATTCCGATTTTTACGTTTATTAATAAAATGGATCGCGACGCGAACGATACGTTTGAGCTTCTGGATGATATTGAAAAGGAGCTGGGGATTGCTACCTGCCCGGTGAACTGGCCGATTGGTTCGGGAAAAAGCTTTAAGGGCGTGTATGAGCGGGGCAGCGGAAAGATTACGGTATTTGCAGATACGGAGAAGGGAACAAAGGAAGGAGAAGCCAGGGAGATTCCGCTGGATTCACCGGAAATTGATGAGATTGTGAGCGAGGAGCAGAAGAGCCAGCTTATGGATGAGATTGAGCTTCTGGATGGCGCGAGCGCGGAGTTTGACCAGGAGCTTGTAAGCAAGGGCGAGCTGTCTCCGGTATTTTTTGGTTCGGCTCTGACGAATTTCGGCGTGGAGATTTTTCTGAAGCATTTTCTGTCGATGACGACTTCACCCCTGCCGAGAAAAGCGGATATCGGCGTTGTAGACCCTATGGAGGAAAGCTTTTCCGCGTTTGTGTTTAAGATACAGGCGAATATGAATAAGGCGCACCGTGACCGGATTGCATTTATGCGTATCTGTTCGGGCGAGTTTGACGCTGGAATGGAAGTTTACCATGTGCAGGGGGACAGGAAGCAGCGTCTGTCCCAGCCCCAGCAAATGATGGCTCAGGAGCGCCACATTGTGGACCATGCGTATGCCGGGGATATTATCGGTGTGTTTGACCCAGGCATTTTTTCTATCGGAGATACGATCTGTATGCCGGGAAAGAAGTTTTCTTATGAAGGAATTCCGACGTTCGCTCCGGAGCATTTTGCGAGGGTGCGCCAGGTGGACACGATGAAGAGAAAGCAGTTTATCAAGGGAATCAACCAGATTGCGCAGGAAGGCGCTATCCAGATTTTTCAGGAATTCAATACCGGAATGGAAGAGATTATCGTAGGCGTGGTAGGCGTGCTGCAGTTCGAGGTGCTGAAATACCGCCTGGAAAATGAATATAATGTAGATATTATTTTGGAAAACCTGCCGTATGAGCATATCCGCTGGATAGAGAATAAAGATATTGATTTGAATAAGCTGGTGGGAACATCGGATATGAAAAAGGTAAAAGATTTGAAAGGGAATCCGCTGCTGTTGTGGGTGAATTCCTGGAGCATCGGAATGACGCTGGACAGGAACGAAGGATTGGAATTGGCGGAATTCGGAAGGTAAAGGTTAGCATTTCTTCCTAAAATATGTTTGCCACCATCTATATTTTGGTATATAATAAGAGTATTACAAGCATCCACACAGAAATGAGGAGGTCTTTACATGAGCAAAGAAGAAAATAAGGATAATTATACGATAAAGAGTGAAGAGAGTTTCGGCCAGGTTAAGATTGCAGATGAGGTTGTGGCAATCATCGCAGGGCTGGCGGCTACGGAAGTGGAAGGCGTGGCGAGCATGGCCGGGAATATTACCAATGAGCTGGTGGGCAAGCTGGGAATGAAGAATCTTTCCAAAGGCATCAAGGTTGCCGTGGAGGATGGCGTAGTACAGGTAGATGTGGCTCTGAATGTGGCATATGGTTACAGTGTCCCGAAAATCTGCCGAAAGGTGCAGGAAAAAGTAAAAGCGTCCATTGAAAACATGACCGGATTGGAAGTATCCAGTGTAAATATACGGATCGCCAGCGTAAGCATGGAGAAACGTAAGTAGGATTACACGAAGTTAAGAGGGATGTCTGGTTTCAGGCATCCCTTTTATAAAAGGAAAAGCTGTCTGCGTGCAGAGGAAAAGAGTCTGCACGTCAGGCTATGGAGGGAAAAAGAATGACAAGACATGAAGTGAGGGAGCATATTTTCAGGCTGCTTTTTATGGTAGAATTCCACGAAGGGGAAGAGCTGAAGGAACAGGCAGCGCTTTATTTTGATGGGGTGGAAGAGATTTCAGAAAAAAACCATGCCTATATCCTGGAGAAGCTTGGAAAAATCATGGAAAAGGTTCCGGAGCTTGATGCTGCTTTAAATGAAGCGGCAGAAGGGTGGAAAACGGCAAGGATGGGAAAGGCAGAGCTGACGATTCTGCGTCTGGCGGCCTATGAGATAACGTGTGATGAGGATATTCCGGCGAGGGTGGCGATTAATGAAGCCGTCGAGCTGGGAAAGACCTTCGGCGGCGATGAGTCCCCTGCATTTATTAACGGGATTTTGGCAAAACTGATGAAGAGGATGGGGAATGATACAGAATAGAACCTATTCGGTAGGGCAGATTAATACCTACATCAAAAATATGTTTACGCAGGATTTTGTGCTGAAACGCATTTATGTAAAGGGCGAGGTTTCCAACTGCAAATACCACACCTCAGGACATATTTATTTTTCGCTGAAAGATGATACGGGCAGTATTGCGTGTGTTATGTTTGCGGGAATGCGCAAGGGTCTGCCGTTCCGTATGCAGAACGGACAGCAGGTGGTTGTGCTGGGAAGCGTAAATGTATTTGAGCGCGACGGGAAATACCAGCTATACGCAAACGAGATTATCCTGGACGGCGCGGGGCTTCTGTATGAGAAGTTTGAGGCTTTGAAACGGGAGCTGGAAGAGATGGGCATGTTCGCGCCAGAATATAAACAGCCGATTCCGAAATATATCAAAACGCTAGGCGTAGTTACAGCGCCGACAGGCGCAGCAGTCCGGGATATTATAAACGTAGCCGGAAGGCGGAACCCGTATGTGCAGATTATTCTTTATCCTGCACTGGTGCAGGGGGAGGGAGCTGCGGACAGCATCGTGCGCGGCATCCAGATGCTGGACAGACAGGGCGTGGATACGATGATTGTCGGAAGGGGCGGCGGTTCTATTGAAGATTTGTGGGCATTTAACGAAGAGAAAGTCGCGCGGGCGATTTTTGAGTGTGAAACTCCGATTATCTCAGCAGTAGGGCATGAGACGGATGTGACGATTGCAGATTTCGTGGCGGATTTACGCGCCCCGACTCCATCGGCGGCGGCAGAGCTGGCAGTAGAGGATGTGCGTCTGGTACAGGAGCGGCTTTGGCAGTATCGGGTGCAGCTGGGACGGCGCATGGCAGATCAGGTACAGCAGCAGAGGGCGCGGCTGGTAAATGGCAGGACGCGGCTTGCTTACCTTAGTCCGGAGAACCAGATTCGGGAGAAGCGGCAGATGCTTGCAGAGAGGGAGGACAGGCTGCAGGAATTGATGGAAGGGCAAATCCGCCAGAAACGCCACAGCTTGGCGTTGTATATTGAGAAGCTGAGCGGACTGTCCCCGCTGGAACGGCTGAATCAGGGCTATGCTTATGTGGCAGATGCCAAGAAGAGGAAAATTACGTCGGTGTCCCAGATGCCGGCCGGCAGCAAGGTTCAGATTTTTGTAAAGGATGGCAGCGTGACAGCACGGGTGGAGCCGGATTAGCCAGTATCCCATCGCGGCAGGAGGTTTTTAATGGATGAATCAGGAGGGTCAAAATGGAAGAAAACAGGGAAGAAATGACAATTGACGAGGCATTTCTTGCGCTGGATGCGATTGTGGAGGCTCTGGAAGGGCGGGAAATTACGCTGGAGGAGTCTTTTCAGAAGTATCAGGAAGGCATGGGACTGGTGAAGAAATGCAGTGAGAAGATTGATGCCGTTGAGAAGAAAGTGCTGATTTTGAATGAAAATGGAGAAGCTTATGAATTTTGAAGAAGAGCTGAGAAGGCGCACAGAAAAAGTTCAGGGGACTATTGAGAAATATCTTCCGAAGGAAGAAGGATTCCAGAAGACAGTGCTGGAAGCGATGAATTACAGTGTAAGGGCAGGGGGGAAAAGACTGCGCCCTATGCTGATGCTGGAGACTTATCGGATGTTCGGCGGGGCTTCTGATGTGATAGAGCCATTTATGGCAGCTATGGAGATGATACATACCCATTCGCTGGTTCATGATGACCTTCCGGCGATGGATAATGATGAGTACCGCAGAGGGCAGAAGACAACCTGGATGAAATACGGGGAGGCTATGGGAATCCTGGCGGGAGACGGTCTGCTGAATTACGCTTACGAGACGGCATGCAGAGCATTTTCCATGGAGCCGGGAAATCCGGACATCGGGCGGGCGTTTGCAGTGCTGGCGGGAAAAACCGGCGTCTACGGGATGCTGGGAGGCCAGTGCAGGGATGTGGAAATGGCGGGAAAAAGACTGTCGGAAGAGGAACTCGACTTTATTTACCGCTTAAAGACAGGGGCGTTGATTGAGGCATCCATGATGATTGGGGCAATTTTGGCCGGCGCAGGTGATACAGACGTGCGGGCAGTGGAACAGATTGCGGCGGCGGTAGGGATGGCGTTTCAGATACAGGATGATATCCTGGATGTGACAAGCACGGTGGAAGAGCTTGGAAAGCCCGTGCGGAGCGATGAAAAGAATGAAAAGACCACGTATGTAACCTTGATAGGGCTGGAGCAGGCTGGGAAAGATGTGGAGCGTATTTCGAAGAATGCAATTGCAGGGCTGGACAGGCTGGAGGCAGAGAATAGCTTTTTGAGAGAACTGGTACTGTCTTTGATAGACCGCAGGAAATAGCACATTGTCGGGTAAAATGCCAATGCATTGTGTGAAAAGGCGTGGCGTACAAGGCATACGGATGGCGAAGGCCGGCTGCCGGGAGGCGGCGGAGGGTGGAGATATGGTTTTAGAAAAGATCAATGAGGCGAACGATATCAAGAAACTGGATAAAGGGGAGCTTCTCGTACTGGCAGATGAAATCAGGGAATTCCTGATGCAGAAAATCAGTGTTTCAGGAGGACATCTGGCTTCGAACCTGGGAGTGGTGGAGCTGACGATGGCGCTGCATCTTGTATTCGAGCTTCCGCAGGACAAGATGATTTGGGATGTAGGGCATCAGGCATACACCCATAAACTGCTGACCGGACGGAGGGATGGGTTTGACAGCCTGCGCAAATACGGCGGCATGAGCGGATTTCCAAAGAGGAAGGAGAGCAGCTGCGATGCTTTTGATACAGGGCACAGCTCTACCTCTATTTCCGCAGGGCTGGGATATGTGCGTGCCAGGGACATCCTGGGGGAAAAATATCATGTACTGTCTGTCATCGGGGACGGCTCCCTGACAGGGGGAATGGCGTACGAGGCGCTGAATAATGCTTCCCGGGTGAAATCGAATTTTATTATCGTTCTGAATGACAACAATATGTCTATCTCAGAAAATGTGGGAGGCATGTCTACGTATCTGGGTGAGCTGCGGACAAATGAGGCGTATACTGGGCTGAAAACAGGAATCACGAATGCATTGAATAAAATCCCGGTATATGGAGAGAGATTTGTGAAGCACATCCATAAGACAAAGAACGGTATCAAACAGCTTTTTATTCCGGGAATGCTGTTTGAAAACATGGGAATTACGTATCTGGGGCCTGTGGACGGGCACAATATCCAGCAGATGTGCCGTGTGTTCCAGGAAGCAAAGAAACTGGACGGCGCAGTGCTGGTGCATGTGCTTACAAAAAAAGGAAAGGGATATATTCCGGCGGAGCGCCATCCGGCGCGGTTCCACGGTGCAGAGCCTTTTGAGATAGAAACAGGGCTTCCCAAAAAGAAACGGGTGAAAGCGAATTATACGGATATTTTTTCTACAGTGATGCGGAAATTCGGGGAGAGATATCCGAATGTGGCGGCGATCACAGCAGCCATGCCTGATGGCACAGGGCTGAAGCGTTTTTCGAATATGTTTCCGGACAGGTTTTTTGATGTGGGCATTGCGGAAGCACACGCGGTCACATTTGCAGCAGGATTGGCAGCAGCGGGGCTTGTCCCGGTAGTTGCCATATATTCTTCGTTCCTCCAGAGGGCATATGACCAGGTGCTGCATGATGTGTGTATCCAGAACCTACATGTGATATTTGCCATCGACAGGGCGGGGCTGGTGGGCAGCGACGGGGAGACACATCAGGGTATTTTTGATTTGTCTTACCTTTCTACGATTCCGAATATGTGTGTGATGGCGCCGAAAAATAAATGGGAGCTTTCGGATATGATGAAGTTTGCCGTGGAGTATACAGGGCCGATTGCCCTGCGTTATCCGCGGGGCGAGGCGTACGATGGCCTGCAGGAATTCCGTGCGCCGATGGCATATGGGAAAGGCGAGGTACTATTTGATGAAGAGGGAATTCTCCTGCTGGCAGTGGGCAGCATGGTAAAGACGGCTCATGAAGTGCGCTTGTACCTGAAAAAGCTTGGTTACCCATGTTCTCTGGTGAATGCGAGGTTTGTGAAACCGATTGATGAGGAGCTGCTGCGTGAGATGGAAAAGGAGCATCGCCTGATTGTTACACTGGAAGAAAATGTGCGGTGCGGCGGTTTTGGCGAGCATGTACTGGACTATCTGCATGAAATCGGCAGCAGAGCGCGTATTATACAAATCGCGCTGCCGGACGATTATATTGAACATGGGAATGTGGAAATATTGAAAAAAGAGGCGGGTATAGACGCAGAATCTATTGAGAAGAGGATTCTGGCAGAATACATCGGAAATAGCGATGAATGCTATTTATGAAGGTACGGGACAGATATGATTTTATAGATAAGGAGATAACATGAAGGAGCGTTTAGATGTGCTGCTGGTGAAAAGAAACCTGGCGGCATCGCGGGAAAAGGCAAAAGCCATCATCATGTCAGGCAATGTATATGTAGACGGGCAGAAAGAGGATAAGGCAGGCACCATGTTTAAAGAGAGCGTGCAGATTGAAGTAAAAGGAAACACGCTGAAATATGTGAGCCGCGGCGGTTTGAAGCTGGAGAAAGCGATGAGCCATTTTGATATTTCCCTGGAGGGGAAAATCTGTATGGATGTAGGTTCTTCTACGGGAGGATTTACGGACTGTATGCTGCAAAACGGCGCGGTGAAAGTGTATGCAGTGGACGTGGGGCACGGGCAGCTTGACTGGAAATTGCGCCAGGATGAGCGCGTGGTATGTATGGAAAAAACAAATATCCGCTATGTGGCGCCGGAAGATATCAGTGAGCCGGCAGAATTTTCATCGATTGACGTGTCTTTTATTTCTTTAACGAAAGTGCTGCTTCCGGTTCGAAATCTTTTGACGGAAAACGGGCAAATCGTGTGCCTGATTAAACCCCAGTTTGAGGCGGGACGGGAAAAAGTAGGGAAAAAGGGCGTAGTACGCGACAGCCGGGTACATGAGGAGGTTATCTGTAAGGTGCTGGCGTATGCCCAGGAGATTTCCTTTGAACCGCTGCATCTGGAATTTTCCCCCATCAAAGGGCCAGAGGGAAATATTGAGTATCTGCTGCATCTTCAGAAGAGGGAAGAGGGGACACGCTGGGAGGATATCAATTTTTCCGTGCAGGAAACGGTAGCTGCGGCACATGAAGAACTGGACGGCAGGTAGCGCATATGGAAAACTTTTATGTTATTACAAACAATAGTAAAGACCCGGCGCTGGAGACTGCAAAATTTGTCCAGGAATATCTCACAGCACGGGGGAAAACATGCATGATCCAGGAGCAGGTGCGGTGCGGGGAAGGGCATTCCTATAAATATACGGACGCGGCGCAGATTCCGGGAGATGTGGAGTGCGTGCTGGTGGTAGGCGGCGACGGGACACTGCTGCAGGCCTGCCGTGATTTAAGTGAGAAGGATATCCCGCTGCTGGGCATCAACCTGGGGACTTTGGGCTATCTGGCGGAAATCGAACGGCAGAACGTACAGCCGGCGCTGGAGCGGCTGATGGGGGATGAATTTATTACGGAGCGCCGGATGATGCTGGAGGGGACAGTATGCAGGAAGTCGAAGAAATTGATGGAAGATATCGCCCTAAATGATATTGTGATTGGGCGGGATGGAAAGCCGCGTATCATTGATTTTAATATTTATGTGAACGGGGAATTTTTAAATTCCTACAGTGCGGACGGTATCGTGATTTCTACGCCGACTGGTTCTACTGGTTATAGCCTCTCGGCAGGCGGGCCTATCGTATCGCCAGAGGCTTCTTTGATTCTGCTCAGCCCGATTGCTCCCCATACGCTGAACACCAGAAGTATCGTGCTGCCGGACGATGTGGAAATCACGGTTGAGGTAAAAGAAGGAAGGCATTCAGAGTCGGCAGTGGTGACTTTTGACGGAGATACCTGCATGGGGCTTTGCGGCGGCGACCAGGTGACTGTACGCAAGGCTTCACGGTATGCCAGGCTTTTGAAAATAAATAATATCAGTTTTCTGGAGGTGCTCAGGAAGAAGATGAGCAATCAGTAGGAGTGGTTATTTTCTGCAGCGCACCAATGGAGGTAAGAATGAAGATAGAAAGACATGCAAAAATCATTGATTTGATTAACCGTTACGATATTGAGACCCAGGAGGAACTGGCGGAGCGGCTGAACCGGGAAGGATTTGCCGTGACGCAGGCGACGGTTTCGCGGGATATCCGGGAACTGAAGCTGACGAAGATTTCACAGAACGGCGAGAGGCAGAAATATGCGGTGATGGCTGCCCACAGTTCAGGGATGGATGAGAAGTATCTGCGGGTGCTCAAGGATGGATTCGTCTCCATGGATATGGCGCAGAATATCCTGGTGGTAAAGACTGTGGCGGGAATGGCGATGGCTGTGGCGGCTGCGATTGACGCGATGCGCTGGCCGGAGGTCGCGGGGAGCATCGCGGGGGATGACACGGTGATGTGCGCCATCCGCAGCGTGGATGATACGCTGTTGGTGATGGATAAGATACATCGGATGATAGGGAGATAAGCAGTATATGTTATTTTTGTAACCAGACAGTAAAGCGGACGGTTACTTTATTCGGGAGAGGGCAGGAAGATCGTATGTTGTGGAATATTCATGTGAAAAATATGGCGTTAATCCAGGAGGCGGACGTGGAGCTTTCCACCGGGCTGAATATCCTGACCGGAGAGACAGGTGCGGGAAAATCTATCATTATCGGGGCGGTGAACGTAGCGCTGGGCGCGGCGGGCTTTAAAGGCTTTGCCCGGGAGGATGCGGAGTATGCTCTGGTGGAGCTGGTTTTTTCCGTAGAAAATGAAAAAATCAGGCAGCGGCTGGAGGAGCTTGAAGTGCCAGTGGAGGATGGACAGGTTATTATTTCCAGAAAACTGGCGAAAGGAAGGACGATCAGCAAGATAAACGGGGAGACCGTTACGGTATCCAGAATCCGGGAGGCTGCAGAGGTACTGCTGGATATACATGGACAGCATGAACATCAGTCGCTGCTGTACCGGAAAAACCACCTGGCTATCGTGGACGAGTATGCCAAAGAAGAGCTGGAGCCGTATGCAGAGAAAAATGAAGAGCTGTATAAACGGTGGCAGCGGCAGAAACGGGAGCTTGCCGAGATGCAGACAGATGAGAATGCAAGGGCGAAGGAGGCAGATTTCCTGCGCTTTGAGATAGAGGAAATAGAAGCTGCGGCACTGATAGAGGGTGAGGATGAGAGCTTGGAAGAGCAGTACCGGAGAATGGTGAACGGCAGGAGGATTGCAGAGGCTGCCGCAGAGATATCCGCGCTGCTTTCCACTGACGGCGGTGCATCCGAGATGACGGGAAGGGCTATCCGGAGTTTATGTGCGGTAGCAGAGCTGGATAGGAAGATTTCCGGGCTGAATGACCAGCTTTATGATATCGACAGCCTTCTGAACGATTTTAACAGGGAGCTTTCAGACTACGTGGAAGGCTTGAGTTTTGACGAGGGGGAATTTTCCAGGGTTGAGGCGCGGCTTGATCTTATCAACCACTTGAAATCGAAGTACGGGAATGCGGTTTCGGAAATCCTGGCATATCAGGAGGAAAGGCAGGAAAGGCTGAATATTTTGGAAAATTATGAAGCGTGCCTTTTGAGACTTCAGAAGGAGCTTGCATCCTGTGAGGCAGAGCTGTTTGAGAACGCCGGGAGGATGTCCAAAATCAGGAAGAAATATGCGTCTGATTTGAGTGTAAAAATAAAAGAAGCGCTGGAGGATTTAAATTTTCTGGATGTGCAGTTTGAGATTACGTTTGAGCGCCTGGAAACACCGGGGCTTCTGGGGATTGATGATATCTGCTTTATGATTTCCACGAATCCGGGTTCGCCTGTAAAACCTTTGAATGAGGTAGCTTCCGGAGGCGAGCTGTCTAGAATTATGCTGGCGCTCAAGGCAGTGCTGGCGGATAAAGACGCTACGGAAACATTGATTTTTGATGAAATCGATGTGGGAATCAGCGGACGCACGGCGCAGAAGGTGTCGGAAAAGATGGCGGTGCTGGCGAAACGCCACCAGGTTATCTGTATTACGCATCTGGCGCAGATTGCATCCATGGCTGACAGCCATTATGTGATAGAGAAGAAGGTAGAGAACCAGGTTACATCTACATCTATACGGAAGTTGTCAGACGAAGAGAGTGTGGAGGAGCTGGCGCGCATTCTGGGCGGCGCAGAGATTACTCCGACTGTGCTGAAAGGTGCGCGGGAGATGAAAGAACTGGCATCCCAGACGAAAAAGGATTAGGCGTCAAATATAAATTGGAAGGATTTGGAAAGGCGGACAAAAAAATACAAGGTTGAAAATCATTTTATTTCGCATACTAGAAGCGTAGAAAGGATGTGAAAAAAGTGATGAAAAAGCTTGGGATTTTTATTCCTGTGTTGCTGTGTCTCATGGCTTTCACAGGATTTTTTTTGATAAAAAGGAGCATTCCCGATGAGTTGAATGTAGTGAGAGGGAAAGACCAGGGGGAAATAAAGCTGGATTTACCTATGGTAGAGCAGCAGGCTGTGGAAGCGGGCGGCAGGGATGAATCAAATATCCCGCAGGGCTCGGTGAAGATAAGCTGCAGTCTGCTGGGCGTGATTCCTATCAAGGATATCCATGTGAATGTAGTGGAAGAAAAGAGGGTTACACCGGGCGGGGAAGCTATCGGTATTTATATGCAAACCATGGGAATCCTGGTGGTGGGTACAGGAACCGTGCGTGGCTTGGACGGGCTGGACTATGAGCCGGCGCTTAATATTGTCCAGTCCGGGGATTACATTACCTCTGTCAATGACACTCCGGTAAGGAATAAGGAAGAGCTTACCCAGCTTATAAATGGAAGCAGGGGCGAAGAGCTTGTGCTTGAGGTGCAGCGAAATGGGGAATCCACGACGCTGAAATTGGCGCCGGTGCATACGGAGAATGATGAATACAAGCTGGGCATCTGGGTTCGTGACGATACGCAGGGTATCGGTACGCTGACTTATGTTGACGAGGAAAAAAATTTTGGGGCGCTGGGACATGGAATCAGCGATGTAGACACTGGGGAGCTGTTGAATCTGTCAGGCGGAACCCTATATCATGCGGACATTCTTTCTGTGACAAAGGGTGAGCGGGGTGTGCCAGGCGAACTGTCAGGCGTCATTCATTACCGGACAGAGGAAGAACTTGGCGAGATTGGTGAAAACACAGAAGAAGGAATTTTCGGAACTGCAAATAAACAGATGGAAGAGATTGCTGCTGCGTCGGAGCCGGTAGAAATCGCCTATAAACAGGAAGTGGAGGAAGGAGCTGCTACGATTCTCTGCGCCGTGGAGGGAGAGGTGCAGGAATACCAGGCAGAAATTAAGAAAATTTACCTGAACAGCGGAGATGCAAATAAAAGTATGGTCATTCAGGTAACTGACCCGGTGCTTTTGGAAAAAACGGGCGGTATTGTGCAGGGAATGAGCGGAAGCCCGATTCTCCAGAACGGAAAGCTGATAGGCGCCGTGACCCATGTGTTTATCCAGGACGCCACCAGTGGGTTTGGGATATTTATTGAAAATATGCTGGAGCATTGAGAGTGCCATTGACGATTAGGATTTCTTAGTAAGTTTCATAGCCGTATCCAGTCCACCTGCCAGATTGAATCCCGCATGGAATACAGTGGTTGTTCCATGCAGGCTGGCTGGAATATAAAATACAAAAGGAACGGCATACAAGGATATTTTATAGCCCTTGCAGTTATCGGAAGAAACTTTCTAAGCATTTCAAAATCGGTTTAATATATTTCTTGTCTGAAATATCATAGGACGCAGAAATCATTTTAATCATTTCCTGTTCTGCCTCCGTTTTGTCCTTTTTTGCTTTAAGCATTTTTACAAACATTTTCATCATAAGTTTTGACGGCATAGACATTTTTTCATAGTCCAATCCGCCCGGACAATAAAATACACTTACTTTTTTTAATTCTGATTCTGTAAAGTTTTGTTTAAGAAATGGCTCAATTTCTGGACTGTCTATCGGACTTGCACCAACACAAAATGCAATTAGCTTCTTATCTTTCCAGTTGTCTATATTACCTTTGAACCAGCTAAGTTTACTGATACTGCCCGCGCATGCCCAACCTCCAAAAATAATCGCTTCGTATGTAGCCAAAGGTGTCTTTTTTGCCACTGCTAAGTCCAGACAATCGGCCCCTGTTGCTTCTGCGATCCACTGGGCATACCGCTTTGTAAATCCCGTTTGCGAATTATAAATTACTATTTTATTTTTTTTCATCGGCAGTCCTCTTTTCCAAATTTTCTATCCCTGCATATAACTTAGATAAAAGAATAAAAAGCGTTTCGATTTCTTTGTCTGTGTAAACTTCAAAAAGATATTTTAATTCTCCTTGATATTCAGAAAAATCGTTCAGAAAATAGTCATTTACTTTTTCAGTGGGACAAATGCACATGGCTCTTGTATCAAAGGGGCTTTGCTGAATAGTAATAAAGCCTTTTTTCCTCAAAACATCTGCCAGCTTTTTTATATTTTGTCTTGAACAGCCCAATATATTTCCTAATTGGGTAAATGTTAATTGTTCTTTTGAGTGCCTGACTATCGACAGCAGCATAAATTGTTTTAATGATATCTCTGGAATGCGGTTATCAAAAAGTGTTTGCAGTTTATTTCCGGCAATAAATAATGTGCTGAAAATAGCTTTTCTTTGATTTTCTGTGGTGCTTGAAAATCTTGTAATCAAATCGTCTAAACTCATGGAACCCCTCTTTAATAGGTAACTTGTTGCATATCTTGATTATAGCAACAAGTTACCTATTTGTCAAGATTTCCTTATGAAGTCACTGGATAGAGGAGGACTTAATGGATAATAGATTTGTTTTTTTGCAAGGCAGCAAACCCCTATGTGTAATTTCAATATAATTGCCCCAGTTTCATAAAGCCAAACGCAGACGTGCCATCATTCGCGTCAATGAGGGTGAGCTGAATCGTCCCTTTTTTAAAATCAATGCGGATAATCTTTGATGTTGTCAGGGCAATCGGATTTGGACGGGCGTGAAACGTTGAGAAAACGCTTTCACTTTATGTGCCTGGATAAACATACCAGTGGCAGCAGAGAAATCATTATGGCTTTTCATTGACTTTCAGGCACGTGTGCCGCATAATGTTTTCATACATTTTTATAGAAGTTATAAAATGTATGGAGGATGATGAGATTCCATTAGCAGCGACAGGTGTTATGGAATTTTTGCAGATAGAAGTATCTAATGGTATCTGAATACAGCGGCTATGGAGCTGATGCAGAGATTATCGTGTTCAAACAATGGAATGAAATAGACAAAATCGGAAGTTATTGAACGTTTGCATAGTAGTTGCTGTCCTGAAAAATCTTTTCCGTTGTAGACAAAAAGTTGAAAATCTCCTTTTATCCTATATCTGTCAGATGAAAGCACATCTGGAGAAAGGAGCTTTTTCAAATGAATAATTCTATTGAAATCAAAGGGCTGAATAAATTTTACGGAAAGAAACAGGCGCTTTATGATGTGAATCTTTCCATCCACCAAGGCATGTTCGGACTTTTGGGACGCAACGGCGCAGGCAAGACCACCCTGATGAAGACACTGGCAACACTGCTGCAAAAGAAAGACGGAGAGATTACCGTGTGCGGCGTTCCCATAGAAAACGCTAAAGAAGTCCGTAAAATCATCGGATATCTGCCCCAGGAGTTTTCCATGTACCCTTCCATGAATGTGGGAGAGGCTATGGAATATCTGGCAATCTTGTCAGGGCTGAATGGAGCTGAACGAAAAGAACGAATCAACGGGCTGCTGAAAAAAGTGAATCTGACAGAGCACCAGGATAAAAAAGTAAAAGCACTTTCCGGCGGCATGAAGCGCCGTCTTGGAATTGCCCAGGCACTGCTGAACAACCCCAAAGTGCTGATTGTTGATGAACCTACTGCCGGGCTGGATCCGGAGGAGCGTGTCCGATTCAGAAACCTGTTGTCCGAGATTGCGGAGGATAAGATTGTTATCCTGTCTACCCACATTGTAGGGGATATCGAGGCTGCCTGCGAGGATATCGCCATTATCAACGAAGGCAGAGTCATCTATAATGGCACGGTAGATGAGCTTCTGCAGGCAGCAGAAGGAAAAGTGTTTACTATGACAGCCTCCAAACGGGAACTGCCCCAGCTCAAGAGACAGCTTTCCATTACCAGTATGCATACCCAAGGCAATAAGGTTCATATCCGATTTATAGCGGATGCCTTGATGCAGGGAGCTAAGGCATGTGAGCCGAATATTGAGGACGCATACATGCTGTATCTCCATACCAGCGGTGTCTGTGAAATTTTGGGTGAAATAGGGGGTGGATGGTAATGCTGTTTTTACAGGAAATAAAAAAGATTGTAAAATCAATTCCCTATCTGATTTTTGCTGCGGCTGTTGTGATTGGTCTGTTCTCTCAGGGAGTATTCCGCTTTCATGAACGTCCTCTTCAAGAACCCCAGCCGGGAGAAACTTATGGATTCAAACAAGAAGAAATTCCCGAAATCATTATGCCGGCTGCGCTGAGAGACCTGTTGACGGAGTTCAGCAATAACAACTATACGACCTATCCAATTGGATTTATCAAGCATGTTAAGCTGAGTGATAAGGAACAGGCGAAAATGGCTGAAATCCTTTCCGAGATTACGGGAAACGACAAGGAAACGATTCTGCGGGAAACAGCAGGAACCACTCCTGGCAGCTCGGATAACTTAAGTTTTCAGATTGGCGGGGATGCCATGCAGCAGGACGATGACGGAGGCTTTCGCATAGGCTCGGATGAGAAACAGCAGGACAGTGCAGAAAAGCTGACATTCGCAGTGAGGAATGATATGAACTACTCCCGGTTTAAGGAGCTGATGGGGCAGGCAGACAGTCTTCTGGGCGGTGGTTCCAATTATGCAGTTGATTCTCTGCTTGGGTATGGCTCTGTTCCCCTGACCTACGAGGAAGCAAAAGAACGGTATGACCTTGCGGTAGACTCCGATAGAGTTACCGGCGGCTATGCCCGTCTGTTCTCCGACTATGCAGGCGTTATGGTGCTGTCAATTCTGCCGGTGTTTCTGGCGGTCATTTTGAGTATGAAGGATGGGCGTGCCAAAATGGAAGCACTTATCTATACAAAGAAAACCTCCGCTGCCAAACTGATTTTGATTCGGTATCTGGCATTGGTTACGGCAGCTATGCTTCCGGTAATTGTCTTGTCTTATTTGTCAAATATGATGGTCTGGAGCAGTTATAGCGGAATGCAGATGGATTATCTGGCTCCGATGAAATACGGCTTAGGCTGGCTTATGCCTAGCGTGATGATTTCTACAGCCATTGGTATGTTTTTAACGGAGCTGACAGGCACGCCCCTTGCCGTCGCAGTACAGGGGATGTGGTGGATGTTCGATGTGAATATGGGAATCAAAACCGTTCAATCGGGATATTCCCTGTTTCGTCTGGCTCCCCGCCACAATGCAGGCGCAGACTCCTGGTTTCGGACACAGGATTATCTGGATAATTTTCAGAACCTCGTGCAGAATAGGGCTCTGATTGCGGGAATCTCTCTGTTGCTGGTAATATTCACAATTCTGATTTATGAAGCAAAAAGAAAGGGGAAATTTGGTGGAAACGTATCGTTCAGAAAAGCGGTTTCCGGTATTAGAAATCGCAAAAATCAACCTCAGGCATAATGCACTTTTGTCCATTGTAGTGGCTGTCATCTTATGCTTGGTCACACCATTACTTATCGGCACCGCCAATTTAGACCAAAATTCCGCCGCCATGCCGCTGGAGATGTTTGTTTCCCTGATTGGCGTTGTGTTTCTGACGCCAGTGTTTCAGCCGGAGCAGAACGAGGAAATCGATGATTTGGTATCTTCCAAGTATTGCAGCACAGCCAAGGTTCACTTAATACGAACCGTATATTCCGCAGGAATTGCCGCCTTGCTGATCATCCTGTTCAGCGTATATATGAAACTGCGAAACTGCGATGTCACGCCGGTTCTGGCATTTGGTACGATAGCAGACGGCATATTTTTAGGCGCTATAGGGATGCTGACCTCAGCGCTTACGGGAAATACGGTTATTGGATACATGCCGCCGTTACTTTATTACGCACTTAATATCGGCATGGGACCGAAATTGGGAAGTTTTTATTTGTTCTCTATGACAATGGGCAATTATACAGCAAAGCTTTGGATGTTCGCAGCAGGACTGCTGATGATTGCCGCAGCGCTGATTTTCAAAAACCTGCGTTGTCAGATGAGTTAATATAAAGGACACCAATGTTCACTGTGTACGTTGGTGTCCTTTTACTGTATGTAGTTCAGGAATCAAATCTTTACATTGACGAGCGCTTTCGATTTTAGGCTGTCCCTATTTGTATGGGATCACGGCAGCCATGCTGAAGCATTCCATCAATGCAGCGGAAAACGTCTTAGTAAACGGTATGCGATAAAGATATCAATGAGATTTTGAAAAAAATAAATTTTCCTGTCACATAAAAGGAAAAGTGCTGTCTAACTATATATACGGAGAAAACTTTGCTTTGAAGTGCCGCAAGGTTTGCTGTTCGGAGCTGATTGGTTCCTGCTGTATTCCCGTATAAATATGATTTGCACTTCAGAAAAGAGGAAGCATGAATCAGTACACAAACGAAGAATTATTGGAGTTAATCACAAAAGCCACAGCTGGGGATAAGAAAGCGCTGGAAACCGTACTTGTCAGCGTACAGGATTTGATATTCAATCTTTCCCTGCGTATGCTGGGAACCTTTCCAGACGCGGAGGACGCAACCCAAGATATCCTGCTGAAGCTCATTACCCATCTGTCCGCATTTAAGGGGGAGAGTTCATTTTCAACCTGGGTGTTCCGTATTGCGTCCAATCATTTAAAAAATTATCAGAAGCACATGTTTGCTAAGTTCCCTCTCAGCTTTGAGTTTTACGGGGACGATATCAAGAACGCAGACATCTGTGATGTGCCCGATCTGACCCAGAATGTGGAGCGATCCATTTTGGCGGAAGAACTCAAGCTTTCCTGTACCAACGTAATGCTCCAGTGCCTGGATGCGGAAAGCCGTTGTATCTTTATCCTGGGTACTATGTTTAAGGTAGACAGCAGAATCGCTGGAGACATTCTGGGTATTACACCAGAGGCATATCGCCAGCGTCTCTCAAGAGTCCGTAAGAAGGTAGCAGATTTCTTAAAGGAATACTGCGGCGAATACGGAAACGGGACATGTCACTGTGGAGATAGAGTAAATTATGCGATTAAGAATCACAGGATCAATCCTGCGCAGCTGGATTTTACTGCAGCCGTACCGAAGGAAATGCTGGAATTCAAGGAAGCGATGGAGGAGATTGACGGAATCTCTCATGAGTTTTCTTTCTGCAAAACCTATCAGTCACCAGGAAGTTTGAAAAAGTTTATTGAGGATTTCCTAAGCGGTCCATCTTTTTCGGTTGTAGGAAACGCATAGGAGGGATGAGTAATGGACATGAAGCTGATTTTAAAGTACCTGACTGATTTAAGCGAGAACAACAACCGGGAATGGTATCACGCACATAAAGCAGAAAACAAAGCGGCAAACGCGCAGTTTGAGGAACTGATTCAGACGCTTATTCTGCGTATCGGGGAGTTTGACGCCAGTATCCTGCATAACCAGCCAAAGGAGCTCACCTTTAAGTTGGTGCGGGACACCCGGTTCAGCCATGATAAATCCCCATACAACCCAGCCTTTCGCGCACATATTTCCTCTAAGGGGAAGCTGCCTGTTCCGGTAGGATATTATCTGATGGTTAAGCCTGGCGGTCAGTCTTTTCTGGGCGGCGGACTGTTTGCAGATATGTTTAAGAATGCAACCACAATGATCCGTGGCTATATTACAGAGCACGGCGACGAATTTGAAGAAATCATTCATGCGCCGGAGTTTCAAAAGTATTTCAAAGTGCAGGGGACATCGCTGAAAAATGTTCCTGCCGGGTATGACAAGGAGCATCCCCAGGCAGAGTACTTAAAGTTCAAAAGCTGGTATCTGGAGTATCCAGTGGCAGATGAAACTCTGGTTGATGCGGAAACATTTGTAACAGAAGCCGCAAAGCTGTTCCGTATTATGAAGCCGTTCAATGATTATTTGAACAAAGCGCTTGACGGATTCCAGATGCCGGCAAGATAAAGTTATAGCTTGGATTATTAACCAATAGGGCAGATGATATGTTCTGTGTTGGGTGCAGACAAGAAGGGAAAATGAAATCATAGGGCGATTGTTTGGCTGGCGAAAGAGATTTAGTAAGCACAATAAAGCGATTATTGAAAAGTAGCGGGACGTTCGCTCAGTTGAAGGACTTGCTGAGAAATACCACCTTTGGGTGTATGCTATAAGAAAAATAGTATATCAGAAATGACTATGGAGAGCTGTCGGGAAGGCAGCTCTCTTTTTTCTGGTTGTTTTGGGAATTTACTAGAATATAGGGGCAGAAAGAACAAACAACATAAATTCTTTTGCTTCGTGGCATATTGTATCTGAGTTAAATACTGTTATGCTGCTTGTAAAGCGGAACCGACTGGTTGTTTTTGTGCATATAATTTATTATGTCCTCTCGGAATCCCCATGTGATAGATTCTTTTGGAACGATTGTAAGAGGTAGGATAAATGTATTATCACTCAAAACCAAATAGGAACGAGGTGATTTGAATTGAATAATTTTAATGGTAATTGGCTCTTTAATCCGCCGAATTTGTTTGGCATGAGAAGGAATTTCAACACAAACTATAATCAAAACACCGTTCAGCCATCATCTAATTATGTATCTGCGGCAAACACGGTTGTATCAGATTCTTCTCAGTATACAAACACTACTGAATTGGTAAAATATAATTCTTCTCGTCATGGTGGGGCTGAACCGCATGAACCAGCAGAAGAGACGGAGTTGTCAGACTGTTCTGGAGAATGCGGTCTGACGGGGTGTTCCGTTAAATGTAAAGAGCCAGGGCTGCAGGGGCCAAGAGGAGAGCAGGGACCGCCAGGCCGTCCAGGGGAACGTGGAGAGACCGGTCCACAGGGAGCAAGAGGAGAGCAGGGACCGCCAGGATGTCCAGGGGAACGCGGAGAGACCGGTCCACAGGGAGTTACAGGACCACAAGGTCCGCAGGGAGTTACAGGACCACAAGGTCCAAGAGGAGAACTTGGTCCACGTGGCCCGGCGGGACCGCCTGGTTATCCGCAAAACAGTATATTTGCATCCTTTATAGGGCAGGAGCTTATTTTGCCGGAAAAGGCCAGCCTTCCGCTTAAAATAAATATATCGGATATAACCCAAAATATATCTCTTTGTAATGACTATTCTATATTGTTGACTCCCGGATACTATACTATCTATTACTATTTATCCACGATAATGAAAAGGCGTGGTTTTATAAAGCTTACACCCATATTTAATAACTGTGTACAGAAGGTCTACAGCGCGTACGCAGAGGCAGAAAAGCGGAAGGAAGTTCTTGTAATATCAAGATATTTTATTATTGAAATACCTAGTGCGTCTACACTGTTCTTTGCATGGGATTCTTCAGCGGGCGTATCCAGAATCAATATGAACTTGAGCATAGAAAAGCTTGGCAGGTAATAGTTCAAAGAAGCGGGAGGGATCAATATGCCGACAATAAGCCTTTGTATGATTGTTAAAAATGAAGAGATGAATATTGGGCGCTGCCTTGACAGTGTGGCAGAACTTGTGGAGGAAATAATTGTTGTGGATACCGGTTCAGTGGATCGGACGGTAGAAATCGTCTCTAATTATACCTCAAAGGTGTATTCGTATCTATGGAAAGATGATTTTTCCGATGCCAGAAACTATTCTTTTTCTAAGGCGTCTATGGATTACTGTATGTGGATGGATGCCGACGATATTCTGGAAGAAACAGAAAAGGATAAATTTCTACAGTTAAAGCAGACTTTATCACCGGATGCAGATATTGTAATGATGAAATATAATACTTCTTTTGATGAAGCAGGTAAACCTTCTTTTTCTTATTTTAGAGAAAGATGGATCAGAAACAGTTCTCAATACCGCTGGCTTGGTGCAGTTCATGAAGTAATTCCTCCGAGTGGCAATATTGTTTATTCTGATATTGCGATTAGCCACAAAAAAATAAACGCCAAAGATCCAGATCGGAATCTGAATATATACCGAAAGGCGCTGGCAGAGGGAAAACTTTTAGAACCGCGGCACCAATATTATTATGGACGGGAGTTGTACTATCACAAGCAATACAAAGAGGCTGTTTCTGTGCTGGAACAATTTCTGAGCTCAGAGGAAGGATGGATTGAAAATAAAATAGAAGCATGTTCTATTTGTGCCAACTGTTATTATTGTCTGGAACAGGAACAATCCGCATTAAATACTCTTTTACGCAGCATGAGCTTTGATTTGCCGAGAGCTGAACTATGCTGCGAAATTGGGAAATATTTTTTGGAACATGGGAATTATCATGTTGCTGCCTATTGGTATGAAACTGCACTGAGCAGACCACTAAATGAATGTTCAAGCGGATTTGTCCTGCCAGATTGCTATGATTATGTTCCGCTTTTACAGTTATGCGTATGTTTTGACAGAATGGGAGACTGGAAAAAAGCAAAAGAATATAATGAAAGAGCGGGGGTCTGTAAGCCCTATTCTAAGGCATATCTCTATAATAAGCAATATTTTGACAATCTGCAAATTTCTTAGAGTGTGGTTATTGCATGTTTTACTGAAAGAAGTAACAAATATCTGGGAAAAGCATATTATATTTTTAGAAAATATACTTATTAAGTATATTTTCAGATAATTAAGAAAGGATGTGGTTTTTGTGGATTGTACGAATTCATATAATAATTGTCAGAATCAATACCATCCCTCCTGTTGCGAACGCGGGCCTGCAGGACCTAAGGGAGACCAGGGGCCTATGGGACCGCAAGGAATCAAAGGCGATATTGGTTGTCCCGGTCCTAAGGGAGACAGAGGCGAACAGGGACCTATGGGACCACAGGGTATTCCTGGAGCTCCTGGGGCGAGAGGACCGAGAGGAAATACAGGGCCGGTAGGGCCTACTGGAAACACAGGTCCAAGAGGTTATGCTGGTCCGAGGGGGTATGCTGGACCACAGGGGCTTCAGGGGATCCAGGGCGTTCGTGGTGATGTTGGACCGAAGGGTGATCCAGGATGTGAAGGTCCTAAAGGAGATATCGGTCCACAGGGTCCAGCGGGACCAATAGGTCCGACAGGTCCTGTGGGACCACAGGGAGATATAGGGGCTCAGGGGCCTAGAGGGATTCCGGGGCCAGCAGGTCCGACCGGTCCGACAGGACCGATGGGCCCACAAGGGGTAACTGGCCCACAAGGTGTTCAGGGTGTGACAGGACCGATTGGTCCCCAAGGACCGAAAGGATGTCCAGGAGATGAGGGAGCCACAGGAGCAGATGGAGCGACTGGTCCAACGGGAGCCACAGGAGCAGATGGAGCGACCGGTCCAACGGGAGCCACAGGAGCAGATGGAGCGACCGGTCCAACGGGAGCCACAGGAGCAGATGGAGCGACTGGTCCAACGGGAGCCACAGGAGCAGATGGAGCGACCGGTCCAACGGGAG